>JBEKPR010000025.1:0-67070 GCA_049520555.1 Candidatus Korobacteraceae bacterium
TGGCGATGCGCCGTTTTACCCGTTTGACGAACGCTTTCTCGAAGAAGCTGGAGAACCTGAAAGCGGCTTGCGCTTTGCACTTCGCGCACTATAATTTCGTGCGCGTTCATTCCTCGCTGCGCGTGACTCCGGCAATGGCTGCCGGGATAACTGATTCAATTTGGCCGCTTTCTGCACTGCTTTAGATTGGAGCTTCCCAATTGGAGAAACCAAAGTCCGAAGAGACCGCCGAGCTTGCGCTGCTTTTACTTTTCGCAGCATTAGAGGATTCGAGAACCGAAATTGCCGCCCTCCGTTTGATTCTTGAGCGTCACGGCGTAACTCGGAAGCAACTACGTCAAGAGCTTCGAGAAATGCGGGGGAGCGCCGTAGTAAAACGTCGGGCCGGAGCCGCATACCGTCCAATACGGGAAGCGGCTCTCGAAGCCCTCCAATCTGCAAGGAACTTACAAATGCTCGAACGAGTTTCAGCGCAAGCGAAGATACATTAAAGTCTTTGGCCGTCTGTGGCATAATGCCTCCAGACGACTCGCCCAATGAAGAGAGTCTATTTCTTTAGCCTCGGCTGACACCGAGGCTTTTCTATTTTAGCGGGTCGTGCCCCATCCGCATCATGAGTTTTGCAATCCTAACGAACACGATAAACCCGACGACAAACCACCAAATCAAATGCCATGCACTGAAACTGCCCCAGATCACGATGCCGACACCGACCAACTGCCAAATGTAAATCCAAGCTCCTGGGGTCGCAATTTCGCGTTTGCCATAGAAGTTTAATTTTCTACTTGTGTCGAATAGCGCGAGCACGCAGACGATCACGTTCAAGGCAATAAACGTCCAGCGCAACCAGAGCACGAGTCACCGCCATTCCGTTCGCGGTTTGGTCTTTGCGAGAGTATGATACCGCACGTTTGTAAACATTCATGAGAGGAAACGCCCTACATGCGCTCCGTCACCCTCGTTTTCCAATGCCCCGACGGGCACGAAATTGAACGCCCTCACTACTTATTTGACGTTGAACAGTCGAAGGATGCCATCCGAAAACTAGACGCTACAGTGTTCCCGCTTTCCTGTAAGCTCTGCACTTGGGAAGGCACCCGCCTTGGCATTCAGCGGAGTGATATTCGATAGGCTGAATGGAGTTGTTAAACTCATTCTCCGCTCCACATATCCCGCACTCCACAGTCAACGTCTGCGGCCAAACTGTCGAGCGTTCAAATCCCCGCATCGGGAACCCACAATGTAAACAGTGAATCCAGACAAAGTTGTAAAAATCGAAACGATGATCCCAAGGCTTTTGTTTATCTGGTGGCGAGAACTTCTCTACTTCGGCAAAGTCCAAGTATGCGATGGACACAACACGGCTCCCTGCGCTAATATGCGCTTGAGCACGTCACCCCGGCCACGGCTAGCACCGTGGCTTTTCTTTTACTTCTTACGCAAGAACCCGTCCCGCATCAGCACAATTGACGTGCCCATCATCAACGATAGCATCGCCAAAATGAAAATGATTGCCGCCACGAAAGCCTTATACTCGTAACTGGAAAATACAAAGTCACCGATGCAGAATCCGACCAGAACCAAGGCAATCGCGTAATACGTCGTCGGCTTCTTCGGCAGCACAGAGTAATTATCGCCCCAAAAACGGAGGCAGTTCAATATGAAACCATTCAAGTATCTCGGCGCAATCTGTCTTTCCCTTGTTGTTGGATTTTCTGTCGGTCGATTTTCCAAGCCGATCTCCGCAAAAGCATCAGGGGTACAAGGGTTCACATATGTTGTGCGCGTGGCCTCGCCAACCGTGGGCAGCCCCGCTACTGTCCCAACGTTATACGGCTCGCCAATTTCCATTTCCTGTTCCGGCGATAGTTGCTACGTATTGACGGCGCAACACATCGACTAACCGCTCTGATAAGAGCGCCGTTTCCGAGGTACTGTTAAAGCGGAGATGCTGATGATCGCTCTGGTGGGAATTGTCATATCCCCGCAGCCTTGGCGTTTTGACTGCGTAGGGTCAACTTCAGAAATGTGCGGCACAATGACTTTGCATTTTTTCCCGTCGTAGGCAAGCCAGCCGACAGAACGACACAGGATGGGTTCAGGTGATGGGGACTCATCCAAATTCATCGGCTGCCAATTCGCCGAGCAGCCGAACGAATCTACCCACTCGACTAGAACCAGTCGCATTTTCAGGTTCTCTTGTTTCCGGAACGGCCCTTCGCTCTATTTCGTTTCTGCCTGGGCCGCTTACCGTCTGGGTAAGCGTTCTTTCTCATTTCCAACAGCGCACCTGACACACTCTTGGAGCGCGGTGTCCCGTCGCGCATTTCTTCTGACGCTTCGGATGCCGTTCTCGGCGTTGGCTTAATGCACTGCATAATCAGTATCCCCGCCTAATGATGGCCTATGTAAAATGTAAACACAAGGGCAATTTAGACGCCAAACTGATGCAGGAGTCACGGCAAATTAGGACAGTACCGCTGTTAGCCGGGATGTAGCGAAATTGCGATGCGCCGGCAAGTGGAAGGCTGGCGGAGTAGCCAGTTAGATGATGGCGTTGCGAAGCTCGTTATCTGCCGGGCGTTCATCGAGGGCGACCTCGAAGTGCCGCGTCACCTGGCCAGGCGCGTTCACGAGCTGTACTTTGAGCCACAGTACCCGGAATTCCAGCCCCGTACGATCTGGAGCCTCACGAACGTCTTCACCTCGGCGTTTAAGGAACTGTATCCGATTCCCCAGTTCAAGGCGACGGCCGGACTGGGCGCGTTCCTCGAAAGACTGAACTGAAGGGAATGAGAAACTTTGGAGGGTAGGGAATATCCCTACCCTTCTTTCTTGCAAACAGGAAGGAGTGTCTGACAAAACTGGATGGGAAGGCCGCGATCAGCAGCAGGGGCTCGCATTTGGATAATCTGGACTGATTCCTAGCATGGGCGGGGCCAGAAAATAATTGTGCGCTGGAATCGCTAAAAGGGTATATAGTGCCAGTTTCCGGATGAGATCGACAATTTCGGTGTCCTGCTATGCACAGGTAGAAGGGTACCGTCCTGCAGATCATCCGGGGAGTAAACGACTTCGCACAACACCGTCGAACACAGCGCTTTGGAGGAATACCACGATGGCATCTGCCCAAGAAGTTCTAGGAACTCTTAACGATGTGAAGAATCTCACCGCGTTTATCGCCAACCCCAAGCAATATGTAACTTCGCACGGGCTTGACCCAGAGGACAAGGCAACCTCAGCGCATTTTGAACTCTATGCCTTGAGTTTGATTAACAACATCAACGCCTCGAACAAGTTCGCGGGGATTAAGGAAATCAGCCCCGCCTGGGGTATTGGTGCGGGTTGCTGCAATGGGGGTGCAGCTGAAATCATCAGAACCAAAATTTCCCGCCCCTGAGAAGATGGTTCGATGCGAAGCCTGGTATTGTATGCAGCGAGCGGCTGCAATCTGCGCTGCAAACATTGTGCGGTCGGCAGCGATCAAGCGTCACCTCGCCCTAGTCTTTCGACTGCGGACGTTTCTGCCATACTCAGGAATGCCGCGGCGAATCATGTGAAGCTGATCACGTTGTTAGGCGGCGAGATATTTTTTGTCAGGGATGATCTTGAAGAGATTTTCGGATGTGCAGATTCGCTGGGTTTGTCACTGTCGGTGAATACGAATCTGTTATTCCCTGAACATCTCATTGCCCTCAAGGAGCACCCTAGTCTCAGCAACGTCTCGTTTTCTCTCGACGGCAGCTCGGCGGACGCTCACGACAAAATTCGTGGTCGGGGCATGTTCGAGAAAACAATATCTGCTTACCATAAGATCAAGAGGGAGATGTCGGGTAGGGAGGATATCTCTTTCGATATCAACTATACCTTCAATGCGCTCAACAAAGACGAGCCGTATGGGATTGTCGCTCTTTCAAACGAACTGGCTGTCCGACGTCTCAACGTTACCTTACTTGCCTTAAAGGATTTTGCAGTGCGAAATTCTCGGCTGCTCGCACTGGACGACCGCGGTCTCATTGATGGCATCTCGGCTTTGTTACTCGCGTGGACGGGGTCAGGCCGTACCCAAATTAGTATCTACATCCCTCCGCTTTTTGCGGCTTACCTCCAGGCGCGATTTGGAACTACATTTGTGGCTCCAAATTATCAGGGTTGCGGTGGGCCGGATGTGTATGGATATGTTGATAACGATGGGAACCATTTGCCATGCCCTAGTATGTCTTATGACCACAATCGGAGAGTTGACAAAGGAAGCAGACTGAATCTAGATGCCAGGATTCGATCCCTTGAAGATATTTGGAAGGAGAGTCCTTTTCGCCTTTTTGAATCATCCCGCCATCAGGGTAGTTTCATGAGAGAGACTTATCCATGCCCTCAATGTGTATTCCGAGAGTCCTGCCGCCCGTGCACATCGTCCGTCATAGAGGGAGGCCCACAGGAACAGCCTCTTTGTGCGGCACTGGCCAGGGTGGGCAATGAGTACGTACCCGAATTTACTGCAACTCACCTTTCGGCTGCCCCGTAAGCCGACAGCAAACCCGACATCGGTTCAGTTTTCGGCAATCATGGGGCAGTCGCGACGGATGATAGCTATCGAACTGAATGCCACTAATTAGGACGATTTTTCAGCTTCACCTTGAATCCGCGAAAGACCATAGGTTTTCGGCGGGGTGGGTGGGTAACGACGGATGCTTCCTGTGACACACAAAAAAGCCCCGCGCGAGGCGGGGCTTCCTATCAGGCTGCCATGCCGAGTTTCTTTTCGAGGCGCGTGACGCGGACGCGGAGCGCGGTAAGCTCGGCGTCCATCGCCCCAAAAAAATTCTTTGCAACAGCCAAAATCTGCTGATGCCGTTCCAGAGAGCTGAGGGCGAGAGCCCGGTTTGTTGCGGCTGCTAAGATGGCGCTATGTCCTCTGAGCGCGCAAAGAAGATCAAGATGATGCTGTTCGACGTGGACGGCGTGATGACCGACGGCACGATTTTCTTGTTGCCAGCGGCGGGCGCGGGAGCAGGTCAGCAGACCCACGACCATCGCGAAAAGATGGCCGACAAAGGAGGCTTCGGAATCGCCAGCCGGGACGTATTCGAAGCCAAGGGGTTCAACGCCCACGACGGCACAGGATTTTCGCTGGCCCGCTTGGGCGGGCTGAAGACCGGCATCATCACCAAGCGCATTTCCGAAACCGTGGCGCTGCGGGCGCGCGACCTGAAAATCGAGCATGTCTATCAGGGGCAGCAGGACAAGGCGTCCGCGTTTTACGAAATTCTCGAGAAGGAAGGCCTGACGCCGCAGCAGGTTTGTTACGTTGGCGACGATGTTATCGATCTGCCGGTGATGCGGCTGTGCGGGCTGGCCATCGCGGTGAAGAACGCGCGCCCGGAAGTGCTGCGCGAGTCGCACTACGTGACGCCCAACGAAGGCGGCAGGGGCGCGGTGCGCGACGCCATCGAGTACGTTCTGCGCGAGCAGGGTTCGCTGGAGCGCGCGGTGGACGAGTACATCCGCTCGCGAGCTGACGCCCCGGCCAGCCGGCAGGAATAGCCGCCGAATCCGCACAGAAAGATCCCCTCCGAAGGACAGGGGCGAGTTGCGCCTCGGAGGGGTAGCCGTGTTCAACACGACCATTCTCAGGGTTGTTACTGATGCGAAACACCTAGCTTTGGGCGAAGTTTCGTGAAGTGGGAAAAGAGCTATCGGAATTGGACAAGCGGCCTGCTAGCCGGAGTAGGTATCATCCGACACCCAGTAAGTACCTGCTTTTCTGTCTGTCATCCTGAGCGACCCCGAACGTCGTGAGGGGGAGTCG
Organism: Candidatus Korobacteraceae bacterium; assembly: GCA_049520555.1. Lineage (GTDB taxonomy): Bacteria > Acidobacteriota > Terriglobia > Terriglobales > Acidobacteriaceae > Bog-257. Next base: position 5,810 of record JBEKPR010000025.1, read on the forward strand.
AAGGACCCCTATAGCCACGAGAAATCACGGTGTGGCCGCTTGGCACAGCGACAAATCTGGGATCGTTGGCAGCCATAGGGGTCCTTCGACTCCTCGCTCCAACACCCCAGCAAGCACAAACCCGGTGCTTGCTGGGGGCCCCGTTTGCGCTCGTCGCTCAGGATGACACCCCAAGACACTAGGCTAATGATCAATTGAGCTGAAGGGCCGCACGACGCCATTGAGTTGAAGCGCCACACGACGCCTCGGAGGCCGCTGTTCAAAGTGGGACGAATCCTTACCTGCTCCCAAATTGCACAATTGTGCCGGGGAACCAGCCTTGTTACGGTTGCACGATGGAGAAACTATGATAGTAATCAATTGGGAACTGGTAGCGGGTCGGGCGATTGGTGAATGTGCTAATTCGTCGGGTTCCGCAACTCACGCCTGGGCCTGGGCATCTGTTGTCGTGGGTGATAGATTATTTGCCGTAGCGACAGCAGTTTTTGATTGAGTCCGGACCGCGGAACACCTACTATGGAAACTCTCGTGGCGGAGAACGGGCGCTCAATTGAGAGCAAGAATTTTGCCGGTGGGGAACATTACCGAATCTCGGGAACTTCAGAGTTGTCCATGCTAAAGCGTTTCGCCATTGTCGTGATGAATACTTTGTTGGCGCTATTTACCTGTGCCAACGCCACCGGCGCCACCATCTCCACTCACAAGGCCCACAGCAAGACCCATCACATCACCGAGACGGCAACGGCGCAAAAGAAGATGGCCCGCCTGCGGAGCAGCAGCAAGACCGTGGCCAGCCGTAACCGTTCCACGCATGTTGTTGCTTCTACCCACCGGAGGCATCGTTATTACGAGCGCTTCTCGGCCAGCTCGTTTGCTGACAATCAAGTGGAAGGCGACATCACCGCGGGTGAAGATCCTATCGTGCGCGCGGCTGCGCTGGAAGCCCTGGGCAATATGAACGGCACGATCGTAGCGGTCGATCCCGACAGCGGACGCATCCTGGCGATGGTGAATCAGAAGCTGGCGCTGTCGGCCGGAGGGCAACCCTGCTCGACCATCAAGGTCGCGGTGGCCCTGGCGGCGCTCAGCGAAAACGTCATCACCAAGGACACGGAAGTCCCGCTGGGCAAGTACTGGCGCGTGGACCTGACCACGGCGCTGGCAAAGTCCAACAACGCCTACTTTGAAGCCGTGGGACGCAAGCTGGGCTTCGAGCGGGTGAGCTATTATGCCCACCAATTCGGACTGGGCGAACTTGCGGGCTGGCAGATCGACGGCGAGCACCTGGGCACGTTCCCCCAGACCGAGCTGGATGCAAAGCTGGGCGGCGTGGGCAAGATGTGTTCGTTCGGCGAAAGCATTTCTCTGACCCCGCTGCAACTGGCGGGGCTGATGAGTTCCATTGCCAACGGCGGCACGCTGTATTACCTGCAACATCCCACCACGCCCGAGGAAGTGACCAGCTTCACGCCGAAGGTCAAGCGCAAGCTCGACATCGGTCCGCTGATTCCGGAAATCTCTGACGGCATGTCGGGCGCGGTGGAGTACGGCACGGCGCGCCTGCTGCGCACCAACTTCATCGAGGAGCCGGTGCTGGGCAAGACCGGTACTTGTTCCAAGGACGGCACCCGCTTCGGCTGGTTTGGTTCCTACGCCAACACGCAATATGGGCGGATCGTGACCGTCATCTTCCTGGAAGGCGGACGGCCGACGTTTGGTCCTAAGGCAGCGGAGTTGGCCGGCCACCTGTATCGCAATCTGTATGATCACCAATTCTTCGCGGTGAAACCGGCGGCTACGCCAGTGCGGACGGCAGGTTCCGAGGTAAATCCCGCGACGGTCGGCGCTCCACAATAGCCGAACACCATTACGTATGCGAAAGGCCTCCCGCGCGGGAGGCCTTTGCTGCCTATTGCTGCAAAGCTATTTCGCGAATGGCGAGCCCGACTGGGCCTGCAATTTCTGCAGCGCATCCTGGTAGACATTTTTCGCCGCTGGGTCCTGGGTCGTGCTGATCTGGTCATTGAGCCACTTCAACATCGCGGCGCGCGAGGGATGGGGGAAATTCGGTTCGGCGTCGTCAATACGCCACTCGTCGTTGACGGCAGTGACGAAGTAGTCCACGTCCTCGTTGGAATTCGCAGTCTCTCGCGAATAACCAATGCCGGTTTCGAATCGTCCCAGAAGCCGATAGTGGACCGTAACGGTGTACTTGCCGTGAGCGGACACCGGGGCAGTTTCGACGGTGTATCGCGCGATGACGTTCATCTGCGTGTAGTCGGGATTCGTCTTCCACCACACCAGGGGCTGAAGTTTCGGCCAACCCTGAGGGGCCATTCGGGCCCCGTCATAATCCAGGCGGCAATATTTGGAAACCAGTTCGCGCATTCGCTCGGCCCTGGTGTCTTGATCCACGTGGCCCAGGGGCACTGGAAATTGCGCCCGGGCAGCGCTTCCCACCGCAAACAAGAAAACTACAGACAGCGCAAAACGGCGAAACGATGACGACCTCATGCGACCCTCGGGTTCAGATGGCTGGTATGCGTCCCCGTTCAAGGGTACACCGGTTTGGGAGCAAGAAAAAAGCGCCCGACACGGGAGGCATGGTCCAGAGTGAAAGATTGCTGCTTCGCTATACTCGACCCATGCAGGTCACCCTTACCCCGCACGCCGAGGAACTCCTGCGCGATGCCTTGGCCCGACATCCCGGCCAGTCGCCAGCACAGATTCTGGAAGAGGCTTTAGTTGAGCGGGTCGAGCGCCAGACGGCTGCCAAACCAGGGAAGCCGAAGCGTACATGGGAGGAGTTTGAGGCCTGGGTCCGCGAGTTCACTGCCTATTCCGACAAAATCCCGTCCATGCCAGGCGAAACCTCCTCCCGTGCCATGATCTGCGACCATCTATGAAACCGTCCTAGGGGTGGGTTGGTGATAATACCTGGCTCATTTTGGACTTCAGTAGCCTCACACCCTTGTAAGTCGCGATTAGCAGCCAGCCGATTGAGATGAACGCGATGGCGTTCATCGTTCCAAGTCCGAATGTCCTCCCAATGAATTTGTCCGTTGGATCGCCGAAAGAGGTGATACATGGACACACCGGGCAGACAAAGAAAAGTTGATGAAGATTTAGGACAGGATTAAAGCCTACTAGGCCGGCATAGAAGTAGGCGGCGCCAGCATATCCCAGCACCGCAAGGGCCGTCGTTATCGCGAGGCCGCGCCTGTGATCTTTAACGTCCGAAGTCCAGAAGTCAAAGAAGCTCTTAAATGGTCGAGACATGATCTGTAAGCAAGCGGACTCGCTTCTCTACAACGACAATACTACGCTCTTGCCGTTTTCTGATCGCTGAAGACCTGGCCGTCGCGAATATGGATGACGCGATGGGCGTACTCGGCGATATCGTGCTCGTGGGTGACCAGGACGATGGTGTTGCCCTGATCGTGCAGGCGGTCGAAGAGCGCCATAATTTCCACGCCGGTCTGCGAGTCCAGGTTGCCGGTGGGCTCGTCGGCCAGAATGATGGACGGATTGTTGACCAGGGCGCGGGCAATGGCCACGCGCTGCCGCTGTCCGCCTGACAGCTCGTTGGGCTTGTGGTTCATTCTCTCTTCCATTCCCACCGAGGCGAGTGTCTTGCGGGCTCGTTCCAGGCGCTCCTCGGCCGGGACCCCGGCGTAGATCAGCGGGAGTTCGACATTGTGCAACGAGGTGGCGCGGGCCAGCAGGTTGAAGGTCTGGAACACGAAGCCGATTTCCTTGTTGCGAATGCGCGCCAGTTCGTCGTCGTCGAGTTCGCTGACCAACTGTCCATTCAGCCAATAGTTGCCCTGGCTGGGCGTGTCCAGGCAGCCAATGAGGTTCATCAAAGTTGACTTGCCCGAGCCCGAGGGACCCATGATAGCCACGTACTCGTTGGGCTGAATGCGGACATTGACTCCGCGCAGCGCGTGGACCTGCTGTTCCGATCCCATGTCATACGTCTTCCAAAGGTTCTCGGTACAGATGATGCACTGCTCCGGCGTCGCCGAGGGTTGTGCTTCTGCCAGGCCCGCCAATTGCGTTGCCATCCTCTTCTCCTCGTTGGGTAGCTGGTTCGGGTTGCTCATGGATGCGGCTGTCGCCTTCCTGCCCTGCGGCCCGTTTCTCCTGGTCCTTAGGACTCTTCCTTCTTGCTGGCCGTGGAGTTGTCAACCTTCACGCTGGCGCCGTTTCGCAGGGTCCGGAGCACCTTGTAACTTCCGGTGACGATCTCGTCGCCTTCTTTTAATCCGTTGGTCACTTCGATGTCCGTGGTTCCGCTGATACCCGTAACTACAGTTACGAAGACGGCGTCCTTTTTGTTCTTGAGAACAAACACGCCCTGCAACTCTTCTTTGGGATCTTGTCCGGCGACAGTTTTAGCCGGAGCCGGCGCGGGCTTGCCCTTATTGTCCGTCGCCAGGTCGGCGCGTTGGCGAATGGTCAACGCCTGGATCGGAATGGCCAGCGCACTGCTACGCGTGGCCGTGGTGATGCGGGCCGTCGCTGACAATCCGGGCAGAAGGTTGACCGGAGGGTCCTGCAAGGCCACCACCACCTTGAAGTCCTTGGCTTCCTGGCTGCTGGACGTGGTCTGCGCGGTCGAGACACCCGTGGAACGGATGACGGCGTTGCGTCCGATCTCGGTGACCGTGCCTTTGAACTTCTGCTTGGGAATGGCGTCGATGGTCACCTCAGCCGGCTGTCCCAGTTGCACATTTACGATGTCGGTTTCGTCAACTTTCACCTCGGCGGTGATCACCGACATGTCGGCAATCGTCATCAAGGTGCTGCCGGGTGAGTTCTGGATGCCAGGGACCACGGTTTCGCCTTCGCGCACCGGGACATTGGTGATGACGCCATCGAATGGCGCCTCATACTGGGTTTTGCTAAGTACATCGGTCACCCGGCGGAGGTTGGCGACGTTTTGGCTGATGTGGCCCTGCGCGGAATCCTGGTTGGCCCTGGCCTGCGCGAGCTTGGCCTTCGACATTCTCAACTGCGCATCAGCCGTATCAAATGCCGCCTTCTTGGTATCGTAGTCGGCTTTGGCGATCAGTTGAGAGTCGTACAAGGCCTTATTGCGATCGTAATCGAGCTTGGCATGTTCAAACTCGGCCTCGGCCGAATTCAGATCGGCGGCGGCGGTATTGACGGCTGCCTGCGCGGCAACTGCGTCGGTGCGGGCCGCATTCAGGGCCGAGTCATTGGCAGAAACGTCCGCTGCCGGCTGAACATTATCCAGCAGGGCCAGCATCTGCCCCTTCTTCACCCGATCGCCTTCCTTGACATACAAGTGGGTGATCTTGGCGAACGCGTTGGAGCCGATGTTGACCTGCAGCTTCGGCTTGATTTCACCCGAGGCGGTCACCACCGCGGTCAAATCTTCGCGAACAACTTTCCCGGTCTGCACCGTCACCACGCCCTTGCGGCTCTGTTCGACGGTAAAGCCGACAATGGCCAGCAATACGATCACGCCCCCGGCAATGAGAGCGATCTTCTTCCAGTTCTTCATTGAACCTCGATTGGGAAACCGCTGCTCGGGCGCGCGTCCGCCCCCCAAACGATAGTACGGAGTCAGACGGCCCAAGGTTCCTTTGGAGAGCATAAGGACTTCGACATTTCCGGGCTGTCCGCAATGGCACACTGGCGCTCAGCGACCACGCGGCAGACGGTTTCCGAAGCTCTCCCGGTTGCTTGATTATAGCCGCTAAGCTGGGCGCCCTTGTATAGCGAGTTAGTGGGGGAATTTTGGCTGCTGCCACAGTTTGGCAACATCACCGAATTTGTCCCGCGATTCGTCTCCGAATCGCCGAGAGAAGGCGGCCTGGCGTTGGTCACATGGAGTGCGACTTTTTCTGGGGGCAAGGGTTGGTGATACTGGGCGATTCCCATGCTAACCAAGCCGGGAATCCCGGTCGGCGACCTTGCTTTCGTCCGTCCGAGAACATACAATTTAAACGTCCCAAATCGTTTCTTGAGAGTGCGTTGGTGTACATGAAGTTGCGCAGTTTTCGCCTTTCCTTTTCGTTATTCTTAGCTTGGGCCCTGGCCACCGGTTTAGCTGTGGCCCAGAGTTCGAATCCTTCCGCTGGCGATAAGCCCAGTACCTCCCAAGACCAGCCAGCGAAGGGCACGGATGTTTCCGCGCCGGGGCAGGCGGCCAACCAGCAGGCTGATCCGCTGAAGCGTCCTCTGACGGAAAAACAGAAGAAGGCCAACTCCAAGGCTTTGAAGCAGGAGTTGAGTTCCACTTACAAGAAGTGGCTCAACGAAGACGTGCGTTGGATCATCACTGGGGAGGAACTGACCGCTTTCAAGCAGCTCTCCAACGACGAGGAGCGTGACCAGTTTATCGAACAGTTCTGGCTGCGCCGCGATCCAACTCCGGACACGCCGGAAAATGAATTCAAGGAAGAACACTACCGCCGCATTGCCTATGCCAACGAACATTTTGCGGCGGGGATACCGGGGTGGAGATCCGACCGCGGACGTATTTACATCGTGTACGGTCCTCCCGACTCGGTGGAGACACATCCCTCCGGTGGTACTTACGACCGTCCCATCGATGAAGGCGGCGGGGAAACTTCAACCTATCCTTTTGAGGACTGGCGCTACCGTTACATCGAGGGCATCGGCCAGGAGATCAACTTGGAATTCGTCGACGTGTGCGGCTGCGGCGACTATCATCTGACCGCCGACCCTAACGAGAAGGATGCCTTGCTGTACACCCCGAACGGGGGCCTGACCCTGTATGAGCAAATGGGGATGGCAAGCAAATCCAGCCGGGTCAACAACGGTGGATTTGCCCCCAATGCCGGTCCGAATGCAGGGATAGAGACCAATAATGAGTTCGAAAAACTGGAAATGCTGGCCAAGATCAACTCGCCGCCCAAGGTCAAGTTCAAGGACCTCGAGGAAGTGGTCAGCCACCGCATCAACGTTAACTTGATGCCGTTTGAAATTCGCACCGACTTTGTGAAGGTGACCAGCGATACTGTGCTGGTTCCGGTAACTTTGCAGGTCAAGAACAAGGACATCACCTTCGTCAACAAGGACGGCATTCAACGCGGCACGGTGAACATCTTCGGGCGCGTGACCGGCATCACCGGGCGGGTCGCACAGACCTTCGAAGACACCGTGCAGGTGGACGTGCCCACGGAACTGCTGGAAAAAACCATGGAGCGTTCGTCGCTGTATTGGAAGGTGATCCCACTGCGCGCGGGCCGCTATCGCTTTGACGTGGTGGTCAAAGACGTGAATGGCGACCGGGTGGGGACGTGGAGCCGCGGCGTCCAGGTCCCGGAATTTAGCGAAGACAAACTGGCGTCTTCCTCCATGATCCTGACCGACCGCTTGGACAGGGTGGCCAGCAAAAGTGTTGGCGCCGGCAGTTTTGTCATCGGGGAGACCAAGCTGGCTTACCCGCATCTCGACGCGGCCGACGGCAAGCCGCCCAGCTTCAAGCGCGATCAGCGCATGAATCTGTGGATGCAGGTTTATAATCTTCAGGCAGACGAGAAGACCAAGAAGTCTTCCGCCAAGATTGAATACGAAATCGTGAATGTGGCCAGCAACAAGGCGGTGCTGCAGTCCTCGGAGTCCACCGATACCATGGGCAACGTGGGCGACCAGATCACCCTGGAAAAGAGTCTGGCCTTGAACTCCTTTTCGCCGGGCGTCTATAAGCTGACGGTAAAAGTTGACGACAACATTTCCAAGCAGCAGATCGCTCCCTCGGTGCGCTTTGCGGTCGAGTAGCTGGATGGAAGTAAGGGCCCGCGGACGGGTAGATCCGCCCGCAGTATTTGTGATCCCGGGAACCTCTAATGGGAGGTTTTGAGTGATGACGCGAATACTGGGATGGTTTGCGGTAGTGGTCGCGCTGTGCGTTACAGCGGCGGGGGCCACTTCCGGTTCGATATCCGGATACGTAAAAAACTCGGCCGGTGTGGCGCAAATGGGCGCCACGGTTCAACTGCTCGGTACGGCTGGGCAGGGCCAGGTCGTGTACACCGACGCCAAGGGTTTTTTCGTCCTGAGTGGGCTGCTGCCGGGCAGCTATGACGTGCGCGTGTCTGCCGCCTCTTTCCTGCCCGCGTTGCGGGAGGACGTAGCGCTGGCCGCTGGCGCCAGCAAAGTCCTGAACATCACACTGAACACTTTGTTTGAAGCGGTCCGGATGCTTCCCACGCTCAAACGGGACGATGAAGACGACAGCTGGAAGTGGACCCTGCGCTCCAACTCCAATCGGCCCATCCTGCGTTTCGACGACGGGTTGCCTGTCATTGTCGAGACCGCCGCCGATGACAAAGGGACGACGGGAAGTCTGGCGTTTATGGCGGGCGGCTCCAGCCAGGGGTACGGCAGCGCGTCAGACTTGGGGACGGCCTTCAACGTTGAGCATTCGTTGTTTCACACCTCGACCATCGGCTTGCAGGGAAATCTCGGATACGGCACAGGCATCCCGGATGGCGTGGTGCGTGCCTCGTACCGGCGGCCCGGCAATGCAGGTTGGACGCCGACCATTGCTTTGATTGTTCGCCGCTTCGCCACGCCCGATGCCGTGCCGCATCGCGCTGCTCTGGAAGCGGTGGCGATGACGTACTCCGACGGCTTCTCCATTGGCGACCTTCTCGACTTTCAATTTGCCAGTGAGGCGCAGAACATTCAATTTCTGGGCCACGGAGCCATGGCGTTCCGTCCCTCTGCGGTCGCCGATTGGCACCTGACCTCCAATACCATCCTCGAGTATCGCTACGCCACCAGCGAACCCAACACGCGTGCCAGTAAGGGTTTCGACTCAGCTCCGGCCGACCTCAGCGAAACGGGTCCGCGCATGACTATGGTGGATGGTGAGCCGCTGCTGGAGAATGCCCATCATCACGAGATTTCGCTGTCGCAACGCGCCGGCGACAACAAACTCCAGGTCGCGTACTTTCGCGATCGCATCAAGGACCCCGCTTTGCTGGGGGTGGGCGATGTAGGCTGGTCCACCGACGACATTCTGCCCGATGTCTATTCCGGGACCTTCAGCTTCAATGGTGGCGCGCTCGAGGCCCAGGGCATTCGCCTGGTATTTCAGCGGCGGATCTCTGACACCGTTACTGCGACCTTCGATTACGCCTACGGGGGCGTTCTCGAACTGGAGCAGCCCAACCTGGATTGGAGTGTGGTGCGCAGCAGTCTGCAACATGGCTGGCGGCACTCGGCTGCCCTCAGCCTGAATGGTTCCTTGCCGCGCTGCAAAACGCGGTGGATCGCCTCCTATCGCTATACCAGCGGCGACAACACTCTCACCGGAGTCGATCTTTTCAACGCCTCGGCGGGACAGACCGATCCGTTCTTCAATCTTTTCGTGCGTCAACCGTTGCCGCATATGCGTTTCATGCCGGGTAACGTGGAAGCCCTGATGGACCTGCGCAACTTGCTGGCGCAAGGCTACGTGCCCGTCATCGGGCCAGACGGCAAGACGGTGTACCTGATGCAGTCGGCCCGCAGCGTCCGCGGCGGTCTGGCCTTCACCTTCTAGGACGGGCGGCATTCCCTCCCGCACTGCGCCCGACGAAAGAAAGATCCTCGACTTCGGTGGAAGCGCCGGGCTTCAGTCCGGCGAAATAGGTTGGTGCCTCAAATGGCTTTAGCCATGGTGGGCCAAGGCTAAAGCCGCTTCCCAATGTAGGTTTGCAGCACGGCTGAAGCCGTGCCCTTCCACCCGTTCTCACTCGCCTTAGTGATTTAGATCACAGAGTCTTGGGTTGCCGCCAAGTTATTGTTGCTACTCCCCGAGGTCGCGGTGAGGGCCATCTTGGGGAGGGGGATTTCCAGTTTGTCGTCCATCCGAGGCGGCTACAGCTTCCGTCTGACTGCTCCTGCTCAACCGCTGGAGAGATACGAATTTCTCGCTCTGGAAGCGCACCCTGACGAGGTGGTGGTAGAGGTTGCCGGCTGCGGCGTTTGCCATACCGATGTCGGCTTCGCTTTCGACGGTGTACCCACCCGCGCCCCGCTGCCGCTGACTCTCGGGCACGAAATCTCGGGCCGGGTTGTGGCCGCGGGCGAGGGCGCAACCCAATGGGAAGGCCGCAGCGTAATTGTTCCGGCGGTGATCTCCTGCGGGAGTTGTGCACCCTGCCGAGCCGGCCAGCCGACGATTTGCCGGCGGCAGTTCATGCCCGGTAATGATGGTGACGGAGGCTTTGCGACGCACGTTCGCGTTCCCGCCCGCGGGCTTTGTCCGGTTCCTGAAAACCTGCCGCCAGGCATCAGCCTTGATCTGCTCTCGGTTGTCGCCGATGCGGTCACCACGCCTTACGAGGCGATTCGCCGCTCTGGCTTAGGAGCAGATGACGTGGCTGTATTTGTAGGCGTGGGAGGAGTGGGTGGATTCGGCGTACAGATCGCTGCCGCCATGGGCGCCGCAGTTGTAGCCATCGACGTTGACCAAGCCAGGCTTGAACTGGCGGCGCAGCACGGCGCTTCTCTGACCTTGGATGCCAGTTCGGCGAACGAGAAGGAACTGAAATCCGCGGTACGCTCGTTTGTCAAACAGTCCGGGCGCAAGGGCATCGGGCTGAAAATTTTCGAGACCAGTGGAACGCCGGCAGGTCAAACCATTGCATTCGCGCTGCTCGATTATGGCGGCTATCTGGCGGTAGTCGGGTTCACACCCAAGAAGGTGGAGCTGCGGCTCTCCAACCTGATGGCGTTCGATGCCACCGCGCGCGGCAATTGGGGCTGCCCGCCGGAACAGTATCCGGCTGCGCTGGCGCTGGTGCTGCAAGGCAAAGTGGTCCTGGGCCCTTATGTGGAGCGGCATCCTCTGGACGAAGCCCCCGCATTGTTGCAGGCGGTGGCCCGCCATGAAATTCGCAAGCGCGTGATTCTGGTCCCGGATCGCAACGGCCCGCAGTAGCAAGCAAAGGAGACACAGTCGTGATTGATCACAATCTAGTGGAGTCGTTTCCCACACGTTCCATCCTGGTAGAGCAGCGGGCGGTGAAGGACCGGTCGGGCGCAGCGGCGAAAGGACTGCACAATGTCTGGATCACGCTGAACAATCCGTCCGAACTCAACAGCTATACCACCGACATGCTGAAGGAGATCATCCTGGCTCTGCGTGCCGCCAGCAACGACCGGGCGGCGGTGGCTGTAGTTCTGACCGGCGCCGGATCGCGCGCTTTCTGCACCGGGGGAAACACGCGGGAGTACGCGGAAGTTTATGCCGGCCATCCCGGCGAGTATCGCCAGTACATGCGCTTGTTCAACGACCTGGTGACGGCCGCCCTGCAATGCGACAAGCCGGTGATTTGCCGGGTGAATGGGATGCGCGTCGGCGGAGGTCAGGAGTTGGGCATGGCGTGCGATTTTTCCGTGGCCAGCGACCTCGCCGTGTTCAGCCAGGCCGGCCCGCGGCACGGCTCAGCGCCCGATGGCGGCTCCACGGATTTCCTGCCTTTATTGGTTGGCATGGAGCGGGCCATGGTCAGCTGCACGTTGTGCCAGCCGTGGAGTGCGCACCGCTTCTACTGGCTCGGAGGTCTGACCCAGATTGTTCCGGCGCTCAAGGTGGACGGGAAGTGGACACCGAATCCACTGGTGGTTACCGATCGTGTGCTTGATGAATACGGCCGGCTGGTCCTGGGCGATGCGAAAACCGGAGAGCAGCGCGAGCAAGGCAAGAAACTGCTGGCCCAAGGTTCCGTCGATCTGACGCTGCTGGATGAAGCCGTGGACACGCTGTGCACGCAACTGCTCTACACCATGCCCGATTGCCTCATCAAGACCATTGAGAGCCTGCGCAAACACAAGCTGGAACACTGGGACCGCAACCGCGAGAGCAATCGCGCCTGGCTGTCGTTGAACATGATGACCGAGGCGCGCGCCGGTTTCCGCGCCTTCCATTACGGCAGCAAGGAGCAGCGTGAGGTAGATTTCGTGCTGCTGCGGCGGCGGCTCGCCGAAGGGGTGCCGTGGAGTGAGGAACTGATTCAAGAGATCGCGCCCTGGACGGCCCAAGCTGGGGGCGCGGGTAAACAACGATGAGCGCCACCGTCAAAGCGAGGCTGGCGTGAGCCCGGAACTCGCCAACCTGATCCAGCGCGCGCAGGAGTTGAACGACGACTTCGAGCTGACGGCGGTGCGCGCCTGGAAGGAAGCCGGGGCGGGGCGCAAAGCCATCGGGCACATGCCCATCTATGTTCCGCGCGAGCTGATCCATGCCGCCGGCATGTTGCCGGTCGGCATTGTGGGCGCAGGCGAGCGATTGGAGATCATTCGCGGCGATGCCTACTTCCAAAGTTACATCTGCCACATCCCGCGCAGCACTATCGAACTCGCGCTCTCTCGCCGGCTCGACGTGCTGGACGGCATGTTGTTTCCCTCCATCTGCGATGTGATCCGCAACCTGTCGGGCATGTGGACCATGTTGTTCCCGGAACGCTACGTCCGCTACGTGGATTTGCCGCAAAATTTTGAGTCCGCCACAGGCGGTGTTTACTGGCGTCGCGAGTTGGAGACACTGCGCGAGGACTTTAGCCGCCTGAGCGGCCGCCCGATCGAAGATGACGCCCTGCGGCACAGCATCGCCGTGTACAACGAAAACCGCTCCGCCATTTGCGAGCTGTATCGCGCCCGCAGCCATCAACCGTGGATCTTCCCGACCTCGGAAGTGTATGTGTTGTTGCGGGCAGCGAACGTTCTTCCGCCCGAAGATCACACCGCGCTGCTGCGGCAATACTTGCGGCTTGCGCCTTTGGAAACCGACCGCCGTGATCGCGACCAGAGCCGGGTGGTGCTGGTGGGAACCTTCTGCGAGCAGCCGCCGCTGGGTTTGCTGCTTACCCTGGAGCGCGCAGGATGCTGGGTCGTGGATGACGACCTGCTCCTGGGACTGCGATGGATCATGGGCGACATCTCGTGCGACGGCGATCCCTTGCAAGCGCTGGTCGAGGCCTTCCTCACCCGCAGCGCCGAGACGGCCGCGCGCTACCTGCCCGAAGGGAAACACGGCGGTGCACTGGTAGATTCTGTGCGGCGCAATCGCGCCGAGGGAGTCATCTTTTGCGCGCCCAGTTTCTGCGATCCCGCCCTGCTGGAACAACCCATGCTGGTGGCAGCCCTCGACCGCGAAGGCATCCCCCACACGCAATTCAAATACTCCGAAGACACCGGCCAGTTCGCCGTCATCCGTGAGCAGGCAGGCACCTTCTCCGATTCCATCCGCCTGTGGAGCCAAGCATGACCGCTGCATCCCCCAGCCCTCGCGTCCCCGCAGAAGCCGGCAAGGAACGCAGCATGTCTCTGCAAAAGCAGATGATCGCCGGCCATTACACTGCGCTCGCGCGCGCTCCGCAAGAGGGCCGCAAAGTGGTTTATACTTTCGTGCCCGGCAATCTTACCGAACTGTTGCGCTCCTTCGATCTGCTTCCGGTGCTGCCTGAAATCAACGCCCTGCAGTCCGGCATGAGGAAATTGTCGGGCGACTACATCGCGGAAGCGGAGAAGCACGGCCACAGCGAAGACGTCTGCACCTACGTGAAGTGCGACATCGGAATGCTGAAGAAGGGCAACATCGGCCCGACCGGCGAACGGCTGCCCCCGCCGGACTTGCTGCTGCTCTCCTATACCGGCTGTTTCACCTTCATGAAGTGGTTCGAACTGCTGCGCCAGGAATACGACTGCCCGGTGGCCATGCTCCATGTTCCCTACCAATCGGAAGGCCGCATTCTGCCTCATCATGTCGAGTACATCGTCCAGCAGTTGCGCACAGAAGTGATTCCCAAGCTTGAAGCAGTTAGCGGCCGTCGCTACGACGAAGACCGCCTGCGCGAAATGCTGCGGCTGTCGGCGCAGGCAGAAGATGATTTGGTCTGGGTGTTGGAGTCGGCCAAGCACGTGCCTTCGCCCATCGATGCTTATTTCGGAGGTGTGTACTACATCGGGCCAATGTTTACCGCATTTCGTGGAACCGCTGAGGGTGTCGCGTACTACCGCGTCCTGCGCGAAGAAGTGGAGGCTCGTCAGCGCGCAGGCTTGGGGCCGCTGACCCCGGAAGGATCGCAGGGGAAGGAACGCTATCGCCTGGTGATGGAAGGTCCGCCGAATTGGACCAGCTTCCGTGAGTTCTGGAAGATGTTTTACGACGAGGGCGCGGTGGTAGTGGCCAGCAGCTATACCAAAGTTGGAGGGCTGTACGACGGCGGCTTCCGTCACGATCCCGAACGCCCACTGGAAACGCTGGCCGAATACTGCATGGGCTGTTACACCAATCTCGGTCTGCCCACTCGAGTGGCATTGTTGGAGCGCTACATTCGCGAGTATCGCGCCGACGGCTTCATGATCAACAGCATCAAGAGTTGCAATTCCTTTAGCGTGGGCCAGCTCTTGATGCTGCGCCAGCTGGAGCAGAGTACCGGCGTTCCCGGCGGCTTCATCGAAAGCGACCTGGTGGACCCGCGTTACTTCTCCGCCGCCAACATCAAGAACCGCATTGAAAGCTATTTGCAGATGCTGGAACAAAAGCGCACTGGCGTGAACGCATGAGTGCTCTACGGACCTATGTCGGCATCGATCTTGGCTCTACTACCACCAAGGCGATCGTCCTGGACGACGCCGGCGAGGTGATTGGCCGCGGCATCACCAACAGCCGCAGCAATTACGATGTCGCCTGTCAGGTGGTGCGGGAGGAAGCCATGGTCCGCACTCGCTTCACGCTCACCCGGCAGGCGATCACCGGCGACCCGGCTCTGGCCCAGGTCGAGAAGGCTTTCCTTTCCTCCCTGCAACGAAACTTCCGATTTCGGCAGCACCTGGATCAACTCGCGCGCCTGCGCGAAGCATTGTTCCGTGCCGCCGGCGATCCTCGCCACAGCGCTCATCGTCGCGAGCTAAATATTGCGCTCGAAAGCATTGTGGATGGAATGGTCGAGCGGGCCGGGTTGCATTTCAGCGAATTGGCGGTGCGTAAGAGCGACTTCTTCCGCGATCTCGCGACCGCCGACTACATGCAACTGGCGGAACAACACAGCGATCCCCGCGGCATCACCTTCGACATGCTGTGCGGGCTGTTCGACGCTGCCATCCTCGTGGTGGAGAATGCGACCACTCAGGGCAGCTTCGAAACGCAATTGCGAGGCGCGCTGGAACCTACTCTGGCGTCGGCAACATTGGCCGTGCAAGAGAAAGCTCCGCGATTGCGCGAGGTGGTGGAGGCGACCTGCGGCGCGCAGATCGTAGAAGCCGGGACCGTGGGCACAGGATATGGACGCCAGCGCTTGCCTTTTCCCAAGGAGCAGATTCGCAGCGAGATTCTTTGTCACGGGCTGGGCGCGCATGCCATGTTCCCCGCCAGCCGGACTGTGCTCGACATCGGCGGGCAGGACACCAAGGCCATCCAGGTGGACGGCGACGGACTGGTGGTCAGCTTCCAGATGAACGATCGCTGCGCTGCCGGATGCGGGCGTTACCTGGGCTACATTGCTGACGAAATGAACCTGGGGCTGCATGAGTTGGGGCCGCTTGCCCAACAGAGCACGAGCCGGGTGAAGATCAACAGCACGTGCACGGTCTTCGCCGGTGCGGAGTTGCGCGAACGCCTCTCGCTAGGCCAGAGGCGTGAGGACATCGTGGCGGGGCTGCATCGCGCCATCATCTTGCGTGCGATGTCGCTGCTGGCGCGCTCTGGGGGAGTCCGTGACGAGTTCACTTTCACCGGCGGAGTGGCCCGCAATCCGGCGGCCGTGAGCGCTCTGCGCGAGTTGGTGCAGGAGAATTACGGCGAGCGGACGCTGAACATTTCCGCCGATTCGATTTACACCGGCGCTCTGGGTGCGGCTTTATTTGCCCGGCGCGCTGCACAGGCCAACGCATGACCACCGCGATCACCATCTCGTCGAAGGGGCGATCTGTTGACGACCAGATTACCGCTGGCGTCGATGTGGGCTCCAGCGCCGTGAAGATTGCGGTCCTGCTGACCAGCGGCGGTGAGACCGAAGTCCTGGCGATGCTCAACGAGCGCATACGCCGCCGTGAGTTGCGCAAAGTAGTGAATGACGGGTATCAGGCGGCACTGTGCGCGGCTGGCGTGGCTGCCGATGACGTTTGCTATGTGGCCAGCACCGGCGAAGGCGAGCTCGTGGATTTTCGTCGCGGACACTTTTACGGCATGACCACCCACGCCCGTGGCGCGATCTTTCTTATGCCAGAAGTGCGCGCCGTTCTCGACGTTGGGGCCTTGCACGCGCGGGCCATGCGCATTGATGAGCGCAGCCGCGTGCTCAGCTATCGCATGACCGGCCAATGTGCGTCCGGCTCGGGCCAGTTCCTGGAAAATGTCGCGCGCTACCTGGGCATTGCCTTGGAGGACATCGGCCCTCTGTCTTGCCGCGCCGGCAATCCCCAAGTGGTCAGCAGCATCTGCGCGGTGCTGGCGGAGACGGATGTGATCAACATGGTCAGCCGGGGAATCACCACGCCCGACATTCTGAAAGGCATTCATCTTTCCATGGCCGGCCGCTACACCAAGTTGCTGCGGGCGATTGACGCACACGGTCAGGTGGCAATTACCGGCGGTCTCTCCGCAGATACCGGGCTGGCGCAGGCGTTGCAAGAAAAATCGCGCGAGGATGGTCTGGACTTGGAAGTGCGCACCCATCCCAATTCAATTTATGCGGGCGCGCTGGGAGCAGCTTTGTGGGGGGCGTATCGCCATCGTATGCTGGCCCGTCACGTGGAGGTGCCGGCATGAGCGGCGTCAATGAACTGGCAGGCAAGTATGCTGTGGTCACCGGCGGTTCGGGAGGAATCGGCAGTGCCATCGTTCGCAGTTTGCAAGAAGCCGGTGCGGTAGCAACTGCTCTCGACCTCGCGCCGCCGCCCGCTAATGACATCCCATGGCTGCATTGCGATGTGCGGAGCGACGATTCCGTCGGCTCCGCCGTGCAGCAGTTCTTCAAGCAGAACGGGCGGCTCGATCTGGTGGTTCACGCTGCCGGAATTTCCCGTGAGGCGGTCGTCTGGAAGCTTGCGGTCGAAGATTGGGACAGGATCCAGGCGGTCAATTTGCGCGGCGCCTTTTTGCTGTTGCGACACGCGATTCCCCTGATGCGCCAGGGACAGGGTGGGCGCGTGGTCTTGATCGGCTCCATCAACGGATCGCGCGGCAAGTTTGGCACCTCAGCCTATTCCGCCAGCAAGGCGGGACTAATTGGCCTGGCCAAGAGCGTCGCCCGCGAAACCGGCCGCTTTGGAATTCTGGTGAACGTGATCGAGCCTGGCTGGGTACGCACACCGCTCACGGAAGCGTTGCCGGCGGCCGTTCGCCAAGCCGCAGAAGCGGAAACCGTAACGGGGAGTCTGCTCGAGGTTTCCGACGTTGCCGCCGCCGTGCTGTTTTTGTGCGGTCCGGGCGCAAGCCGTATCACCGGCCAGATTCTGCGGGTGGACGCCGGCCAATTCCTGGGCGGCTAGAGCGCGTTGGGAGGAGAACCATGGCGACAAGAGACATGGAAGAAGCGGGTCTGCTGGAGACCGATGCGGTGCTGGTGCGCACCATGCGCCAGGACGATCTGAATGTCATCGTGGCGATTGATGCTGCGGCCAGCGGGCGCCGCCGTCCTCGCTATTTCGAGCTCATGCTCCAGCGCAGCATAACCCAGGCAAGCCTGCAAATCTCCCTCGTGGCCGAACTGGACAACCGCGTTGTGGGCTTCGTCATTGGGTCGCTCTACTATGGTGAATATGGGGTGGCAGAGCCTACAGCTTCCATTGACGCAATTTCAGTGGATCCCGGCGTTCGCGGAAAAAACGTCGGTAAGGCGCTGATGCGACAGTTGCGCCTCAATCTCGGGGCCCTGCGAATCACCGCCTTGCGGACGGAAGTTTCCTGGGACGACTTCGCCCTCTTGGGTTTCTTCCGCAGTCAAGGGTTCAAACCCTCTGCCAGAATCTGCCTGGAGTGCGCACTGGATCCAACCCAGCCGGACGATTCCGCCAACGACTAAAATTCCGAGTGCAGCCCTGGCCGGGGAAACCGCTGACCAGCAGTATTATGGTAGCCAGTCAGATCTCAAGAACGAGGTCCCGGCTTAAGTGTCAACCGACTGCTTGCCGTCGAAAGGCAGTCACCATCGCGTTTCAAGGAGAGGGACAGCAACCCGGCTAAACTGGCTTAGCGCGCAGATTCCGCGTTCAAACATGCTGAGGAGGAGCCTATGTTCAAAGGATTTCGCGATTTTGTGCTGCGAGGCAACGTAGTTGATCTGGCGGTGGGCGTGGTTATCGGCGCCGCTTTCGGTACCGTGGTCAGCGCATTCGTGAAAGATTTGCTGACTCCGGTGATCGCCGCCGTGGCGGGCAAGCCGGACTTTTCCAGCTTCTTCTTCCAGGCCCATGGAGCAAAGTTTCTTTACGGCGATTTCGTCAATGCGGTCATCTCATTTCTGCTGGTCGCTGCGGCCGTGTATTACTTTGTGGTTTTGCCGGTCAATCATTTGATGAAGCGTTTTGAGAAGCAGGCCCTGCCCGACAAGAAGAAGTGCCCGGAGTGCCAGAGCGATGTCCCGATCGAGGCCCGCCGGTGTGCGTTCTGCACGTCGGTGCTGGCGTAGGCTGGATTATTCAGCAGCATTTGAATTGTCATCCTGAGCGAGCCCGCTGCAGCGGGCGAGTCGAAGGCCCCCTATAGCTGCGAGAAATTATGATGTAGCCGCGTGGCTGAGCACCGAGCCGGGGATTGCTGGCGACGATAGGGTTCCTTCGACTCCTCGGTCGCCACGGCGACCTCGTCGCTCAGGATGACACTCCAAGAAATCATGTCCGCTTATGAATAATCCAGACTAGGCGATCTCAATCGTGCTGCTACGAGGCTTCCGCCTGGAGCGGTGCAATCGGCAACCGGACCTGGAATTGGGTCCCTTTGTCCACTACGCTGGTGACGTCGATGTGGCCGCCGTGCGCTTCCACCATGCGCCGGGCGAGCGAAAGTCCCAGCCCAGTGCCGTGCCCCTTGGTGGTGAAGAAGGGACGGAAGATGTTGGGCAGGTGTTCCGGCGGAATCCCCTTGCCTTCGTCCGCCACGGTGATCAGCACGTCGTCCTCATCGCTCTCCAGGGAGACGCGGATGACACCGGGCTTATCCATGGATTGAATGGCGTTGAGCAGCAGGTTCAGCAACACCTGGTTGATCTGATTGGGGTCATGTTCGGCCGGCGGAATCACATCCTTAATTTCCAATTCGACGCTGATGCGTTTGGTCATGGCTTGCTGGCGCGCGAACATCACGGCGTGCTCGACCGTGCTGCACATATCGCCGACGCGAAATTGTGGTGGTTTGGGCCGGGCAATCTCCAGCAGTTCGGTGAGAATGCGATTGATCTGTACCGCCTCTTCCTTGGCGTCCTTGATGACGG
Organism: Candidatus Korobacteraceae bacterium; assembly: GCA_049520555.1. Taxonomy (GTDB): domain Bacteria; phylum Acidobacteriota; class Terriglobia; order Terriglobales; family Acidobacteriaceae; genus Bog-257. The sequence goes on from JBEKPR010000025.1 coordinate 25,237, forward strand.
AACGCGCTGGGCTGTTGGGCGGCAGATCTCTGCCGATGATTTCGATCACGCCGGCGATGCCGGCCAAAGGATTGCGGATTTCGTGGGCCAGTCCGGCCGCCAGTTCTCCCAGAGTGGCGAAGTGTTCGGCGCGCGACATTTGCGTCTGATGCAGACGCTGGATCTCTTCGCGGCTGGCCTCCAGTTGCGCCACCATGTCATTGAAGTCGCGGCCCAGGTCGCCAATCTCGTCGTTACGTGAGGCAAAGCTGACCGAGACATCCATGTCGCCCAGCCGCACCCGCGCGATCTTGTCTTGCAACTCCAACATGGGACGGCGGACGGAAACCGCCAGCACCATGATGACCGCAACGCAAATGAGCAACGCGCCGGCAGCGGCGACGGCGAGGATGACGTGCCGTTCTCCTTCGGCGAGCGACAAGGAAACCAGCACAAACAACAGCAGGCCGTTCAGTAATACCGCCGCGATAGGCAACACCGCTTTGAGCGCCCAATTGAGATGGCGCTTACGCGCCACCGGCGGCTGCTCCCAAGGCGGAGTCTCAGCCCGCGCCGGGGGATCGGCGTCATAGAGTCGGAATGGGGATGAGACTGACATCTGTAAGCTACTGCTCGTCTCCGTGACGACTTGAAATTTCAGGGCTGGAGGATCGGCCTGAATCTTGGGGCCTAATCCATCCTCAGAACCGGATCGGCCAGCCCTTGTTCCTCATGCGTACGCGTGTAAGCCGGGAAGCAGATACGTGACGCCGAGGAAAGTGAAGATCACAACGCCGAAACCCAGAATGGCGAAGTACGCGGCCCTACGCCCGCGCCATCCCCGCGTGATCCGCATATGTAAATATCCTGCGTAAACCAGCCAGGTGATGGCGGCCCAGGTCTCCTTCGGGTCCCAACTCCAATACGAACCCCAGGTGCGGTTCGCCCAGTACGCGCCGGCGGCAATCATGCCGGTCAGCAGCGGGAAGGCGATGCCGATGGTCTTGTAGGTGACGCGGTCGAGCGTGTCGGCCGAGGGCAGCAGACCCTGCAGGTCGGCGCGCCGCCACAGCAGCATCAAGTACAGCAGGGAAGCAAAAATACCCGTCACCATGCCCCCCAGTAGGAACGGGCTGGCAGCCAGACTGGTCGGGAAGAGTCCATCCTGGTCAGGTGACGGGTAAGCCGCATCGCGAACGCGAAGAACGAAAGCAGCCACTACCACCAGCTGCAACAGAATGCTGATAAACACCGCCTTGTTGGCGGTCCCGTAGAATGATCCGTCGTTCTTGACGCGGCCTGCGAAATACAGAAGCAGGGGAACGATAGCCGCTAACGCCGCAATCACAAACAGCCAACCCAGGTCGGGAACGGTGACGAACAGGCGCATGCCGCGGCCAAGAAAAATGTCTGACTTGGTTTGGGCATCCCATCCGGTAACCGACAAGCCGCCCCACTTCTCGAAGCGAGTGGCAACGATGGCGATGTAGATCGCGCTCACCATCGCGCTTGTCCAGGCGAGGAAGCTCTCGGTCTGGAAGTTGTCCTGGATGAGGAACATCATGGCCAGTGCGCAACTCAAGGCGCAGGCGGCGTAACTCAACATCGCCAGCGTGACATGCACGTGCAACCATGTAGATTGCAGCGCCGGCACCAGCGGCCGCACTTCCGAGGGCAGCAACTGCATCAGGATGACGCAAACCACCGCCAGGGGCATGGTGATGCTGCCAATGATCTTGACGCCGAACTTCTTCTCGGCAATCAGCGTCATGGCGGCCACCGCCCAAACAAAGCTCAGCAGCATCTCGTAGATGCTGGCGAAGGGCGGGCGGCCGGAGAGATACCAGCGGTGTGCCACGGCCAGCGTATTAGCCACCAGTCCGATTGAGGTGGCCACCGAGGCATATCTGACATAACGCGGCGTTCCGGTGACTCCAAATCCCATGTACAACGAGCCGGCGCCAGCGTAGAAGATCAGCGCTACGTAGAGAAAATTGCTCTCGCTGATCAGGCTGCCGCCAGATTTTGCTACGCCAAGCAAGGCCACGACCAGCAGAAAAACGACTGATAGTCCAACCAGGACCAGCAGGGCGTTGCCGCCGGTTGCGGCAGGTGGTTCCATTCGTACGACCCGTGCGCGGGTTGCCATCTTCTTCCTCCGTCTTGCTTCGTATCAGGGCAACGGCTTTTAGCCGTGCCGCCGAGGCATAGAAACGAATCGGGCTCTAGCCCTCGCTTCTTCTTACTTGACCCCGGCCAGCGTTAGTTCAGGTTGTTCTTTGCGGGCCGGCCGCGATACGGCCGACGCGCTTTCCACTTCGCTCCGGATACCTTCGACTACGTCGTTGAACTTTTGTTCGAAGCGGTCGCGGTTCTTGTTGGCTTGACCGCCAATCCACAGCACCAGCTTGCCCTTGGCATCCGGAATGGCCACGACCCACAGGCGCATGTGCACCATGTAGAACGCAACTCCCAGCCCGGCGCTCATCAACAGGACGCCCGCCCACACCAGCCACTGTCCGGGCTCATGCGAAACTTCCAGGCCGGTGACCGCCGCCAAGGCGATGTCCTGGGCGCCGGTCGGATTCTTGAATTGGTAGTTCAGCTTCTCTCCACCGAGGACAGCGCCTTGTGCCGGCAACAGCCAGACCTTGGTGACTTCGGCGGTGGCGCGATCTTTCACTTCCAGCCCGAACGCCAGATTCTCAATGTCGTCGGACTTCTTGAACACCTGGCCGTCGCGAACGAATGCGTCGGGAATGTAGTCCACCAGGGCAACGGTGGCGTTACTATCCAAGGCGACCGGCTGGTTCATCTGCAACTGAAGAGGTGTTTCCTTGCCGTCTTTCGCCACCCACGCGATTTGCAGCGAGTCCACAGTGTGGTTGTCGAGCCAGTAACTGGACTGGTAGAAACGCAATCCCTGATAAACCAGCGGATCGTTCACCACAATCTGCTTTGACTCGACCTCTTTTCCGTCCTGCACGACGGCCAGCTTCGACCACCACTTCTTGGGCGAACCGTCAGCGTAGTTTTCTTGTCCGGCGGCGTAACACTTCACCGCGAACGGAAGCTGTTTCTTGCCCCCGCTGCGCAGCTCGATAACGTTGCCGGTTTGACCCTTGTGCAGCGCCAGAAAACCGCTATACCCGAAGATCCCATCAACAATGCCGCCGGCGAAGATCAGAAGCAGGCTGGCGTGGACGATGTACACCGCCATTACCGAGAAGCGATGCCGCTCGCAATATAAGGAGGGTTCGTTTTTGTAGGCGACGCGATCGACCGGCCAGCCCAGCTTCTTGAGTGCACGCTCGGCGGCGTTCAGTCCGTCTTCGGCATTCTTGATGGGCAGCTCAACCTTGTGGGGAAGCGCTGCGCGGAAGTGCCGGTCCGTCTTGCGATATGGCCTGGCGTAAAAGCGCCAGGCATTGGGAAAGCGATCAATCGACACCAACACGATGCTCAGACTTACCAATCCCAGCAGTGTGAGAAACCACCACGAATGGAATACGTCGGTGAGCATCAAGTGATCAAGCCAGCGTAGTGTGTTGGGAGAGTAAGCTTGGGCGAGTTTGTCCGCGTCGGTGGCGGGACGCTGTAGAACGAAGGTTCCCATGGCAGAGGCGATTACAACCAGGATCAGCAGGACGACGCCCGTCCGCAAATTGGCGAAGGTCTTATGAATGCGTTTTGGAATGTATGAAAGGCTGAAGGCCATGCGTGCTCCTTCCCGTGAGCACCTGATAAAGTGCACGTAGGAAGCCATCCCGCCACAAACATGCAAGTCATTGCGATTGGGGCAATTGCGCGAGAGCGAACCCTTCTATGTCCGCCGCTGGAGTGAGGCATATCACGCATTGCGGTGATGAAAGCGCGCATTCGACAGCTAGTCGGCCCTCGGCCAACTTCCGCACCTCACCCTGGGGTGCTATGGCCGGCGACCGGCGCTTGCGTTACTCTATGGCAGAGGGAAGTTGGTGGGGGATTTCACCTTTGCGTGCGGAGGAAAACCCATTCCGCGAGTCTCAATGCGGCCTTCCCGGGATGCTAACGGAGAAATCTCGCGGCCGTCTAATTCTCTCCGAAACAACAACTTAGCGCCGTCAGGGCCAACTCTCTGCGGCCCGGCGGGCGACGGCATTCGACTTGCACATATAGTTAGTCACAGGTGGGGAGGTATCAGTGAGGGCAGTACGGTTGTTTTTGGGATTGGGCTTGATTTGGAGCGCCAGCCTTTGCGGCGCGGCCACACATCCCGTACCGCTGGACAAGAACACAGACTCCGCCAAGTGCATCGAGTGTCATCAGGACAAAGCCAAGGGCAAGTTCGTGCATTCTGCCATTGCGACCGGCTGCACCAGTTGCCACGAAGTGCGAGTGAACAAGGATGTCACTCGCGTGAAGCTGATCACGGCAACGCCATACTCGCTTTGTCTGACCTGCCACGCCGACAAGAACGCTGCCGACCTGAAAGGCACGGTCCATCCTCCGGCGGTCCGCGATTGCCTCAAGTGTCACGATCCGCATACTTCGGACAACAAGAACCAACTGCTGAAGCCGACTTCAGGCGGGGCCAACGAGAACCTCTGCCTGAGCTGCCACAAGCAAGGATTGAACGTTCCCGAGAAAGGCAGCCGGCACGCGGCGCTGGACATGGGTTGCGAAACTTGCCACGTTACTCACAAGGTCGGCGAGAAGGGCAAGATCGAGTTCGACTATCACCTCACCAAGGCGCCTCCGGCGCTGTGCCTCGATTGCCACGATCCCAAGGACGCGGGCCTGATTAAGGCGCATCAAGGGCAACCGTTCGCCACCGCCAATTGCGTGCAGTGCCACGATCCGCACCAGTCGTCGCAGCCCAAGCTGATGCAGGCGTTTACGCATGCGCCCTTCGCCAGCGGGAGCTGCGATACCTGTCACGCGCCCGCCAAAGACGGCAAGGTGGTGCTGACCCAGAGCGATACCAGGGCCCTGTGCGTTACCTGTCACAGCGAGCAGGCCGAGCAGATTGAGAAGGCCAAAGTGCCCCATCCGGGCGCGCAGGGCGAATGCATCGCCTGCCACAATCCGCACGCCGGAGCGACGCCGGGCTTTCTGCAGCCTGACCCGGTGAACGCATGTCTCGCCTGCCACAGTGAGCAAGCGGAGCAGATGAAGAAGGCGCACCTGCATCAACCGGCGTTTGGCCAGGGCTGCGCCACCTGCCACGAGCCGCATGGCGGCGACAATCCCAAGCTGCTGCGGGTGCAGGGCAATGCGCTGTGCCTGGAGTGTCATGGCCCGGATTCGCGACCGCAGAAGTTGGAATCCGAACACCTGCTGACCATCTTTAACGGCAAGGTCAAGCTGCCCGACGACTACTATGTGAAGCACAAGGTGGCGATCCTTCCGTTGCGCTACGGCCTGGGCCATCCGGTGGAGAACCACCCGGTTGGTGACGTTATGGATCCGGCCAACATTACCAAAGTGAAGTATTCCATGAGCTGCCTGAGCTGCCACCAGCCGCATTCTTCCGCTCAGCCCGATCTGCTGGTGAAGGACCAGGCCAACAACATGGCGTTTTGCGACAACTGCCACAAGAACCGGCTCGACATGAGGGTTATCACGAAATAGATTTTAGGATGTGGAGAATGGTAAAGATGCTTACGATTTACCCAACTCGTTTTCGCCGCGGCAAAGCTGGGATGGCGCTGGCGCTCGTGCTTATGATGGGGCTGGCTTCGCCAGTTTCCGTTTATGCCGGCAAGAAAAAGAAGACCGATGAAGCCCCCTCCCAACCAGGGTTAGAACAAATGGTCGATCTGTCCAAGATCGACATCTCCAAACTGGTGTGGCCGCAGCCGCCTTCCATTCCACGCGTGCGCTATACGGCTTATTACGCGGGGATGAAAATCGACCGTACCCCGACGGCGTCGAAACCGAAGCCCAAGCAGAGTTGGATGGACCGGCTGGCAGGCTCCAAGCCGCAGGACGAGAAGGAAAATCTTAAGAATTTCCCCTTCCAGCTCATTGGTCCTTATGGCATGGCGGTGGATTCCAAGGGCCAGCTTTATGTGGCCGACCAAAGGGTGGGGGCGATCTTCATCTTCAACACGGAAACCCGCGACGTAGTGCTGATTCGTAATAATTATGAGGCGCACTTCGGCCTGATCAACGCTCTCGCCATCGACGACGACGACCGCCTGTTTGTTTCCGATGGCAAGCTGCGCCGGGTGCTGGTTTTCAACTCCAAGCATGAGGTGGTGGACCAGATTGACAAAGGCCTCATCGATCCGGTGGGACTGGCGATTGACAAGGAGAACCGGTTCCTTTACATCGTGGATACCCAACAGGACCAGGTGCTGGTTTATGACGCAGACAGCCTCAAGTTGTTGCGCAAGATTGGCACCGCCGGCAAGAACCACTTCCTCATGGATGCGGGAAATTTTGCCGCGCCCCAGGGTGTGGCTGTGGACAAGGACGGCAACGTTTACGTCACCGACACGCTCAACGACCGGGTGGAAATTTTCGACGCTGACGGCAACTTCCTCAGCACTTTTGGCAAGAACGGCGACGGTCCGGGGTATTTTGCGCGGCCCAAGGGAATCGCGGTGGACGGCGATGGGCACATCTGGGTGGCGGACGCGATGCAGAATCAGTTGCAGGTTTTCAACCGCGCGGGACAACTGCTGACTTACATCGGCGGACCTGGTCACTATCCGGGCCAGTTTGAATCGCTGGTCGGGGTTGCGATCGACAAGAACAACCGCGTTTTCACCTCGGAGCAATACCCCGGCCGGGTGCAGCAGTTCCGCTACATCACCGATGCCGAAGCCGAGCAGCTCAAGAAGGAGAAGGAAGCGCAGAGAGGCGGCCAGAAGGCGGCCAACGAGCAGCCCGCGACCACGCAGCAGGCCGCGCAGACCAAACCCGACGCGCAAGCCATGCCCGAGGTCAAGAAGTAAGCTTCAACGAATCATTCACCACGGAGGCCGCGAAGAAACGAATTCTTAGTTTCCATGGAGTTTTCTCAGTGCTTTCCATGCCTCCGTGGTGAATTCTTGGTCCATAGCCTTCCCATGGGCCTACGGCTAAAGTTGTATTTTGTGAGCGCGACTGGCGTGACGTCGAAGGCTACGCCGTAGTCTCCTCCCGGTGTTTCCCCGCACCAAACCTTACCCCAGCTTTGCTCCGATTGGGGCATTTAACCAGCCAGTCCTGCCAAGTGGCTCTTTTCACCCATTTGTGACCGCCGTCACTAGGTTTTAATTGTTAAGCAAGCCGCTTATTATCAGTAACTTATATGAAAATGAGGCGCTGTTCATTTTTCGGCCAGCCAGTTGCTCTTACCACCAGCGGAGGCCATTGGGGCCTAGGGTCTCCGGGAGTACGGAATCAAAAACTGCAGTCCATATCAGGAGATCGATCTCATGAAAAAAGTAATCTTAGTAACCCTCACGATTCTGGCCTTCGGGATGTTCGCGATGGCCCAGATCGGAAACCCAACGTCTGACGTGTTGGGCGCTCACCTTAACTACGGCCGCGGCTGCGCTGCGTGCCACGCTCCGCACAGCGGCGCATGGGGCAACGGCAACATGAGCTCTGGCGATACTACTTCTGGCGACGTCGCGCTGTGGGGCCAGGACGTAGGCAATCTGGTTGGAAGGACCTTCAACTTCGGCGGGACCGGCCCGGGCCACAATTACGCGGAGACGTTGGTTGGATTCACCGCTTCCACGCCTGACCTCAACATCACCTTGTGCCTGAGCTGCCACGACGGCAACTACGCCCAGGGCGCCATGATGAGAAACCAGGTCTATGAGACCCTGCCGCCAACTTATGGAACCAAGAACATCATTCCGACCCTGCTCGGCAAGGACGGCAACGGCGCTGGCGATTACCTCAACGATCACCCGGTGGGCCTGAATGCGGCGGTTGGCTGCGGGGGCTCGCATAACTGGGATTGCACCGAAACCAACGGCGTCATCTCCATGAACGGCCCGAAGTCGTCTGAGTTCTTTGTCAACTATGGCTTCTTCGTCAGCCTGAGCGCCTATAACAACACGGCCGTCGTAACTTGCACGACCTGCCACAACCAGCACCTCATGAACATAGTGCCTGTCAAGAGTTCGAATTCAGGTCTGACTCCGGGCAACTACAAGACGATGTTCTTCATCCGCGCGCCTTACAACCCGGGCAGCGGAACGTCTGGCTCCAACCAGACGGCGCAGTTCTGCCGTCAGTGCCATGGTGGCGAAGCCAACGAGATGAACGGCGGCGACGCCATTCCGACGACCTTCTAGTTTGTCGGCTTAACCGAGGGGAGGAACTTCCTCCCCTCAATCTTTAACCTCAGGGGTGAGGAGAAGTGATGAAGTACCGGAATGCAATCGCAATAGTTCTGCTTACCGTCACCGCCGCAGTTGCCCAGGTTGCCTCGCACACCCCCTCACAGTTCTCAACACCGCAAAAGGCAGTCAACCAACCCAGTGGCAAGCCGGTGGTGCGCGTGAACGGCGCGGTGCTTACCGACCGCGATTTGCAGAGGGAAATGTTTACCATGTTTCCTTATGCGCGCCAGCATAACGGCAACATTCCCGCGGAGATGGCGCCAGACATCCGCCGCGGCGCGCTGCAGATGATCATCTTCGAGGAACTGGTCTATCAGGAAGCGCAGCGGCGGAAAATGACGGTCTCGCCGGAGCGTCTGAAAAGCGCCGAGACAGATTTCCGTAAACAATTCGCCACTCCCGAGGAGTACCAACAGCTCTTGAAGGCAGAGTTTCAAGGCTCGGAACAGCAACTGCGCGAAAAGATCAAGCGCTCGCTGTTGATCGACCAACTGCTGAAGGCCGAGGTGGACAAAAAGTCTACGGTGAGCTTGGCCGAGCTAAGGGCTTACTACGATAAGAACCCTGAGCGCTTCAAATATCCCGAAGCCTTCGCCTTCCAGACCATTACCATTCTGCCGCCGGAGAAGCCGACCCCAAGCCTGTTGAAAGAGCAGCGCAAGCGGGCCGACGATGCGCTCAAGCAGGCGAAAGCGGCGAACACGGATGAAGCTTTTGGCATGCTGGCGGAAAAAATCTCCGAAGATGACTACCGCGTGATGATGGGCTACCACAAGCCGGTGGATCGCGCCAAGCTGCCGCCCCCCGTGGTGCAGGCGCTGGCAGCCATGCAGCCGGGACAGATCAGCAACATTATCCAGGTGGAGCAGGCCTACACCATCGTTCGGCTGGTCAAGCACGTCCCGGCCGGCAAAACGAAATTTGACGATGTCAAAGCCTCGCTGCAAAAAGAGCTGCAGCAGAAGAAGACCAACGACCTGCGCGCCAGCCTCGATAAGCAACTGCACCAGGGCGCCAAGGTCGAGGTGTTGTAGGGACGAGGTATAGGCCGTGCGCCGTAGGATCCGAGATGCGTTTTGCGGGATAGCCGGGCTGCTGCTTTGGGCGCTGCCGGCGGCCGGCCAGATCCAGGTGGGCGAGCTGAGCACCAACCTGAGCGGAGTCATTTCCGCCGGCTACAGCGGAGACTTTGGCAATGAAATGCAGTCGTCACACGGCCTCAATCTCGGGGGCAATGCCACCGCCTCCGGGTACTACTACAGTCCCAATTTCGTGTCCTTCAATCTCTCCCCTTATTACGGGCAATCGCGGGCCAACTCCAACTTCCAGTCCATCTCCGACAGCAGCGGCGTCAATTTCTCCAGTTCCATCTTCAGCGGCAGCCATTTTCCGGGATCGATCAGCTATGCCAAGGCGTATAACAGCGAAGGGCAATTTGCGGTACCGGGGCTGCCCAACTTCACCACCCATGGCAATAGCGACACTTTTGGGATTAACTGGAGCGAGTTCCTTCCCGACTGGCCCTCCCTCACGGCAAATTTCCAGACGGGCAATAACCAGTACTCGGTGTATGGGGAGAATAGCAATGGCAGTTCCAACTTTCATTCCTTCGGCCTGAGTTCGAGTTATTCGATTGCAGGTTTCAATCTGGGCGCTTCTTATCAGAAGGGCGCTTCCAACTCCATTGTTCCACAGGTATTCCAGGGCGAGCAGACGGGAACCATCACCACCGACAACAGCGGTTACGGGGTGAGTGCGTCGCATAAGCTTCCCCTGAATGGAAATTTTTCCACCAGCTTCTACCGGTCAAATATCGATACGGACTATCTTGGCTATAGCTACAAGGGCGACTTTGACACCCTGGTCGCCGCGGCGGCGGTGCAACCTAACGACAAACTGCAGATGTCGGTGACCACCAGCTACACCGATAATCTGGCGGGAATTCTGTTTCAATCGCTGCTCCAATCGGGCAACAGCCTGGTGCCGGCAAACAGCCTGGAATCGTCCCATGCCTGGGACCTGACCGGGGGGGCAAGCTATTCCCTGGCGTCGAACCTGCAACTCCAGGCGCAAGCCGATCGCCGCGAGCAGACTTACCTGGGGGACAACTTCGGAGCAACTTCCTTTAGCGCGGGCGTCACCTATACGCATGGTCTTTTGGGCGGCTCCCTGAACACTGCTCTGAGCGTGATTGACAGCATGGTGGACCGCAGCAACCAGAACGCGCTCGGGTTCGCGACCAGCGCCAGCTATAACCGCCGCATCGGCCCCTGGTTCGTGGGCGGGTCCTTCAACTATGCGCAGAATGTCTCCACCCTGCTGATCACCTACACGACTTCGTATTACAGCTATTCGGGGAACGTGAGGCGCCGCTTCGGCGATTTCAATTGGAGCGCGGCCGCAAACGTCGGCCACAGTGGTCTGACCAACCTACCCGGTACCAACAGCAACAGCCAAGGCTATTCGACCGGCTTCGGGTGGAAACAGTACATCAATCTCAGCGCCAATTACGCCAAATCGAATGGCATCGGACTTATTACCGGGGGCGGGATACTGCCGCTGAACCTGCCGCCGATCATACCCTCGGACCTGATCACCCTTTACGGTGGGACCAGCTACGGATTCAGCCTTGGGAGCACCCCGCTGCGCAAGCTGACGGTCTCGGCCAGTTACTCCAAATCATCGGCCAACACGGTGAACGCCGGAATTGGGTCTTCCAACCAATTTGAGGGAATGAATGCGCAATTCCAATACCAATTCCGTAAAATGAATTTGGTAGGGGGATACGCAAACCTGTCGCAGGGTTTCAGCGCGTCAGGTCTTCCGCCCGCCAACATTTCCTCGTTCTTTATTGGGGTGACCAGGTGGTTCAATTTCTTCTAGGAGGAGCGCGCACGAGAACCTCACATTTCTTCTCGAACGCCGCCTGCATTGTTCTTCTCCTGCTGACCCCGGCGTGGGCGTCCAAGCCCAAAGAGAAGCCCACCCAGCCGGCGCCTCCGGATATGTTGCTGGAAGGCGGCCGCAAGCTCAGCTACGAGCGTAGCTTCAGCTCCCAGCGCGAAGTGAAACCGAAGCGCAGCTTCTGGAACAAAGTGGTTGACTTCGTGGCTGGCGAGCCGGAGTTCCACAGTCTGGTCCGTCCCTACAGCGTCGCCGTCGATTCCCGCGGGCGCATCATTGTGACCGACCCGGGAGCCATCGGGGTCCACGTCTTCGATTTCCAGCAACAGAAGTACAAGTTTCTGTCGCGCGCCGGCAAAGGGAAGGACCCGATGCTGGCGCCGCAGTGCGTCGCCGTGGATGCCCAGGACAACATCTACGTGACCGATTCGGAGGTGGGCAAGGTGTTCGTCTTCAACTCCGACGGGAAGTATCAGCGGGCCATCGGGAGCCTGAAGGGCGGCGAAGGTTTCTTCAAGCGTCCCACCGGGATTGCGGTGGATTCAGCGGCCCAGCGGATCTATGTCACCGACACGCTGCGCAACAAGATATTTGTTCTGGACATGCAGGGCGGCGTGGTGCAGACCATCGGGGAAAACGGCGAAGGCCCGGGCAAGTTCAATTTCCCGACCGAGCTGCGCTTGGACGGCCAGAACCTGATCGTGGTGGATGCCATGAACTTCAGCGTGCAGGTGCTGGACCGCTCCGGGGCTTTTAAGTACGCGGTGGGGAGGATCGGCGACGCTCCCGGGACAATGTTCCGTCCTAAAGGGATTGGGCTCGACTCTGAGGGCGATCTCTACGTGGTGGATGGCTTGTGGGGCGTGGTGCAGGTCTTCAACCGCGACGGAAATCTGCTGTACTACTTCGGCACTCGCGGCACCGGCGCAGGTGAGTTTCAGTTGCCGGCCGGCTTGTTTATCGACCATAACGACCGGATTTTCGTGGTGGATTCCTTCAACCAGCGGGTCCAGGTCTTTCATTACTACGGCGTCGCCAAGCCGGGCAAGGGAGGGTCCCAGTGAAGCGGGGCTTGTTATCTGTTTGCGCGGTGCTGATGTTGGCTGGGCCTGGCCTGCTGGCGCAGATCACGGGCGATGTAATCGGCATGCATGACCTGGGGCCGAGCAGCAAATCGCCGATTACCGGCGCTCGGCCTGGTTCCTGCACTTATTGCCATGAGCCCCACAACGGGGCTGGGGGCAGAACGCCGCTTTGGAACCAGACGCAGACTACGGCGACCTATTCGCTCTATACCAGCACCACCTATCACCAAAAAGGCGCCCAACCTACCCTGGGCGCCGACAGCAACTTGTGTTTGAGCTGTCACGACGGAACGGTCGCACCCGGCCAGACGATTGTCTATGGCCAGATCACCATGACCGGATCCATGTATCCCGCCGATGTCTTCGGGACCAACCTCCAGAGTTCGCATCCCTTCAGCCTGGTTCTGCCCATCAAGGATACGATCGACCTGATCGCGTCGCTGGCTTCGCAGGGCAAGACCGGCGATCCGCTGGGGAAAGTGACACTGATCGACGGCAACATTGAGTGCACTTCCTGTCATAACCCTCATGTGCAGGCCATCGATAAGTTATCGCAGAACTTCTTGGTCCGCGACAGTTCGAACGCGCAGATGTGCCTTGCCTGCCACGATCCCACCCGGACGATGTCCGGCCAGGTCAACCCGCTGGCGGGATGGGCCACCAGCGCGCATGCGCTGGCGACCAACAAAGTAGCCGGGCAGGCGAAACTTGGCGGCTATGGCACCGTTGGGCAAGACGCGTGTATCTCCTGCCATGTGCCCCACAACGCGCAGGGCCCGATGCGCCTGCTGCGCGGGCCCAATGAGCAGGACTGCATCGCCTGCCACAACGGCAGTGCGAATATCGATCCTGCCATCCCCAATGTCTACGCCGAGTTTGCCAAGGTGGGGCATCCGTTTCCCGCGGGGAACAATGCCCACGACGCTGCCGAAGATGTTCTGCTGAACAACAACCGGCATGCCACCTGCGCGGACTGCCACAACGGACATTCCTCCAATCAGGTGTCTGTCTTCCCGCCGCCTCCGGCCATCCGCGTGTCGCAAAATGGCGTTGCCGGAATCAGTGCTACGGACGGCATAACCATCCTTAATCCGTCCGTCAATCAATACGAGAATTGTCTGCGCTGCCACGGCTCAAGTTCGGGGAAGGTTGCCAATCCCGTGTTCGGCTATCTGCCGCTAAGGGCGGTTTCGGCGGGCGATCCTCTGAATGTGATCCCGCAATTCGCTGCCACCGCTACCTCGAGCCATCCCGTGACCCACCCCCGCACCAGTTCGCTACCCCAGCCCAGCTTGCTGATTACGATGTTGGATTTGAATGGCGGTACCACTCACGGGCGTTCCATGGGTAACCAGATCTTCTGCACCGATTGCCACAATAGCGACGACAATCGCGAGTTTGGGGGCTTGGGTCCCAACGGTCCGCATGGATCGACCAACAAGCACATCCTCGAGAGAGACTATGAGTTCAGCCAGACGCCCGGACCCGGTCAGTTGATTACGAACCTGTATCCGAACCCCGACCTCAGCATTAAGGGCCCGTACGCCATGTGCGGCAAGTGCCACGACCTTCACAACGTCGTCTCCAATGCCAGCTGGAACCATCACGGTGACCACATCAACACCGGCTTCACCTGCTCGGTTTGCCATACCGCCCACGGCATGGGCGCGAGAAGCGGGACCATCTCCGGCGAGCGTCTGGTGAACTTCGACATCAATGTGGTGGCTGCCAATGGGGGCACGCCCGTCTCCTACACCCGCGCCACCAATACCTGCACCCTGGTGTGCCACAATGTCGCACATAACCCGGACGGCTCCATCAACCAAGCCACGCAGAAGAACAAGGGCGGGGGGGGAACCCTGCCTCCGATCAAACACTAAAGCAGTCTTAATGGCACAGTTGGTCTTTCTGCAGAATCACCACGCTCCCCTGATTTGAGGTAAGAATCTCTTATGTACGACGGCGCCTAGCAGCGCATTGACTTGCCACACGCGCAACTCCTAACATAGTCCGCACACTAAGGGGGTCCTCCCAGGTGGTGGGCAAGACCATTTCGCACTATCGCATCGTCGAGAAAATCGGCGGCGGCGAAGGCCGAAGACATCCGCCTGGGCCGTCTGGTCGCCCTCAAGTTCCTGCCTGAGCAGGTCGAACGCGACCCCGAGGCCCTGGAGCGGTTTCGCCGCGAGGCCCGTGCCGCCTCCGCCCTGAACCATCCCAACATCTGCGTCCTCTATGACATTGGCGAAGAGGACGGTCGCGCGTTCCTGGTCATGGAGTTTCTCGACGGAACGACACTAAAGCATCTGGTCGACAAAGGACCCATGGAGATGGAGCGGTTGCTCGACATTGCCATTGGGGTCGCCGATGGATTGGATGCGGCCCACTCCAAGGGGATCGTTCATCGCGATATTAAACCGGCCAACATATTTGTAACCGAGAACGGCCACGCCAAGATCCTGGATTTTGGTTTGGCCAAAGTCACCGCGGTCCGTGCGAGTTCTGCCAGTGATCAATCGAGACTCACGCTCAGCGTGGCGGGCGAGGAGCATCTCACCAGCCCCGGTACCACCCTGGGCACTCTCGCCTATATGTCTCCTGAGCAGGCGCGAGGAAAGCCGCTGGATAGCCGCACCGATCTTTTTTCCTTTGGCGCGGTGCTGTATCAGATGGCAACCGGAGTACTGCCCTTTCGCGGCGACACCTCCGCTTTGTTGTTCGACGCCATCCTGCACAAGGCTCCCGTCGCGCCGGTTCGACTGAACCCCGACCTGCCTCCGAAACTGGAAGACATCATCAACCGCGCGTTGGAGAAAGACCGCACCCTGCGCTACCAGAATGCCTCGGACATGCGGGCCGAACTGCGCCGCCTAAAGCGCGACACCGACTCATCGCAACACTCGGTCGTTGTCGCCGCAGACAATGAACTGCCGCCTGAGCAGGTTGCTGCAAGCGGACCATCCCATCTCAAAAGCCAGGGTGCGTCGTCAAAAGAGAACGTCTCTCAGGCGGCGATCACCAAAGCTCCGCGCGCTTTCTCGTGGAAGACGGGCGCGCTGGTGCTGTTGTTAGTCGCGGTAATCATTGCCGCTGGTTTGTACTGGCGCTCGCACCGCGCCCCTAAGTTGACCGAGCAGGACACCCTGGTGCTGGCCGACTTCGACAATACGACCGGGGATCCGGTCTTCGATGACACCTTGAAGCAGGCGATTTCGGTGCAACTAGGCCAGTCTCCCTTTCTGAACATTCTGTCCGATGCCAGAATTCGCGCCACCCTGAAGCTGATGGCAAGACCCCGTGGTACCAAGTTGACTCCGGAGGTAGCGCGCGATCTCTGTCAGCGCGCCGGCGCAAAAGCCTACATCGCAGGCACCATTGCCAGTCTGGGCAGTCAGTATGTAATCGGTCTCGATGCCGTCAATTGCACGACGGGTGATCTCCTGGCGCAGGAACAAGTCACGGCGGAAAACAAGGAGCACGTCTTAAAAGCATTGGGCGAGGCATCGACCAAGCTGCGGGAAAAACTCGGCGAGTCGCTGAGCACGGTGGAGAAATTCGACACTCCTTTGGATCAAGCCACCACTCCGTCCCTGGAAGCTCTGAAGGCCCTCTCCGAAGGTAGGAAGACATTGCAGGAACAAGGCAGTCTGGCAGCGATTCCATTCTTCAACCGCGCCATCGAACTCGACCCTGACTTCTCGGCTGCCTACGCAGCCTTGGGAATCTCATATTCCAACCTCAGAGAGCCAGGCCTCGCCAGTCAGAACCTGCAGAAGGCTTATGACCTGCGCGACAAAGTTAGCGAGCGGGAAAGGTTTCGCATTTCGGGCACCTACTATCTGCTGGTTACGGGCGAACTGGAAAAAGCCATCCAGGCGTATGAGATGTGGGCCAAGACCTACCCGCGCAACGGCGAACCTTATGGCAACTTAGGGGTTGATTACAGCTACTTGGGACAATACGAAAAGGCGGTTGCCGCAAGCCTGGAGGATCTTCGTCTTAATCCGGGTAGCGCAGCAGCCTTCACCAACCTGGTGGGATTGTATGCCGCCTTGGACCGTCTTGATGATGCGAAGAGGACGTATAAGGAAGCGGTAGAGCACAAGGTTGACAATCCCTTTCTGCACGGCAACCGCTATGGCGTTGCCTTTCTTGATAGCGACACCGCCGAGATGAAGCGGCAAGTCGCGGCCACGAGCGGCAAACCGGGGGAGGACGTTCTTCTTTCCTTCGCATCCGATACGGAAGCTTTCTACGGACACCTCAACGGCGCACGAGAATTATCCAAACGGGCGGTCGAGTCGGCCCGGCGCAGTGGCTCAATGGAAACAGCGGCGGCATGGCAGATGGATGCCGCATTACGCGAAGCCGAGTTTAACGACATTGCCCGCAGCCGGCAGGATATCGCCGCAGCGCTCGCGGCCGCGCCCACTCGTGATGTGGACATTCTGGCAGCTTTGGCACTGGCCCGTATCGGAGATGCCGACCGGGCGAAACATATGGCGGATGATTTGGCTGAGCGCTTTCCGCTGAACACGGTCATCAATCACTATTGGCTGCCCGCCATTTATGCTTCCATCCAGATCGGGCGCGGCGATCCGACCAAGGCCCTCGATATTCTCCAGACAACCGAACCGTACGAACTCGGCACTCCACTTCCCCAGTTCGAAGTGGGCGGGTCGCTCTATCCGGTGTATATCCGCGGCGTGGCCTACTTGTCGCTGAAAAAAGGTAAAGAAGCAGCCGCCGAATTTCGCAAGTTTTTGGATCAGCGCGGTGTCGCAGTCAATTGTCCGTTAGCGGCGTTGGCCCGCCTTCAGCTTGGCCGGGCCTATGCGCTGGCAGGAGACTCCATCAAGGCGCGTGCCAGCTACCAGGAGTTTTTCGCTCTCTGGAAAGATGCCGACCCCGACCTGCCTGTAATGAGACAAGCCAAGGCCGAGTATCAACAAATACGTTGATAGAGACTAAAAGCTGTCTAACGTACCTCATGAGTCGTTTTGTATTAGGGCACGGCTTCAGCCGTGCCCTTCAAGGGGTGAGACCTTCATGAATAATCGATCTGAAGGGATGGTTTTGCTGTTAGCGCCGTTTCCTGAAATGGGAACGAATAATGAATTTAAGACAACAAGAGCAGCTTTGCACTTGCTCTTTGTCCCCGGCGAACGCAAGCTGTGGGTGTTAGGTGACAGGGTCGAGACACGCACTAGAATCCTGTACCGGATTTCTTCCTGCCCCTGGCAACTCATCTTTTGGAGTAATTGCCAGGTAAGAATGTACGGCCAGCCCTCGATGTTCTCCTCCTCTCGGGTCGGCCGACGTGGGCAGTTTGTAAACAATTTAGCAGCGTGGTCGATGCCCGCCAGGCGTCGAAGCTCGCCAGTGCCTTCGGTGAATCTCCTCCTGGCCGAGAGGTGAACCAATGCGTTTCACGCGGGCTTGCACCTTTTTCCATCCCAGCTCCCCCACAGAGACCCATCGGCTGACGATAGCGATGGCGATCATGTTTGCGCTAACCGTGATATTTTCTCACTCAGCGCAGGGTCAGAATTTTGATGGTGGGAGCACGTCTTCGCTTGTAACCACTCGGGATGCCACCCAACGGGCGCGGACCTTTGCCCCCCTGGACCTCGGAAGCGGCCGTGAGCTCGACTATGTTGGCATGTTCCAGCCTGACGGAAAGTTTCGCAGGACGTCCAGGCTCACACGTTTTATGGACGCGAGACGCACAACGCTCTCCTGGAGTCCAGAGGCGCGAGCCGCGAGCCAACGCGACGTTCCGCCATCAATGCTATCGTCCTACGTGCGGCGGGTGGACGATGTTGCGCCGCCCGGACACGCAATCGCTCTGCCGGAAGTGCAGTCCCTTGCTGGTGAAGTTCGAAACGGCATTGTTTCCTTTGTCTACGGCCGGCTATCCGTGCTGAAAACGCCTCAACACGTGACGACCGACTCACAACAGCGCATTATCATTAGCGATCCAGGCGTCCCGGCTATTCATGTGCTGGACGTAAAGGGTAAGAGCTCATTCAGCATTCTGGGAGGGCCTGGCCGTCGTCTTCAGTCACCGGCCGGAGTCGCCGTAGATCAGGAAGACAATATTTATGTTGCTGATTCTGAGCTGGGGATGATTCTGGTGTACGACCAGCACGGACAGTTTCTGCGCTACATCGGCAACTTCCATGGCGAGAGGATGTATCAAGGCCCAAGTGGAATTGCGATTGACCGCAAGGCCGGCCGTCTATACCTTGTTGACAGCCCTCGCCACCTGGTTCTTTTGCTCGATCTGCAAGGCAATCTCTTGAGACGTAATGGAGTGCAATGGAACGATAGCGCTGGATTCGAGTTAAAGCGGCGAGACGACGCCCAACCGTTCAATAATCCAACCGAGATTGCGGTGAACGGTGGTGAGGTTGCCGTTTTGGACACTGCCGGCACGCGGGTTCAAATCATGGATTTGGAATGCAACCTGCTTTCAGGCTTCAATATTGCGAACCCTTCGGCTGATGACCGGGATAGGGACAATGGGCTGGCATTAGATAGCCGGGGCAATATCTATGTCGCGTACGCCGATACTTCCGAAGTCAGAATGTACAACCGGGTTGGCAGATTGGTGGCGTCGTTCGGTCAGGCCGGTTCCAAAGCGGGCGAGTTCAGCGCTCCCAGAGGGCTGTGGTTCGATGCCGGCAACCGATTCTATGTCACCGACACGGCGAATGCTCGCGTTCAACTCTTCCAATTGACGGAGAGGTGACAAAACGACTGATTAATTAGTTTGGCCAAAGAGGGGTCACCTCCAGCTTCGCGGGGCTATTAGCTTTTCGGCATCGTGCCCGGATAAGGACAATCCGGATATACCAATTCAGAAAATCTCCTCTAGCGTGCGCCGCTGCGCACAAACACCGCCGCCAGCCGGTCCTCGTACACCTGCTGGAATCGTGGGTCCGCCTGCAAAACACTTACCAGGTTGTTGCTCTTCTGCAGAATCACCACGCCCGCCTGGTTGAGGTAAGCATCGTTGATGTACGACGGCGCGCCATTGGCGGTGGTGAAGAACTGCTCATCCAGCTCATCGCCGTAAAGATCGGTGCGCCCGTCGATGGCTACCGGATAATCCGGCATGTACCAAGTGAGGAAGCCGCCCCAGTCCAGCGTGTTGTAGAGCGGCCCCGGCGCCGGATTTTTGCGCAGGTAGTTCACCGCGTTGACGGGCAGAAAGCCGCTGATGGCCCGGTCGAGCCCGCGCGTGTTGAAGTCCGTGCTGCCCGCAAAGACGAACAGTGATACGGCGACCACCGCCGCCACGGCAACTTTCTGCCACCAGGTTTCTTCCGCCTCGCGCGCGGTCTCGCCGGCCAGCGCGTCAGCGATGCAAGCCGCTGCCGGAATGCAGATGAACCAGGCGTCGCGCATGGTGCGGAAGGCTACTGCGCCGGCAATGGACAGCAGCAGGAGTTTGAAGACGTCAACCTGGCGTCGCCGCCCCACGGCGAAGAACGCGAAAGCCATCAGAAGAAGCTCCACATAATGGCTGCCGGCCCGGAAGTTTATCGGCTGCAGCTCCCGGATCATGCGGTAGGGGACTTTCGCCTGAGAATATTGGAAGATCACCTGGTAAAGATGGTAGGAGTATGGTCCGATGCAGGTGGCGATGACGCACGCCGCAAAAACTGCGGCCAAGGTTGCAGCCGGAAGGTCAGGAGGCAGCAGCCATGTGGGCTCCCATCCCAGGCGGGCGGCCAGCCGCTGTGCAAGGTTCACCGCCAGCAGCAATCCAACCACAAACAAGCCGTAGATGAACTGGATGTGCAGGTTCGCCCACAACAGAAAAATCAGTGGCAGCCAATAGAGAAGCTGCACGCGTCCCGTGCGGTGCGCTTCCAACACCAGTGTCAGGGTCACGCAGAACAGCATCATGGAAAAGAAGACCGGACGCGGCATCAGGTTAAAGAGGAACGCCGAGCAGGTAACGACTGCCAGGATGCATGCCAGCCAGAACCGGCCAGAAAGACGGCGCGTCATCCAATAAATGAAGTAGGCGACACCCAGAGTCAGCAGCGTTCCGTACACTCCGACGCCGACCAGTCCGAACCAGGCATAGGCGCGCGACATCAGAACTTCGTAGCCCCAACTGTAAGCCACCCACGGGCGATCGGCTGCCGTCCACGAGAACAGCCCGGTGTGGGGCACCGCCCTTTGTTGGACGATCCAATCGCCAACTTTGAGGTGCCACCAGATGTCGAGGTCGAGCACCGAGAATTTCAGATTGAAGGCGATCACGCCCACCGTGACCAGCAGGCCGGCCAGGGTGAGCAACTGCAGCCAGCGCAGACCGAGGAGCGGGCGCAGCTCGTTGACAAAACCCACGCCACCGCGTCTCGCCAGGGAGTCTTCGCCTTTCGTCGGCGGCATTGGCCGGGATTCGTCGGCGACAACACTCATATCTGCCTCAGATGCAGGTGGCCTTCCAAAGAAGAACTGGAATAAGTCTAAGCTGTACAGCGGATTACACGCCTCGAAGGGCCCGAAAGCCCACCCATGCCGCGCCAAATCACACGCGCAGTGTGGACAAAGACGCTTCCGCAAGGGTGCCGTCGCTCTGGATCGGCTCTGTTCATTCCGCTAAGTTGCTGAATAAGAATGACTAGCTGCGAATTCCCGATCTGCGGTGTTTGGCAAGCCGTGTGCACTTTCCATAGGTTCCTGCAAGTGTGCGCCCTCGCACTCCCTACACAAGGAGGGAAGCTGGGGGGAGCCCTTCCCAGATTGTCACGAAGGAGCAGTGAAGATGGAAGCGGAATCGAAGCAAAGCGGCACCACAACCACCAACTGGACGGCAACCCAAACCTACGCCATGGCAGCCGTCTGCCTGCTGATTGGCGTGTTGGTGGGATATCTGGTGCGCGGCTCGGCCAAACCCGCGGCCCAGGCGAGTCCGGCTTCCGCCGAAATGCAGCAGGCTGCAACCACCCCGCCCTCCGCCGCCGGACAACAACAACAGAAGATGCCGACCCTGGATGACATGAAGCGCATGGCCGACAAACAAGCAGACCCGCTGCTGGCCAAGCTGAAGACCGATCCCAAGAATGTCGATCTGCTCAACCAGATTGCCCTTACCTACAAAGCGACCCATCAATTCAAAGAGGCCGTCGCGTACTTCCAGAAAGCTCTGGATGTCGATCCCAAGAACGTGCCGATCCGCACCGACATGGCTTCGTGCATGTACTACACCGGCGACGTGGATGGCGCTCTCGCAGAACTGGACAAGTCGCTGACCTATGATCCGAAGCACCCGGGAACGCTGATGAACATCGGAATCATCAAGTGGCGAGGCAAGAACGACGTCAACGGCGCAGTGGCCGCTTGGGAGAAGCTGCTCAAGCTCAACCCGAACTTCCCGCAGAAGGCGGTGATCGAGCAGTTGATCACTCAGGCCCAGCAGCAAAAAAACACCGCCCAGTCTTCGACCCAACCAAAGGGATAGCGGGCCCGAGGTTCACTTTTTTGGGCAGGTAGGCCATGACAAGCGCGACCCTCGAAATGCCAGTTGTAGCAAGTCCCGAAGTGGACGCCACGTCACGCCCGAAATATGAGACTTGGCTCGCTGCGGCCTATGGCGTGGCCCTGTTAGTTTGCCTTTCCGTTTGGTTTCTTGCGGTACGCGCGCCATTGTGGACCGATGAAACTCTTTCCTACTGGCAGATCGCCGGTGGTTTCAAGCAGATTTGGGCGCGCTCCGTGCAGGGCAATTCGTTCGCTGCTTACGCCTACATTCTGTGGCTTACCAAGACATTGTTCGGCAGCAGCGAGCTCGTCCTCAGGATTCCTTCCATCCTGGCGATGCTCGCCGCTGTCTATGTGTTCTACCGGTGCGCCAGGGAGCTGTTCGACTGGGATGTGTCGCTCATCGCGACGATGGTGTTCATCCTGCCCAGAGGGATCGCCTTTGCCGCCATCGACGTGCGTCCCTATCCGTTCGCGCTGCTGGTGACCAACCTTGCGATTTTTCTATTCCTGCGCTGGATGAAAACCAATCGGACGCTGTACGCTGCGCTGTTTGGCATCGCGGCAGCGGGAATCTTCTATTTCCACTACCTGTTCGCCAGCATTCTGGCGGCGCTGGCAGTTTATTACCTGTTGACTCGGCATTCTTCGCTGCGGGCCGATCTGCGGCAAATCGGTGTCGCGCTCGGCTGCTTTGCCATCGTCCTGCTTCCGGTGCTGCCTCGGCTCCAGTACATCTACCAGACGCGGACGACGCACTCCTTCGCCCCGGCGCCGCGATGGACATCATTCTTTCAGGTGCTGAATCCTGGGACCGGGCAGTTGTTGATATTGGCTGGCGTCCTCCTCCTCGCGGTGGTGGCACGCCAGTTGGTCCCTCCCGGGCGCGAAGCGTTAGACAAGCTTCTGCTGTGCGTTAGTCTGGCGCTGGTCCCCACTTTGTGTCTGTATGCGATCAGCGTAAGCACCTCGGTGCATGTCTTTATCCCACGCTATCTGCTGGTGGCGGTGCCCGGCATTGCCTTGTGTTGGGGAGGGCTGTGCAGCCTTATCGATTCGCGCGCTCTTCGCGCTTTTTTCTATTTCGCCTTTGTGGCGTTGTGCGTGTCGCAGGCCTATTCCTCGCCACTCTCGCGCAGGCACGAAGAGTCGTGGAAGGAAGCGCTTGCGTTTGCCGATGCCAACGCGGCCGCAGACCACGCGCCTCTGCTGATGTGCAGCCCTTTGGTGGAAGCCGACTTTCAGCCCATGCCAGCGGTCGCCAGCGAGAGCGTGCTGTATTCGCCCTTGAGCTACTACAACGTGAGCGCGCCCGTGGTTCCACTTCCGCGCACCTTGAATGCGGAAGCTGAGCGCCAAGCCAAACAATTCCTGCTGAAGGCGGCCCAGGAGCACACTCGTTTCCTGGTGCTGGCCCCCTGGCCGTCGTTGCGAATCCTTGATCTCATAGCCAATGACTCGCAAAGTACGCACACCTATCGTGTATTAGGAAAGTTCGACGAGATCTTCGTCGTGGAGTTCACGCCGTATTCCGATGCCCGCTGAAATCGGTGCATTGGGTGGATTACCGCTTCCGCTGCATTATTCACGAGCGCGCTTAATTTCTTGGAGTGTCATCCTGAGCGACGAGCGCAGCGAGGAGTCGAAGGACCCCTATTGCTTGCCTAGACTCAAAGTAGCTATAGGGGCCCTTCGACTCGCGGCAAAAGCGGCCGCTCGCTCAGGGTGCCACCACAAAAATCTACGTCATCATTGACCCATTGCGGCACGTTTGAAGCCGTGCCCTGATACAAGACGAAGTCGCGCGCGAAGCGCACCCGCACGGTCCTCACTTGGCCTGAAGCAGAGACTTGATCTCCTGTTCCACGACGGGCATTTGCACCTCGCCAATGTACTTGGCCGCAACCTGGCCATCGCGGCCGATCAGGAACGTGACCGGTAGTCCCAGGACTCCGCCGTAGGCCTGCGCCAGCTTTTCCGTTCCCAACGCGACGGGATAGTTCATCTTGAATCGCTGATAGAAGTCGCGCACCGGCTTGGGGCCATCGTCCATGGAAATGCCGATCACTTGCAGACCCTGTTCGCGATACTCGTTTTGCAACGCCACAAAGTGCGGGATCTCATCCAGGCAGGGAGCACACCAGGTCGCCCAGAAGTCCAGCAGCACGACCTTTCCGCGATAGTCTGCAAGCGCCAGTGGCTGCCCATTCAAATCCTGGAGCGAAAAATCGGGCGCGACCGAGTGAACTGCGGACACGGGCCCGCCGGGCTTGGAGTGTGCAGAACTCCGCCGGCTCACTTCGTAAATGGCGATCGCGAGTATGATCGCGACGACAATCAGGACAGCTTTTCTCATCTATGGAGGCTCTATTGGCCTTTGATGGTGGGGTAGCCTTTGTACACCCAATCGGTGCCGAAGTTGTCGGCAATATAGAGTACCTTCACATTGGTGAAGCCCGCTTTGTGCAACTCGTTGTAGGCCGGCTGCACGTTGGGACAATGGCTCCAGGGGCAACATCCGCAATAGAGAACAATGAACGTTTTGCGGGCCAGCGGTTTTACCCGTCTGCGCAGAGATTCGATGCCCTGCGAATCCGAACCGGCCCCGATGTACTCAGAGCCGGGAATGTGCGCCTGCATATACAGAAGATGAGGACCAACGTTGAGGACCAGCGGCTTTTCGCTATTGGGCGACTGCAGAATTTTGACCAGGTCCTCGGGACTGACCAGCTGGGCGCTGTCCGGCGCTAACTCAGAGGCAGACTGGGCCTGCATTTGCGGGGTTGGCGTTGCACCAGGGCCAGTCCACCCATTCGCCGCGGCGTAACCGGCAGTCACGAACAGTGCAGCGAATGTCGCCAGCACAGCAACAACGAAGCAGAATCTTACTGAGGACTTCATGGAGTGCCTTTCCGTAAGTCAACCGTTGCGGAGATTCGCCCGCAACATAGGAGCATAAACCATGGCGAACATTGCAGCGGAACAACTGCCGGGCTAGAGCGCACTGCGCATCACCGCCCAATAGGCCGATAAGGTTTCGCCGAGGGGAGCCTGGCGAGCGCCGAACAAGGCCGCCAGCGAACGCAACAACATCCCGACAACGATTCCAGTGCGCAATGTCGCTACCTGAGCACCGGAAAAATGTTTGCGCGCGTAGCGCAGCATGTTTCCGTACCAGAACATTTGCTTATCAGGGAACGGCAACTGGCCCACGCTATGCCCGCCGCTGTGGTGGAAATGGGCCGCAGGGCAATACACGATTTTCCCACCGTGTTCCAGCAGCCGCTGGCAGAGATCGACATCCTCGAACCACACGGGAAAGAAGCGCTCGTCGAAACCGCCAACCGACTCCCAGGCCGCGCGAGTGATGGCGAGGCACGCGCCCGCCGGCTGCTCGACCTCCTGTTGCTGTGAATAGTCGGCGTCGAGGCAGCGATAACGTCGATTCACCGGATTGCGCGGCCACAGCCGGTTCACCAGCGTCGCCTCATAGAGCAAGCTGATGAGAGTGGGCAGCCGGCGAAAGGCGAAACCGCGAGCCGGTTGTCCGTCGTTCTCCAGCAGCGCGCCGCCAACTGCGACTGCGCCGGTAGTTTCCAGGCACTGCAGCAGCGCTTTGACGGCCCCGGGCTCGGCGATGGCGTCGGGATTGAGGACCAGCAGAACATCTCCCGCGCTCTCGCGTGTTCCCTGGTTCACGGCGGCGGCAAAGCCGAGATTTTCCGGATTTGCCACCAGATGCACCGGATGCCAGGCGACAAATTCTTCCACCCGCGGCACGGTCTCGTCGTGCGAAGCATTGTCCACGATTACGATCTCGCAGTCCTGATTCACCAGTGCCTCCAGGCAGGCCCAGATACTATCGCCGGAGTTGTAGGTCACGATGATGGCCGAGCAGCGCAACATAGGGAGGAAGCACGCATTATAATCGTCGCTTCGTTTATTCTTCGAAGGGGCGCGCACGTCTCACGCGGTGGCCGCGCCTGGAGAGAACTTGGAAATCATCGAAACCCGGTTGCCCGGCGTGGTGGTGGTGAAACCGCGAGTCCACCAGGACGCGCGCGGCTTCTTCATGGAAACCTATCGCCAGAACATGCTGGCAGCCGCCGGCATCCATGACCAGTTCGTGCAAGACAATCATTCGCATTCGTCGCGGGGAGTGCTGCGCGGGTTGCACTACCAGCTGCGGAATCCCCAGGCCAAGCTTTGCCGCGTGGTGCAGGGCGAGGTGCTCGACATCGCGGTGGATGTTCGCCTCGGGTCGCCGCACTTTGGCCAGTGGGTCAGCGTGTTGCTCTCCGCAGAAAACCACTTGCAGCTCTATATTCCGAAGGGATTCGCCCACGGCTTCGTGGTGCAGTCCGAGACCGCCGACTTCCTCTACAAATGTGGCGACTACTACGATGCCGGCGACGACCGGGGCGTGCTGTGGAACGATCCGCAAATCGGCATCGATTGGCAAACGCCGTCGCCCCTCCTGTCGGAAAAGGACAGTCGTTATCTCCCGCTCTCGCAGATTGCGCGCGACCAGTTGCCGCGCTACCAGCCATGAGCCTGCGAGTGCTCATCACCGGCGCGACTGGCCAGATAGGCTGGCATTTGCAGCGCACTCTGGCGCCGCTGGGCGACGTGACAGCCCTCACGCGCGATCAATTAGATTTGGGCGATCTTGACACCGTGACGCGTGCGGTGCGCGAGTTCGAACCTGATGTGCTGGTAAACGCTGCCGCCTATACAGCGGTGGACAAGGCTGAGAGCGAGCCGGAACTGGCGCGGACCATCAACGCCCTGGCCCCCGCGCGCATGGCCGAGGAGTTGGCGCGCAACCGCTGTCTGCTCATTCACTACTCCACCGATTACGTTTTCGATGGCAACAAGCCCACGACGAATGCCTACGAAGAAAACGATGAGACCGGGCCAATCAACGTCTATGGCCGTACCAAACTGGAAGCCGAGCAGTTGATCGCCGGCGCTGGGTGTCCGTACATCATCCTGCGAACCACCTGGGTGTACGACACCCGCGGCAAGAATTTTCTGCGCACGGTTTTGCGTCTGGCTCGCGAAAAGGACGAGCTGCGCATGGTGGGCGACCAGTACGGCGCGCCCACCTGGGCGCGGACGATCGCCGAGGCAACTGCGATCATTCTGGCCAGGTCTCTGGAGCGCAACAGCGCAACCGGCGCCTGGCCGAGCGGGCTTTTCCATCTCACGGCGGCGCAGCAGACCTCGTGGGTAGGATTTGCGCGCGCCATCCTTGAGGATTACGACGCGCTCCTCGATTGGCCCGCCGACACCGGTGAATTTGGCGGGCCGTTGAAGGCCAAGCGGGTTGTCCCCATCACCAGCGAGCAATTTCAGGCGGCGGCGCGCCGGCCGCGAAATTCTGTGCTCTCCAACGCCAAGGTGCAGGCCACCTTTGGGGTTACGCTGCCGGATTGGCGCAGCCAACTGCGGCTTGCCATGCAGGACGCGATTCGCTGATAATCGTGATTATTCGCTTGCTGAACAGTTCATCTTCCCGCGCCTCGGCAGCGCACGCTTCCGCCGGGTTTGGCACAGGAAAACCGGCTAACCCCGTTGCGCGCACCCCCACTGTTCACGGCACAAGAATGGAGATCTGATGAAGGGAATAGTCCTGGCGGGAGGCATCGGTACTCGCCTGTATCCGCTGACCCGCGTCACCAACAAGCACCTGCTGCCCGTGTATGACAAGCCGATGATCTTCTATCCCTTGCAGACGCTGGTGGACGCGGGCATTCGCGACATTTTGATCGTGACCGGCGGGCAGAACGCCGGCGATTTTCTCCGCCTGCTTCAGAACGGCAAGGAATTCGGCCTGCAGCAACTCAGTTTTGCCTATCAGGAGGGAGAAGCTGGAATCGCCGATGCGCTGCGCCTGGCTGAGCCTTGGGCCAAGGGCGACAAGATCTGCGTGGTTTTGGGCGACAACATCATTGAGGGCGACATTCGCGAGGCGGCCATAGCGTTTGAACAACTCGAAAAGGGCGCCATGGTGATGCTGAAAGAAGTGACAGATCCCGAGCGCTTCGGCGTGCCGGTGTTTGAGCGCGGGCGCATCGTTCGCATTGAGGAAAAGCCCAAAAAGCCGCTCTCGTCGTATGCCGTCATCGGCATCTATTTTTACGACGGGACCGTCTTCGACCGCATACGCACGCTAAAGCCGTCGGGCCGCGGCGAGTATGAAATCACCGACATCAACAACAGCTACATTACGGAGGGCACGCTGCACCACACGCTGCTGGAAGGCTGGTGGACCGACGCCGGCACCTTCGAATCGCTGTGGCACGCCAGCAATATGGTGCGCGACAAGGTGCTGCGCCATGCGGAAGAGCCGGCGACGGTGCGTAGCCTATGAAGCTGCTGGTCACGGGCGGCGCCGGATTCATTGGCTCCAACTTCGTCCATCACGCCCTAACCGCACATCCGGAATGGAAGCTGGTAGTCCTCGACAAGCTGACCTATGCCGGCAACTTGAAGAACCTGGAACCGGCGCTGCAGCAGGGCAGGTGCCAGTTTGTGCAGCTCGACATCTGCGATCGCGCGGTGCTGGATGCGGTGCGAGGATGCGACGCAGTCATCCACTTTGCCGCCGAGAGCCACGTGGACCGCAGCATCGAAGACGCTGCGGCCTTCGTCCGCACCAATGTGGACGGGACGCACAACCTCATCCAGGCCTGCCGCGAAGCGGGCGTGCCGCGCTTCTTGCACGTCAGCACCGACGAAGTGTATGGCAGCCTCGGCGAGGAAGGCGAGTTCACGGAAGAATCTCCGTTGCAGCCGAACAGCCCCTACGCGGCCACCAAAGCGGCTTCCGATCTGCTGGTGCTGGCCTATGTGCGCACCCACAAGTTTGCCGCGGTGGTGACGCGCTGCTCCAACAACTATGGGCCGTATCAGTTTCCCGAGAAGTTCATCCCGCTGATGATCGTGCAGGCGATGGCGGGCGAGCGGCTGCCGGTGTATGGCAAAGGCAGCAACGTGCGCGACTGGATCCATGTCAGCGATCACTGCACCGCCCTGGACGCGGTGTTGCAGCGCGGGCGCGAAGGCGAGGTTTACAACATCGGTGGACGATGTGAGAAGCGCAATCTAGAGGTTGCCAAGCTGATTCTCGCCACCTTGGGCCGGCCGGAATCGCTCATTCAGTTCGTGAGCGATCGTAAGGGACACGACCTGCGCTACGCCATCAACTGCGAAAAGCTGGAACGGGAACTGGGCTGGCGGCCGGAGATTGGTTTCGATCAGGGCCTGGAGAGGACCATCACGTGGTATCGCGAAAATATGCCCTGGCTCGATGACGTGCGCACCGGCCAGTACCGCGACTACTTCCAGAAACATTACGTGCAGCGGGAGAAGACCTTCGCGCCCTAGCCTGAGGTTTTGCTTGCCGGTCGGACCGCAGGCTCCAGCCAATATCTAAAGGTAAGCGCAGAGGCAACAAAAACGGCGGCCACTGGGGCCGCCGTTGATATTTGCGCCCTTCAGACCGCTACGGTTCGAGCACGTGGATTGCTTTGTCACCGTAGAATGTCATTTGCACCAATACCCGCTGGTTCTTCGCGTTCTCTGTAAAACGCTGCTCCGACACGGTCGCTTTGGAAGCGAGCGGCGTCAGCGTGCACTTGGCTTTGGCCTCGGCGGTCCCGCCTTTCTGCTTGAAGATCATGATGTGGGTCTGGCCCTGCATTTCATGGGTGACGTTGTAGTCGCCCGCCGGCAGCAAGGTTCCGGCAACCACGGTCGGCTGCGTAAAGTTAAGAGTTTGTTTTGTAGCAATGCCCATGGGATTGTCTTTTGCCGCCATGCTGCCCAGCAGCACCAAGACCAGTCCGATTAGGACGACGAACATTCTTTTCCGCGTGTACATATGCCTCCAATGAAGCCCATCAGTTGTGGGCGGTAATAGTCCAAGTTCAGTGTAGATAAACTGGCCAAAAAGTGGTGTGCCGCCAATCACAAGGCAATGTGAGTTGCGGGCGTAACGGGTGTTTAGAGCAGCTTGCGCAGCTCGCGCCGCAGGATTTTCCCGGAGGCGGTACGCGGAAGTGTTTGCACGAAATAGACTTCGCGCGGCATCTTGTAATGGGTCAGGCGGTCGGCGACGAACTCCTGCAGGCGAGACGCGGTCTGCTGGCTGGCTAACTCTTCTTCGCGCAACACCACGAAGGCGCAGGGAATCTCTTCGCCCGCGCTATCGATTCGCGAAACGACGCCGCAGTCGCGCACTCCCGGATGTTCCAGCAGCACGCTTTCCACCTCCGCCGGCGCAATCGAGAAGCCTTTGTACTTCATCATTTCCTTACGCCGATCAACCACGTAATACTGGCCGCTGTCGTCCACACGAACGATGTCGCCGGACCAATACCAGCCGTCGCGCAACACCGCGGCGCTGGCGTCGGGAGATTTCCAGTAGCCCAGCATGAATTGCGGTCCGCGCATTACCAACTCGCCGATTTCTCCCGGCGCTACGTCATTCTCCTTCTCATCCACAATCCGGCACTCGGTATGTGCCACGGGTGCGCCGACGGAATCGGGTTTGTACAGCTCGGGGAGCAGAAATCCCATGTGCGTAACCGGCGAGGCTTCCGTCATCCCGTAGCCTTGGCGGATGGGAATGCCGGTGCTCTGAGTAAAACGGCGCGCCAGTTCCGGGGCCAGCGGAGCTGCTCCTGACTTCACCCAGCGCAGGCAATGCTGGCGCGGAAATTTCCCCTGTTCTGCCGCCTGACAATACGCCAGCAGCGTGGGAGGCACGCAAAGGGTGACGGTCACGCCCTCCTCCACGATGGTTTCCAGCGAACGTTCGCAGTCGAAACGCGGCATCAATACCACGGTGCAACCCCGTATCAGCGTGAGATTCAGGCCCACCGTCAAACCATAGATGTGATAGAGCGGAAGGAAACACAACAGCACATCCGGGTCGCTGATGGCCCCAAATTCGCCCGGGGTGAGCGTCTGAAAAACGTTGGCGACCAGGTTGAAATGCGACAGCATGACGCCCTTGGGCAGGCCCGTGGTCCCGCTGGAGAAGGGCAGAGTGGCCACCGCCAGGCGGGAATCGTGCTGCGGTTCCAGCAGTCGCACGCTGAGGTTTGGCTCGAGGAGAGACTCCCACATCTCCGAGCCGCTTGGCCCCGGATTGCGGATGGTATAGACCTTCCTCAACGCGGGAAGCCCCGCGAGATCAATGCCGGCTAGCAATGCGCCGTCGCTAATGAGAGCGACCGCGTCCGCTGTCTCCAACTGATAGCGGACTTCGCGCTGGCGGTAGGTCGGGTTCATGGTTGTCGGCACGGCCCCAGCCAAGGTCGCAGCGTGGTAGGCAACGCCAAACTCCCAGCAATTCGGCAGGTAAATCCCAATCATCTCTCCGGGGCGAACCCCGGCCGCGACCAGGCCGCGCGCGGCGCGTTCCACCAGTTCGCCGTACGCCGCGTAGGTGATGCGCCTCGCGGGCGTGCAGGAAGTATCGACCATGGCGACCTTCGCCGCATGTTGGCGGCAGGAATCGAGGATGACATCGTGGACAAACCTGCCCTCGGGATTGCCGTAAAGTCGGGTACGAAGACTTTGCGCTTGCTGTGCCATTGGTGTGCGCAAGAGTGTAACAAATGTTGACTTATACCGGGACCGACAACGGGCAGACAGCGTTTGTTATTCTGTCTGGCGGAGATCAGCCGCGCCAATCGAGGAGCTTATGCGGGGACTCAAAGGCAAGCGCGTGGTTATCACCGGAGGCGCCAGCGGCATCGGTGCGGCCACGGCGGCGCGGTTCCTGGAGGAAGGTTCGCTAGTTGCGGTCCTCGACCGCGACCCTGCGGCGTGCGAAAAGCTCCGCGCGCAACAGCCCGGCATCGCGGGAACATTCCTCGCCGATGTCGCCGACCACGGACAAGTGCAGCGCGCCTTCGCGGCCCTGGTGCGCGATCTGGGCGGGCTCGACGTCGTCATCAACAACGCCGGCATCAGTATTCGTCATAAGTTTCTCGATATCACTCCCGACGAATGGGGCCGGGTGCTCGCCGTGAACCTCACCGGTGTTTTCCATGTCGCGCAAACCGCCGCCCGCTTCATGATGGAGCACGACGGCGGCGTCATCCTGAATACCGCGTCCACCAACGGCATCGTGGGTTATCCCTGCTACGCCGATTACAACGCCACCAAGGCGGGAGTGATCGAGCTGACGCGCTCCATGGCGCTGGAGCTGGCGCCCAAGGTGCGGGTGAACGCGGTCGCGCCCGGATATGTTCTGACCCCGATGCAGCGCGCCGAGTACTCCGACGACATGCTGGAGGAAGTGAATCGGAAGATCCCGCTTCAGCGCCACGCCCAGCCGGAAGAAGTGGCCGCGCTGTTTGCGTTCCTGGCCTCTGACGATGCCGCTTACGTTAACGGGCAGGTGTACGTGATCGACGGTGCCGAGACCGCAGGCGGGCTAGCAAGCCGATAACCGTGACCAACCTAATCGGCGGCCCGCTTCTGCTCGCCACCAAGGATGAAATGTTCGATGGCGTAAGCAAACCCGTCTTCCGAGTTGCTCTTGGTAACGTACGTCGCCTGCTTCTTCACTTCGTCGGTCGCATTGCCCATGGCGATGCTGACGCCGCTTTGGCGAAACATCAGCGCGTCGGTCGGCATATCGCCAAGGGTCGCAATCTGTTCCGCGGGAATGTTCAACATCTTCGATAGCGCGAGGATGACCGTGCCTTTGTTAGCGTCGGCATGGGTCACGTCGAGATAGTAGTCGGACGAACAGGTGGCAGAAATTGCGGCGCCGCACAATTTGTCAAGTTCGAGCTGCGCGCGCTTTACCGCGCCGTAATCGTCGCTGACGCCGACCAGCTTCAAGACATGAAATTGCGACATATCGTAGCTGAGCAGCGGCGCGGCTTTGCCCTGCATGAGCTTTTCCTGGTGCTCCACGTGCGGACCAGCCGGATTGCTGACGTACCAATTCGTCTCGGTATAGACCCACAGGTCGAGCCCGCCTTTGCAGATGTGGTCGGCCACGGTCTGCGCGTCGGCCGAAGTCATCGGCAACTGGTGCAGGATGTTGAGGTCAGGATCAATCAGCAGCGCTCCGTTGAAACACGCCGAGGGCTCGCAGACATGGAGATCGCGCAGCAATGGCTGCGTGAGGCGCGGCGGCCGTGCGCTGGCAATCGTGAACCGAATTCCCGCCTGCTTGAGGTGCTCGACCGCGGCGGGCGCACCGGGACTGAGGTTCCTCTCTGGATCGAGCAGCGTGCCGTCAACATCCGACACCACCAATGCCACGCCCGGCCGGGCGTTCGCGCCAGCCATTACAAGTCCTCAGGACCGTTCGGCTTCAGCCGCCGCCAGCGATGGCGATCGTACTGGATGAGCCCATCGGCAGCCTCAGGCCCTTCACTGCCAGCGGCGTAGTTGGGGAATTGCGGCGGCAACTCGGCCCAGGCCTCCTCGATCGGCGTAATGATGCGCCACTCGGCTTCCACTTCATCGCGACGAGTAAACAGCGTCGCGTCACCGCGCATGGCATCGAGCAAGAGCGTTTCGTAGGCCGCGGGCGTTTCACCGCCGAAAGCATCGCGATACGAAAAGTCCATATTCACGCGGATGGCGCGCATCTGTGGTCCAGGCTGCTTGGCCCCAAAACTCACTGCGATGCCTTCGTTCGGCTGAATGCGCATGGTGATGACGTTGTGGTGGACGTCCTTGGGACTGCGAGAGAAGAGCGCCTGCGGCGTGCGCTTGAAGTGGACCGCAATCTCGGTCAGCTGATTGGCCAGCCGTTTGCCGGCGCGCACATAGAACGGAACTCCCGCCCAGCGCCAGTTGTTGATGTGGAACTCGACCGCAACATAAGTCTCGGTGCGCGAATTCGGATCCACGCCTTTTTCCTGGCGATAGCCGGGCGCCGGCTTGCCCTCGATCTGTCCCGGCCCGTACTGCCCTCGAATCGTGTGGCGAGCTACCTCATCCTTCGACAGGGGAGCAATGGCGCGCAGCACTTCCACCTTGTGGCCGCGGACGGCGTCGGCGTCGAAGGCGACGGGCGGCTCCATCGCCGTCAACGTCAGCAACTGGAGCAGATGATTCGCCACCATATCGCGCAGCGCGCCGGTCTCTTCATAGAACGCCGCGCGATTTTCCACTCCCAGAGTTTCGGCGGCGGTGATCTCGATGTACTCGATGTAATTTCGGTTCCAAACCGGCTCGAACATCGAGTTACCAAAGCGGAACATCATGATGTTCTGCACCGTTTCCTTGCCGAGGTAGTGATCGATGCGGTAAACCGATGGCTCGTCGAAGACCCGCGAGACAATTTCGTTCAACTCATGCGCGCTTTGCAGATCGCGTCCGAAGGGCTTTTCCAGAATGATTCGTGTCCAGCCTTGGGTATTGCGCGCCAGGCCCGCTGCGCCGAGACCTTCGACAATCGGCGGCGCCAGCGAGGCTGAAGTCGAGATGTAGAACAGCACATTCTTGCTTGCGCCGTTCTTCTGCATCTCTTCCAGCTTCGCCTTCAGGTGAGGATAGAACTCGGGCTGGCTGGCATCGCCGACCAGAAAGTGCAGGCGCTTGGCGAAATCGTTCCAGCCGTCGGCGGTGAAGTTGCGCGCGTCTTTTGAGTTGGCGCCTTCGCGGAGCCGCTCCCGAAACTCCTCATCGGTCAGCTTGGTGCGGCCGATGCCGAGCACGTCGAAGTTGCGGCTGGTACAGCCGACACAAGCCAGATCGTAGAGCGCAGGGACCAGCTTGCGATGCGTGAGGTCGCCGGTTGCGCCGAAGATGACCAGCAGACACGAGTCACCCTGGGGCAGGGAAGGCTGCGCCAGTTTGTGCGGCTTCGGTTGAACGAGTGTGCCCATATTCTATTTCGCTCCGCTTGGCTTTGGCGCCTTAGGCAGAAGGCTGAGCCAGTCTGTATGGACGAATTCCGCGCTGGGCCGGTCGGCGCGCTGATAGGTGTGCGCCCCGAAGAAATCGCGCTGCGCCTGGGTCAGGTTCTGCGGCAACTGCGCGCTGCGATAGCTGTCGAAATACGAAAGTGACGCCGCCATCGCCGGAACGGGAATTCCCATTTGCACGGCGGTGGCAATCAGCTTGCGCCAGGCTCCCTCGAACCTCTGCACCCACGACATGAACTCCGCATCCAGCAGCAGATTGGGCAGGCCGGGCTGACGTTCGAAGGCGCGCATGATGTCATCGAGGAAGCGTGCGCGAATGATGCACCCGCCCTTCCAGATGCGCGCCATCTCGCGCAGGTTAATGTCCCACTTCCATTCGTTCGACCCGGCGCGGATGAGGCTCATGCCCTGCGCATACGAGCAAATCTTGGATGCATAAAGGGCGTCGTGCACGGCTTGAATCAATTCCTTCTTAGCTCCGGAATACGATACCGCCGCGGACGACTTGATGAGGCGGCTGGCGATGACCCGCTCGTCCTTCATGCCGGAGATCATGCGCGCGTCCAGCGCGGCGGCGATGGTTGGAATCGGCACCGCCAAGTCAAGGGCGACCTGGGCTGTCCACTTGCCAGTACCTTTTTGTCCGGCCTTATCGACAATCATGTGGACCAGCGGCTTGCCGCTCTCCGGATCGACGACACTGAGTATCTGTGAGGTGATCTCAATCAGGTACGACTCCAGCGGGCCGCGGTTCCATTCGTCGAAAATGTCGGAGAGTTCCTGCGCATCCAAACCGAGCGCTTTGTGAAGGATCTCGTAAGCCTCGGCGATGAGTTGCATGTCGCCGTACTCGATGCCATTGTGGACCATCTTTACGAAGTGCCCGGCGCCATCGGGGCCAACGTAAGCGACGCAGGGGCCGGAGTCGGTTTTGGCGGCAATGCTTTGCAGAATCGGGGCAACCTGATCGTAAGCGGCCTGCGGTCCGCCCAGCATTAGCGAGGGACCGTGACGCGCGCCTTCCTCGCCTCCCGAAACGCCCATACCGAAGTAATGCACCATGGTTTGGCGCGCGCCGGCTTCGCGCCGCATGGTGTCTTTGAAGAAAGAGTTGCCACCGTCCATGACAATGTCGCCGGGCGTCAGGTACGGAATGATCTTCTGCAGCGTCTGGTCAACCGGGTCGCCAGCCGTGATCATCATCAAGATGCGGCGCGGCCGTTCCAAAGAGTGGCAGAATTCTGGCAGCGACTTGGCTGCGACAAAATGACGGTCAGAGTTCTTGCCTACGAAGCGTTCAACCCACTCCGGCTCCAGGTTCCACACCGCGACGCTGTGATGGTGGTCATCAAGGTTGAGCGCCAGGTTCTCGCCCATGACGCCAAGACCGATGATGCCGAACTGCGCCGTCTTCACGGCTGGACTCGTGGTCGGCATGAGGCGCTCCTTAGTGGCGGATGCCGGCTTCGGCGGCGGTGGCCTGAGACACCGCTTCCTTGATCAGCGCCAGCAGGCGGCGCAGGCCCTTCTCCACGTCGCGTCCGAGATCAACCCGAATGGCCCGGCGTCCGCGGGCCGCCAGCGACTGGAAATCGCCCAGCGCCTGGGCCTGCTTGAGCACGCCGAAGGTGAACTTCTCGCCGGGAATCTCGATGTCGTTGATGTCCTCGGAGGTGATCTGGACAAACACGCCGGTATCGGGACCGCCCTTATGGAGTTGCCCGGTGGAATGGAGGAAGCGAGGCCCGTAGCCGCTGGTGGTCGCCACTTTCTTTTCATCGCGCACGGCGATGCGGACCTGCTGCAGCAGTCCCTCGTAGTTGTTCAACTCTTCGATGTATTGGGTGACCGCGAAGTAGTCGCCCGGTTTGATCCGCGAGAGATGCGCGGTAACGATCTCCTGCATCGACGAGCCGCTCCGCCGCAGCAGGTCGCGAGTGGCTTCGTCACCAAAGATGCGCATCGATTCCTCGGCAATGATCAGCTTCTGCTGCGCCAGCGAACCGTTCTGCACGTACTCGCCGAGCAGGCGCTTGGTGTTGTCCTTCGATTCCTGCACATTGGGTTGATCAAAGGCATCGATGCCGAGCAGCGCTCCCGCAATCGCGGTGGCAAATTCCCACAGGAAGAATTCCTCGCCCAGGTCGAGCGGATCGTGCAGCGCATGGCGCAACACGGGATGGCCGGCGGCCTCGAGCGCCGCCAGTTTGGCCTCAATATCTCCGGTCTTGGACGACTGGGTGTGAATGAATGCGAACACGCGATCGTCGCCGTAGTCGTCGGGCGAACCCAGCGGTTCGCCGGCAACCGGCACAATGCCTTTTCCTTCTTTGCCGGTGCTCTCGGCAATGAGCTGTTCGATCCAGAGGCCCAGCGAATCGAGAGGCGCAGGCGTAACGAAAGTCACCTTATTGCGTCCCGCCTTGGCAAGCGAGCCCAGTATCGCGCCCAGCCGAGCGCCCGGATTTTCGTTGACGCCGACCGGTCCGGCGCAAGCATGCTGAGCCTGCCGGGCACGGTCGAGCAAGGTCTTTACGTCGCCGCCCATTACGGCGAATGGAACCATGCCGAAATACGACAACGCCGAGTAGCGCCCGCCAATGTCGGGCATGTTGAGGAAGACGCGGCGGAAGCGATAGTGCGCGGCGTCCTTGGTGAGCGGGGTTCCAGGATCGGTGACGGCGATAAAGTTTTCACCCGCTGTGTCACCCTTGACCCGCTTCACCCGATCGTAGAAATAGCGCTGAAACATTTGCGGTTCGGTGGTGTCGCCCGACTTCGACGACACGATAAAGAGCGTTTTGCCGGCATTGATCTTCTGCTCTAGGTGACGTATGGCTGTAGGCACGGTGGAGTCGAGGACGTAGAGCTGCGGGTAGCCGTCTTTCTTGCTGAAGGTGCGGCCAAGCACCTCTGGACACAGACTCGACCCGCCCATGCCCAGCACCACGGCATATTCGAATTCGGCCTTGCGAATTTCCTCCGCGAACGCCACCAGTTCAGCAATATGCGGCTGCATAGTCTCTGCAACTTTGAGCCAGCCCAGCGCGTTGCCGATGATCTTCTCGTGTACGGGATCGTCCTTCCACACCGTGGGGTCCTTCTTCCACATGCGGGGGACAACCTTCTGTTTGTCGAGGTCTTTGAGGGTGCTTTCGAAACCGGCCTGGTACTGGCCGAGCGCCGCGCTGTGACGCGCGATGATGGAGCGCATTACCTCGACACGACGTGCTTCGATCACTTCAAACAACTCGTCGAACGAGTCCGAAAAAGAGGCCACGCCCTCTTCCGTCAGCTTGGTAGTGACCGCCGTCATATCAATGCCGACCGCCTTCAGTTCGTCGAAGACGTGATGGGCTTCGTCGAGTCCTGCCTCCAGCGTCGGCTTTGCGATGCCGTGATCGCGGAAGGCGTCCAAGGTCGCTGGGGGGACCGTGTTCACCGTGTCGGCGCCGATCAAGGTATCGATATACATGGTGTCGGGATAGGCCGGATTCTTGGTGCTGGTGGACGCCCAAAGCGGACGCTGCACCCTGGCGCCTTTTTCCTTCAGCTTGGCGAAACGCTCGCTGCCACTGCCAAAGATGCGCTTGAAGGACTCATAAGCCAGCTTGGCATTAGCGATCGCAGCCTTGCCCAGGAGAGCGTTGATGCGCTGCTTCTGCTGATCGTCGCTGGCTTTTTCGGCGAGCTGTCCAAGTTGCTTGTCCACCATGCTGTCGATGCGGCTGACAAAGAAGCTGGCCACCGAGGCGATACGGTCCACCGGCAGTCCGGCGGCGACGCGGCGCTCCAGCGCCTTGAGGTATGCCTCAGCAACCTGCTCGTACACTTCGACCGCGAAGATGAGCGTGATATTGATGTTCAGGCCAGAGAACAGCAACTCCTCGATGGCCGGAAGGCCGGCAGGTGTGGCCGGTACTTTGATCATTACGTTGGGCCGATTCAGGTGGGCAAACAGCCGCTTGGCTTCTTCGATCGTCGCCTTCGTGTCGTTGGCAAGCAGCGGAGAAACTTCCAGGCTGATGAACCCGTCGGCGCCGTCGTTGGCGTCGTAAACCCCGCGCAGCACGTCCGCGGCGTTGCCAATGTCCTGGAGGACGAGTTCTTCATAAATCTGCGATACGTTACTGCCACCGCGCGCCAGTTTTTCCAGTTGCTCGGCGTAATCCTGGCTGCCGCTGATGGCCTTTTGGAAGATGGTAGGGTTCGACGTTACCCCGCGAAGACCATCCTCGTCGATCAGGCGCTTGAGTCCGCCTGTCGTCAACAGAGACCGGCTCAGCTGATCGAGCCAAATACTTTGACCTAACTCACGAAGCTGCAGTAAGGGGTTGCTGCTCATTTTGGTAGTCCTCGCAAATCTTGCTGTTCGAGCGCGGTAATCTTCGCCAGGCGCCGGCGGTGGCGCTCTTCTCCGCTGAATTTCGCCCCAATGAAAATACGTACCAAGTCCAATGCCAGCTCCGGTCCGATGACGCGCGAGCCCAGGCAGAGCACATTCATGTTGTCATGTTCGACGCCCTGATGCGCCGAATAACAATCGTGGCAAAGCGCAGCGCGAATGCCGGGAAGCTTGTTGGCCGCCACCGAGGCACCCACGCCGCTGCCGCAGATAAGTACCGCGCGCTCCGCCTTGCCTTCGAGCACAGCGCGGTCGACCGCCTCCGCGTAGTCGGGATAGTCGTCGGGCTTGCTGGCGTCGTGGGTCCCGCAGTCCACCACCTCGTGCCCCAGCCGTTTGAGCTCGGCAATCACGGTCTCGTTGAGGGGAACTCCGGCGTGGTCAGCGCCCACGGCTATCTTCATGCTCATCCTACGCCTGCAAGATTAACGTTTGATTCTCTTCATGACGTCCTGGGCTTTCGCCACCACGTCATCCACCGTAAAGCCGAAGTGCTTCAGCAGGTCTTTATAAGGAGCAGATGCGCCAAAGTCGGTCCTGGCGACAACATATCCGTCAGCTCCGACGTATTCACTCCAGCCCAGGTCGGTGCCCGCCTCCACGGCCACCCGGGCTCGCACTTCGGGCGGGAACACTTGGCGCTTGTACTCGTCGGGCTGCTCATCAAACAGCCTCCAGCAGGGCATGGAAACCACGCGCGCCTTCACGCCGTTGGCGGTGAGCTTTTCATGCGCGCCCACGCAAAGCTGCACCTCTGAGCCGGTCCCAATCAGGATGATGTCAGGCGTGCCACCGGAATCCGCCATGATGTACGCGCCCTTGGCCAGGCCGGCCGCCGACGCATACTTGGTGCGATCGAATGTGGGGACGGCCTGGCGGGTAAGCACCAACGCCACCGGTCGCGTCTTTAGCGGCATGATGTAGCGCCAAGCCTCGGCGACCTCGTTGGCATCCGCCGGACGGATCAGCAGCAGCCGCGGAATCGCGCGCAAGGACATAAGATGCTCGATCGGCTGGTGGGTGGGTCCGTCCTCGCCGAGGCAGAAGGAATCGTGCGTGTAGATAAAGATGACCGGCTGGTCCATCATCGCCGCCAGGCGAAGTACCGGCCGCATGTAATCGGAAAACACAAAGAAGGTCGATCCAAACGGACGCAGCTTTGATAGCGCCATGCCGTTGACGATGGAGCCCATGGCGTGCTCGCGAATGCCGAAATGGAAGTTGCGGCCTCCATAGCTATTCTTCTCGAAGCTTGTAGTGCCACTGAGCTTGGTCTTGGTCGAAGGATCCAGGTCAGCGGCCCCGCCCAGCAACCACGGCACGTTCTTCGCCACTGCGTTCAGCACCTTGCTACCCGACTCGCGCGTAGCCAGACCTTTAGCGTCGGCAGGGAAAGACGGAATGTCTTTGTCCCAGCCATCGGGCAATTCCTGATCGAGCATCTGCTGGCAGGTCTTCGCCAGATCAGGGAACTCTTTCGCCCAGGCGCTGTAGCGACTGTTCCAGTCCTTCTCCCACTGCGCGCCGCGCTCGAGGGCCTTGCCCAGGAAGCTCTTCACCTCGTCGGGAACCAGGAACTGAGCATCGGGCGGCCAGCCATAAAACATTTTCGTGAGGCGGACTTCTTCTACGCCCAGAGGCTCGCCATGCGCTTCCTTGGTGTCCTGGCGATGGGGTGAGCCATAGGCGATGTGGGTGTCAACGATGATCAGCGACGGACGCTCGGTCTCTTTCAGCGCGGTCTGGATGGCGCGATCAAGCTGCGGGAGATCGTTGACGTTGCTCACGTGCTGCACGTTCCAGTGCCAGCCGAGGAAGCGCGTGCCTACGTCATCGCTGAAGGCCAGCGAGGTGTTGCCCTCAATGGTGATGTGGTTGTTGTCGTAGAACCAGATCAGGTTGGAGAGTCCAAGATGCCCGGCGATGGAAGCGGCCTCGTTGCTCACGCCTTCCATCAAATCACCGTCACCGCAAAAAGCGTAAACCCGGTAGCCGAAAACGTCGTGGCCGTCTTTGTTGAACTGCGAGGCCAGCCAGCGCTGGGCAATGGCCATGCCGACCGAATTGCCAACGCCCTGGCCTAGCGGGCCTGTCGTGGCTTCTGCTCCCGGTACCACTCCGTACTCCGGATGTCCCGGGGTCTTGGATCCCCATTGCCGGAATTGCTTGATGTCGTCGAGCGAAAGATCGTAGCCCGTCAAATACAACATGGAGTAAAGCAGCATGGAGGCATGCCCATTGGAGAGAATGAAGCGGTCACGGCCCGGCCATTGCGGATTTCTGGGATTGTGGCGCAGATAGCGGTTCCACAGCGTAAACGCGAGCGGTGCCAGCGCCATCGGAGTTCCCGGATGCCCGCTGTTGGCCTTCTGTACCGCGTCCATCGAGAGCGTACGAATGGTGTTAATGCAGAGGCAGTTGAGCTGACGCTGCTCCAGCGTTTCGTCGTCGAACCCGTCTTTGGGCCCCACTGCGATGGTGCTTGCCATCCCCTTCACGCTCGCCTGCTCTTTTCCTGGTGCGGTAACTTCCACTTGGCTACTCAACCTGATGCCGCCTTTCCGGTGTCCATAACAGTCGGTGCTGCTGGTGTTCGTAGCAAGTCAAAATGTCCGCTTTTTGTAGCAAGTGAAATGTCCGGTTTTGATTCTTGGGTTTACTCATATAGCCGTCGTGGTCGCTGTGGGAAAGTGGGAATTCCGCGCACTTTGCG
>JBEKPR010000026.1:0-65723 GCA_049520555.1 Candidatus Korobacteraceae bacterium
CTTGCTGCCACCGAGGATGAAAATCACACCCTACAATAACCATGAAGGCTTCTCCTGACTCAGGAGCTTGGTCCTCACAAACCAAAGCATACCGAGTCCGCTGAAGCCTTCGTTCTTATCCCATCAAGTTCAAGACGGTTGGCGCGACGCGCTTTTCTCGGATGAGGATGGCTACGCAGTGCGTGTGCGAGTTCGATGATTCCGAATAACGAGCTGCCCCGCCCTAGCCAAAGGAGGGCTAGAACGGGGCACCCAGATGCGCCCCTTCCTACTCCGCGTGCTCCGTGGGGCGCCTGTTTTCTCCTGTAGAATCGAGGTAGCGTTCAGCTATCTCGCATGGATCCATCCCTCATCCGAAACTTCGCGATCATCGCCCATATCGATCATGGGAAGAGCACGCTGGCCGACCGCCTGCTCGAGCTTACCGGCTCGCTGACGGCGCGGGAGATGCAGGCCCAGGTGCTGGACGCCATGGACCTGGAGCGGGAGCGCGGCATCACCATTAAGGCGCATTCGGTGCGCATGATGTATCCGGCAGCGGACGGGAAAATCTATCAGCTCAATTTGATTGACACTCCTGGCCACGTGGACTTCAGTTACGAAGTGTCGCGCTCGCTGGCCTCTTGCGAAGGCGCGTTGTTGGTGGTGGATGCGTCGCAGGGCGTGGAAGCGCAAACCCTGGCGAACGCATACATCGCCATCAACAACGGGCTGGAGATCATTCCGGTCATCAACAAGATTGATTTGCCCAGCGCCGACATCGAGCGCACCAAGGAGATGATTGAAAGCGCGGTCGGTCTGGATGCCTCGCACGCGCTGGCCATCAGCGCCAAGACGGGCGTGGGAGTGCCCGAGGTGCTGGAAGCGGTGGTGCAACACATTCCTCCACCCAAGGGACGGGCCAGCAATCAATTGCAGGCGCTCATTTTCGATTCCTGGTTCGACTCGTATCGCGGCGTGGTGGTGCTGGCACGCGTCATTCAAGGCACGCTGTACAAGGGCCAGCGCATTCGCTTGATGTCGAATGGCCGCACCTTCGACGTGGAGACGCTCGGTGTTCTAACGCCAAAGGCAATCGAGATAGAGCAGTTGACCGCCGGCGAAGTGGGCTTCCTGACCGCTACCATCAAGACTGTTGCCGATTGCAAGATCGGCGACACCATCACCGACGATCATCATCCCGCGATCGAGCCGCTGCCGGGCTTCGAGGAATTGAAGCCCATGGTGTTCGCCGGGCTGTACACCGTGGATGCGCACGAGCATACGCTGCTGCGCGAAGCGTTGGAGAAACTGCGGCTCAACGATTCGTCCTTCTTCTTCGAGCCGGAAAGCTCGGTGGCGCTGGGCTTTGGCTTCCGCTGCGGCTTCCTCGGCCTGCTGCACATGGAGATCATTCAGGAAAGGCTGGAGCGCGAATACAATCTCGACCTCATCACCACCGCTCCCGGCGTGCGATACAAGATCACGCTCACCGATGGCAGCGTGATCGAGGTGGACAATCCGGCGCGCTGGCCCGATCCCAGCGAAATCGCCAAGATCGAAGAGCCTGTGATCCTGGCCACGATCTTGACCAACGAGGAATACGTCGGAGGCATTCTGAAGCTGGTGGAGGACAAGCGCGGCAAACAGAAAGGCTTCGAGTACGTAAGCTCCACGCGGGTGATGTTGAGCTATGAATTGCCACTGAACGAGATCGTGCTCGACTTCTACGACCGGCTGAAGACCATTTCGCGCGGCTATGCTTCGCTCGACTATCACCTCACCGGAAGCTGGGAGTCGCCGATGGTTAAGCTCGATATTCTGGTCTCCGGCGATCCTGTGGACGCGCTTTCGATCATCGTGC
Source organism: Candidatus Korobacteraceae bacterium (assembly GCA_049520555.1). GTDB lineage: Bacteria > Acidobacteriota > Terriglobia > Terriglobales > Acidobacteriaceae > Bog-257. The sequence goes on from JBEKPR010000026.1 coordinate 1,844, forward strand.
ATCGCGACTTTGCCTATGATCGCGGCCGAGCGCTGGTTTCCAAGATGAGGGAGTTGATCCCGCGGCAGATGTTTGAAGTGGCGATCCAGGCAGCTATCGGGGCCAAGGTGATCGCGCGCGAGACGGTTGCTGCTCTGCGCAAGAACGTCATCGCCAAGTGCTACGGCGGCGACATCAGCCGAAAGCGCAAGCTGCTGGAAAAGCAGAAAGAAGGCAAGAAACGCATGAAACGCATAGGACGAGTGGACATTCCGCAGGAAGCTTTTCTGGCTGTACTCAGGGTTGGGGAAGACTAACGCAACGCAGACAGCGGAGGTCCTGACTTTCCCAAAACGGCAATTCTCGCGCGATTACCTCCTGCTCGAATCCTGCAAAATTGTGCAAAACCTCTGACCGGCCAGCAAGTAGGCTGCTCTCCGAGAATTTACTCACGGAATATTTACATATGTGCTAACCCCTTGATTTTTCTGTCTGTTGAAAGTGCATCAGAACGTGGGCAGAGTGGGTAAGTAGCTGAAAGAACACGGCCTCTGGCAATCATCGGCGCATCTTCCACAGAGTTTTCCACAGATCTGAGGAATTCGCGGGTTGCAGTTGCGCCAGGCCAATGTGCAGGCACGCTAGCCGATCCAAACCAATAAGCAGAGGCCGCTCTGTCGGGAGCGGCCTCTGCCATAGAAGCGGAGAAGGCTACTAAGGCTTTGTGCCAGACGAGGGTGGTTTGGTCGCGGGTGTCGTGGTGGCCGGCTTGCTCGCGGCTGGCGTCGTGGACGGCTTGGTCGCCGCCGTCCCTGCTGGCTTTGCAGCAGCCGGTGCAGCCACACCGGATTGAACGTTGTAGGCGTCCACAATCGCCTTGGTCAAATCCACCGACGCCGTGGCCCAGAGGAGCGGCCCCTGCGGCCAGGGGTTGGAAGAATCGAGCAGAAGGCCATAGCCGCCGGCCTTGGCATACTTGTCGATCACGGGCGCCATCTTTTGCAGGATGCGCTGCGCGATCTCGTTCTGCTGCGCCTGAAACTCATTTTGGGCGTCCTCCGCCGAGCGCTGCAGACTCTTCTGCTTGGTCTCGATGGATTTCACCAGGGTGGCGCGGGCTTCTTCGTTCATCTTGTCGCCCTGGGTGTTGAGCTGCTTTTTCAGGTTCTCCACTTCGGTATTGAGATTCTGCAGCTCGCTGCGGCGCGGTTCGAACTTCTTCTGCAGAGCTTCGAAATCGCGCGCTCCTTCATTGGTGCCTACGATGGCTTGCTGAATGTCGATAATGCCGACTTTGACGCCACCGGAAGTGGCCGTGGTGGCAGGGGTGGTGGGAGCGATGGGGGTGGCGACACCGCCCGGGGCAGCCGACCCGGTTTGGGCCAGTGCCGATATCGTTAGAACAACAGCAAGCACGGCGGTGCCTGCGAGCGTACGCTTCATTAGGTTGATGTAACTCCTTGAACTGCTCCGGGAATTCCTCAGATCTACCAGCGGCGAACGCGATCCTGCTGCGAACTGCTCTGGACAGCCGGAGATAAGCTGGCTGCTCAGACTGCAGCCTCGCCCATGCCCGGCCGGAAGATTCGGCGGTGCGGATACCTTGGATTATAGGGAAGCCTGCTGGTCAGCGTCAAACCGGGGGTTGCGGATTGCTGCCCAACAGCGGCTATCAAGCCCGCTCAGCGCGGAACATTGCGCCTAGAAGGTGGTGGCGACGGTGAAGCGAAACGTCTTGCGCGGCTCACGCAACAGATAGCCCGGCTGATAAGTCGAAATCGCCTGCGCATAGGTGAAATCGCCGGCGGCTCCCGCGGGGAACATGCTGCGGGTGATGGGTGACGGTGAGGCAATGGTTTCGTCAATGCGCATGGGGTTGTAGGCGTAGTAGACGCGGAAAGGCGCATTTACCACCGGCATGATTACTTGCAGCTCCAGTCCAGTTGACATCCGCGGCTGGTAATTCGTGCCCGAAACCGGCTTAAGTTCTGCCGAGAACGGGAGCGTGGTTCCACCGGCGCAGGTGAAGGTGGACGTCAAGGACGGGCAGCCGAAAACCGTGGTTTGCAGGTCCGTGAATTGGGTTCCGGCAACCCGCAGTTGCGATTGATTGGAGATGAAGTCGAACCCTGTGTCCACAAAGGCGGCAATGGTCACGGGTCCAACGATGGGAATGCGGTACTCCAGATTATTGACCAGGTTGGTGTCGCCGCCGGGAAAGATGATCTGTTCCACCGGGATGGTGATACCGTAAGCCCCACGCCGCGGATTAGACGGATCCAAGGGCACGATGGTTCCGTCGGGATTCTGCAGGGGAATGGTCACGGCGCTGGGGAAGAACGCAACCGGAGAGATGGCGCGAATGTCGAAGCCGCGAATGTCCGTATCGCCGCCCATATAGAAGCGGTCAAAGGGCGGCGCCACCTGACCTCCGTATCCCGAGATCCACGAGCCCAAAACCCGGAACCCAAATGTATTGCGGCCCTTGTTGACGGGGATAAATTTCTTGTACTCGGCAGTTGGCTTGACGTATTTCACATTGCCGCCGAGGCCGGCAAATTCGGTGGCAAAATACAAGCTCTGCCCAGTGTGCGGACGCTGCGGGTTATCGATGCGGTTGTAGGAAAAATTCGGCACCACCTTGCTGGTGATGATGCCATTCAGCGCGTTGGGTCCGGAGATGCCCCGGAACGCCAGGGCCTGAAAATAATCGGCTGACGCCGCGCTGAACGTCTGCACCGAGGAGTCGTCGAACGAATAGGTAATGCCTATCCGTTTGAACGAGCGCTTGATGGGATAGCTCAGGGAAGTGGTGGCCCCCGTGCTCGTCTGGGTGAAATTCTGCAGCAGGGCCTGATAACTCGCGGGCAGGGTGACGGTCTGGTTAAGCTGGATCGACGTGAGTGCCGCCTGATTGTAGTTGTAGCTGTTGTGGTACACCGTCCAGCCGAATTGCAAGGGCTTGTCAAACAGGTAGGGCTGGGTGAAGCTGAGGCTCTCGTTGCGCTGGTACTGGCCGACCTGGAACTGGAGCGACAAGCTTTCGCCTTTGCCAAACAGGTTGTTGGTGGTGTAGTTGAGGCCGATGAACCCACCCGCCAGGCCGCTGACGCCGCCGGTGAGGCCGATGCTGTTCTTGCCCTTTTCCCTGACCTTCAAGGTGATGTCCACCGTGGAATCCTGCACGTTCTGCTTGATCTCAGAATCCTGCTCGGGCTTGAGCACCTCGAAGTACTGCAGCTGGTTCAAGCGCAGCAAACTCAGTTCCCACAAGTTGCCGTTGTAAACCTGGCCTTCCTCCAGCGCCAGTTCGCGGCGAATGACCTTGTCGCGCGTGGTGGTATTGCCCTGGAATTCGATTCGGCGGACAAAGAACTGCTTGCCTTCGTCCACATCAATGCGCAGGCTGATGAGTTTCTTTTCATCGTCTGCTTCGGTGTTCGGGACCGGCGTGAAATTGATGTAGCCAAGTGCGGCGTAGGCCTTGCGCAGGCCCTCCAACCCTTTGCGCACGGCCTCCGTGTCGAAAACATCGCCATCTTTGATCTTGAAGAGGGCGCGCAGTCCAGCTGTATTGGTCACCGCCTTGTTGCCGCTGAAGGTGATCTCCTTCAGACGGTAGCGTTCGCCTTCTTCGACCGGCAATCGGATATCGACGGCTTTACCAGGGGACGACTTGAACGGCCAATACCAACGGATGCCGCTGGTGTCGTGGATCTGCGTCTTGGGATCGGCAACCAGCGCCTTGAAGTAGCCCTTGGTCTGATAGTAGTAGCGGACGCGTTCGGCGTCCTCGCTCAACTTGGTGGAATCGTAGGTGCGGGCAAACAGATTCTCCAGGAAGATGGAGTGGGGAATACCGATGGGCTTCAAGTTCTTCATGGCGCTGCGCAGTTCCCGCGACTTGATGGCCTTGTTGCCTTCAAAGGTGATCTTTCCCACCTTCACCTTGGGACCTTCCTTCACCACGAAGGTAAGGGCGACGGCCGCGGGAGGGATGGGGCGCACTTCCGAGCGGACGGTTGCGAACTGATGGCCGTGCGCCGCCAGCAATTCCTTAAGCACCACTTCGGCATGCTTTACTTTGGTCGGATCGTATTGGCTCTCCTGGGTAAGTCCGACCTTGCGCTCCTTGAATTTGTCGAGGACGTCGCTCTGGGAGACGGAACTCAAGCCCACGTACTTGATCTCGCGGATGGTCGGTTTTTCCTTGACGTAAACGTGGATGATCCAGCCTTTGGCGGAGGGCTCCCGCTCGATGCGCAAATCGTCGAAGTAGCCCGTGTTCCATAGGGAGTTAAAATCGCGCTCCAGGGCCGCCTGGTCGTAAACGTCACCGGCCTTGGTGAACATGCGTGCCCGGATGGTTTCCGCCGGAATCCGGCGATTGCCCTGGATCACGATGCTCTCGATCACGCCCTGTTGCGCCGCGCACATTCCTGCAAGCAGGAGGAGGGCGCAAAAAAGGCTTATTGCCGTGGCACAGTAGCGCGGCCCGCGAGCCAACAGGGCCGCGGGTCTTACCTGAAGATGGCAAGAAATGACGAAACCTCAGTACAGGTTTAATGAAAGCGCAATTATACGGTACGGGTGTTCTGGTTTGGAAACCAACCGCTCGTTTTGTCCACGACGGATGGCAACCCTAACCCTTGCTGGACCACGAAGTTTCGAGAATGCGCTCGACCTCAACCAAGGTGGAATAGAACGTAGCACCACCGCCAAGATCGGTGAGTCTGTCCGAGGTCAACACATTAATGTTGAGACCCGCTTCGGACAACTTTGCCCAACCCAATTGCGCCCCGACGACGCCGGCGGCCACCGTGCCGTCGACCCGTGCCTGCAAGAAAATCTCGCCTCGTTGGTTGTACACACGGACACGGTCGCCATCGGCTATGCCGCGGCGCTCCGCGTCGGCACGGCTGATCTCCAGTTCGTGCTGCCGCTCCATCTTCTGCAGGCTGGGCAGATTGACGAACGTGGAGTTCAGAAAATTGTCGGCCTTACGGGCCAGTAGCTCCAACGGGAATTTCTCCTTCACTTGCCCGTGACGCGACTCCTCTGGCGGAACAAACGAAGCCACCGGGTCCATGCCATGCGAGATCAATGCCGGGTCAAAGAGTCGCGCTTTTCGGTTTGGCGTATCGAACCCGTTTGCGAACGGCAGCCAGGGATGGTCGCTCTCGTCTCCATGCAGGTTCAAGCGAACGTACGGGTCGCGCTCCAGGCGCTGCCGGCTAATCCCCTTCAGTTGCGGTGCGCCCGACTGCAAAGCCGCGTCGATCATCGCGTCAACCGGTTCGCGGAAACACTCGTCCTCGAATCCCATGCGCAGAGCAAGTTCGCGAAAGAACTCTACATTGGATTTGCACTCGGCTAGCGGCTCGATCGCCGGTTGCGAGACTTGCAGGTAGTAGTGGCCATAAGCCTGGACCAGGTCTTTATGCTCGAAGAAAGTCGTGGCCGGCAAAACCACATCGGCGAAGTCGGTCGTGTCGGTCAGGAACTGCTCGTGAACCACGGTGAACAGGTCCCCACGCTTCAAACCGCGCCTGACCAGGTTCTGATCAGGACAAACGGCAGCGGGGTTTGAGTTGTAAACCATCAACGCCTTGATCGGAGGATCGTCGAGTTCGGTCAAGGCCTTGCCGAGTTGCACCATATTTACCGTGCGGGCCGGGCGTCCCAGCGGACTCTTCAGCATCAGGTCATGCCGCTCCATCGCTGCCCGGTCGAGCCCGAAACCGCCACTGGTGGACAGTTGCAGCCCGCCGCCAACTTCTTTCCACGATCCCGTGATGACCGGCAGCATGCACACCGCCCGGACCGCAGCGCCTCCATTCTGCGAACGCTGGATGCCGTAGTTCAGGCGGATCGCCGCGGGGCGGGTGGTGGCGTACTCGCATGCCAGGCGCTCAATGTCATCGCGGGAAACGCCTGTCCATTGAGCGACCCGCTCAGGCGTGTACTCAGGGAGCCGCTTCTCCAACTCGTCGAAACCTTCGGCGTAGCGCGCGATGTAATCCCGGTCATGCAGGCCATCGCGAACGATGACGTGCATCAACCCCAGGGCAAGCGCAACATCGGTGCCGGGATTAATCGCGATGTGCCAATCGGCAAGGCCGGCGGTGCGGGTGCGATAGGGATCGATCACCACCAGCTTGGCCCCCTCGCGCCGCGCCTCCTCGATGAACGGCCACAGATGAACGTTGTTGCCGTGAATGTTGGCGGCCCAGGCGATGATGTACTTCGCGTGACGGAATTGTTCGGGTTCGGTCCCGATCTTGCCGCCGTAGATCGAGATAATGGCGTCGCCGCCGGTCTGCGAACAGATACTGCGGTGCAGTTGCGACGCTCCCAGGCGATGAAAGAACCGCCGATCCATGGAGGCATTTCTAAGCACGCCGATGTTGCCGCCGTAGGAATACGGCAGGATTGCCTCCGGCCCGTGCTCCGCGCTGATGCGGCCCAGCCGGGCCGCTATCTCGTCGTAAGCTTCGTCCCAGGGGATGCGCCGGAAAGCGCTATCGCCGTGTGTGCCTTTCGGGGCCGCCCTCCGCAAGGGATAGAGGACGCGGTCCGGCGAATAGACACGGTCAAGATATTTCGCAACCTTCGCGCACAGAAAACCGCGCGTGATGGGATGCTCGGGATCACCCTGGATCCTGATAGCGCGCCCATCCTCCACCGTAATGAGCACGGCGCAAGCGTCGGGACAATCGTGAGGACAGGCAGCGTGGACCACTTGTTTCATATGGCAAACCGATTGAGAGATTATGTCACGAAGCGGCGGAACAAGCCTGGCGGCAGTCGCCGCCGGTTAACCGAGCGCCGCTTGGGACAAAACGCTGTTTGAACGGGACGAATTGCAGCGTGGCTGGTTGACCATTTCAGTTCCTGCTTGCCTTCGTCACCCCCAATCGGAGTATGATTTCAACACCCATCTGGCCCGCCCGAGCATTTCCAGGGAGAAGGCATTATGGTAAGCAAGATTTTGGCAGTCCTGATCGTCCTCACCACCGCGGCGTCGCTGCCATCCGCGGCCAAGATGCGGGGCCCTTCCACGCCGGAAGAACGGGCGCGCGCCATCGAGTATGTGCGCAGTCTGGAAGAGAATCCGCTGGCGAAAGATGGCCTCGAAAAAAGAATGTGGCTGACCGAGTGGATCGTGGAGGTCCCTGACGTCACCGTCAATGCCTGCTGCAAAGAGTTGCAGTCGCTCGACAAAGTGAATAGCACGTATTCCAACCAGTTACGGATGCAAGTCATTTATTCGCAGGCGGCATTCCTGTTGCAGCATCCGGAGGAAAAGAACGCGGCCACCATCCAGGCTGCCGGGCTGGCTGGGACCTTGCGGGCCTACCGCGCCATTCAGCGCTTCGATCCCACGGCGAAGTATCCTTTGCTCGATAATCTGAGCGCGCTGGAAAAACAAGGCAAGCTGCAGCAGTATGTGCTGAAGAAGAAGTGCAAAGACAATTAGGAACGTCAGCTTCTGTTGGTTCCGAGGGCGCGCCAGTCGCGCCCTTCGTCGTTTCCACACCCCAGTCCAGCTCTGCGGGACGGAATAAGATAGCCCACCGCTTCAGCGGTGGGAAACGGTGGCCAATCGACCCGAGTCCTCCGGGGACGGCACAGTTCAATCCCGGAGATGAGGCTCCATCATGCACTACGACTTCGTTGCCATTCCTTCGCAGGATGTTCCGCGGGCCAGCAACCCGATCTTTCAGCATCTGCTGGACACCTACGCCAGCGAGACCGACAAGGTCATCTCGGTTTGGCGTCGCTTCGCGCCAGAGGACCTGAATTTCCGTCCACATCCCAAGTCGTCCACCGTGGCCGACATCTTGAACCATGAACTGCTCTCCGAGCGCCGGTTCTTCGGCGAATTTGTGGGCACGCCCGAACCCCCCGCCGCCGAGGTGCTGCCGAAGACGAAAGAGCTGAGCGCATACATTCAGCGCAAGGAGCAGTTGGCGCGGCCGCGACTCGCATTCTTCGCTGCGCAACCCGCCGACTGGTGGATGCAGGACGTGCCTTTCTTCGGGCTCACTCGACAGCGCATCTGGGTGTTCTGGCGCCGCGTGCTGCACACCGCCCATCACCGCACGCAGCTTACGGTGTATCTGCGCTTGCTGAACAAACCAGTGCCTTCGGTGTACGGACCAACGTCGGACCAGACCTGGGAGGGCGCCGATCCAACCACTTCGGTGGAAGCGGCGGGCAGAAAGTAAGGAGAAGTTTCAAGTTTCGAGTTTCCAGTTTCGAGCCGTCGTTCCAGATACAGACAACAGCAGATTCCTCGCTTCGATCGTAATGACAATTTCAGAATGGATGTCAATTCCAAACGACCACAGCTTTCTGGTCGGTTCCGCGTTATCTTGAAACTCGAAACTTGAAACTCGAAACTGTTTTTTTACCGCACCTTGGCGTACAGCACCTGATCGAGGACCACGCCGTTCTTGATGGCGCTCCGCCGCATGATTCCTTCGCGTTCAAAGCCCGCCTTCTCCAGCACACGCATTGATCCCACATTGTGGGAGAACACGTGGGCAAATACGCGGATTAGTTTGTAGTCGTCCAAGGCCCACTCGGACGCAGCTTGCACGGCGCGAGTCATCCAGCCGCGCCCCCAGTAGGGCTCGCCAAGCCAGTAGCCCATCTCCGCGCTCAGCCGCGCAATGTCGGTGCCCAGTCTGAACCCAATGCCGCCGATCGCCTCGCCTTCGTGTTCTACTGCGAACGAAGTTGGGACCTCCATCGCCCGCACGAAGTCCAGGTAGTCGATGGCATCGCGCCGGGTGTAGGGGTGAGGGAACTGATCGCGCAGGTTGGATGCAATCTTGGGATTGTTGGCGTAGCGCAGCAGCGCGTCGAGGTCGTCCTTGCGCCAGGGACGAATGCGGAGATCGCCAAGGTCGAGCAGCATCGGAATATCGCCCTCCGCCGGAGCGACTAGATCGACATCACTTCCTTCTCTTTGCCCTGGGACAGTTCTTCCATCTTCTTGATTTCGTCGTCGGTCAGCTTCTGCATCTGTTCCAGCGCGCCGCGCTCTTCGTCCTCGGTGATCTTCTTGTCCTTCATCGCCTTCTTGATCAGGTCGTTGCCGTCGCGGCGGATGTTGCGGACCGCGGTGCGGTGCTCTTCCAGCACTTTGTGCAGGTGCTTCACCATCTCTTTGCGGCGATCTTCGGTGAGGGCTGGCACCGGCACCCGGATCAGCTTGCCGTCATTCATTGGGTTCAACCCGAGGTCGGCACTGCGAATGGCCTTCTCGACGGCGCCGATCAGGCTGACATCCCAGGCCTGCACGGTGATCAGTTGCGGCTCCGGCGCGCTGACATTGGCGAGCTGGTTGAGCGGCATCTGCGATCCGTAGGCATCTACGGTCACGCCATCCAGCATGTGGACTGAGGCGCGACCCGTGCGGGTCGAAGCCATCTCCTGGCGGAAGTCTTCCACCGCCTTGTCCATGCGGGTCTTGAGCTGAGCAAAGCTGTCCTTCAACGCGGGAATTGCCGCCATCGAAACTTGGGCCATTTGCGGTTCGCCTCCGGATGAAGTCAGAAACGTTTGATTATAAACCTCGGCCATCAGCTACCGGCTTTGATCGGACCTCGGCCCACGGCGTCCTGCGAAGCACGCCTGCTGCAAGGCCAGGCTTGCAGCGGAACTGTGATTTATCCCTGGTTGACCAGCGAGCCGACGCGCTCTCCCATCACCACGCGCTGAATGTTGCCGCGCTGATTGAGATTGAAGATGACAATCGGCAGGTTGTTCTCGCGGCAAAGCGCGATGGCGGTGGCATCCATTACCCGCAGCCCCAATCGCAGTACGTCCATGTAGCTGATCTCGTCGAACATGGTGGCGTCCTTTACCAGCACGGGGTCGTCGGAGAAGATTCCGTCGACCTTGGTGGCCTTCAGGATGGCGTCTGCCTTGATCTCCATGGCACGCAGCGAAGCAGCGGTGTCGGTCGAAAAATAGGGGTTGCCGGTGCCGCCGGCGAAGACCACGACGCGGCCTTTTTCCAGATGGCGGATGGCGCGGCGACGGATGAAAGGCTCGGCCACCTGGTTCATCTCGATAGCGGTCATGACGCGGGTGAAGACGTTCTGCTTCTCCAGGGCATCCTGCAGGGCAAGAGCGTTGATGACGGTGGCCAACATGCCCATGTGATCGGCGGAAACCCGGTCCATGAGCTTGGCTTGCTCGGCCACGCCGCGGAAGAAGTTGCCGCCGCCGACTACGATGGCGATCTCGACTCCCAGGCGATGGACCTCGCCGATTTCGGCGGCGATCTCGTGGACCCGCGTATTGTCCACACCAAAACCCTGGCCGGCGGCCAGGGCCTCACCCGAGAGCTTCAGGAGGATGCGTTTGTAAACCGGGGTGCCCATTATTTTATTAGCAAGCTGGAGAATTGCTGATTCAGTTTAGCAGGAACAATCCGGACTGAGGGGTGGCATACGTCGTAAAAGGTGGGCAAAAAATTCAAGAGCCGCACCGCCCGCCTGGAAGAAGTTCTACGGCCATCTAAAGACATTTTGGAAGCAGGAGTTGCAGTTGAACATTAGTTGTACAAAGTGTACAGTTTGTACGCTATGTCCATTAAGTTCACTGCCAGCACCGCCCGCGCCCACTTTGCCGATCTCGTCAATCGCGCCGAATATGCGGGCGAGCGCACCATTGTGCACCGCAGAAACAAGCCCGTTGCCGCGGTTGTTCCCATTGAAGATCTGGAACTGATCGAGCGGTATGAAGACGAACTGGATGTGCGGTTGATCAAGAAGGCCCGCAAGGAGAAGACAATCCCTTGGGAACAAGTGAAGAAGGAACTCGGACTGTAGCTGAGCGATGGAAAAACGCTACAGCATTCGCTTCGTGGAATCCGCTGCCCGGTCTCTGAAGAAGTTACCAGCTGGCCCGCGGCTTCGGATCGCCGCAAGAATTGAGGCCCTTGCCGATAACCCCTACCCTCCGGGAACAAGAAAAATGGCAGGCGAGGAACACGCATATCGCATCCGTATTGGAGACTATCGCGTTGTGTATGATGTCCTCGAAGATGTCCTAGTGGTTCTGGTACTGCGAGTCGGCCATCGCAAAGACGTGTACCGCTTGTAAGCCTCACGGCGAACTCCACCAGAGAACTTCCTCAATCACTTCAAATGCGCTGCCGCTTCGACGGCCTTCGGCCCCGCCGATCCTTGCTGACGCGGTTTCGCAACTACCGGACCATATTTTGGTTTGATCTGGTGACATGAGGGATCGCAGTAAACGCCTTGATGCGTCTTGTCAGTTTCTGGGTCGGGCATAGGCGAGGCGACGGCCGCTTCGCGATCGGCCTCCAGTTCGCGCTCCACGTCTTCAATCAGCTTGTGATTGTCCTCCGCCGTGAGCCATCCCTTCACATTGATCAGGTAATTCTCGAAGCGAGCGATGGGATCACGGTTGCGCCAGTAGTCGAACAGCTTGGCCGGCACGTACTGCGCGGCATCGTGGATGGCGTGTCCTTTCATGCGCATCATCTTGGCCTCGATGAGCGTCGGGCCTTCGCCGCGATGGGCGCGTTCGCACGCCTTATAGGTTGCGTCGTAAACCTGGCAGGGGTCGGTGCCATCGACAATCACTCCGGGAATCCCGTATGCAATGGCCCGCTCCGCCAGGTCCTTCACGCAAAACTGCATATCGCTGGGTGTGGAATAGCCCCACAGGTTGTTCTCCACCACGAGCACCAATCCCAGCTTCTGCACTGCCGCGAGGTTCAGACTCTCATAGGTGACGCCCGTTGATTGCCCGCCATCGCCGACGTACGTGAGACCAGCGACATTCTTGCCCTGCAATCGCGCCCCCAGGCAGATGCCGTCCATCACCCCGATCAACTCACCCAGCATCGAGATCGGCGCGCACACGTTGCGCCGCTGCCAGTCGCCGAAGTGCGAGGAAGCATCGCGTCCCCACGTTGGCGAGTCGCCCTTGGCCATGTACTGCCGCATGATGTCGCGCGCGCTGAAGCCGCGTACCAGCATCGCTCCCTGATTGCGGATCATCGGCCCCAGCCAGTCATCGGGTCCGAGCGCGAGTGCCGAAGCGCAGGAGCAGCCTTCCTGACCGAGCCCGAAATAAACGCCGCCCACCACCTTGCCTTGCTTGTACAGATTTTCCAGGGCGACTTCCATGCGCCGGTTCAACAGCATCCAGCGGTAGAGGGCGATCGACTGCTCGCGCGACAGGTACTTGGAATCGCGGATAGGTGGCGCCGCGGCGCTCAGGTCGCCTTCGACGCGGTACTCCAGGCCGGATCCTTCGCCCGACATGAAGATGCGGAACTCGGGCTGTTCGAGGCGGTAGTCAGGAATGTTGTAGCACCGCAGCATCGACGAAGCGGAATCGTCAATGATCTTAGTAGCCGGGTGGGCTTTTGCATTGGTCGGCTTGGGCGAGCCGTCAGCCTGCTCGATAGGTGGCAGCGTCTTTGGCATTTTCGTCGATGGCGCCAGAGGGACCTTGCCCGACTTTTTCTGCGGGGAATTGGATCGCTTCTTGTGAGCCATAGGTTTCAGAAGAACGATAAACCGAGGCCGCACGCGAGGCAAGGGCGATAGGCGATCTTACGTCAGCTCGCCGCCATCGCCGTGTAGCTTGCGCAACTCCTTCGGAGGACGCGCCGGTGTGTCCTGGTTCGCCGGAGACTCCGCCGGTTCTGGTTTCGGCACCACAGTAGCCTGCGCCAGCAGGTCGTCGAGCGACTCCAGCCACAGCATCTGGGAGTGGAACACCCTCCCAAAGTTGCGCGATACCGCAGTCGCCACTTCTTCCAACGTCAATTTCCGCTGCAACTCTCGCTCCATGGAGGTCACCGGCTTGTTGGTGAGGCCACAAGGCACGATGAGCGAGAAGAAATCCAAATCGGTGCCCACGTTCAGCGCGAAACCATGGGTGGTGACGCCTCGCGAGATGTGTACGCCGAGCGCCGCAATCTTGGCCTCGGGTTTGCTGCGCAGCGCGTAAGTCCAAACCCCGGTGAGTCCTTTGATTCGCTGCGTGGCGATGCCGAAATCGCCGCAGGTGCGGATGAGCACCTCTTCCAGCCGCCGCACGAATTTCACCGCGCCGAGTTTGGGCTCGAAGCTGCGCAAATCGAAGATGGGATAAGCCACCAGTTGTCCGGGACCGTGGAAGGTCACGTCGCCGCCGCGATCAATGTCGAACAGGTCCACCCCGCGCTGGGCCAGGAACTCGGGTGACGCAAGCACGTTGGAAACCTGCGCGTTACGGCCCAAAGTGATTACCGGAGGATGCTCCAGTAACAGAAGGGTGTTTTCGACACGGCTGGCTTTGCGCAGCTCCATCAGCGTGCGCTGTAGTTGCAGAGCTGTTTCATACGGAACCAGGCCGAGATTGAGGACGTTGAGGACCATGCGCTGTCAGCTATCAGCCTTCAGCTTACGACATTTCGCGATTCGCTATTTGTGCTCGCCGAGGCTGGATGTTGGATGAGCGCGCAACCCGGTTCGAATCAGGAGAAGTGCCAATCCAGCCACGGCTCGCGCCATGCTTTTCAATGCTATTCTGAGTGTCACATGGGTCTGCGGCCCACTCATAGGGAAGAAAATCAACACGGAGGCGCGGAGATCACGGAGAAAACGCCGTAGAAAACAAAACTCCGTGTCCTCCGTGTCTCCGTGGTGAATGATTTTCGACGGAACCCAGCTCCGACAGCCATGAAGCACGATCTTGAAGTGCCCTCGATCGTTACCACGCCCCCAGCGGAAGAGCGCAGTGGCGGACGCAAATTTGTCGGCAACGCCCTCTTCGTTCTGCTGATCGCGGTGGCAGCCGTGGCGGGAGCGCTGTCCGGATTAGTGCTCGTTTACTCCACTGATCTGCCGCAGGTAACGGAATTAGAACAGTTCCGGCCCAGCACGATCACGCAGCTTTATGACGATCAGCAGCGAGTGATCGGTCAGTTTGCGCTGCAGCGGCGTGTGATCGACACCTACAACGATTTTCCCAAAGTGCTGCGCGATGCCTTGATCTCGACCGAGGACAAGGAATTTGAGCAGCATTGGGGCGTGGATGTCTGGCGGGTTTTCGGCGCGGCCTGGCGCGATATCCTGCTCGACAGCCGGGCCCAAGGCGCTTCGACGCTTACCATGCAGCTCTCGCGCAACCTGTTTCTTTCGCCCGACCGCAATTTCCGGCGCAAGATGCAGGAGGTGATGCTGGCCATCCAGATCGAGCGGCGCTTCACCAAGCCGCAAATCTTTACTTTGTATGCCAACCAGATTTATCTCGGCCACGGCGTGTATGGATTCGAGGCGGGCGCGAACTTCTATTTCAGCAAGAAAGCCAAAGACCTCACCCTGGAGGAAGCGGCAGTTTTGGCGGGACTTCCCAAGGCCCCGAACGCATACTCGCCGATCAACAATCCGGAGCGCGCGCTGCGCCGCCGGAACCTGGTGCTCAACAACATGCTGGAAGACGGCAAAATAACCGCCAGCGAAGCGCAACGCGCCAAGAGCGCGCCGCTGAGGCTTAACGTTCAGATCGAACCGAACGATATAGCGCCGTACTTCGTGGAAGAAATTCGTCAGTACCTGGAGAAGAAGTACGGAACCGAGGAGGTCCATGAGGCGGGGCTGCGGGTTTACACCTCGCTGAACCTGGAGATGCAAAGGGCTGCCCAGCAAGCGGTGCGCGATGGCCTGGCTGCTTATGAGCGGCGCCATGGGTGGAAGGGCAACCTGCTGAACGTCATCGCCAACGGAGACTCGTTGGCGACCTATCATCATGTGGATTGGGACGGGAATATTGCGCCGGGTAGCTACGTTCACGCCATGGTTACCGAGGTTGACCCGCAATCGGCGACCGTGAAATTTGCCAGCTACGAAGGCCGCCTTGGACCGGTTGAGATCAAGTGGACGCGCCGCACTTCGCCGCAACAGTTCTTAACGCGCGGCGATCTGGTGTATGTGAAAGTCATTGCGCTGAATGGCCGCGACAGCCGCGTGTCGCTGGAACAGGAATCTGGAGTTCAAGGCTCACTGCTCGCTCTTGATAACTCCACCGGCGACGTCAAGGCCATGGTCGGGGGGCGTGACTTCGAACAGTCGAAGTTCAACCGCGCTGTGCAAGCCGAGCGCCAGGTGGGCTCGTCGTTCAAGCCGTACATCTACACCGCAGCGATCGATCAAGGACTCACGCCTGACGACACCGTGCTCGATGCTCCGGTGTCGTTTCCTACGCCGTCGGGTCCCTACACGCCGCACAATTATGACGGCAAGTTCGAGGGCGTGATTACGTTTCGTCACGCGCTTGCCGAGTCGCGCAACATTCCCGCGCTGAAAGTGACCGAGCGCGTGGGCGGCATCAAGACGGTCATTGAGTACGCCCGCAAGTTCGGCATCACCTCGCCCATGCCCGCCTATCTGCCGGTGGCACTGGGCGCAGCCGACATTACGCTGGCCGAACAGACTGCCGCATTCACCACCTTCCCCAACGATGGGGTGCGCGTGATGCCTCGCTACATTCGCAAAGTCACCGACTACGACGGCCGCGTGCTGGAGGAGAATTATCCCGAAGTGAAGGACGTGGTGAGCGCGCGCACCGCGCGCATCATGACCTACATGCTGCGTGAGGTGGTGCTGCACGGGACCGGCTATGCCGCCAGCAAGCTGAAACATCCGCTGGGCGGTAAGACGGGAACCACCAACGATTTCACCGACGCCTGGTTCATTGGCTTCTCGCCATCGCTGACCTGTGGCGTATGGGTTGGCTTCGACGAGAAGAAAACCCTGGGCAACAAGGAGACTGGCGCGGCTGCCGCATTGCCCATCTGGATGGATTTTATGCGGGTGGCGCTGTTGGGGCGCGAGTCGGAAGATTTCGCGGCTCCTCCGCCGACGGTGCCCAACGCTGTCGCCCGAAAAGCGGAACAGCCCGAGCCTGCCGCGGGCGACACTGAGGCCCACTGATGCGCCGCTTCTTTCGCTATCTCGTGCGCGTGTTGGTGCTGATCGTAGTGTTCATGGCGTCGGCGCTGACGGCAATGCGCTTTGCCATCCATGGCCGCCAGACAACAATCCCCAAAGTAGTTGGCATGGCTCCTCTGCAGGCGGAGCGGCTGCTGGCCGATCATGGGCTGGTACTGGAACGCGGTGACCGCTTCTTCAGCTCCGACGTGGCGGAAGGCCGGATCATGTCACAAGCGCCTCTGCCGGGAGGGCAGGTGCGACGAGGTTGGCGGGTCCGTGTCGCCGAAAGCATGGGACCGCAGCGTGTGGTGATCCCCAATCTCATCGGCGGCAGCGAGCGCGCCGCCGAGATCAATATCCGCCGCCGCGGCCTGGAGCTGGGAAGCATCGCCAGCGCAACCATTCCGGGTGGCCCGACCGATCAGATCGTGGCGCAGAGTCCGCCAGCCAACGCGACCAACGTCTCCGCACCGAAGATCAGCGTCTTGCTGGCCGCGCCAGAGGAGCGCAACTCCTTCGTCATGCCCGACCTCGTCGGGCGCGGCGAAGATGACGCGGTTAACGCGATTGTCGGAGCCGGGTTGCACGTGACCACCATCGCGAGTCAACCGCCTCCGCCTGGCGAGAGCACTTCCGCGGCCGCTCCAGCTTCCCCTAGTCGCACGGTAGTGCGCACCACGCCAGCCGCGGGCCAGAGGGTATATGAAGGGCAGGGTATTGGGCTGGAAGTGACGAGGTAGCGAGTAGCACTTGGCAGTTAGCACTTAGCCGTTAGTATTTAGTCCTCTGGCTTGATTCCTTTAACCATTGGCCAGCGCGCACGACCTAATGCTCGCACTGGCCGCATCTATGCAAAACGTCTTCACTTTCTGAGAACCAAAGCTAAACGACGGGCCACGTCTAAGTGCTAAGTGCTAAGTGCTAAATGCTAAATGCTAAATGCTAAATGCTAACGGCTAAAAGCTGCTTTCAAACACCTGCCCGTTGTGCATCACGAATTTCACTCGCCCCAGTTCCGTGATGTCCTTCAGCGGATCGCCCGGCACAGCGATCACGTCGGCGTAGGCTCCGGGCGCAATGATGCCGATCTGTCCGGCCATGCCGAGCATCTCCGCCGGTCTGACGGTCGCCGCGCGGATCGCCTCCATCGGCGACATGCCGAACTTCACCATGTAGGGAAATTCCTGCGCAATGGGCTCCGTCCATGGGAAGCCGCCCACATCTGTGCCGAAGGCGATCTTGATCCCAGCCTGCAGCGCCTTCTTGAACGACTGTTCGTGCTCTGTCGCACGCGCGCGATCGCGTTGCCCTGCGGGCGTGTTCTCCGGCGACCAATCCTTGTAGTAAATCGAGATGGTGGGGCAGTACCAGGTGCCTTGCCGCTTCATCTGCGCGATGGCCGCATCGTCAAGCTCGAGCCCGTGCTCGATGGAGTCACATCCACCGTCCAGCGCGCGGTGCAGTCCCTCGCCGTTGTAGGCGTGGCAGGCGACCTTGCGCCCCCAACTGTGCGTCTCGTCCACGATGGCCTTCAGTTCTTCCACCGTGAGCGTCGGCTGCGAAACCAGGTGGCCATCTTTGTCGGCCCACGACCGATGCGTCATGTACACCTTGATCCAATCCGCGCCGTGGTCCAGTTGTTCGCGCGCCGCTTTGCGCGCCTCCACCGGGCCGTCGATGATCTGAACTCCCTTGGGCACCTGGATCTCCGGCGCATAACCTTCCAGGGGATAGCCGCCGGTCGTCGAAATGCCGCGCGTAGTGGTAAAGATGCGCGGTCCGGGGATGTAACCCTGCTCGACCGCCATCTTGATGCCGACATCGCCGTAACCGGCGCCCTCGGTTTCCATGTCGCGGATGGTGGTGAAGCCCTGCTCCAGAGCACGCCGCGCCGAAACCGTTGCACGCGCTGCACGGTAAGCGAGCGGAAACTTCAGCAGTTGAATATCGTAGCCGCCGAGCGCGGGGTCTTCTCCCTGGAGAAAGATGTGCGTGTGCGACTCGATCAGGCCGGGCAGCACGGTGGCGTTCGACAAGTCAATGAGCTTCGCGCCGGAAGGCACTTGGACAGAAGCGGTGTCGCCGACGCTCTCAATCTTGTCGCCGCGAATGACAATCACCTGATTATGCTTTGGCTCGTTCGCACGCGGGTCAATGAGCGTTCCGGCGCGAATCACCGTGACCTGCGGCGATTGCGGGACTTGAGCGGGATTCGATTGCCCGATTGCGGATACTGAGAGCAGCAGGACAACGATGCTGCAGATGGAATTCTTCATTGTGCTCCTCTACTAATTGCCAATTGCTAGTTGCTAGTTGCTCATTTCATCTCCGACACGATGATCGCGTCCACTTCGATCTCGACCAGCATTTCCGGCGAGATCAGCTTCGATACTCCGACCATTGTCGCCGCTGGGCGGATGTCACGAAAAATCTCGCCATGCGCCTTCCCGACCTTCTCCCACTGGCCGATATCGGTTACGAACGTCCGCGTGCGCACCACATCGCGGAAACTGGCGCCTGCCTGCTCCAGCGCGCGGCCGATGTTCTTCAGCGTCTGCACAGCTTGCGCGTACACGTCGCCCCCGCCAACGATCTTACCGTCCGGCCCGGTTGCGACGGTGCCGGCAACCCAGACGAAGGGTCCCACCTTTATCGCGCGCGAGAAGCCGACGATCGGCTCGTAAGGAGAGTTGCCCGAGATATTCTGCCGTTCCATTCTTGTGCCTCCGTAGCAGGCGGCATTGTGCCATAAGAACGTCCCATCCAGCACATCAGGGGTTGCCTCGAATTTTGGCATCCAACGTCGCTTGCTGCTAACAGACGCTTCGGAAGGTAACTGCTTTTGCCGGACGAGCAAACCAACCCCGCATAAACAGCACTCAAAATCAACATGCTCCCCCTGGAAAAAGATCGGTTGCAAGGCGCGGGACACTCTGGCGACGCAGGAAGCGAACCCGCAAAGTCACGTGCATGGCGAAGAAACGCTTGCACTGAAAAGAGAAGTGCGCTATGAACTCGCATCACATCTCTATGTGAGACGGGCAACCGGAGGAGACGAACCCCAGGCCATGATTCCAGAATCGCACTCGCTGCAGCGGTTGTTCACAGAATTGATCGACGAGCACTTCGATCGCGACATCGGACTGCGCGATCCCGAGGTGAAGGATTACGTGGTCAACGTTCTGGCGGAGTTCTGCCAGTGCGAGCAACTGTACAAGATTTGCGACGCCGGAGGGCGTCCGCTGCACGACGTGGGCGAGATGCTGCTGGAGGCCGATCCCATCTACGGGCCGGCGCCGTCGTTTGACCGCGAGCGCCAGGTCCGCAAGCACATCGGCGATTACACCTTGTTCTTCTCCGGCATGTTTCCCGAGAGCGTCAATCACTACCGCCTGCGGCGGCAGCGGCTGGAAAATTTTATTGATTTCATCAGGGCCGGGAAGGAGAGCTATTACATCGTCTCCAAGTTCGACCAGTTCGAATACGCGCGGCTGTCGCCGCTCTTCGCCAAACTGGCGCGCGAGTTCGAATCCTGCGTGTACGGTCTGAATCTGGTGAAAGGCGATCTCGAAGAAATGCAGCATCCCATCACCCGGCAGGTGAAAGAGATCGTGATGTAGCAGGACAGCTCACCACAGAGATACAGAGACACAGAGGTTTCAAGCAAGGTCAGCGCCTTGACAACGGGTCAGTTGCCGAGTGCTTGGACCACAGATGACCTGCCTTGCTACCGTCGATTCCGATAGAGGCCTTTGCTGAACAGGTAGTGATAACGCCTGTTCACACCAATAATGCTGGAAACCACATCAGAACTTGGCGTAAAGTGCTTGCGGATGAAACATATCCGCCGCCATCTGGCATTGGCTCTTATCGCGTGGTCGTCCCTCTTCTCAACTGTCGCGGAACATTGCAGCGGTTTGTTCGGCCAATCCCTGGCGGACACGCAGCCGAAGCCGACCTTCCATATTCAAGGAACAATCGACAGCCCGTGGGATTCAATGTTGAAAGGACAGGTCGTCGAGCGGAGCAGGGTCAGTTTTGAAGACGGGCTGGCGATCCCGTCCGTGGGAGACAAAGACAGTCCTTACATAACAATGCCGCGGAGTGTGGTGCGCTTTCATGGCGAGCACTTAGACAAGACTCTTGTGGTCGATGAAAAGGGCTTCTACCGGACAGATCTTCCTGTTGGTTTCTACAAAATGAGCGTGCATGGCCCAAAGTTCGGCGGGCAGGGCCTTCAGCCGTACGTTCGGGTGTTTCGAGTCACAGCTCCAACAACGATCGTCATGAATGCCACTCTGCAACTCACGCAACTAACGTGCGATGCCATACCGCAGTCGGATGATATTGAGGAAGAGCGAAAAGACGACTGCGGAGGGGACGATTCGTCCCCAACTCCTTCGCAAGATGGAACGCCATTCGAGCTATTTGTACGCTATCCCCAACGGCAACTCACGAGGTACGGTTACAGGTACACAGGTAGCGAGAAAGACCCCGTTTTTGTTGCTTACAACCTTTTTTCGCTGAAGGCGACCGAGGTCAGATACTGGCCCAAACACCACGCCATCATAGCATTTGGCAACGTCGTGGTAGAGGACGGATCAGGAAAAACGGAACATCCCGTGTCGCCTCACTTTACGTTTCAAGACGGAGTTGCCGCTCAATTTCGGGAACAATTGCCCCGACCAAGTGAATGACCCGCGCGTACCCTGCTGATTACTGCTGTGAAATCATTGCACTAGCAATCCTCTCAACTGGCGAGTGACGGACAATCCGAAACCTAACCCACTACTCTGTGTCTCCGTGTCTCTGTGGTGCCACGATTTTTCTGCGATACTAGAGAGTGCTCTCGCAGGCCGTGAGCCCGACATCATCATGGATCCAGTCGCAATTCCGAAATCGTGTAAAGTCAACGTCACTACCGGCACCGGCATGGACATCGAGTGGAAGGACGGGCATCGCAGCGTCTATAGCTTTCCCTTCCTGCGCGATGCCTGCCCGTGTGCGCTGTGCGAGGAAGAGCGCACCAAGGATGGCCGCCAGCCCGGCGATCCGCTCAAGCCCATTGCGGGGCAGTTGCCGATGTACAAGGCGGCGGCGCGGCCGACTGAGGTTGAGCCGGTGGGAAAATACGCCATTCGTTTCTCGTGGAACGATGGCCACCAGCACGGCATCTATTCATGGCAGTTTCTGCGCGAGCATTGTCCCTGCGCGGAATGCAAGGCGCACCGCGCCATGGATGCTCCCGTCAGCAGCAGCAAACCGAATTAAGTTTGAGCGTCTCCACATTGCCGTCGTATCTCAACAATTTGAATCCGCAGCAGCGCGAAGCCGTCGAGGCGGTCAACGGGCCGGTGCTGATCCTCGCGGGGGCGGGCAGCGGCAAGACGCGCGTCATCACCTATCGCATCGCCCACCTGATTGAAGGTTTGGGCGTGCCGCCCGACTCCATTCTGGCGGTCACCTTCACTAACAAGGCTGCCTCTGAAATGGCCAGCCGGGTGGAGTCGCTGGTGGGCGGCCGCTCGCTAGCCAGGCCGCTGATCTCTACCTTCCACTCGTTTTGCGTGCGCCTGCTGCGTCGCGACATTGACGCGTTGCAAGTCGGCGGCAAAGGTTACCGCAAGGATTTCGTCATCTATGACGAGGCCGACCAGCAAAATGTGGTGAAGGCCGCCATGCGCCGCCTTGGGATCGATGACAAGCAGTTGACGCCGCGCAACGTGCTGGCGCGCATATCGTGGGCCAAGAACCATATGCTCGATCCACAGGAGGTTTACCTGCAATCGGGCGATCCCAAGACCGAGCGCGTAGCCCATATTTACGAGGTCTATAGGCAGGAGCTGGCGAAGTCGAATGCTCTCGACTTTGACGACCTGCTGTTGTATGCCGTGCGCGTGCTGAAAGCGTCAGCCGAGACGCGTGAGCGTTACAACCGCCGCTATCGCTACATCCAGGTGGACGAATACCAGGACACCAACCGCCCACAATACGAACTGATGCGCATGCTTGCCGCCGGCGAACACAATGTCTGCGCCGTAGGCGACGAAGATCAGAGCATTTACTCCTGGCGCGGCGCCGACATCCGCAACATTTTGGAGTTCGAGCAGGACTTTCCTGAGGCGCGCATCATTCGTCTGGAGCAAAACTACCGCTCCACCCAGAACATCTTGCAGGCGGCCTCGTCCGTGGTATCCCACAATGTCAGACGTAAAGGCAAGACTCTGTGGACCGCCCGCAGCGGCGGCGCGCAGATCGGATATTACGAGGCCCCGGACGGCGAGAATGAAGCCCTTTTTGCGGCAGATTACATTGCCAAGTATCTTCGGCAGGCTGCCAGCGAGAATGGTGAAACGCCGCGGGCCGCAGTTTTATACCGCACCAACTCGCAGTCGCGCCTGGTGGAAGAGGCCATGCGCCGTTATCAGCTGAACTACCACGTTGTGGGAGGTTTTAGTTTCTACGAGCGCGCCGAGATCAAGGACCTAATCTCGTATCTCAAAGTCATCCAAAATCCCGACGATTCCATCGCCGTCCAGCGCGTGATCAATACGCCGACGCGGGGAATAGGCAAGAACACCCTGGAAACTATCGAAAGCATTGCGCTGGAGACCGGGACTTCCATGTGGGGCGCGATCACCGAGGTGCTTCGGCGCAAGCTTCTTCCGTTGCGGGCCTTGACGGCGCTACAAGGTTTTAGGGAACTGATCGACGATGCCCGTGCCATGCACCTGGGCACCTTCCGCGAACGAGTAAGCGAAACCGCCGAATCTACCGCAGACGACACTGTTCCCGTAGCGGACAAAGACGATGATTTGCAGCACGACATCGATTTCTCGCCGGCGGAGTTCGAGGCGGCTGCGGCTACGGAGTTCGCGCCCGAGAGATTTGCACAGGCAGACACCGCCGACGAGAGCGCAACTGCTAAAGAAGAGGAGCGGGTGGAAGGATTCCGCGGTCCAGGCGATCCAGCATCCACAGCCGAACTGTTGAAGTTCCTGATTGACCGCACGGGCTACATCAAGCAACTTGAGCAGGAAGACACACCCGAGGCGCTGGCCCGCATCGAAAATTTACACGAGCTGGTGAATGCGGCCATGGACTCGCGTGATCGTGGTGAGACGTTGAACGAGTTTCTCGACCACGCCGCGCTGGTCAGTGATGCCGACGATTATGACGAGGCCGCGCGCGTCACGCTGATGACCTTGCACGCGGCCAAAGGGCTCGAGTTCCCGCTGGTCTTTCTGATCGGTCTGGAGGAGGGGCTGTTCCCTCATTCGCGCACTCTGCTTACTCCAGACGACATCGAAGAGGAGCGGCGACTGTGCTACGTCGGCATGACCCGCGCTATGCACACGCTGGTCCTCTCCCGCGCGCGCTATCGCCGCCGCTACGGGACCGACATGCCCGAACCCAGCGTGGCGTCGCGGTTTCTCGATGAGATTCCCCACACGCTGCTCCAGGACCTGGGATCGCCGCGACGGACCGCGCATGCGCCGAGCAGCGATTACTCGACGGGCAAACATTACGCGTACGAAGATGAGGATCAACGTCCCGCCTATGACCGTCGCGACAAGCCGCAACGCAGCCAATATAGCGGGCCCTCCTACAACTCTATCGACAACATTGCGGAGTTCTTCGCTTCGCGCGGAAAGAAGTTTTCGCGGCCCAAAGTCGAGATTCCCCAGCCCACCGGACGCACTGGATTCCGGCCCGGACAACGCGTTCGGCATCCGAAATACGGGGAAGGCACCGTGTATAAACGCGAGGGTGACGGGGAAGATGCGAAGATTACGGTACAATTTCCTAGATTCGGTTTGAAAAAGCTGGTCGAGAAATACGCCCAATTGGAAAAGGCGTAAGCCCGTCAATTAAAGGAACGCAGAATTCATGGCAAACACCAAGAGCATTACCGACAAACTAGAACGCAAGAAAGTGAAGCGCACCGCGCGCAAGAAAGCCGCCCCGAAAGCGCCCCGCACGTATGCCCGCGGCTCGGCCAAGCGCAAGGTAAAGAAGATGGCACGCGGACAGTCGAAGCGGTAATTCGCCGGCGCTGCCGTTAGAAACGAAGGCTCCAGTCCGCTCGCCGGGCTGGAGCCTATTTCTGTTGCGAAGAAATAGGGAGAGAGTAGGAGCTGAAGTCTGCCCTGGTTGCGAATACGAAAGGGGCCTCCATACCTGCCTGGAATGGGGTCCCCCTCCGGCGAAATATTCACCCTCCCCCATACAACAGGGGAATACTCGCATTTCTTTTATCGGCATTCTGAAACAGAACCTTCAGTGGGTCGCTCATCATGACCATCTGCGTGCTAGTCTGGCTAGTCATGCCTGAACAGGAGAACTGAATCTGCGTGACTCTAAGCTGGCGTGAACCATACTTGCGATTTTTTGTACTGATGATGGCGGTGCTGACGGTTTTGCCGCTCAACGTCGCTCGCGCACAGGAAATCGACAGCCGCCAATTCTCCGCCATGCAGTGGCGGCTGATCGGCCCCTTTCGGGCCGGTCGAGTCACGACCGTAGCGGGTGTCCCAAGCCACCCCGATACCTACTATTTCGGTACACCGGGAGGCGGCGTCTGGAAGACCACCAATAGCGGACAAGTTTGGCGTCCCATCTTCGACAGCGAACGAGTCGCTTCCATCGGCTCTCTTGCCGTAGCTCCGTCGAATTCCAACGTGATTTACGTGGGGACCGGAGAGCAGACCGCCGGTAATGGGCTGAACAGGTCGGCGGACGGTGGCGACACCTGGAAGAACGTGGGCCTGCAGGACGTTCCTTTTATCCAGGCGGTCATTGTCGATCCGCAAAATCCGGACGTCGTTGTCGTGGGCGGTAATTCCATCGGAGTCGGAATCCTGTGGCTTCCGCTGCCAAAGTCTGCACACACGGCCAACCGCGGAATCTTCAAGACCACGGATGGCGGAAAAACCTGGAACAAGGTGCTCGCGAACGACGAGACGCTCGGCGTCGTTGATCTCTGTTCCGATCCCGGCGATCCCCGCACGCTCTATGCGGTTCTTTACCGGCCAGCTTCCGGGGCTGGCGACTCCGAAGTCGCCGCTACCTCGGAGATCGTCAAGTCGGTGGACGCAGGCTCAACCTGGAGTCCTCTGGTGCCCAAGGGTCTGCCGGAAAAGGGTCGGGGAAGATTGGGCATTGCGGTTGCTCCGGGAACCAATGGCCGCCGTTTGTACGCGATCCTGGCGCAAGGGTTCTTCCGCTCCGACGATGGCGGAGCGACATGGCAGCAGTCCACCAACGACCCGCGCGTGCTCGGCAGTGCATACTTCAGCCGCGTCTTTGTTGACCCGCGCAATCCCGATGTTCTCTACGTGGCGCAGACCTCGCTGTATCGTTCCACCGACGGCGGACAGACCTTCGAAGCCTACGTCGGAGCTCCCAGCGGCGATGACTTCCACGTCCTCTGGATCGATCCGCAAAACCCGGCGCGCATGATTTTGGGAGTGGACCAAGGCGCCATCATCAGCGTGGATGGCGGCAAGAGTTGGAGTTCCTGGTACAACCAGCCGACCGGGCAGTTCTATCACGTCTCCACCGACAACGCGTTTCCCTATCGCGTCTATGGGGCGCAGCAGGACAGCGGGACCGCTGGCGTTCTCAGTCGCAGCGATTACGGCGAAATCCTGGCGCAGGATTGGTTTTCCATCGGCGGCTTTGAATATGCCTTCATCATTCCCGATCCGCTGAATCCAAATTTGGTTTATAGCGGAGGATGGTACGGCTCCGTTGTTCGCTTCGATAAGGCCACCGGACAAATCGCGACCGTATTTGAGGCGGGTGAAAAGTATCGCACTGCATCCATGGCGCCTCTGGTGTTTTCCCCGCAGGACCCGTCCACGCTTTACTTGGGAACCCAGCTCGTGCTCAAGACTTCGGACCACGGATTGAGCTGGCAGCCGATCAGCCCTGACTTGACGGGCTACACGGAGAAAGAAAACGAAGCAGAGCCCAAGCGGGATTCCGAGAAGCCGGGTCCGCCTGCCATCACGACGCTGTCGCCCTCCGAAGTACAGGCGGGTGTGATGTGGGCCGGCACTAGCAACCGGATCGTTCAGCTCACTCGCGACGCGGGAGCAACCTGGCAAAACGTCTCGCCGCCCGGATTGGCTGCGCCCACGGAAATCCTCGCGGTCGAAGCTTCGCATCATGATGCCGCAACTGCGTACCTTGCGGTCGGCGCCACCCGCGAATCCACTCCGCCGTACGTCGCTCGCACCCACGATTACGGCCACACCTGGCAGAAGATCGTCAACGGATTTCCCGAGCGCGAGATGGTGCGCGTGGTGCGCGAAGATCCAAAGCGCAAAGGGCTGCTCTACGCCGGGACCGATAGCGGCGTCTTCGTTTCGTGGGACGACGGCGATCACTGGCAATCTCTGCAACTCAATCTGCCGGCCACGCCGGTAACCGATCTCGCGGTGCACGCCAACGATTTGGTCATCTCAACCTTCGGCCGCGCCTTGTGGATTCTGGACGACGTCACGCCGCTGCGCGAGATCAGCCCGCAAATCGTCGCCAGCGATGTTCATCTCTTTCGTCCGGCCACCGCAATGCGCGTGCGATGGGACAACTATCAGGACACGCCATACCCGGTCGAAACTCCCGCCGGGCAGAATCCGCCGGATGGAGCCATCCTCGACTACTTCCTGAAGGCGCCGCCGAAGGATGAACTCACGCTGACGATCTACGACGACAAGGGCGGCGAGGTTGCGCAGTTCTCCAGTGAAGCGAAGCCTCCGGACCTGCTTCCCGCGAACGCTCCCAATTACTGGTTTGCGCGCGCGGTAGCTTTGCCCAAGGCTTCGGGCGTGAATCGCTTCGCCTGGAACCTGCGTTATCCGCCGCCGCTCTCGCTTCCTTACGGTTATTACGGCGAGCTGCTGGGCTACGCCGAATACACGTTGGCAGACCACGCAATCGCCGGGCAAACTCCGCGCGTGCAGCCTCAGGGACCGCTGGTTGTCCCGGGCAACTACACGTTAGAGCTGCGCGCTGCTGGCCAGACGCTTCGCCAGCCGTTGACCGTTGAGCTTGATCCGCGTGTTCATGCATCGCAATCGGACCTGGTGGAACAGCTCGATCTCGCGCAAGACATTACGCGCGGCGTGAAGGCGAGCCACGATGCCTACCTTCAGGCAGCGACATTGCGCAAGGACCTGGCCGAGCGGCAGAAAGCCCTGAAGGACGCCGAGGGCGACGAGTTGAAGCAGACAAAAGACGCAGCCGCTGCGCTGGACAAAAAGATCGACGCGCTGGAGAAGGGAACTCTGCGTGCTCCCGGCTTCGGGCCGGTGAACCGCGATTTGACCAGACTGATTTTCAGCGTGGAGAGCGCCGACATGCGTCCGGCGGAAGCGGTCCGCGCGGCGGTGCAACAGAGCTGCGACGCGCTCGACAAAGATCTGGCGAGCTGGCGTCAACTCAGCGAGCAGGACCTGGTGTCATTCAACGCCATGGTTACCGCGGCAAAGTTGTCGCCGCTGATTCCCATCCTGTCGCTGCGCGACAAGGATGGGGCACCCAGCACGAGCACCGGGTGCAAGAAATAGTGTGCAGAACGCGAGGAGAAACGCTTGAGACGATTCCCGATAGTGATTGCCGTTCTGCTGACTGCGTCGGCAATCGGAAACTGCAACTCGGCCAAGCTGGTGGCCAGCGTGAAGAATCCCAGCTATTCCGGACAGCGCTTCAAGAAGGTGCTGGTGATCGGCATGAGCGACAATCCGGCGATTCGCTCCGACTTCGAGGATGCGCTGGCCAACAAACTGGCTCGCGACGGAATGGAGGCTATTCCGGGGCATTCCATCCTGCTGCGGCCCGAGTCGGCCAACATGGACCTGGACTATTTGAAGGCGCAGATCCGCGAGCACCACATCGAAGCTGTCTTGCTGACGCGGCTGGTGAAGGTGGAGAAGAACGTCACCTATATTCCCGGCCACAGCTACACCGTTCCTTACGCTTACTACAACTCGTTCTACGGCTATTATCCGGTCGCTTACCGGCAGGTCTATTCTCCGGACTATCTGCGCGAAGACAAGACAGTGCGCATCGAAACCAGCCTCTACGCGACCGCGACGCCCGAGGGAGAACTCGTCTGGACAGGCATCAGCGATAGCTTCAACCCGAGCTCGGCGAAGAAGACAATCGATAATGTCGTCAAGGTGGTGGTGAAAGATTTGGAGAAAGAGGGGATCTTCTGAGCGCGAGTGTTCCGCGATTCCCATCCTGTCGCTGCGCGACAAGGATGGGGCATCCGGCTGGTCAACCAGTATCTCGACACGCTTGCCCGCCTGGATCGGGTGGCTGGCGGCCAATAGGTCGCGCAAGCTTTCTTCATGCCTGTCGTCGAGCCGAGCACGGGGTGCGGGAAATAGGTGGCGCTGGCCTGCCACGCAAAATTCCTCTAAGTACCCCCTCCCCCCCCCGGCATTTCTGCATCCTTGTTTTCAATACTTTGCCAGCAAAGTATTCATAACGCATAACTTAGATGTTGCAGTAAGTCCTTGCTGTTCAATACTTTGCGAGATCACCGCCAAAGTATTAATAACACGTCACTTAGACGTTTCCGTAAGTCTTTACTGCTCAATGCTTTGCGCGATTCCCGCTAAAGTATTATATCTAAAGTAGATACACGTAAAGTATTCCGGAAAAAAGACTTATCGCCACGCAAGCACCCACGCCTCTTACAGTGTCGCCGGTTTTCAAAGAGCACCGGGCTAAGCCGACGTGCCGCGTACGTCTCGGCCCGCCCTGTGGGCACACTCGGCCCAACACTCAAGCCTAGCTCGAATCCCGTCGCTGTCAAGTTACGAAGGTGCATGTTGGGGTGAAAGGCACACGGATGACAAGCGAAGTCCCCACCCTAGCAAGAGAAGCCGCACAACCCCTTCCCGGGCCACACGCCTCCCGAGTACAGGGTTTACCATCAATTGGTTCAGGATTGTGCTCGACACAATATCCTAGAAGTGGGATAATCATGACACGGCCACCCGTACCGGGCGAAAAGCCGCTTTATTGGGTCGGCTCTTCACTGAAAGACATTACTCGATTCCCCTCCGATGTTCAGCGCAGCGTCGGATTTGCGTTAAGCGCCGCGCAGTACGGGGGCAAACACTGGGCAGCTAAACCGTGGAAGGGCGAGGGGCCGGGAATTCTGGAGGTTGTTAAAGACTATGATGGCGACACGTATAGGGCGATCTACACCGTCCGCTTTGCACAGGCCGTCTATGTGTTGCACGTCTTTCAGAAGAAGTCGCCGCGCGGGATCGAGACCAGGCAATCCGATGTTGCCCTGGTGCGCCAACGTCTAAAGCTGGCGCAACGGGACTACGAGGAGAGATATGGCTAAAGCCACCACGCAACGAGTGATACCCAGCAGCGGCAATGTCTTTGCCGACATGGGACTGCCGGATGCCGCAGAACTCGACACCAAAGCCCGTCTTGCAGCCGCCATCAATAGGATCGTGGAGCGGCGTAGGCTTACCCAGGCCGAAGTCGCGGTGGCGCTCGCAATCAATCAGCCGAAGGTCTCCGCCCTGCTGCATTACAAACTGGAAGGCTTCTCCGTGGAGCGGCTGATGCGCTTTTTGGTGGCGCTCGGACAGGATGTCGAAATCGTTGTGAAAGCCAAGCCCCGCACTCGGTCTGCGCGAATCGCGGTCTGCGCGGCCTGATTCTGCCGGGCTGGCCCAGCCTAAGAATTCGTCGATTACACGAAATAAACCATCTGGGCACCCTATGTTTGGATAGACTTCCTCAACAAGGTTTGGCCGGGCCACCCGCCTCCACGATGGAAGAAGAGGAAATGCGGAGGGATTCACTTCTTGAGCAGGGACACCGTGCTGGTCTCCATAGATACCACGAAGTAGCCCAGTTGTTCTCCAGTTGTCGAAGGGAGCAGCATCTCCACTCTGTTCCAGCTCCCCGCATCAAGAGACCCAACGAATGAGATTTCCTTTGTTCGCTCAGCGTTGATCCACTGTTGTGGATCCATACCCTTCTTGTAACTAGTGTTCCATTTGACTGTCAGCTTGAAACCTTTATAGGCGGCGAAAGAGGGATTGCCGATGTTTAGTACGATGCGGTATCCATCGAGATATGGGCTCGCGTCCTCTATCGAAATCAAGAACGTCCCGGTATCAGTATCAATTCGCTGATAGTTGCGGGAGGTCATATCCAAAACCACGGACTTGTACGCGTCCTTGGAAAGTTCCAGCTTGAACAAACGGTATGCAGAATCTCCTTGAGACGTCTCCAACGACAAAACTTTGGCGCGCAAAGCAGCGATTTGGCTTTTCAGTTCGTCGATCTGCTTTTGCGAGGTAAGAGACGGCGCAGGCCCTTTTTGAGTTTGCGCCTGACTCTGAATACCACCTAGGACAGCTAACATGAGTACAGCAAGTAAGAAACTTCTAATGCTCATGCTTTTCTCCGCTTTCTATTTCCCCTCGACATCTCTATTTCAATTTCGGAGGGGCCCATCTGGTTACTGCATGGGAAAATACCGGGGAACCGATCCGCTACTGTTCCAGTTCGGCAGCTACCGAGACCTTCCCACCCGAAACCGTGAGCTTCCGCTCCCAAGGCTTGTAGCCATGCTTCGAAATCGTAATCGTGTGAACTCCAGCGGCAACCGCGAGTTCTGAAGGAGTGTCTCCGACAAAATTGCCGTCAACCGAGATTTCCGCCCCCGACGGATTCGATGTGATGTCAAGCTGAGCGCCAGTCGTATCACTTTGGGCGGATGTTGCGGATGGTGAAACGGTCGGCGGAGGTGCGGTTTCTACTTGCTTGCCAGCGTTGTTGTCGGGAAGAAGTCGTGAGCCAAGAACGACGTAGACAGTTTCCTGCTCTTTCTCGGTTGCCTTCCCGCCCTTTATTGGGTGATACAGCACAGCTAGACCGTGGTTGTCCCAGCGAGCAGGGAATATGTCGCCCACCCTCAACCAACGACACTTAGACCAGCGAACAGATGCTGTGCAACCGAGCGTGTAGACCTTCCCGTCCGAAGCCTCCACGAGCATGGTGTTCTGAACGTGCCGCCATGTGATGTCATTGCTCGTGGTGTTGCAATTGGCAGACGAGTCGCCGTATGTGCAGTTTGTTGAAGACCCTCCATGGCTTGTGGTTGTGAATGGAGCACTCTCAGACTGAATGACCCTGATCCTCAACGGATACTCCTTCTGCTCCGATTTGGCGACGGCGGGAAACGTGTAGCAGACAAGCACAGAGAGCAGAACAGCACAGATCGAGCCAGTGGAATGCCAAGTGCTACACCGAAGCAGCTTTTGCTTGGATGGGGATTTCTCGTGTTGCAGCGGCAAGGAAATATTCGAGTTCAAGACTTTCACTGCTCCAATTCGGCCGCTACCGTGACCTTCCCACTCGAAACTGTAAGCTTCCGTTCCCAAGGCTTGTAGCCATGCTTCGCAATCGCGATCGTGTGAACTCCAGCGGCAACCGCTAACTCTGAAGGCGTGTCTCCGACAAAATTGCCGTCAACCGAGATCTCGCCTCCGGGCGGGTTCGACGTGATCGCAAGCTGAGCGTTCGTCGGGGTGCTCTGCGAAGCTACTGTGGACGAGGCCGCCACGTTGGACACCGAAGGCGCGACAGGAGCAAACTTTGCGAAATCAAGCGGCATGTTGCCGTTCACATAGGCAGTGATTTCTGTGCCCTTGGGAATGGTGGTGTCTTTGCCGTGCATGAAAAGAAAGAACGGCGCGGCTGGCCAGACTACTAAGCTCGTCGCGACAATCGCCCCGGTCATTGCCCCGGTGTGCCCACCGCCCTTGGTTTCTTTCACTGCCCTCAGTGCCGCTTTCTCGCCATCTGCGAGTTTGACGTAATCGATTTCTATGTCGAGCTTTCCGCCGCGTGCCATGCGTTTCTTATGCTCGGCGTCAGTCACTGTGCCGAGCGCAATGTTGCCCTTGGGTATGACAACCACGTCGCCGATCTTCACTTCTTCCAGTACTTCGAAGTCGATGTTGTCGCCGGTCTTCGCGTCGGCTGAGCTGAGGTTCCGGTTCAATCGAAGCTTGACGGGAGTGCCATCATCGAGGGCGAATTTGTTAGCGCTTGCCGTGGGCTGTTGAGGAGCAGCTTGTTGAGCGCCTGAAAGCGGCGCGTGCGTGAGAAGCGCACAGAGCAGGAGTGCACAAATCGGACGGCCAGTGGAATGCATGATTCCTCCGATGGGCGCGGAGTACACGAGGAGAGTGACCCAGGACTGGCGCTGATGATAGTGCGCCGATCACAGGTGCAGGTGACCCGGTTTTGGTGGACGTTTTCAGTGAAGCTTGAGCGTTGCCGGGTACAGAGTTACCGCTATGGTCATTTTGCCGGCGGATAGCACAAGGGTGCGCTCCCAAGCCCGGCAGCCTGCCTTGGAAATGGTGATGGTATGCCGACCGGGTGCACTGTCAATTTCCAAGGGCGTGCTACCCACCAGAATTCCATCGACCCAGATTTCCGCCCAAGCAGGTTCCGAGGTGATTTCCAAATGGGCAGTAGTCGGAGTCGCGGGTAGTGCAGCGTGGGACACAAACTTTCCGGGGTCAAGTTGCATCGCGGTGACCACATAGCCGGTGACTTCGGTGTCCCGCGGAATCATCGAGTCCTCTCCCGGCGTGAGAAGAATGAGGGGAGCTACCGGCCCAAATACTAAACTGCGCGCAACAATGGGGCGGTTATCTTCGCCGTTACCTTCGCCGCTTCTTTCTTTAACGGCCCAGAGTGTCGCTTTCTCGCCGTCGGCGAGGGTCACCGAGTCAATCTGGATATCGAGTTTCCCGCCCCGCCCCATGCGCCTTGCGGCCTGGACGTCCGTCACCGTACCCACGGCCGGGCTCCCCTTTGGTATGACAACGACGTCGCCGACTTTCACTTCCTCCACGACCTCGAAGTCAATGGTGTCGCCTTCCTTCGCATCCGCCGAGCTGATGTCCCGTTTTAAGCGAAGCTTGACCGGGGTACCTTTATCGAGCACGAGCTGGTTGGAAGCTGAAGATGTCGCGGGCGGTTGGGGAGCAGGCTGTTGAGCATCCGAAAGGGAAGCGACAGTCAAGAGTGCGCCGATCAGAGCGACTATAGTTCGGCCAAACATGCTGCTTTTCCTTCAGGTAGAGCTAAACAAAAGTCTATGCCGAATTGCTCCCGTCTTGAAGGAGTTTCTTGGAAGCACTAGCAGGCCTTCGACTGCGTTCGCTCGCTGCCGCGACCGGACCTGCACTCCGGCGAAAATGTCGCAAGCGAAAGTGAGCAGGCAATATAGGGGTCCTTCGACTCCTCGTCCGATCGCCGTGGCGACCGGGCTCGTCGCTCAGGATGACAGCCTAGGAAGGCTGTTCATTTCATGGCTAGCGAGAGGATGTCTGAGTTTTTTCCCTCACGGGCTTTACTGCCCGAGCATCCCTTTTTTCAGGTCGGCATTGGGCGGCTTGGGCCCCAGCCACACCGAGAACAGCACGGGGCCGAAGGCGGGACCGGCAATGGTCAGCTTGTCCTTGCCGTTGAGGGCGAAGGTGGTGCCCGTGCCCGGGACGTAAGTGAAAACCATTTCGTCGCCCGGCTTGACGGGTTCAAGCGCGTCGAGCAAGCGGTCGATGTCGGCCTTCATCGTCTTCACGGCGTCGGGCGAATTGTCCTTGAACGAGTCGTTGAAGGCATCAACCATTTGACTCTTGCTGGCGTTGTGCACGAAGTGCATGACGATCCGCTTGGGCGCGTCGGCCTTGAGGATGGCGTTGGCATCCGACGACTTCTGCTCCAGGTAGAGCCCCGCGACATAGACCTTCACGATGATCTTGGTGCGCACTCCCAGGCCATTGAGCACCAGCTTGGTGCTCCCGACCTGCTCGGTGTCGGGAAGGGTCACCCCCGCCAGGCTGGCGGCGTGTAGCTCGAACATCGATACCACCACGAACATAACCACAGCAAGCGAGATAACGGTTTTCCGCATGAGGACTCCTTGGTGGAATATATGATTCTTCCGATGGGTTGGGCCGACGACAACAGGAGAGTGACCCAGGACTGGGCGCCGACGAAAGGGCGCGGGTCACAGGTGCAGGTGACCGGTTGATAGAGGGCGCCCCTCGGCTGCGCTCAGGGCAGGCTCTTCGACTGCGGTTCGCTCGCGAACTCGATCCCACCGACCGGCCCGATGCGGCGCTCATCTTTGGCGGCGACGGCACCATTGATCGCCATCTTGACGGATTGGCGCTCAAGCCGATGGGGAGTATATTTGCCAGAGTCCGGTCGAGATCAGTGTGCGGCGTAATGCCCTGCGGGTGATTGTTGGGCATGAAGGCGGGTGAAATTCCAGGATGGGCAATATCCTGCCTTGGGACGAACCGCAGTAATCGAGGGGCGAACTCCGGCGCCACCCGATATTTTTCTGGAACTTATCGCCCGTAGCTGGGTCTATACTGTAACAAGGAAATGTCTACCCCCGTAGTGTCGAATCCGGCGGCCGCAGAGGTTGCAAGCGTTGCGCCACAGGACCAGGTTCTGCCCACGCTATTTGGCGCAGGTCAGGGACTGTATCCGCAGCGCAAAGATACGTTCGTGTACTCGTTTATCGTCCATATGCTGGCGGTGGGCCTGGTGATCTGGTCCGGCCATTGGGCATTTGAGCACAAGAACGAGATCAAGCAGCAAGTGATTGGCATTGCGACCGATATCAGCCCATACTTTCCGATGCCGGTATCCAACACGCGCGCTGGCGGTGGCGGCGGTGGTGGCGACCGCGACAAACTGAATGCCCCCAAAGGCGCTCTGCCCAAGCTGGCGAAGGACCAGATCGTCCCTCCGGCGATCGTGGTCCGCAATGAGAATCCCAAGCTGGTGGTGCCACCTTCGGTCGTAGTTCCGCCGGAGATGAAGCTGCCGACCATCGGCGCCCTCGGCGATCCTCTGTCGAAGGTGATCGGGCCTCCCTCCAACGGGACGGGATATGGCGGCGGGATCGGCAGTGGTAGCGGTGGCGGCGTAGGTTCCGGAACTGGGCCCGGGGTTGGCCCCGGTCACGGCGGCGGATACGGTGGTGGGGCGTATCGAGTCGGAGGCGGCGTCAGCGCACCAAAGGCGTTGTTCGCGCCTGATCCCGAGTACTCAGAAGAGGCCCGCAAAGCCAAATATCAGGGCACCGTTGTGTTGTGGCTGGTGGTGAGTGCCGATGGCAAGCCGCAACAGATTCGCGTGCAGCGCCCGCTGGGCATGGGACTCGACGAGAAGGCTGTCGAGGCAGTGCGGCTATGGCGCTTTGAGCCTGCCAGAAAAGACGGTCAGGCGGTTCCGGTCATGATTAACGTGGAAGTGAACTTCCGGCTGTACTGACGCTTTCGCTCATCTACAAACTTCCGAGCCGTTAGCGCCCGAACGGCCTCTTGAGCGGCGGCATCTTGCTCTTCGCCTTGTCGGCCCACTCTGAACCCTTATCAATCCAGTCGCCCGCCTGATCGCCGATATCGTCCATCAGTTCGCGCGCATCCTCATATTTTCGGCGGAGGGTGCGGCGCATTTGCTTGCCAGTCGTCGGCGCCAGCAACAAAGCCGCCAGGGCGCCGGCTGCCAGCCCAATGAACAGCATGGTCAAACCCAAGCCAAAGCTGCTTGACTCCTCATACTCTCCGTTTGGTTCAAACTCTCGCACTGGATCATTCATCGGATCTCTCCTCCGGAAAATTCTATCGCGATTCGGGCCGCGGTGCCTGCCTTCTGTGCGCCGGTTCAAATCCATTGCCGCGGCCAGCTTTTGGGGCACGCTACCGGCCAACTGCAGCATTTCCCAATCTTGCTGAGCCGCGTGTAAACTTAAGTGTCTGTCCTTCGAGCCGCGCGTTTTTAGCGGGGTCGCAACACGCGCAGCAGTCGCGGCGTGATGGGGCGCTCTTCCGGCCGGCGGCTCTCCCAGAGATGAGGAGTTACACGAATGGCGATTCCAGCCACCCAAATGCGTCCGGGCATGGTCATCAAGCACAACAATGACTTGCACTCGGTGTTCAGCGTGGAACACCGCACCCCGGGAAATCTGCGCGCTTTCATCCAGGCCAAACTGCGTAATCTGCGGACCGGGGCCATGTTTGAGCACCGCTTCCGCTCCGGCGATGCCATCGAGAGGATCACCGTCGACGAAGTGCAGATGGAGTTCCTGTACTCCGACGGCGACGATTACCACTTCATGAACACCGAGAACTATGAACAACTTCATTTGAACCGGGACATCCTGGGCGATGCGGTCGAGTACCTGATTCCCAATCTGCAGATCAAGATTGAGTTTTTCGATGGCAAAGCGGTGGGTGTCGAGTTGCCGCAGACGGTGGAACTCACGGTGGTGGAAACCGAGCCGGGCTTGAAGTCGGCGACCGCCAGCAGTGTTACCAAGGCGGCGAAGACCGAGACGGGACTTGTGGTGCAGGTGCCGCCGTTCATCAATGAAGGCGAGAAGATTCGCGTGGACACGTCGGAAGGCGCATACCTGTCACGGGCGTAGCTGCCGGCCCCGGGACGGCAAACAGCGCCTGGCTTACAAGAAAGGTGAAGGTCTGCGACACTTCCTGATGAGTCACACAACCAAGCTGTCAACCAAAGGCCGAGTCGTGCTTCCCAAATCATTGCTGGCGGCACGCCGCTGGAAACCAGGTACTGAGTTTGTCGTGCAGGAGCGGGACGGAGGCATTCTACTCACTCCGAAATCTGCCACTAGATCACGCACTTGGGCCAGCCTGATTGGGTGCGCTGGCTACAGCGGTCCGCGTAAGAGCCTGAAGCAGATGGAAGAAGCGGTTGCGGCCGAGGCGCGGCGGCGCAAATGACCGCCGTCGATACTAATGTTCTGGTACGTATCGTGGTGAATGACGATCCGGCCCAGTCGGCACGCGGATTGGCAAGATTGCGCTTCTTTGATCGGATTGGTAGTCTCATCTTGGGTTGTTAGGCTAAGGCAAGTTAGGAGAGAGCTATGAAACGGTTATTGTCTATTGCACTGTGCATGTGTTTTGTGCTTCCTGCTTTCGCTCAACAGAAGGAAGCGGACAGGCTGCATGAGTCCTACTTGGTCTTGAAGGCGGTCGTCGGCATGCCCGATAAGGGTATCCCGCGCGATCTGCTGAACAAGGCGGACTGCGTAATTGTTGTACCTTCGGTGAAGAAGGCGGCCTTCATAGTGGGCGCCAGTTATGGCCGCGGGGTCATGACCTGTCGCTCGGGCGCGGAATTTCGCGGTCCATGGGGCGCTCCGGCGTTTTTCGCCATTGAGGGCGGCAGTTTTGGCTTGCAGATCGGAGGCCAGGCTACCGACTTCGTGTTGCTGGTGATGAATGAGAAGGGCGCCAAGTCGGTCATGACCAGCAAAGTAAAACTTGGCGGCGACGCTTCGGTGGCCGCCGGCCCGGTAGGCCGCGCAACTTCCGCTGAGACCGACATCGTTATGAACGCTGAGATTCTGTCATGGTCACGCAATAAAGGGCTTTTTGCCGGAATTTCGCTGGCAGGTTCAACTCTGCGTTCCGATGACGATGCCAACAAGAACCTCTACGGAAAAGATGTAAACGCCAAACAGATCATCCTGGACAAAGCGGTAAAGACGCCCCCCGCAGGCAAGTCGTTGGTCAACTTGCTCAACAAGACGTCACCCAAGCACATGTAAGAACTGGATAGTTGTGTTTATCAGCCGACACGCGGTTCTGGACATCCCAGGGCCGCGTTTCTTTCAGCCAGAAGAACTCTCAGACGGGCATGTTCGCTCCAAAACCAATTACAATCGCTCTTCGCAGCAAAGCGGACGCTTGCCGCCGCTAATCGATAGTTGTTGCTTACTAGTTGCTAATTGCTAATTGCTTCCCGCTAATGGCTGACTTGCAAACCCGCCGCTACGTTATCTCCGGACGCGTCCAGGGCGTCGGCTTCCGCTGGTTCGTGGAAAGGGAAGCGGCGCAGATCGGCATCGCCGGATGGGTGCGCAATCGCGAAAACGGTGACGTTGAAGTGATGGCGACGGGCACGCGCGTGCAGCACAGTGCGTTGCGCGTCCGTTTGCAGCAGGGCCCGCGCGCCGCGCGGGTGGACCATGTCAGCGAATCCCCCGCGCCGTTGTTGGAAGCGCAGTCGTTTCGCATCGAAGGAGTGTGGTAATCCATGCAGCCGCAAAAGGCGCACAACTGCGACGACCTCAAGAAGCTCATTCGCGAAGTTCCCGACTTCCCCAAGCCCGGCATTCTGTTCTACGACATCACCACGCTGCTCAAAGACAGGCTGGGCTTTGCCCGCCTCATCGATGCCCTCACCGAGCATTACATCGACAAGCACATTGACCTGGTTCTGGGCATCGAGGCGCGCGGTTTCATCTTTGGGCCGGCGCTGGCGTACCGGCTGAACGCGGGTTTCGTGCCCGTGCGCAAGCCGAAGAAACTGCCGGCCGACGTTTTGCAGTGGAAGTACGAACTGGAGTACGGCCACGACACGCTGGAGGTCCACAAGGATTCGATCGAGCCGGGCCAGCGCATCGTCATTTGCGACGACCTGCTGGCCACCGGTGGCACCGCCAGGGCCACCGCCGAAATGGCGAAATCGCTGGGCGCCGAAATCTGCGGGCTGGGATTTGTGGTCGAACTCGACGGCCTCAAAGGCCGCGACAAGCTCAAGGGCTACGACGTCTTCTCGCTGCTGCACTATGAGATGTAGCGAGTCCCAGATGTCCATAAAGCTGTAACTGCGGGTTTTTTACCAGATCGTTTTGAGCAGCGGACAGCGCAAAATCCGCTCGTCAGCGGTTACCAACGGCAGGTTTTCTGCACGTGCAGTGGCAGCAATGATCCGGTCCATCGGGTCAGAAGGAAAATCGGGCGGGAAGTGTGCCGTTAGCGCCGCGATATCCAGAGTGATGGGTTTGATGATGACGCCGCCGGTGTACTCGCGAATGGTCGCCTCGATGTTTCCACTGTGACCTACCCGGCCGCGATAGAGCAAGCTCGCCAGTTCAACCAGACTGATTGCAGAAATCGCCAGCCCGTCTGAGCGCTCCGCACGCCGCATTGCGGATAACGCTGCTCGTGTCAGTCTGCGACGGTCGAGCTGCGACCAGACCAAAACGTGAGTATCGAGAAGAATCATTTCAGCATGTCGTAATCTTCAAGGGGAAAAACCGGCTCCAGAAGGTCGCCACATATCTCGTATTTGCCTTCCAGCCTGCCAATAAAGCTGTCCTTCTTCCTCTTTTTCGCATGACGCCAGGGCCCCACCTCGACGAGTGGTTCTCCTCGCTTAGTTACCAGCAGTGGCTTACCAGTTTTTGCAACTTCGGCCATGGCTCCCAGGCATTTGGCCTTGAACTCGCCGGCCGCCATCTGCTTCATGCCATTACCCGGGGTCACGCTGACCGCCGATTTTCTTTTAATGGATGCTTTGGACGACATATGGTCACCTCCAGATGACCATGGTCATTTTAACATGGTCATATCATTTTTTCCTTGGCATTGTCATCCCGAGTGAGGTCGCCACGACGACCGAGTCGAGGGATCTGCTGTTTTCTTAACCACTCGTCCTGCCCTCTAACTGGCGGCTCTAACCCTTGACTACTCGTCGTCCCGTAATGTGGTATTTCCCCACCAGCACCATCCGAATTGCCTCGCTGTACGCAATGTGTTCCTGCTCCAGGATGCGCGCAGCCAGCGTGTGCTCGTCATCGCTGTCGAGCACAGGCACCACCTTCTGCACCAGGATGGCGCCGTGGTCGAGGTCCGCGTCCACGAAGTGCACCGTGCAGCCTGAGACCTTCACGCCATAGTCGAAAGCCTGCTTTTGGGCCTCCAGCCCGGGGAACGCCGGCAGCAGCGCTGGATGAATATTGAGGATGCGGTCGGGAAACTGCTGCACGAACCAAGGCGACAGCAGGCGCATGTATCCCGCGAGACAAACCAGATCGACCCGGTGTTCGAGCAGCGCGGCCACCACCTCGCGGTCGTGGTCTTCGCGCGGCTTGCCTTTCGACGGGATGACCAGCGCCTTCAGACCGCGCCGCCGCGCCGATTCGATCCCGCCGGCGTCCGCCCGGTTGGAGATGACGACTGCAATGTTCGCGTCGAGCTTGCCCGCGGCGACGTTGTCGGCGATGGCCTCAAAGTTTGACCCGCGCCCGGAGAGCAGTATGCCGAGGTTGTTCATGAGTGATATGCGAATGATAAACGCTAAGTTCGAAAAGGGTTGGCAGGCATTGCTAGCAATGATAGCATTGAGTGCATGGCAACATTAACTATTCGCCAGCTCGATGAGAAAACCAAGTCCCGTCTCAGGGTGCTGGCTGCGCACCACGGACGCTCCATGGAGGAAGAGGCGCGCGAGATCCTGCGCTCGGCCCTAACCAGTGCGCGGCTGCAAAAGAGAAATCTTGCCGAATCCATCCGGCAACGATTCTCAGCTTTCGGCGGGGTAGAACTTGAATTGCCCAAACGAGGTCCGATGCGCGAGCCTCCCGATTTTGCCGCATGATCATCCTCGATACGAACGTGCTCTCCGAGTTAATGCGGCCCAAGCCTTCTGCTGAGGTTGTCTTGTGGGTTGAAAAGCAGCCCGCCGCGGAGCTGTTCACGACCTCGATTACCGAGGCGGAGATCTTCTACGGCATTGAGCTGTTGCCCAAGGGCAAGCGGCGCGAAGGACTACTGGCGACAGCAGAAGCGATGTTCGCAGACGATTTTGCCGGCCGCATCCTCGATTTCGACAGTCAGGCGGCAAGAGCCTATTCCAGGATAGCGGCTCAACGTCGCGCGCTGGGCAAACCCATCAGCC
Source organism: Candidatus Korobacteraceae bacterium (assembly GCA_049520555.1). GTDB lineage: Bacteria > Acidobacteriota > Terriglobia > Terriglobales > Acidobacteriaceae > Bog-257. The sequence continues at coordinate 42,613 of JBEKPR010000026.1, forward strand.
ATCTCGATGCGCAGATCGCTGCCATTGCGCAGCGCCAATGGGCTGTGCTCGCCACCCGCAACGTTGTTGACTTCGAGAACTGCGACATCCGCGTCATTGATCCTTGGGGTGAGTGAACCTGCATTGCGTGAGCTACTGCCTTCCCGTTACTATCGCCCTGCGTGCCTTTACCCAGCGACAAAGCTCATCCCGACCGCATCGTTTCGGCCGTGCCGGTGGACGACGACTCGTCGTTCGAGCTGAAGCTGCGTCCGCAGCGGCTGCGCGAGTTCATCGGACAGAACAAAGTCAAAGACAACCTCGAGGTCGCCATCCAGGCGGCGCGTTCGCGCGGCGAACCGCTCGACCACGTGTTGCTCTACGGGCCGCCGGGGCTGGGCAAGACGACGCTGGCCAACATCATCGCCAACGAAATGGACGCCCCGTTCCAGCAGACCTCGGGCCCGACCCTGCAAATCAAGGGCGACCTGACGGCCATCCTCACCAACCTGCGCGAGAAGCAGGTGCTGTTCATCGACGAAGTCCACCGCTTGCAACCCGCGCTGGAAGAGCTGCTGTACTCGGCGCTGGAGGATTACAAGCTCGACATCATCATCGGCCAGGGGCCGTCGGCGCGCACCCACACCATCGAAGTGCGGCCGTTCACCTTCATCGGGGCAACCACGCGCGCGGGACTGCTGTCGGCGCCGCTGCGCTCGCGCTTCGGCATCGTGCTGCGGCTGGAGTTCTACACCCACGAGGACCTGAAGATCATTCTGCAGCGCTCGGCGGAAATTCTCGGGGTCGAGATCGACGAGGCTGGCGCAGTCGAGATTGCCACCCGTTGCCGCGGCACACCGCGTATTGCCAATCGCCTGCTGCGGCGCGTACGCGACTACGCGCAAGTGCGCGGGACAGGCAAGATCGACAAGCCCACCGCCCAGGCCGCGCTGACGATGCTCGAGGTCGATCGTCACGGCTTCGACGAGATCGATCGCAAGCTGTTGCTGACCATCATCGAGAAATATCAGGGCGGGCCGGTGGGGTTGAACACATTGGCAGCTTCGCTCGCGGAGGAGCCGGACGCGATCGAGGAGATCTACGAGCCATTCCTTATGCAGATTGGCTTTCTCGACCGCACGCCGCGCGGGCGAGTGGCCACGCACCTCGCGTATGAACACTTCGGGATCAAGCGACCGAGGACCAACGCGGCCGGGCAGGAGACGTTGTTCTAACGACTGCTGTTCGCTATTCGCTGTTCGCCAGAAGCAATGACTTGTTGTTTCGTGTCGTATCGCGAGGACGAGGGCCTCGTCGTATAGCGATCCTTCGACTCCGGCGCGCAAAGGCGGCGCACGGCGCGCCTCCGCTCAGGATGACACAGGCTTACGACACTCTGGCGAAAAGCGAATAGCGAATAGCGAAAAGCGAAAAGCGAGAAGCGAGAATCCGTTCCAACGAGTCCAAGTAGCGCTCAGCGCGTCTAATCGGTAAGCTAATCAAAGTTAGGAGACTCCGCATGGCCCAATTGATGAGAACCTCGAACCCGGCGCTAAGCTCCGACGCGTTCCGCACCGGGGAGGCCACACTCGGCGAGAGCATGACCGTGTCGGGGACGGTCAACAAGACGGGCATCCTGCTGCTCTGTTGCGTCGCGACGGCGGCGTGGACCTGGAACCGCTTCTTCAACGCGCCTCCCGAAGAGGCCATGCAGGCGATGGCGCCGGCGCTCGTCATCGGCGGCATTGGCGGCTTCATTGTCGCCATCGTCACCATCTTCAAGAAGCAGTGGGCGGGAATCACCGCGCCGATTTACGCGTTGCTGGAGGGCCTGGTGCTGGGCGGAATCTCCGCCATGCTGGAGGCGCGTTACCACGGCATCGCCATCCAAGCCGTCTCGCTGACTTTCGGCACGCTGCTGATCATGTTGCTCGCCTATCGTTCCGGCCTCATCAAGGTGACTGAGAGGCTGCGGCTCGGCATTGTGGCTGCCACCGGCGGCATTGCCGTGTTCTATCTCCTGCAGTTCATCCTGGGCTTCTTCGGTGTGCACTTCACCGCGATCAACGGATCCAGTCCGATTGGGATCGGATTCAGCCTGATCGTGGTGGCCGTCGCGGCTCTGAACCTGGTCCTCGACTTCGATCTGATCGAGAGTGGCGCGCGGCTGGGCGCTCCCAAGTACATGGAGTGGTACGGCGCCTTCGCGCTGATGATCACGCTGATCTGGCTGTACTTCGAGATTCTGCGGCTGCTGTCCAAGTTCCGCGGCCGGAATTGAGGTTTTGCTATCAGCGCCTACGGAGCTCGATTAGCGGGCCGGTCAGATGCAAATTACGGAGCTGATTTCACCGGAAGTACGATTCGAAGTCGCTCTGTAGGAACGATATGTAACGGTCCCGGAACAAAGAGAACCACTATCGCATCAGTATCAGGGAGGATTCGTTCTATCGCTTGTCTTGGCGTGAGTTCCTTTTTCGTAGACCACCACGACTCTTCGTCTTTCGGAATTTGGAACGCGACCAGCAAATGTATTGGTACATCCACGGGCAGTGAGGTTCTAAAAAATGCAACGGAATTGTCGCCCTCGGCAATCTCGTTGTAATCGCCGGACGTTCTTGTCCTCCGGAACAGTTTGACCTCCTCACCTCCTTTCAGAATGTCGTCGGGCTTCCCCTCACCTTCGCGGTAAATCAGATGATCGCTACCACTGTGGTTCGTCACCGTGTAAGCGAGGACGAGTAAACCCCCCTTTGAGATGTAAGGAGCATCCACTCGCACAGTGAACTTGTCATCGTGCCAACTCGCGCCAGGCTTGTCGGTTGCTTTCTGCCCTGAACCAATGGACTGAGCTACACTCAACCCGGCAAGTAGTGTCAGGAGCAATGGCAGTCTTTGTGCACGCTCTATTCTGGAGATTTGACCAAACTTCACGTTGTGCTCCCTCTCTGACGGGTGTTAGGTTCACCTTGGCAATGAATACCGAATCGTTAATGATGCTCCCTGTCCACTCCTAGGTGCGCTGAGGATTCGATCACGGCTTGTCATGAGACGCTTCATCACCTCGCAGCAGACTGGCATTCGGTGATTGCCGCCGGGACCGGCTGGGTAGCCTCCCAGGTGACCGTGGAGAGTCCCTGCACGGATGTCCACAAAATCTCGACCACGCTTAGCGGCATCGGCCCATCGCAGTCGTGTCTCTGCTTCAAAATCTGCCGCCGTGGGTAATTGCTTCATAGGTAATATCTCCGAACTTGAATTGTAGGCGGGCGAGCAGTCGCATTCCACCTCAAACTCTGACTCCCTTGCTACACTAGCCCCTGACCACAATCCCCTAGCCCTTGGTTCCCATGCCTATCGCCGTCTGCTCCTTCGCGAAGATCAATCTCGGACTAAAGATCGGCCCGGCGCGCGCCGACGGCTTTCACGAGCTGCGTACGATCTACCAGACGATAGCGCTGCATGATCTCGTGCGCGTGGACGTGCAGCCCGGCTCCGGCATCGAGATTTGCTGCAACGATCCGCGCGTTCCGCTCGACGAATCCAATACCTGCTACAAAGCTGCCGAACGCGTGCTGAAGGCGGCGAAGGCCAGCGCCAAGGTTATCGTTCAAATCGACAAGCGATTGCCGGTGCAAGGCGGCCTGGGCGCGGGCTCGTCCAATGCAGTCGCAACTATGCTGGGGCTGGAGCGTGCGCTGGACACAAAGCTTTCCGTCGAAGACAAGCTGCGGATCGCCGCCGAGATAGGCAGCGACGTGCCCCTGTTCCTGATCGGAGGAACCGTGCTGGGCATTGGCCACGGCGAGGAAGTTTGTCCGCTGCAAGATCTGCCGCGCATGCACTTAGTGGTCGTGACTCCGCCGATTGCCGTTTCGACTCCCAAGGCCTTTGCGCAATGGGACGATCTGGTGGCGCGAGAGGCTGCATTGACCGGCGCTGGAGCCGCAGGTACAATTGACAGGTTCGGTCAGGCGGTGGATGCTTGGCTGAGCGAAGGTGTTTTCTCGCGAGCCGTATGTGCGAGTGAACCTGCATCCGGTGTTCCCGCGGTAGGCGGGGACCGGGCCGAGACACCGCTTCTCGACCTCGTCCGAGCCGGGATCGAGAACGACTTCGAACGCGTCGTCTTTCCTGAGTATCCCGATTTGCGTGAGGTAAAACGTGTCTTGCAGCGCGAAGGTGCGCGCTATGCATCGCTGTCCGGCTCCGGATCAACGTTGTATGGAGTGTTCGGTAGCGGCGAAGAGGCGCAAGCGGCGGCAGCCAGGATGAGCGCCGTGGGACACGCGGCGGTTGCAACCACAACGCTGACGCGGGAAGAGTATTGGAAAGCAGTGACTAGTGGTTAGTGGCTAGTGGTCAGTGGTCAGTCACTAGAGAAGTTTCGAGTTTCGAGTTCTGGACTTCAGGGACGGCACCGACTTGTTCTCCCACCCTTTCGCCAAAAGCGGGCGAAAGGATGGGGCACCCGAGTTTAGGCATCCGAGTTCAGGTTTGCAACGGAAAGCTGACGGCCGATAGCTGACAGCTTGCTTCACTGGGCGGTCGACTAATGGTAGGTCAAGTGCCTTTGGAGCACTTTGTCCAGGTTCGAATCCTGGCCGCCCAGCCAAGAACCAGTGGTCAGTGGATAGTGGTTAGTGGCTACAATTTCAGGTTTGAGGTTTGCAGGCGTAAGAGCGAAATTCAAGTTTCAAGATTTGCAGGCCAAGAGCTAAGAGTTAACGGCTAATTGCTAATAGCGAACAGCGGCATTCAAGACCCAGCGTCTAACTCAACCAGGTGAAGCGGGGGTATTTGATTCGATGGAAACGGCAGCAAAACCGAGCACGGTGCACACGGCGGGCGTAGCCGGCGAAGGCACGGCAACGGTCGCCCAGCAGTCCCAAGCTCATCCCGCAGGCGATGCCAAACCGAAGCCGGTGCGGGCGCGCCAGGATGACAAGTGGAAGATTTTTTCCGGCACTGCCAACGACGCGCTGGCCAAAGACGTCTGCTCCTTTTTGGGTTTGCCGCTGGGCCAGGCATGCATCTCCCGGTTTTCCGACGGCGAGACGTACGTGCAGATCGAGGAGAACGTGCGCGGGGCCGATGTTTTCATGGTGCAGCCCACCTGCGATCCAGTGGACCAGCACCTGATGCAGTTGCTGCTGCTGATTGACGCGCTGAAGCGCGCCTCGGCGCGCCGCATCACGGTAGTGATTCCGTATTTCGGTTACGCGCGCCAGGACCGTAAAGATAAGCCGCGGGTTCCGATATCGTCGAAGCTGGTCGCGGACCTGTTGACGACCGCGGGAGCCGATCGGGCATTGGTAGTGGATCTGCACGCGCCGCAGATTCAGGGGTTTTTCAACATCCCGGTGGACCACCTGTTTGCTTCGCCGGTGCTGGTGGGCTACTTCCGGGAGAAGCAGTTTCCGGATTTGACCGTGGTTTCGCCGGATGCAGGTGGCGTGGAGCGCGCGCGCTTCTTCGCCAAGAAGATGGAATCGGCGCTGGCCATCGTGGACAAGCGCCGCGTGGAGATGGATGTGACCGAGGTGATGCATGTCATCGGCGACGTGACTAACCGCACCTGTCTCATCCTCGACGACATTATCGATACCGCCGGTACGCTGGTGAAAACTTGCCAGGCCTTGCTGGACGCGGGCGCGCGCCAGGTCTATGCCTGCGCCACTCATCCGGTACTTTCCGGGCCGGCGGTGGAACGGATTTCGCAGTCGGGGTTGGCCGAAGTGGTGGTGACCAACACCATCCCGCTGACGGAGGCGGGGCGCAACGAGCCCAAGATCAAAGTGCTGTCGATTGCGGGATTGATCGGGCGTGCCATTCAGTCGATTCACGAGGAGACTTCGGTCAGCAGATTGTTTTTATAAAGGACAAGATTATGGCTACAGCAACAGCAGACAAGAACGTAGAAGCCAAGCCGCGGCAAGGTGGCAGCAAGAATGACGCCCGCCGCCTGCGTGCCAGCGGCATGATTCCAGCCGTCGTATATGGCGCCGGCCAGCCGGCGCGGGCCATCGCTGTCGATCCCAAGCAAATGCGGCGCATCCTGAATTCGGCGACCGGGCACAACTCGATTTTCGATCTCAGCCTGGAGGGTCAAGCCGCCAAAGTGATGATCGTGGACTGGCAGTTTGAGCCCATCAAGAGTGCGCTGCTGCACGTGGACCTGAAGCGCATCGCCATGGACAAGGTGTTGCGCGTGAGCGTTCCCATCGTGCTCAAGGGCGAAGCTCCCGGCGTCAAGTTGCAGGGCGGCATCCTGGAGCAGATGTTGCGCGAGGTGGAAATCGAATGTTTGCCGGGCGACATTCCGGGCCACCTGGTTGCCGACGCCAGCGCGCTGGAGTTCGGCCAAACGATTCGCGTCGCGGACCTGGCGCACGATGCCAAGGTGAAGTTCATCACCGACGAGAACCAGGCCGTTGCCCACGTTACCGCGGTGAAGGAAGTTGTGGAAGCCGCGCCGGTCGAGGGTGTGGTGGAAGCTGAAGCGGCCGCCGCCGAGCCCGAGGTCATCAAGAAGGGCAAGCAGGAAACCGAAGGCGAAGCTGCCGAGGGTGGCGACAAGGCAGCCAAGCCGGAGAAGGCCGAGAAATCCGGGAAGTCTGAAAAGTCTGAGAAGAAGAAGTAAGCGCCGTGAAGCTGATCGTCGGGCTCGGCAATCCGGGCATCGAGTACCAGTTCACGCCGCACAACCTGGGGTTTCTGGCGGTGGACCGCATTGCTGAACAATGCGGCGTGCGCGTGGACAATCGCAACTGCCGCGCGCAAACGGCGCGGACGCGCATCGCCGGTCACGAAGTGGTGCTGGCCAAGCCGGAAACCTTTATGAACCTGAGCGGCGCTGCGGTGCGCGAGTTGGTCCGCGAGTACGAGGTGCAGCCGGAGCAGGACCTGGTGCTGCTGTACGACGAGATGGACCTGCCGTTTGGGACTTTGAGGGTCCGGCCACGCGGCCGCTCGGCGGGACACAACGGCGTGGAATCGGTGATTGACGCGCTGGACACGCAGGAAATCGCGCGGGTCCGGATGGGTATTGCGCCTGATCATCCGGTAGGCGACGGCGCACGTTATGTGTTGTCGCAGTTCAAGAAGTCGCAGCTTGCGGCCGTTGACCAGATTTTGGATTTGGCGGCCGAGGCGGCGCGAGTGATTCTCGGCGAAGGCGTGCAGGCGGCCATGAACCGCTTTAATCGCAGGCCGGAAGAAGCGACTAGCGACTAGCAACTAGCCGTTAGCGGCTCACAAACAGGAACACGCGCTAGTTGCTAATCGCTAGTTACTAGTTGCCAGGAGAACAGAATGCTACGTACTTATGAATTGATGTTCATCGTCCGTCCCGACATGCTGGAAGAGGACCAGGACAAACTGATATCCAGTCTGGAGACGCAGGTCGGCGGTGCGGGCGGATCGGTGAAAAGCATGGAGCGCATGGGCAAGCGCCGGCTGGCCTACACCGTGCGTAAGTTCCAGGATGGCATTTATATGCTGATGGTCCTGGAAGGCGAAGGCGCGATGGTGAAGGAAGTGGAACGCCGCCTGCGCGTCACCGAGCCGGTGATCAAGTTCATTACCGTGCGGATCGATGAAGAGCAGAAGCGGCTGGCCAAAATCAAGGCGATCCGCGACACCAAGGTCCGCGGCAAGGGACGGCAGGCGGCCGCGGCATCCGCGGCAGCCGAAGCTGCGGCCGAAGCGGCAGCCGCCGCGGCGCCAGAAGTCGCGCCCGAGCCGGCTTCGCCAGCGGGCGCCGAATCAGAGCCGGTTAGCGCATAAAACATTTGCGCGCAGAGGCCCATAGGGCCAGCGCGTCCGGTCAATATAGAACTACAGTCCTGCAGGGACTGTGCCTGACGGCGAGAGTTTTCCGTGAGGCCAACCGAGTAGAGAAGGAGAATCATGGCAGACGAATCCAATAGGAATGCGGGCCCCGGAGCGGGCGCCGCAACGACGGATGCACCCAGTGGGCGTGCGGATGGCGGTGCTCCTCGCGAAGGAGGCGGCGGAGGCGGCTACGGCGCGCCTCGCGGACCTCGTCCCGGCGCGCGGCCCGGCGGTGGTCCGGGAGGCCCCGGCGGTGGTGGTGGCGGGCGGAAGTTCTTCCGTCGCAAGAAGGTTTGCAAGTTCTGCGTCGAGAAGATCGACGGGATCAACTACAAGGACGTCCGGATGCTCTCGGGTTTTGTCTCCGAGGCCGGGAAGATTGTGCCTCGCCGTCTGACCGGCGTGTGCACCCCGCATCAACGGCGTCTGGCCGATGCCATCAAGCAGGCACGCAACATCGCGCTGCTGCCGTTCGGGGGAAGGTAGAAGCAGGGGCTAGTGGATAGTGGTCAGTGGCTAGTTAGGACTCGCGGATTCCACGCGAAGTGCCCTATGACCGCAGAGGGTTGATTGCAAGGCGGTCTGTGTCCCTGGTGCGAAAACGAGTCCCACTTTGTGGGACGGAAGATGATAGCCCAGCGCTTCAGCGCTGGGTAGGTCGAGAAAACAATCGAGTCCCGTAGAGACGACACATCACGAGGCACAGGTTCAGCCGTGCTGTGAGAACCCGGGGTTTACGAGGGCCCGCAATCAAGATTCGACGGAGTTCTATTCATGGAAGTGATTCTGAAAGAAGACGTATCGAAGCTCGGCTCCCGCGGCGAAGTAGTGAAGGTCGCCGAGGGCTACGGCCGCAACTATCTCATCCCCAAGAAGCTGGCGATTGAAGCCACCGCTGCCAATCGCGCCGTCATCGATCAGATGAAGGCCTCGGCGGTGCGGCGCTCTGCCCGCGAGAAGGGCGATGCCCAGGCTTTGGCGCAGCAGGTCGAGGGCGTGACCGTCAGCTTCACCCGCAAGTCGGGCGAGCGCGATCAGCTCTTTGGCTCGGTGACCTCGGCTGACATCGCCCACGAGCTCGAGCGTAAGGGCGTGCCGATCGATCGCCGCAAAATCCAGCTCGACGAGCCGCTGAAGCATGTCGGCGAGTTCAATGTGCCGGTGAAGTTGCACAAGGACGTGACCGTGCAACTCAAGGTCATCATCAACAGAGAAGCAGTCGCCGAGGCTGCTCCGGTGGAAGAAGCCGGCGCAGAAGCGTAGATCGAGCTTCTCGCGAACCAGCAAGAGGACCATAGAATGGCGGACCAAGGCTCTGAACGCAGCTCCTTCTGGACATCTTTGCCGGGCATCCTAACGGGCGCGGCGGCGCTGATTACGGCAGTCGCCGGCCTGGGTGGACTGGCAATCTGGCAGCACAACAAGCCCAGTCCCACTCCCGGCCCCACGCCCGCACCCATCGTGGAGCCGGTGGTGAAGCCCGATTATCCCGAGGGATCGCGGCAGTGGTGCGACCAGAAAGTGGCGGACTGGTCGGCCGAGATGGCGAAGGGGACCGATGATGCCGCGCTCCGCACCGCCTTCCGCCAGGGGGAATGCGGCAAGAAGTACGGCCTCCGCCTGGGCAAGCCCGAGGCGAAATAGCCAGGTCGTGGGCTGCTGATCAGGCAGCGCGATCATTCAAATCCCAACTCCCGCAGTTCCTCGTTCGTGAGTGGATCGAAGGCATCAGGCGCGGACCAGATTTGCCCCTTGAGCGCGCCGGGAATGCGCTTCTTGGCTGTGCTGGCAACGGGAACGATTTTCGCAACCGGTTGTTTGCCGCGCGTAATAACCACTTCCTTGCCGCTCTGGGCCTCCTTGATCAGCCGCGAGAGGTTGGTCTTCGCCTGATGTACCGTGTAGTTCATTAACCAAGTTTACTGAGCTACGATGGTTCCGCTCAACCAACCGCAAAACTAATTGGTCCCGTGAACCATTCCGCTCCGGCCACGTATCTACTAAATGAGGCGTCTATAATGACCGCTCACGGTTTCCGCCCCCGCCCGTCTATGTAGTTGCAGGCACAAGAATTGGGCTTGCTAATTACAGACCAGGTAGAAACCAGACATGCCGGCCGAAGCGGTAGCAGTTCCTCTCACGGTTGGCTCGGGGCCCCCGCCACGCACCGGGTTTGCGCGTGGTGGGGTGCTTGGCCCGGGGCTCCGTTCTTCCGTGGCGTGGCGGGAGGCGGACAAGACGTCCTCTAGTCCCTCTGACCGAGGGACGATGGCGGGGCAGGCCCAGAGCCGCATGAATGACACGGAGCTGATCCGGGAAGCACAACGTGGCAATCACGCCGCGTTCGAGGAACTGGTGCGCCAGTACGATGGCGCCGTGCTGCGCCTCGCCTATCACCTGACCCGCTCGGAGCAGGATGCCCAGGACATTTATCAGGAAGCGTTTCTCAAGGCCTACCGGAACATAGGCAACTTCCGTTTCGAGTGCTCGTTTTATACCTGGATCTACCGCATCGCGACCAATCTGTGTCTCGATCTACTGCGCAAACGGCAGGTGCGCAAAGAAGATTCGGGGATCACGACCGACTCGGAGGGCGGCACCTACGACCTGCTCGACCAGGTTGCTGATCAGCGACCGGGGGCCAGTCCGGAGCGCGATCTGATGCGGCGCGAGCTGGCGGCGAACATCGCCAAGGCCTTGCAGAAATTGACTCCGCGCGAGCGCATGGTATTTGAGATGAAGCACTACCAGGGTTTGAAGCTGCGCACCATTGGCGAGATTTTGAATACGACGGAAGAAACGGCGAAGAACACGCTGTTCCGAGGCACGCAGAAACTGCGCGCCGCACTGAAGAGCGTGAAGGGATGAGCACTTGGCAATTGGCCATTAGTATTTGGTGCTGGACAACCAGAACTTTGGTCGGCCCGGGATTGACTAAATGCTAAATGCCAAATGCCAAATGCTAAGTGCTAAGTGCAAATGCGCATTTTGAAGACGCTCTGCCCAGGGAAGAATTGATAGAGGTAGTAGTCATGAATTGCGAATGGGTACAACAGAACACAGCGCTCTATTTATACGACGAGCTGGCTGACGACGCGCGCCACGAGTTGGAGCAGCACATCCGGCGTTGCCCGGACTGCGCGGCCGAGCTGGCGGCGCAGCAGAAGTTCCAGGAGCAGATGAACGCGCTGCCCGTAGAAGAGCCTTCGGCGAGCTTTCTGGCCGCGGCGCGCATGCGCCTGCAAGAGTCACTGGAGACCGCGCAGCAGAATCGCGCCTGGTACCATCGCCTCGCCTTCGATCCCATGGTGTGGATGCGCCAGGTGCGTTTCTCACCCGCGCTGGCCACGATCATCTTTCTGGCCGGCTTTGGCGGCGGCCTCGGCGCCATGTACAGCGCGAAAGGGCCCATTACGGCAACGTCCACGACTCTCCCGGTAGAAGCTTCCATCGGCGGCATTACCTCCATCGAAAAACAAGCCGGCACCGACAACGTCAAAGTTCAATATGACAAACGCCTGCCTGCTTCGGTCCAGGGACCGGTCTCCGATCCGAAAGTGCAGGACCTGTTGCTATATGCCGCCAAGAGCAACGAGAATTCCGGCGTGCGCTTGAATTCCGTGGATGTGCTGACCAGCAAAGCTGACGATCCTCGCGTGCGCGAGACCCTGACCTATGCGCTGCGGTACGACAGCAATCCCGGGGTGCGCCTGATGGCGCTGGATGGAGTAGGGCCCTTCGTGAAGCAGGACGTCCGGGTGCGCAATGCGGTGCTGGAAGCCCTGCTGGACGACAGCAATCTGGGCGTGCGCAGCGGCGCTCTCCACGCGCTGGAAGCGGTCCGCACCGACAGCAGCGTGCGCATGGCCCTGCAACAGTTGTCGAAGGAGGATCCCAGTGAATACATCCGCACCGAATCCAAGCGCGTGCTGGCCTCGATGCCCAATATTTACTAGGAGGAGAAACGGTGTTGCAGATCTTTGTGCATTGGCTCCCGGAAAGAGGACTGGTTGAAGCAGGGTTGGCAATTTAGAGCGGCGCTGAGAAAAGCAGGGCGGGAAGACTTCGGCGCACAGGGTGTGGCGAGCAGTCGCAAATGGACAGCGACCGCAGCATTGTTGGCCATGGCGGTTGCGATTCCGCTGTGGGCGCAGCAATCGCGAGTTTACCGCGACGGCAATTCGTGGGTGGAGGAGATCACCGGGACATTGCCCGCTTCGCGCCAGGTCCGCATTACCACCGATCTGGGATCGGTGCAGGTGCGAGGAAGTTCGCCGCGCCTGACGTATATCATCCGCAAACGCTCGTACGCTCCCAGCCAGGAAGCGGCGCGACGACAATTTGAGCAGATGCATATTTCCACCATCAAGAACGCGGAAGGCGACTTCATCGAAGGCCGGCTGGCGACCCGGAACCTGAACCGATTCAGCGCTGAGTTCCTGGTGCAGATACCGCGAGAATTGGAAATGGTGAGAGTGGAAACGCGGAGTGGGGCGCTCGATTTTAGTTCTATCGTGGCTACCGTTCTGGGCGCGACCGGTGCAGGTTCGGTCACGCTCGACAATCTGGATGGATCGGTGAAAATTACCAGCGGCGGCGGAAATGTGGAGGTCGGACGTCTGGGCTCCGATTTCTCGCTGATTACCGCAGGCGGGGACGTTCACATCAAGAACGCCGCCGGACAAATGCACATCAACATTGGCGGAGGTAAGGTGTACGTCGGTTCTATGAAGGGAGGCTATATTCAAACCGGCGCGGGCAATATTGACGTGCGCAAGTGCGGCGGTGATCTGGGGGTAAGCTCTGGCGGAGGCAATCTCAATCTGGGTGACGTGAGCGGTGCGGTCGTGGCGGGAACGACCGGGGGGAGTGTCCATCTGGACAGCGCCAAGGGGCGGGTGCAGGTCAGCACGGGGGGCGGCAGTGTCGACCTGTTTAATCTGAGTCAGGGCGCGCAGGTGGAAACCGGAGCTGGCGGGATTACGGCGGAGTTTGTGGGCAAGCGTGGCAGCTTCGCTGATTCATCGCTGCATACCGCAGCCGGCGATGTAATCGTCTATCTGCCAAAAGAGTTGCCGGTCACGGTGCATGCCTCGTCGGACATGGCGACCGGCCATGGCATCGCCTCCGAGTTTTCCGGACTGCGGATTACCAAAGAAGGCAACAACTTCGCCCCCAGGTCGATGTACGCGGAAGGGACGTTAAATGGGGGTGGCCCAGTGTTGAAAGTCCGAACCATCATGGGACAGATCGATTTTCGGCAGTCACACTGGCAAGCACACTAAGGTAGGACTTATGCGCACAATTACGATCGTTATGCATGGTCTGGTCGCCATCCTGCTGGCAGCCGCAATGGCGGCGCCGGCCGCGGCCGAGCCCCTCTCAGGTGGTCCGGCAGGGTCGGATTCGCGCCAGACCGCTTACCTCGGGGTGCACATCGACGAGGTCACCCCACAGCAGGTCTCCGCGCTGAAATTAGCCAGTCCAAACGGCGCGGTGATTACCGATCTCGACCGCGACGGTCCCGCATGTAAGGCGGGATTGAAAGAGAACGACGTCATCGTAGGTCTGAACGGTTCGAAGATAGAATCGCCCGAACAATTGGGCAACATGATCCACGCGACCCAGCCGGGCAAGACCGTGACGGTGACCGTGGTCCGTAGCGGTGAGACCAAAGACGTCAAAGTGACCCTGGGAAGATGGCCGCAAGTCACCACTCACGGACAGGCGCCCGGCTTTGTCCCCGATATCGAGATTCCATCCTTCGCCGCGCTTTCTTCGCGCCATGGTTTGATGGTGGAGAGCTTGTGTCCGCAACTGGCTGACTTCTTCAATGTGCCGGCAGGGACCGGCGTCATGGTGCGCTCGGTGGAAAAAGGCAGTCCTGCGGATGCGGCTGGCCTGAAGGCTGGCGACGTGATCGTCAGGCTGAACAATGAAACCATTCACGACTTGGCCGACTGGCGGCGCGTGCTGCGGGTCCGGGCGAGCCAGGTATCTGTCACCGTGGTCCGCGAGAAACACGAGCAGACCGTCGTGATGCATCTTCCGCAGCCGGCGGATTCCTCGAAAGTGCTTGGCGACAACTGGGGCGATGTTGAAGAGCAGATGCAAGCCCTAGGGCAGGAAATGGAAGAGCTGCGTCCCCAGCTTGAGGCCAGCCAGGAAGAAATGCTGGCGGCCGTGCAGCCCAGCGCGAAAGACCTGGAACAGATGCGCCGCGAGATTGAAAAGTCGATGAAGCTGAAACAGAAAGACATGGAGAAGATGTCGCGCGAAATCGAAAAGTCTGCCATGCCCACTCAGAAGCAGATGGAGAAGATGACTCGCGACATCGCGAAGTCCGTGCCGACCCAGGAACAGCTCGACCAGATGCGCCATGACATCCAGGAGTCGATGAAGAACTGGACGCCGCAGTTCGAGCAGGAAATGCAGGAACTGCAGAAACAGATGGAGCAGCAAAAGCTCGACCTGCAGCAAATGCTGAAGGGCTTTGGGACCGAGCACGAATACTAGGGCCTATCCAGCTATCTCGTTCTGAATTGTCATTACGAGCGAAGCGAGGAATCTGCTGTTGTTTGCGCTTCGAATGACGGATAGGGAACAGCAGATCCCTCACGGCCTAAAGGCCGTTCGTGATGACAACTCAGATGAGCTGTAGGCCGTATTAAACACTTCACCGTTTGCGGCCCTCCCCCGCTGGGCCTTTGCGCCGCCGCTTGTGGTCGACCCACTCGATGGCCCCGTACAGGACGAGGCAAACCCAGGCGTCCACCAGCAACCCGATATCAATCCGGAACGGTTGATGACGGCCCGCCGGCGGCAGGTGCGGCATCAGGACAAAGAAGTAGAGCAGGCTGCCCACAACCACAGCAATCAATTGTTTGAGAAGTCTTCGCAGCACGCACTTGTTGGACACCGGCAACGGCGCATTCGATGCGAGAAAAGCAGCAATTAGCACTTGGCATTTAGCACTTGGCATTTAGCACTTGGCATTTAGCTCTCCGAACTTCCCGGCCTATCTTCAACGATTGCGCTTTTCAAGGCGGACGTCGATTCGCCTATTGCCAAGCGCCAACGGCTAATTGCTAATTGCTAACTGCTAACTGCTAACCGCTTCATTTACCATCCTTCTGTGCTCGATCTCGCCACCAACGTACAGTTCGTCAAAGGTATTGGGCCAAAGATCGCCCAAATCCTGCTGGAGAAGGGCATCAGCACGGTCGAGGACCTGCTCTACTATTTGCCCTTCCGCTACGAAGACCGGCTCAATCCGCGCGGCATTGGCGAGCTGCGCGCCGGCGAAATGGCCAGCATTATCGCCCAGGTGCGCACCTTCGGCTTGTTCCGCACTCGCCGCATGCCCATCTTCGAGATGACCGTCGGACAGGGGCGTGACACGTTGAAGTGCATGTGGTTCAACGCCACCTACCTGCAAGACAAATTTCGCGCCGGCATGCTGCTGGCGCTCTACGGCAAGGTGGAAGCCGGCGATCGCGGAGGCCACCGCTTCGAGATTATCCAGCCTCAGTACGAAGTCCTGCATGATCCAACTGCAACCCACGGCAACGGCGGGGGCGATGAGCCCAAGTGGCAATCGCTCGAGGTCGGCCGCATTGTCCCCATCTACGAAACTGCCGGCAATGGCCGTCTCACCGCGCGCTGGTTCCGGCGCGTGATTCACGGCATGCTGGAGGGTCTCGACCAAGACCCACCGGACGCGATTCCCCCAGCGGTCCGCGGGCGCATGGGCTTGATCGATCGCCGCCGCGCGTTCTGGCAGGCCCACTGGCCGGAGGTCGGCGAAAGCCTGGCGAATTTGCAGGCGGCGCGCACTCCGGCGCACATCCGCCTCATCTTCGAGGAACTTTTTTTCCTCGAACTGGGACTCGAACTCAAGCGCCGGAAGATGCGCGCCCAGACGGGGACCGCTTTCCAGATTAGCGATCGGGTCCGGGGTGCGGTAAAGCGAATCCTGCCGTTCCACCCCACGGCGGCGCAGAAGCGCGTGCTGAAAGAAATTGCGGCCGATATGGCCGAACCGGCGCCCATGCGGCGTTTGCTGCAAGGCGATGTCGGCTCAGGAAAAACGATCGTTGCGCTGGAAGCTGCCGTCATCGCGATAGAAAACGGCTACCAGGTCGCCCTGATGGCGCCCACGGAGATCCTGGCGACGCAGCATTACCTTTCCGCGCGTCGCATTCTGGAGCCCGCGGGCTACCGCATTGTGCTGCTCACCGGCTCGCAGGAATCCGGCCGCAAGAAGCAGGCGCGCCATCACATCGCGCAGGGCAACGCGCAACTGGTGATCGGCACCCACGCGCTCATCCAGGAAACCGTCGAGTTCGACAAGCTGGGGCTGGTGATCGTGGACGAGCAGCATCGCTTCGGCGTGCTACAGCGCTTCCGCCTGATGAAGAAGACGAACCAAGCCGAGCCTGACGTGCTGGTGATGACGGCCACGCCGATTCCCCGCACCCTCGCGCTCACCTTGTACGGCGATCTCGACATTAGCGTGCTCGATGAGCTTCCGCCCGGACGCACGCCCATCACTACGCGGCGGCTCGGCGATGAGCGTTCGGAAGAAGTGTGGGAGTTTGTGCGCAAACAAGTCGCGGCCGGCCGGCAGGCCTACATCGTGTATCCCGTGATTGAGGAAGGAGCCACGCCACCCCATCGCGCCAACAACGGGCGCGCTGGGGGCCCCGGGGAAGGCGAACTGAAGGCGGCCATCAAGATGTATGAGCAGCTTCGCAAGCGCGAATTTGCCGGCCTGCGCGTTGGCCTGTTGCACGGGCGCATGAGCGCCGAAGAGAAAGATGCAACCATGGCCAGCTTTCAGCGCGGCGACATCGATGTGCTGGTCTCGACCACCGTCGTCGAGGTCGGCGTGGACGTGGCCAACGCCAACATCATGGTGGTGGAGCACGCCGAGCGTTTCGGTCTCTCGCAACTGCATCAACTGCGCGGGCGCATTGGACGCGGCAGCGCCAAGTCCTACTGCGTGCTCATGACCGGCGGCAAGGTTTCGGTGGAAGCCGAGCAGCGGCTCGAAGCCATGGTGCGCACCCAGAATGGATTCGAGATTGCCGAACTCGACTTGCAGCAGCGCGGCCCGGGCGAGTTCTTCGGCACCCGGCAGGCGGGCATGCCGAACTTTCGCGTGGCCAATTTGCTGCGCGACCGCGAATTGCTGGAGGCGGCGCGCCGCGAGGCGAGATACGTGCTTGCCGGCCCCAATCCCGATCTGACCAAAGAGGAGATCGCCCGCGCAGTGCAACACCTGCGCGGACACTGGAACCGGCGGTACGGGCTGGTGGAAGTGGGGTGAGGCGGGCAATCCTGGAACGGTTGCAGTCCGTTGCATGACGACCTAATTTGGGACAAAGAAATATGCTCCGCTTGGCGCAATTGTGTCATCATATGAGCGTGCAGCGGTCGCGCTTACTGGTTTTGACGATCCTGATTTTGAGTGCCGCCCTTGTGTATGCCCAGAGAGATGGCGGATCTCAGGGCGGAGGATCGCTCGGCGGCGGAGGATCGCACGGCGGTGGGGTTGCCGGCGCGGGAGGTCGTATGCCTGGCCACGGAACCAGGCCGGACTCATCCAATGGCTTTTTCCCGCTGCGTTCCGGCGGTCACCAACACCGTGGATACGGATACGGAGCGGCTTGGCTGCCTTATGGCGCGCCGTACTGGGATGATGACGGTTATTTTTGGGATGAGCCTTCTGAGCAGTCAGCCGAGTATCAGCAACCGGTGCCCCCGGCATCGCCACAGGTAGTCGTGGTGCGAGACAAACAGCCGCGGACCCCAGCGCCTCCTCCCGAGTCGCCGAAGCTAATCGAAGCGCCGCAATGGAACGAAGCCCCGGCCGCCAAGCCGCAGCCTCCGGCGCTGTTCGTGCTGAAGGGCGGCGAACGGCTTGAAAGCCGCAATTACCTACTGACTGCGGAGTCTCTGCAAATTCAGGTTGGCCGCCAGCGGCGCGAAATCCCGATCGACACACTCGACCTCGAGGCGACCATCGCCGCCAATCACCAACGGGGAATCGAGCTGACCATTCCCCGAGACCGCACCGCCGTGTTCGTAAGCTTCTGAGGCCCACCCTGGCAATGTTGCCATCCCGGTAGAATTCCAGTTAAGGTGTGCTCACCTCGGAAGGTGGCGGGTTCTATGTCTAAATTCCTGGCTTGTCTCTGGATCTGTCTGTTGGCCTGTGCCCAGAGCGCGGCAGCTCAGAGCGCGCCTGCTACGACCGAAGGCGATTACGTCGCGCAGAACTTTCACTTCCGCTCTGGTGAAGTGCTGCCCAGCCTGCGGCTGCACTACACCACCTTCGGCACGCCGCAACTCGATGCCAACGGCAGGGTTACGAACGCGGTCATGGTGCTTCACGGGACTACCGGCTCGGGCAAGCAGTTCGTCTCGTCGCAGTTCGCGGGCGTGCTGTTTGGGCCGGGCGAATTGCTCGACGCGGCGCGCTACTACATCATCCTGCCGGATGGCATCGGGCATGGGAAGTCCAGCAAACCCAGCGATGGGCTGCACGCCAGGTTTCCCCATTACGACTACGACGACATGGTGGCCGCGCAGCATCAACTGCTGGTTGATGGGCTGAAGGTAAACCATCTTCGCCTGATCATCGGCACGTCGATGGGTTGCATGCACTCGTGGGTTTGGGGCGAGACCTATCCAGATTTCATGAACGCGATGATGCCTCTGGCGTGCTTGCCGGTGCAGATCGCCGGACGCAATCGCATGATGCGCAAGATGGCCATGGATGCAATTCACCAGGACCCGGCGTGGGAGAACGGCGAATACAAATCGCCTCCGCCAGGTTTGAAGACCGCACTCGACGTGCTGCTGGTCATGGGCAGCAGCCCGCTGCAGATGCAGAAGCAGTATCCCACGCGCGAGGCCGCCGATGCGTTTCTGGACAACTTCATGCGCACCCGCTTTGCCTCGACCGACGCCAACGACTTTCTCTATGCCTTCGATGCGTCGCGCAACTACGATCCGTCGCCGAATCTGGACAAGATTCGAGTGCCGGTAATGGCCATCAACTCCGCCGACGATTTCATCAATCCGCCGGAACTCGGGATCATGGAAGTCGAAATCAAACGTGTTCCCAAGGGCAAATACGTGCTGCTGCCGATTAGCGACCAGACCCGCGGACATGGCACGCATACGCTTCCGACGATCTGGAAGGACCATCTACAGGAGTTGCTTCGCGAGTCGCAGCCGTGATCTCTAGCTATGCCACATTGTATGACTCCCACAATGTGGCATAACTCAGCCTTGTGCGCCTCATTCCCCCTGGCCGGCGCCAACGGCCAGCGTCGGCACTCCATGTTTGCGCATCAGGTCATTCAGCGCGGGGACTTCCACGCACACAATCTCCTGCCAGCTCGACAATTGTGCGCTCAGGCGGGAATGCAGTTCGTCAAACACCAGTAACTGCTGCGCGGTGGGCGCTGCATCAACGTCCTGCACGACCTCGTTGAAGGTAGCGTACTGCTCGTTGAGCATGTTGGGATAGCCCAGGTTGCCCTCTGAACTTTTCATCTTGACCTGCATCAAGAGTTGCTCAACCGGAGTCATCTTCTGATCGAGGGCGTGCGCGGCGGAAACAACTTCGCTGCTGGAAGGGCCTTCTCCAGCCCACTTCTGCAAGGTCTGCAAATTGGCGCGGAGTTCGCGGATCTGGTTGACCGCCCGATGCAGCGCGTCGATGTCCTGCTGCACCTTGAGCGCAAGCTCGATCTGCTTTTGCATGTCCGCGGGCGTAACTGAGTTCTGCAACCGGGGATCCAGCTTCACCTCCAAGGGGGCTGTCTGGCTTTGACCTTTGACGGTGAGCTTGACCTGGTAAGTGCCGGGAATCACCAGCGGACCTCGCGGCGGCTCGCCCTCGTAGAACGCTCCTGCAATCTGGGCCGGAGGATCGTAGCGGAAGTCCCAGGCGAAGCGGTTCATGCCTGCATCGGCGGGCAGCAACTCCGCCGGCTTCTCGCGGTCGGGCCACTCGGGCGGCTGCTCCTGTTTGCTCTCCTTGTGATTGGAAAGCTTGCGCACCAGCTTGCCCTGAGCGTCGAGAATCTCGATCGTGATCTCTTCCTTCTCTGCCGGCTTGGACTTCAGGTAGTAATCGAGGATTGCCCCCTTGGGAGGGTTGTCTCCCACCGGACGCTTGCGGTCAACCTCGTCAGAGAAGTGCAGGCGTATGGCCGTGGCTGGTTGATAAAGATGGAAGTCCTCGGCCGCAATTGCGGAATTCGCCTGTCGCAGAGGGCTGACGTCGTCGAGTATCCAGAACGACCGGCCATGGGTTGCGGCGACCAGGTCATCGTCTTTGACGGCCAGGTCGTGGACCGGCGAAGTCGGCAGGTTCAATTGCAGCGACTGCCAGTGGGCGCCCTCGTCGGCGGAGAAATACACCCCCGTCTCGGTGCCGGCGTAGAGCAAACCTTTCATTTTGGGATCTTCGCGCACTGAGCGCACGTAGGAGCCGGCCGGGATGCCGTTGACGATGCGAGTCCAGCTCTTGCCGAAGTCGTGGGTCTTGTAGATGAGCGGGTTGAAGTCGTCGAGCTTATGGCGGTCAATCGCCGCATACGCGGTGCCAGCGTCGTGGTGCGAGGCCTCGATGATGCTGACCATGCTCCACTCCGGCATGTCTTTCGGCGTGACGTTCTCCCAGCTCTTACCGTCGTCGCGGGTGAGATGAATCAAGCCGTCATCGGTCCCCGCCCACAGCATTCCCTTCTGCAATGGCGACTCGGCCAGGGCGAAGACCGTGTCGTAATACTCGACGCTGGTGATATCCAAAGTGATATCGCCGCCGGAGGGCTTCTGCTTGCTCTTGTCGTTGCGGGTCAGATCAGGGCTGATGGGGTTCCAACTGCGGCCCTGGTCGGCACTCTTGAGCACGAACTGCGATGCGCTGTAGATGACGTTGGAGTCGTAGGCCGACACCAGCACCGGTTCGGTCCACTGAAAGCGGTACTTGAGTTCGCCCGCGCCGTTGCCCGAGGTATCCAGCGGGTAGGGCGAGACATCCTGCATCTGGTTGGTGCGGTGATCGTAGCGGGTAATGAAGGCGCTGTCGGAACCTGCATACACAATCTCCGGATCGCGCGGGTCGGGAGCGATAGATCCGCTCTCCCCGCCGCCGACGTCATACCAATCCTGGCGTGCGATCACCCCGTCGTCGGTGCGGCTGGCGATGGCCACAGTGCTGTTGTCCTGTTGCGCTCCATACACCCGATAGGGCCAGTGGTTGTCGACGGCGACGTGGTAGAACTGCGCGGTCGGCTGATTGTTCTGCTGGGTCCAGGTCTTGCCGCCGTCCACGGATATCGTCACCCCGCCATCGTTGCTGTTGATGAGGCGTTGCGGATTGGTGGGATCGATCCACAGCCCGTGATGATCGCCATGCGGGGCCGGCAGCAACTCAAAGGTCTTCCCGCCGTCGCTGGAGCGGAATGCGCCGGTGTTCAGCACATACACCGTGTCGGCCTGCTTGGGATCGGCGAACACGTGAGTGAAGTACCAGGCGCGCTGGCGATAGCGCTCATCGTCGTTGACGCGCGTCCAGGAATTGCCGGCATTGTCGGAGCGATAGAGTCCGCCTTCTTTGGCTTCGATGAGCGCATAGACCCGATTGGAATCCGCTCCCGAAACCGAAATGCCGATGCGTCCGAGATTGCCCTCTGGCAGACCGTGGCCGGCCAGTTGTTTCCACGTGAGTCCGCCGTCCACCGATTTGTACAGGCCGCTGCCGGGGCCGCCACTGTTGAAGTACCAGGGCTGGCGGCGTACCTGCCACAGTGCGGCGTAAACTACGCTGGAATTTCTGGGATCGAATACTACATCAATCGCGCCGGTATTGTCGTCCTTGTACAGGACCTTCTGCCAGGTTTTGCCACCATCGGCCGTGCGGAAAACGCCTCGCTCTGCATTCGGGCCCCAGGCATGACCCAAGGCTGCGACCAGAACGATGTCAGGATTGCGCGGATCGATGATGACGGTGCCGATGTGGCGCGAGTCTTTCAGCCCTACGTTCTTCCAGGTCAGGCCAGCGTCGGTTGACTTGTAAACCCCGTCCCCGTAGGAGATGTTGCCGCGCAAACAGGCTTCGCCGCTGCCCGCGTAAAGGACGTTGTGGTCTGAATCCGCCACCGCGATGGCGCCAATCGAGGAGATGTCCTCATGGTCGAAGGTCGGAGTCCAACTGAGACCGCCGTTGGTGCTTTTGAAGATTCCTCCGGCGACCGCGCCGAAATAATAAGTATTGGGATCGCCCGGAACTCCGGCGACGGCCAGCACACGGCCACCGCGAAACGGCCCGATCTGCCGCCACTTCATGCCGCCGACAAGGGCTGGGTTGACCTGTGCGGTGGAGTTCACTCCAACCGCTAAGACGACAAGCACGCAAAGCGCAGACAGGCGACGCATGGACAATCCTCCGTTGTTGGGAAAACTGTCATCGTACCGGGAAAAGACAAGGGGTTCAAGCGCCCCGGCAGTTTCGGTAGTGGCTGAATCTGGATTTCAAATTCAGCCACTAGCGGCGATTCATGGTGCGAAGAAGCTGGAGATGTCCAGGATCAGTTGTGTGAGTCCATTGCCGGCATAAGCATCGATCTTGCCGTTAGTGGTCGGCACGATCGCCATGTTGTTGGTAATCGATCCATCCGCTGCGTTCAACGTCGAGACCGTAGGCCGGTCGCCGCCGTCGGGCCACAACGTCAGGTAGCCCAGTGAGTGCACCGGGATGACTGTCGCATTGAACACATACGCCTGCGCCGCAGCCGGTGTTCCACACTGGCTATGCTCCACATCCACCGGTGGAGTCAGGGTTCCGGTGAAGGGCTGACCGCCCACGTGACGGGTGTCGATGACCCGGCAAGGCGCCACCGGATACAGCGACAGTCCACCCGCGCCCGTCGGCGCGAAGTAGCCATCGATGTCAATCACCAATTGCGTGTTATCGGTCGCGTACACGGAGACCTCGCCGCCGGTGCCGGCGGGCACGATGGCCGCATTGGCCACGATCGTCCCCGTCTGGTCATTGAGAGTCGAGACGACCGGCTGATTTTGACCGGTCGGCCACACCGACAGGTAGCCCACGGAATGGCCTCCGGGCACTACGGTGAAATTAAACGAATACGCCGCCGGGTTGACCCCGGTGGGAATGCAGGTGCTGTTAAGCACCGGAAAGGCGCGCGGGGTCAGAGAAAACAATTGCGGCGGACCCAGGCCGGTAGGCTTCGTGGGGTCACGCGTGTCGG
>JBEKPR010000027.1:0-61183 GCA_049520555.1 Candidatus Korobacteraceae bacterium
ACGCGACGGTCATCCCCGTGCACTCACTGGGCTACCTGACGCTGTGGCCCGACGGCGGCAATCGGCCTACGGTCTCGACGTTGAACGCAGCAGACGGATCGCTAACCAACAACATGGCGATCGTGCCCACCAATAACGGCAAGATCGATGCTTATGCCGGCAATGGACTCACACAACTGATCCTGGACATCTCCAGCTTCTTTGCGCCGTAGGGCCTGCAAAGGAGAACGGCTGTCGTCCGGAATCGGATCGCCATAAGTCACCGACACTTGGGGCTTCGGTTCATTCCTTCCTCTCGTCCTGTGGCGGATTGCGCTTCTTGCGCATGGACTCGCCGCGCATTTCGATGCGGCGGGCGTTATGAACCAGACGGTCCAGGATGCCATCGGCAATGGTGGGATCGCCAATCTGCTCGTGCCAGCGCGAAACCGGCAACTGGGAAGTGAGGATGGTGGAACCAGTCTGGTAGCGATCCTCGCAGATCTCCCAGACTTCGCGGCGGTCGTTTTCATTCAGCGGCGCCATGGCCCAGTCATCAATGACAAGAACATCGATACGGGCCCAGTCGTGCCAGGAGGTGGCGCAAGCTTCCATCGGCTCGTGCCCGGGCCAGTTCGCGCAGCAAGGCGGCGGCCCGCAAATAGAGAGCCGAGTAGCCGTCGCGACAGGCTCTACTGATCGCTTGAAACCTGAACGCTCACTGGCGCCTGGGCTTTCCGTCGCTGCTGCTGAGATTCAAGGAGTCTCTGCAGCGCCCAGTCAAACGTTTTCTGTGCTGCCTGCTCGCATCGCAAAATCCTATTCATGTCGGTTTCTGAAGGAAGAAAATCCACATGCGATGCACTGTCGATGGCGGTGCAATTTTCATCGACGAAAAGACCATCTCGCCAGCGGACATTGGAGGCCCAGTGTGGGCGCTGATTCACCTGTCCCAAGAAACGGGGAGATGGGACGGGACGGATCGCGTCTACTTTTTGCGACGGTGATCCTGTGCGCCAGCCCACCCGGCCGACTGCCAGCCTTCGTGCCGCTTGGTCGGCAAAAGGTTGTCCTTGAGGTTTCTTTAATTCGATCCCAGCAGTTTGGCTACCAAGCGCAGCATGAATTAAGCTCGGAGCGCTACTTAATCTACAAGAAATCTGATAATCTTATTATATGAAAACCACTACTATTAGCGTGACGGAGGCTGCGCGAAATTTTGCCGATTGCGTCAACCGCGCCCACTATCAAAACGTCACGTTTGTCCTGCTCCGGAATGGCTCGCCGGTTGCCCGGCTGGTGCCCGATGATGAGAAGATCTGTTCCGGCCGGGACTTGGCCTTGGCTTTGAGCAAAACTCAGTTGCCCGATGACGAAGCCAGGGCATGGCACCGTGATTTACATGCCGCCCGCAAAACCCTCAAAGCTCCGGGTGATAAATGGCGATAATTCTTGACGCTGACGTTGTGATTCGCGGCGAAAAAGGGACCTTCGACCTTAAGAACTGGGTGGCATCGCGCCCGAACGATCAATTTGAAATTGCGGCCATCACCGTTGCAGAACTTTGGCATGGAGTGGAACGAGCTGCAGGATCACACAGGACCAAGCGCGAGCATTATCTTCGCACCGTTTTGGTGGCGTTGCCAATCGTCGCCTATACAGAGCAGACGGCGTATGAACATGCGCGTATTTGGGCCGCATTGGAGTCCTCCGGCAAAATGATTGGCTTCTACGACCTCATCGTTGGAGCGACGGCTTTGGAACGCGGCAGTGACGTAGCCACATTCAACAAACGTCACTTTGCCCAAATAAGAGGGCTGAAGGTAATCGAGCCACGGTGAGGCGGTCCGCAGGGCGCACGCTGGCAGCCATGATGGCGCGTGCTGGGTGAAGAAGAAGGATAAGTGTCAGAGCAAGCACACGGTTGACAGATTGAATTCGCAGCCGGCGCAATTCGGCGCTTGATCGCTTGATCAGAAAATTCTCAGGCGGCCAGTCTTCGTCCCTTCGTTCTGGGCGGATTACTACCGGTTAGACCGTCATCCATTCACAATCTTAGCCAAAAGACGTTCCTGCCCCAGAGATGCCTACGCCTCTGACCAGAGTGTTATGCCTGTCAGCCGCCGGGAATATAATCGTCCGAGTAAGAGCAATGGCATAGATGCCTGACGACGTTACACCCAAGACACCTGCGGTGACGCCGGCGGTGGAGACCATCGGTCTCACCCGGCATTTTGGCTTAGTTACGGCTGTAGACAACTTG
Organism: Candidatus Korobacteraceae bacterium; assembly: GCA_049520555.1. Taxonomy (GTDB): domain Bacteria; phylum Acidobacteriota; class Terriglobia; order Terriglobales; family Acidobacteriaceae; genus Bog-257. The sequence continues at coordinate 2,243 of JBEKPR010000027.1, forward strand.
GATCTATCGGTGTTGCCCCGCTGTATCTTCGGCTTGCTGGGCCCGAATGGTGCAGGAAAGACGACAACCATCAAAATGCTCACGACGATGCTCGCGCCGAGCGCCGGAAAGGCACTGGTGGCTGGTTTCGACGTCGTCCAAAACCCAGTACAGGTCAGGAGAGTTATCGGATATGTCTCGCAGATGCTCTCCGCCGACGGCGCACTCACCGGGTACGAGAACCTGCTGCTGTTTGCTCGGATCTATGGCATCCCATGGCGCGAGCGCAAGGCGCGAATCCTGGACGCTCTGGACTTCATGGACCTGGGCGAAGCGGGCAAGGCGCTGGTTCGGACCTATTCCGGCGGCATGATCCGGCGCCTGGAGATTGCGCAGTCCATGCTGCACCGGCCCCCGGTTCTTTTCCTGGATGAACCCACGGTTGGGCTTGACCCCGTGGCCCGCCATGCGGTGTGGCAACACCTGCGGGACCTGCGCGACCGTTTCGGCACGACGATTCTCATGACTACCCACGACATGGAGGAAGCCGATCATCTCTGCGAGTTGATCGCCATCATGCATAGCGGACGAGTGGTCGTGACCGGGTCCCCGGAGTCGTTGAAGGCCAAGGTTGCGCCTGAAGCAGACCTGGATGATGTGTTTCTCCATTTTGCCGGAGGTTCCGTCGATGACGTCGGAGGTTATCGAGACAGCGCCCAAATGCGGCGGACCGCGCGACGCTTGGGATAAACGAGCGACCGTCGCTGATTATCTGCGGGATACAGCCGCGCTCGCCGACGTGGAGCTGCGGAAGTTGCGCCGCGATCCTGCCGAGTTGCTCACGCGGGCAATCCAACCAGCACTATGGTTGCTGGTGTTCGGCCAGGTGTTTGGGCGGCTCAAAGCCATTCCCACCGGCTCGCTCGATTACCTGACCTTCATGGTGCCCGGCATTCTGGCCCAGAGCGTGTTGTTCATTGCCATTTTCTATGGGATCAGCGTGATATGGGAAAGAGATCTTGGCATCCTGCAAAAACTGCTGGTGAGTCCGGCCCCGCGGACCGCCCTGGTGCTGGGCAAAGCTCTTTCCGCTGGCGTCAGAGGATTGGCTCAGGGAGTCATTATCTACATTCTGGCCTTGCTCCTGGGTATCCACCTGGACTTTTCAGTCTGGCACATCATGGGAGTCGTCCTCTTCATCATTCTGGGATCCGCCCTGTTTTCCACCTTTTCTCTGGCCGTTGCCTGTCTGGTCAAGACGCGGGAACGATTCATGGGCATTGGCCAAGTCTTGACCATGCCCCTCTTTTTTGCCAGCAACGCCATCTACCCCATCGCCAGCACGCCCGGCTGGGTACGGGGGGTCGCCCGAGTCAACCCGCTCAGTTATCAGGTTGATGCGCTGCGTTCGCTAATGGTACGTGGAGGCCAGCCCATCTTCGGGGTCGGCCTGGACGCCGTTGTCCTCTTACTTGTCTTCAGCGCACTTGTTCTCGTGACCGCCCGTCTGTATCCGAATGTGGTCGGTTGAACGGCCATCACTGCTGGACGTTGGTGGGCTTGCGCGGGCCGAATCCACGCCTCGATCTCCGGGCCGCTCGCGATAAATGTTTTTCGTTTACGACACGGCGGCGGACCATACATCCCGGATAGTCGGTCAACCACCAAGTGAGAGCTCTTCCGAGAATTCCGAACTGATTTACCGCCCAAGTGAGCAATTCTGAGCAGCACGCCGCCGCCGAGGATGCTCCAATCGTTGTGTACTTGAGGTTAAGCCAATGCGCGGTATTTCGCGATTGCGGAGTTTGCTTTTCGGCCGAAGCGCGCACATAGCCTGGGCTGAAGTGCGGATTGTAGTTGGGCTTGCGCTGTCGGTCCTCATGACCCACTCCGCGCTCGGTCAAACGCGTGAGGAACCCGCCGCATCTGCCACCGGGCTGTACGGGTCGTTGCTCCTTGAGCCGCCCGCGCAGAATGTTGGCGCCTTCTCGCGAGCAAGCCTGGGAGGCGGTCGCGAACTGGAATATCTTGGTACGTTTTGTGCCACTGCACAATATAAGAAGTCGTCGAAGTTCGCTCGTGCTCTTGAAGCGCAGAGTTCAACCTCCGGGTCCACCTCAGTCCTCGGCGAGAGCGCGGTAAGGCAGACCGAGGCTCCTCCGTGGATGATTCTTCCGGCCCGCGAGGTTGTGGAAGATTTTGCGCCCCCGGCCCATGCCACGAGAATCGCGCAGCCACAATCCAACCTGGTAAATATTCGCGACAAAGTAGTGACCTTTGTTTATGGGCGGGCTAGGGTAATGGGGGCGCCGCATCAGGTGACCACCGACTCCATGCTGCGTGTCATCATCAGTGATCCCGACCTGCGGGCCGTACATGTGTTTGACCCTAACGGCAAGACTTCGTTCAGCATCCTAGGGGATCAAGGTCGCAGACTGCACCTGCCCGCCGGAGTTGCGGTGGATGCCGAAGACAACATTTACATCGCCGATTCCGAGGCGGGAATGGTGCTGGTGTACAACCAGTACGGGCAATTCGTCCGCTATATCGGGAACTTCCATGGCGAAAACATGTATGAACGTCCAACCGGAATTGCAATTGACCGGAAGGCCGGCCGTTTATACCTTGCTGATACCCCACGCAATCTCGTGTTTATCCTCGATCTGCAAGGCAAGGTTTTGAAACGTGTGGGCAAGGACAGGCATGGCAATGGCAGCGGAGAATTTGCATCTCCGACGCAGATCGCCGTAAGCGATCGCGGAATTCTGGTTCTGGATGCGGAGGGGACACGCATTCAAGTCCTGGATTTCGACGGCAACCGCATTGGTTATTATCGCGTTGTTGTCGGCGTTGCTGGAGAAAACGGTCTGGCCGTAGATAGGGACGGAAACATCTACATCAGTTATGTTGCCAAGTCCATCATCGGCGTGTACAAACCGGATGGAACCCCAATTGGTACGTTTGGACAATCCGGCAGCAGAATTGGAGAGTTTCTTGCTCCGAGAGGGTTGTGGGTCGATGCAAGCAACCGCATCTACGTCGCTGATACGGCGAACGCGCGGGTGCAAGTCTTCGAAGTCAGTACGGGTGCAACTTCCCCCACATTAGCTCTCGCCACGGGCCAGGGTGGACGCGAATCGATGAGGCCCAAGAAAGATGGTTCGCCTGCTCTTGCATGGGTCAACCACTGACCTGTCCCCAAACTCTTTTCGAGCGGCTCCATCGAGCCAAGGAGAGAAAACAATGAAGGCAATGTTGATCACTGTGGTTGCAGCCACCCTCGCGGTCGGGACTGCCGTCCGCGGGCAGGACCTGGTGCAGGACACCAAGAAAACCGCCGACAAGACTGCCGACGTAACCAAAGACACCAGCAAGGATGTCGCGCACGGAACCAAGAAGGGCGCCGTCAAAACCGCGGACGTGACCAAAGACACCAGTAAAAATGTTGCTCACGGAACCACGAGGGCAGCCAAGAAAACAGGCCATGCCGTGGACACAGGCGCTAAGGACACCGGAAAGAGCGTCAAGAAAGGCGCCGACAAAACCGCTGATGCCGTGAAGTAGGCACAACTTGTCTCATCCTGGCTGGATAACCGAAATCAAGAAAAGCCCGTAACTGAAATGCTGCGAAGTCCACAGCGGCCGGCATCCTGGATTGGCGTCGGCCGTTTGGAGCCGTCGCCCGATAATTTCTGGATCGTCGGCAATCGAGAAGTAATCGCGGAACCCGGCTTCCGAAAACATGAATTATCTCCCGTCTGTGCTTCGGGGCTTGGCTCACGGTCCAGACACCGGTTTCAGGGAGATCAACTGATGTCCCCGAACAGGACTTCGGGGGAACTTCGCGTCTCGCCGGCGGCGAACCACCAGTGGAATCCAGTTCCCGATTTCACATAACCTCAGGTCGCCCGTGATCCAGGCGCAATCCCGAGATTCAGGGCTAATCAGCGCCGTGATATTCGGTTTCGATTCGGGACCTTGTGGAGTTACGAGAAGGGGTCGAAGCGGTAAGGAAGATAGACCGGCTCCCAGACATTGGCGCGGATGCCAGATTCCAAGGTCTGCTCGTCAAGCGGGCCCGCAACACCATCGTTGATCGCTTGAAGCGCGACCGCCTGAGCCATGGCGAATGACACCGAGCGAAGTTCCGAAACCGGTGGCAACAATCGTCCCGACTTACTACGCCGTGCGGGAGAAAGCTCGGCGAGGCATTTGGCGGCAGCCATAAACATGGTGTCGGTCACGCGCCGCGCATTCACCGAGAGGATACCCAAACCCATTCCAGGAAAGATGTACGAGTTGTTCGTCTGGTCGATCGGCAATTCGCGACCATTCCAGTTCACCGCAGCGAACGGGCTGCCAGTGCCAATGAGAGCGCGCCCTTCCGTCCACTTCAGCAAGTCCGCCGGGGTAGCCTCCGAACGCGATGTGGGATTTGACAGCGGGAAGATGACCGGCCTTTCGACTGCGGCAGCCATGGCGCGGATCACCTCTTCGGTGAACGCGCCCGCTTGCCCCGAAACCCCAATCAGCGTGGTTGGTTTCGCGTTCCTTACCACATCGAGCAGGCTAATGTGATCGCTATGCTCCAGCTTCCAATTGGTGATCGCGGAGCGAGCTTGCGCCAATGGATGCTGCGCCGGACGTATTCCCGCCATGCCCTCCACCAGCAATCCGTCTTTATCGATCGCGTAGAAACGGCGGCGCGCTTCCGCTTCCCGTAGGCCGGCGTTCTGCATCGCGGTCAGCAGAAGCGTGGCGATGCCAATGCCGGCGGATCCGGCTCCGAAGAGGGCGATGCGCTGCTCGGTCAAAGGCGTGGCGGTAACGTTGATTGCGGCCAGCAGGGTTCCCACGGCCACAGCCGCTGTCCCTTGGATATCGTCGTTAAATGTGCACAGTCGGTCGCGATAGCGCTCGAGCAATCGTCCCGCGTTAATACCGGCAAAATCCTCCCATTGCAACAACACGTGAGGACAGCGCTCGACCACGGTGCTGACGAAGGTTTCGACGAAATCGTCGTATTCGGCACCGCGCACCCGCTGGTGACGCCAGCCGACATAGAGAGGATCTTCAAGGCGCTCGATATTGTCGGTACCGACATCGAGCAGGACCGGCAAACACGCCTGTGGATGAATGCCGGCACAGGCGGTGTAGAGCGCGAGCTTGCCGATGGGGATTCCCATGCCTCCGGCGCCCTGGTCGCCCAGCCCGAGAATGCGCTCGCCATCGCTGACCACGATCGCTCGAATTGAGTCGTAACGGTGATGCGCGAGGATCTCGCGAATTCTATGCTGGTTGGGATAGCTGAGAAATAGTCCGCGCGGCTTGCGCCAGATCTCGCTGAAGCGTTGGCATCCTTCGCCGACCGTCGGCGTGTACACCAGCGGCATCATCTCTTCGATGTTGCGCACCAGCACCGCGTAAAACAGAGTTTCGTTCGTGTCCTGCAGATCCCGCAGATAGGCATAACGTCCGAAATCAGTTTTACGGTCGCGCAGCGCCTTAAGACGCCGCGCCGCCTGATCTTCAAGATTACCAACATGCGGGGGGAGCAGTCCGTGCAGGGCGAAGTCGGTGCGCTCGTCTTCCGTGAACGCAGTTCCCTTGTTTAGCATGGGAAAGTTGATCAGGTCGAAGCCCGAAAGCCCGGTCTCCAGAACTCCCTCAGCTGTGATGCGATATTTCATGCCGGTCCACCGTCAGCGGTTTCCATATTGTTCCACAGTTCCTTTTTTGACGGGTCCCTGGTCTCAAGCCCGGCGCCCAATGCAAGGAAAATCGTGCGCTCGACTTCCTCACGGGGTATATAGTGTGGGGCGGTTGGCAGCTAGAACGGAAATGCCGGTTAAAGATTCTGAATCATATCAATGACGTGGAAGGATACGTATGAAAGGGAAAAGAATTTATAAGAATTTGTACTTCCAGGTATTGACGGCGATCGTCATGGGTGCTCTGCTCGGGCATTTCTATCCCGAAACCGGCGCGGACATGAAACCGCTGGGCGATGGCTTCATCAAGCTGATCAAGATGATCATCGCTCCGATCATCTTCTGTACCGTAGTAACCGGTATCGCCGGCATGGAGGACATGAAGAAGGTAGGCCGGGTTGGCGTCAAGGCACTGCTGTATTTTGAGATCGTCTCGACCCTGGCCCTGGCGATCGGCCTGGTGGTGGTCAGCGTAATTCGGCCGGGTGCGGGCATGAATGCCGATGTCTCCAAGCTGGACACCCGAGCGTTGGAGACCTTCACCGCAAAAGCGCAGTCGCACGGCACGGTTGATTTCTTGATGAATATCATTCCCAACACTGTAGTGGATGCCTTTGCCAAGGGTGATATTTTGCAGGTACTGTTCTTTTCGGTCCTGTTTGGTTTTGCTCTGTCCATGCTCGGTCAGCGCGGCAAAGTGGTCTTCAACGTGATTGACGAGGTCGCGCATGTGCTGTTCGGCGTCGTGGGGGTAATCATGAAGGTTGCGCCCATCGGCGCCTTTGGCGCTATGGCTTTTACCATCGGGAAATTCGGTCTCGGCTCCCTGAGTAAGCTGGGCATGCTGATGGCCAGCTTCTACCTGACCTGCCTGCTGTTCATCTTCATCGTCCTGGGTTCCATTGCCAGACTGTGCGGCTTCAGCATCTTAAAGTTTATCAAGTACATTAAGGAGGAGTTGCTGATCGTGTTGGGAACCTCCTCCTCGGAGTCGGTCCTGCCTCGCATGATGGCCAAACTGGAGAATCTGGGCTGCAGCAAGTCCGTGGTAGGTCTGGTAATCCCGACGGGATACTCCTTTAACCTTGACGGAACCTCTATCTACCTGACCATGGCGGCAGTCTTCGTGGCCCAGGCTACCAACACCCGGCTTACCCTGATCCAGACCCTTACCATTCTGGGTGTGTTGCTGCTGTCATCCAAGGGGGCGGCCGGGGTTACCGGCAGTGGCTTTATCACCCTGGCGGCGACCTTTGCCGCCGTACCCACCATTCCAGTGGCTGGCCTGGCTCTGATTCTCGGCGTTGACCGCTTCATGTCCGAGGCACGCGCCCTGACCAACCTGGTCGGCAATGGTGTGGCAACAATGGTGGTTTCCAGCTGGGAGCATGAACTCGACAAGGACAGGATGTTGGAGGTTCTAAACAAAGAGACTGAAGCAGAAGCCGAAGAACCTGAAGCAATTCTGGAGGGCATCCCCGTGCCTAACGAACAGGCGGCGGCAGAGCGGGCTTGACGAGATACAACCGGAAGTCACTATATTTCGAATAATGAACCTGCGATTATTTCAGTCGTTCGTAAATTGAAACAAAGTGAAGGAAAGAGCCATGAAGAGACCCATAGCATTCTTAGTTGTGATCGGATTGTTTTCATTCGCAGCTCTGTCGTACGCTGCCGACAGAGACGATGCAAAGGCCCTGGTGAAGAGGGCAGCTGCGTATGTGAAGTACCAGGGAAAAGAGAAAGCACTTACGGAGATCAGCACGCCCAAGGGGATGTTTGACAAAGGCGAACTTTATGTATTCGCGTACGATCTTCAGGGCGTTATGCTTGCTCACCCCAAAAACCCGGCACTGATCGGGCAAAATCTGATCGCCGTTCCGGACACCGAAGGGAAGCTTTTTCGCAAGGAGATAGTGGAAAAGGCAAAGTCACAGGGCTCGGGATGGGTCGATTATGTGTATCTGAATCCGGAAACAAATAGACAAGAGCATAAGACGACTTACTTTCAGAGGATGGGTGACATCATTATATGCTGCGGGGTGTACCAGGATTACAGCCATGGAGGAGACTGAACCAACACTTTGTCGCAAGCCCTGTTTAAAAAGGTGTCATTTACGGCCTCCTCAGCAGAACCTGCAGGCTGATCCCGGTTCAGGAAGTTGCTCGGGCTTAATCCGACTAACACCTTCCCGGAAGTAGTGTCGCCAAACCGGAAGCCAGATCTTTGTGACCCGCTTATCAGTAGCTCAATTAGCAGAGGCCGTTTTCTTGACCTCGCACTTTAAGACAGTGGAGGCAGGCCTGTTTGCATCGCGAGCTTGCGAAAGGACGGATCGTCATGAAGAGGAAACATGGCTTGGTGAATGCGTAACTATACGAAGTGGCATACTTCAGTCGCCTCTATCAAGAAGTGGCGCAATTCGACGTCGCATATTGCAAGATGCGCAAAGCTCTCGGGCAGAATGCTGACTTGGCTTCCGAAGCGTAGCAGGACAGTCTGCTGCGATTGCGACTGATCAAAGTTCATCGCGCCTCGCCCACGGCTGATTTCAGCGAGGATGGCTAAACACAGCCACCCCGAGCTTTGCAACTTTCTTTCGGATTCCGCGTTTAAGCCAATAGGTGCCTCCAGATTGATAGTGGTGGATCTGGGGCAGGGGAAGAAGAAATGCGTTGTCTAAGATATCTGGCCTTGCTGGCAGTTTTGATGATTCCACTGGCCCACTCGCAAGCGCAGGTCAGCGTGGCGATAGGCGTCGGACCCGGATACTATGTTGGACCGCCAGTATGCTCCTACGGCTACTACGGATATCCACCATACGCCTGTGCACCTTACGGCTACTACGGGCCTAACTGGTTTGTCGGTGGAGTGTTCCTTGGCGCCGGGCCGTGGTATGGGGGATATTACGCCCGGGGCGGCTGGGGTAGGGGCTATTATGGCCGCGGAGGCTGGGGCTACGGTCGCGGAGGCTGGGGCTACGGTCGCGGCTACTCCCACGCGGCCTACGGTGGACGCGGTTATGGAAGCGGTCCAGGTGGCGGCTACCATGGCAGCACCGGCGGTGGATTTCACGGTGCAGCACGTGGCTTCAGCGGTGGTGGTGGGCATGGCGGCGGACGCCGCTAACTGACCGAACGGCAAGCTAAAAGGTGCAAGCCCAAGACTCCGGTCGTGGGCTTTGAGCCGAGCCGCTCCATCAGTGTCTCAAGTTCGGGCGGCGCTACCTTGGTAAAGCGAAAATCAGGCAGGCTCCCCCTGCGGTTAACTAGAAAGTAGACTATCCGGGAGATGGTGATGAAGATACGACTAGAGCATCTATCTTTCGTACTGCTGATGTTAGTGGTGGTCGGTTCCGCTGAGGGTCAAACCAGAGGCGGCCCTTATAACGAGCCGAGAAGAATTGCTCGCGTACAGTATATGTCGGGACAGGTGTCGCAAGCTCCGTGCGAAGGCAACGACTGGGTTGCAGCCGCACTTAATCAGCCTCTGCAGCCCCCTATCTGTATCTGGGCAGACAAGGACTCGCGGGCTGAACTGAACGTAGGTAATGGATTTATTCGCATGAATTCGGAGACGAGTGTCACCCTGAGTAACGTTAATCGAGGCACCGTTCAATTCAGGGTTAATCAAGGCGTCGTTAGTCTTTCGGTTAGATACCTCTTTCCAGGTGAAATATACGAGATTAATACTCCCAATGCCACGCTGACCATAATGAAGCCGGGAGTTTACCGGGTCAATGTTATCCCCGATCAGGACCAAACATGGGTAACGGTGCGGCGAGGCTCTGTTGCCGCAACTGGTGCAGGCAATTCCGTGACGGTAAATGCCGGCCAGCAGGTGCGGTTTCAAAACAAAACGTCAATGCAGCACACCGCGGAGAAGGCGCCGGCGCCCGACGGATTTGATGACTGGGCCAATGTTCGCGACCAACGCCTAGGGGTTCGGACTTCGCCGTTCGGTATAGTCTTGGGCTATCCCCCACCGCCCTATGGACCACCCCGGTTCTGGGTGCAGTATTCACATTGAGGGTTCCGCAGCTTCGAAGAGTAGTGCTGCTCCACAGCTTCGCACTAGCGGTGGAGCTGAGGGAGCAGCGCAAGCAGAATCGCTGAATTGCGCCTGCTGCTGGAGTTGGTGGAGACACGACGCTGCATAACTACTCGCTCTTACTTACCTCCGCAACTAACACCAGAATTCCGGGTTCGTGTAGGCAAGCGTTCTTCGGCCGCGAACCGGGCGTGCTTTGGCACCGGACGGACCGGAGTACGACAAAGCGTACGGCGTATTGCCCGCGGGCCGGAAGAGCAGCCTACGGCGGCTTGGAACATAGGTTTCACCTCGGGGCGAGCCTATGTGTATGCCAGTCAGAGGAAAAATGAGACCCCGAACGTACCTACACACATCGCGCACTGCCAGGTTTTCTCGCCTGCGGCTTAATTCACCCCAAGATTCCTCTCCCGACACAGGCGCCACCAGAGACGTGGCGCAGGTGCTTAGACGTGTGGTCGCATTGGCGATAGCGCTGCTTCTTCTGCCGCTGGGGCAGGGAGAGCTGTTCGCGCAGCAGGCGCCACCACCGGGACAGGAATGGTCGCAGAACGATCCGTACAACGGGCAGTACGCGCCGGACCAGCAATCAGGCGATGGACAGCAGCCTTATGCGCAACAGCCTTACCCGCCGGCACAGCCGCGCAATGCGGAGCAACTGGAGCAACTGGTGGCGCCGATCGCGCTCTATCCGGACACGCTGGTGGCGCAGGTGCTGGCCGCGTCCACATACCCCGCGCAGGTGGTGGACGCCGACCATTGGCGGCAGGTGCAGGGCTATGCGTCTCCCGAGCAGATTGCAGCCGGAGCCGACGCGCAGACCTGGGACCCGAGCGTGAAGGCATTGACGGCGTTTCCGCAGGTGCTGGCGCAGATGGACCGGAACCTGCAGTGGACCACCGACCTGGGCAATGCCTACTACAACCAGCCACAGGACGTACTGGAGGCGGTACAGGTGATGCGCCAGCGGGCGCAGGCGGCCGGAAACCTGCAAAGCACTCCGCAAGAAGCGGTGAGCTACGACCAGGGCCACATCGAGTTGGCCCCGGTGAATCCGCAGGTGGTATACGTGCCAGCCTATAACCCGTGGGCCGTTTACGGAGACCCGGTCTCGCCTTACCCAGGGTTTTCGCTGCTAGGTGCGCTGGGGTCATTTTTCGGCTCATCGCCTGTAAGTTATGGTCTGGGGATCGCGATGACGGCCTTCAGCCACACGCCCTGGGGCTGGCTGGCCTGGGGCCTGAGCTGGCTGACCCAGTCCGTGCTGTTCAATCATGAGAACTACTATTCGCAAAGCACATCGGTGGCCGATTGGGGCTTCCCGAACGGTGGACCACGCGCCGCTTCGGGCGGGGGAGCGATTGCCGGGCTGCCGAACAGCTATGGTCGACCGGGCGGTGGATACAACACCGCAAGTGGTAACGGATTCGTCCACCGGCCGCCGAACCGGGTACAGCGCGGTTATGACGTGGCACGGGGAAACGGATTCCTTCCCCAGCCTCCGAACAGCTATGGTCAACCGGGCGGTGGATACAATACCGCAAGTGGCAATGGATTCGTCCACCGGCCGCCGAACAGCTATGGTCGAGCACGGGGCGGATACAACGCGACACGTGGCAATACATTCGTCCATCGACCTCCCTACAGCTATGCGACGAACCGGCAACTAGGCGGCTCCAGCCGCGGTTACCCGACCAGAGTCGGCTATGCCCGACCACCGCTGGAGGCGCGTAACCGGCTCCAGTTCCCACTAAGCAGGCAGCAGTCCAGTTATCGAGCGCCTAGCGCAAGCTATCAGCGCAGCAATTTCGGTCAGCCGTCTTACAGAGCCTCTCTGGGCAAGAGCTTTGCGGGATCTTCGGGTAAGCCGCCGCGCTCGAGCGGCCCTATGTTTGGCGGCGGGCACGCGCCGAAGACCTTTGGAGGCGGCCATGCCCCGAAGGGCTTTAGCGGCGGCAAGGGTTTTAGCGGTGGGCACTCGCACTCCGGTGGAGGCGGCCATTCCGGCGGCCACGGCGGCGGCAAACATCACCATTGAGTCGGCAGCGGATTTGCCCTCGTCTTAATTGCTTAATTGTTTGCAGCTAACGCAGGCTAATTGCTACCAACAACGCCCGGGGGCGTGGCGCGAGGGCGGGTCGGGTAATGCTGCTAGACCGGCAAAGCGGCGCGCTTGTCATCGTGCCCGTGACCACTTTGTCTAACTGTTGAGCGGCAGTCCATGCGACATTTTGTGTAATTGCACATCGCGCCCGCCACTGCGCGACAGGGGGCCTCACCTAAACACTGCGGTCACCGCGGTTTGCTATTGATAAATCCCCATTACACAACTAATCCATCAGTACGCTCCGAATCTACCGCAGCGCAATCATGAACAATCGCGGGAGCTAATTTGGAGTGGCCGGTGTCTGTAGTGAATACAAGGAGCGCCGGTATGTTCGAGGACAGTCTGTTTGAGTCGAGCGGGACTTTGAGCAAACGAAATCCGTGGACCGCCGCGTTGTCGTTCGCAATGCAGGGACTGCTGGCCGGGGTGTTGGTGCTCTTACCTATCATCTATACCGAAGCGTTGCCCGGGCGTCAGCTGACGAGCTTCTTGACGGAACCCGCTCCACCGCCAGGGCCGGCGCCGGTTTCCAGCCGCGCACGCGGTGCTCAGCCGCGGCCCATGGCCGAGGATAAAGTGCTGCGGGTCCCGAACTGGATACCGCCCCGGGTTGCGATTTTGCACGACCAGCCCGCGACTGAAGACACAGCCGGAGCGCCCGATGGGGTTTGGGTCCCCGGGGGAACTGGGACTGACGCGCCGAACAGCGTCATCAGCAGCGTCATAAAGATTCCGCCGGCTATGCCGAAAGTGGTTACGCCTGCGAAAGTGCGCGTGTCATCAGGCGTCGCCCAGGGCCTCCTCATCCACGAAACCAAGCCGGTCTATCCTCCCCTGGCCATGCAGGCGCGGATTCAGGGGACGGTGTTGTTGCAGGCGGTGGTCGCCAAGGATGGCACGGTGCAGGAGCTGCGCGTGGTCAGCGGACATCCGTTACTGGTGAAGGCGGCAATGGACGCGGTGAAACTGTGGCGCTATAAGCCTTACAGGTTGAATGACCAGCCCGTCGAGGTGGACACGGAGATCATCGTGAACTTCACCTTGGGTAGTAGATAGCTCTCATAACTGTCGTAACATCGCCATCTCACACGTAATTCGGCCAAAGAGACGCCCGTTTTCGGCATTACTTGTGCAATGGGCTGTGGGTGTTGAAAAAGTACCTGTGATCAGCAGCTGAGTTGCGATACAAAGTTTCGTCAGCAAGCGATTGCACTTTGCTTCTTAATCGCAACCTTGGCAGCTAATGAAAATTGCGGATTAGGATGGCATCAGTATTGTGGTGGCCGCGCGCCATCACCAGCGTGCCCTCTGGAGTTATGACGGAGTTGAAGATCTGTTCCGAATTGAAGCTGGTCAGTGGAACCCGCGCGCCACTGTCGAGTGAGAGCTTCCACAGGTTCGTCACCGAATTGTGGGTTTCGCCGTAGATTACGCCCTTATCGTCGCGCGTGAACATCGGGAACCCTTGCGTCGTGAGCGTGACATCCACTGGCCCCAGGAACTTGCCGTCAGCCGCGGAGATGATGCCCACGTTCCACTGGGAAGCCTTGTCATCGAAGTACAGCACGAGGATGCGGTCACCACGATGCGAGAAGGACTGGCTCTGGATCTGCAAGTCAGAGAACTGGGCAGGCTGGCCACCGGAGAACGGGACCTTGAACAGGTGGACCTTGCCCTCGGACCAGTGCTGAAAGTAAACGAAGGCGCCGTCGGTCGAGAATGTGGGGTTCAAGTCTGCGTTGCCCGACGTCAACTGCCGCAAGTTACTGCCGTCGGCGTTGGCAATCCAGATATTCGGGTTGCCGCCTTTGAGGCACATGAAGCCTACGTAACGTCCATCACGCGAGATTGTTGGTGAGCCACAATATTCATCGCCCGGACCCACTTGAACCACGCCAGAGCCGTCCATGTTGGCCGTGTAGAGGTTGGAGATGCCGGTCGAAGCCGAGGTATAAACGATCTTCCCGGCGGCGGCGTCAACTCCGTCCGTGCCATCCTCATCGCTTTGCGTAATCTGTTTTGCATCTTTGTAATCGCCGGTGGCGACCCACAGGTTTGAGTGCGGCACCTGCTGTATGGTCACCAGGGTCGTGCCGTCTGCGGTTACCCCGAGACTTACCTGTCCGTAGCTGTTTAGGTCATTGGTGATGCGTGAAACATCTCCACCGGGGTAGGACACAAACCAGAGCTGGTTGGAGGCGGAACCGACTCTCGGAGTCGCCGAGAACACCAACCCGTCACCGCTCTTGAGCCAGACCACACGCGCGACTTTGCCCGGCAGCTTGTTAACCAGCGCGGTTTCCTTTCCCGACAGATCGAACAACGAAATCCCATTGCTATAGCCGGATGCATCCAGGCGTTGCCTGCCAACCGCAATAAACTTGCCATCGGCCGACCACGAAAGCCCGTCGGTCACGAACCAGTCAGCGACGAGCTTTCCTGTGGCAATGGGGCGCGCATCGCTTCCGTCCCCGTTGGCAATCATGAGTTGCGAAGTGGGGCCTTGGGGCGAGTTCCCCCGGGTATATGCAAATTGCTTGCCGTCGGGTGAAAAGGTGATTGGGCTCTCAATGTTGGACAAAATCTTCTGTGGAGAACCGCCGAGGGTAGGCACCTTGTAGAGTGCGCCGTTGGGTTCCTCTTTGGAGAATTGCTGGTAATACACGAAGTTGCCGTCGGGGGAGAACATGGTTCCGCCATAACCGTTGTCGCTGTCGGGAACCAGCTTGACCGCGCTCAAGGTGGCAATCTGCCGCAGCCATAAGCTCTGCTTGCCGTCCTTGGTGACTTCGTAAACCACGTACTTGCCATCGGGCGAAATGCTGGTCGAACCGTTCGTCTTGCCGTCGTGCGTGAGGCGCTCGACCGACATCTGCTGCGCCGCCGTCCGAGGCAGACGCTGGTGCGACCGCGAATACAGCAGCCAAGCTAGGGCTGCAACAACCATCACACCAGCCACGGCTAGGACCATCACGCCAGTCTTATGGCGCTTGGCTTCGCCGATGAGCACCGACGCGCTCGAAGGGGGCGAGCTGGGTTGCCCAACCGAGACTTGCGCCGGCGAAACTGCGGCAGTGTGCTGCCCGGACGTCGCACGGGGCAGGCTCTTGTCGGAACTGTGGTCGCGTCGCAGACGCTTCAGATCGGCCTTCAATTCGGCCGCAGTTTGGCAACGCAGATCGCGGTCCTTCTCCAGCGCCTTCTCGATGGTCTGGGCGAGCTTCGGCGGCAACGAAGGATTCGCCTCCAGCAGCGGTGGAGGATCGTGTTCGAGGATGTTGGCGAAGATCACCGCCGACGTGCTCCCCTGGAAGGGCAGTTGGCCGGTCGCCATCTGGTACATGACCGAGCCGAAGGAAAACAGGTCGGTTCGCGAATCGAGGTCTTCGCCACGCGCCTGCTCCGGCGACATGTAAGCCACCGTCCCCACGACCGAGCCCGGGCTGGTCAGGTTGCTGGATGCCGCCATATTCAACGTCGACGCCCCGGCTGTCTCCGCTACCGACTTCTTCTGCCGGACCAGCTTGGCCAGCCCGAAATCGAGCACCTTGGCCACACCTCGTGTAGTCAAGAAAATGTTGGAGGGCTTGATGTCCCGATGAATGATGCCGTGTTGGTGCGCGGCATCGAGCGCTTCGGCTATCTGGATAGAAATGTCGAGCAGTTGGCCGGTCTTGAGCGGCTGGTTCTGGATGATCCCGTCGAGCGTCTGCCCTTGCAGCAGTTCCATGACGATCATCCATTCGCCGTCGTGCTGCTCAACGTTGTAGATGGTGCAAATATTGGGGTGGTTCAGCGCCGAGGCCGAGCGCGCTTCCTGCAGAAAGCGCTCCAGCCCTCCCGCCGCCTGGTTAAGCTCCGGCGGAAGAAACTTGACGGCGACATGGCGTCCGAGCAGAGTATCTTCCGCCTCGTAAACCACACCCATCCCGCCGCTGCCCAGCTTGGACACGATCGAATACTGCCCGATGGTCCGACCGATCACAGAAAAGCTCTCCTCGCTTCCATGCGGGACTCTAACATGACCACAACCCAGCTTCCGCACAGGGCACGCCTAAACGACATTAGACGGGTCGATGTCTGCCCAGTCAACCCGTACTGATGATTCGGAAGTTGCCTTTCCAGTGATAGATGTCGTGAACAGGATCTCACACCCTATCCGTCTCGGACAAAATGACCAACGAATCCCCCCGCTTGTCTCATTGTCCAGAAACCGGCGTCGAGGAAGTTGGCCGGATTGGTACCGGGAAGTCGGCCAGGGAGTAGGATTCCCCGCAACGCCATTCACGAGGGGCATCCGGCTCCAGGCCGATGTGATCGTTAACGGGCATTCCGGAAACGCTGCTTGCATCCGAGTGATTGGGCAGAGCAGCAGCGTGTCACACGTAATCCTATGCTACGGCTCAGGTCATGGATCTGAGGGATGAAGCATGTCCGGCCAACTCTGCCGCCCCCGACGGGCTGAGTAGGCCGCGCTGGTGACCCGTATTGGACAAAATAGCTAAAATGGCTACTATTGGGGTGAGGTTCTTATGAAGTATACCGACCGTCCCAACCGGCGATTCGCCCGCCAAGGAAAAACCACGTCATCCGTTTCCCTGGATCGACATCACCGCGAATCTAGGGAGCCTGCTTCATTTACGGCGACCGAGGCCAAGAATGAATTTGGCCGCATCCTGGAAAAAGCAATTCAGGGAGAAACGGTTGTAATAACGAAGCACGACAGCCCTAAGGCAGTTCTGATCTCGGTGGACCAGTTCAACGCCCTCCAGCACGCTCCTGAATTCAAGCTTGACACGCTCAGCGGCGAATTCGACGCGCTCCTGGCTCGAATGCAGGGCTCCAAGGCGCGCACTGCGATGAAGGCTGCCTTTAGTTCATCACCGCAGCAGTTGGGGAAAGCAGCAGTGCTGGCGGCCCGCAAGCATGGCTAGTACAAGTCAGCCACCCTGCATCTATGTTCTAGCCGGGGCAAACGGCGCCGGCAAGAGCAGTCTTGGCGGCGCTGCCCTGTTGCAGCATGGAGTTGAATATTTCAATCCAGATGAGGCTGCCAGGCGTATCCTTGCTGCGAATCCAACCATTACCCAAGAAGACGCCAACAGTGCCGCATGGCATGAAGGCAAGCGATTGTTGGAACGTGCAATCACGGAACGACTGAACTTCGCATTCGAGGCGACCCTTGGGGGCAACACAATCCCAGCTTTGCTGGAGAGAGCGTTGGAGTCTGGAATTGAGGTTCGGGTTTGGTATGTTGGCCTCAATACACCTGAGCTCCACATTAGACGCGTCCGCTCCAGAGTTGAGAGGGGTGGACACGACATTCCCGAGGTCAAGATTCGTGAACGGTATTACCGGAGTCGTCTCAATCTGGTCCGCCTGATTGGGAAATTGACAGAGCTTCGCGTTTACGACAACAGCGAAGAAGCTGACCCCCACGCCGGCACCCTTCCCGAACCAGTATTGATTCTTCATCTGGACCAGGGCAAGGTCGTCAATTCATGCGATCTCACCACAGCTCCCGAATGGACGAAACCGATTCTGTTGGCGGCGCTGAAATCTCCCAAGTGAGAAGGCGAAGTGCAACCTGGCTGCACAAAGCCAGACAGATGCCCCAGACGGAGTTCCAGCGGGAAGTCGAAAGGGAACTGACCGGCAAGGACAGCGAGCCCTCAGAGCTGATCTATTTCAAGGCCTATAAGAGCCAGATGCCGGTCATCGAGCAGGCGATCGAGACCGCGGCTCACCAATCCCTGACAAAACAACGGGCTCTCGGCCTGGAAATTCGGCCACAAGGGACAGTTGTCCGCCCATGGCCTCGACATAGCCCCGCAGAGTGGAGATCAGGAGGTCGCTGCGTTTCTCGATTTTTGAGACGCCTTCCTGTCCGATGTGCAGGGACTTGGCGATTTTCTGCTGCGTCAGCTTGCGCGCGTTCCGAATCTCCCGGAGCGTCATTTCCTCAGCAATGAGCTGAGCTGCGCGTGTCTCGACCTTCTTGCGCTGTGCGGCGCTGAGCTTCGCGATAACGTCGTTCACGTTCCTAGCCATGGCCTACTTCCTTTCCTTCTTTCTTAGCCTGTTAAGATGCGCGTTAAACCGCTCGTCGGTTTTGGCGATGAGGTGCCTATAAAACTTCTTTTCGCTCACACCTGACTTATCGCCCGCCACCAACAGGATGGCCTTGCGTTTCGGATCGAAGGCAAAAGCGACTCGCCACTCGCCGTCAGCTCGTTGAATTCCGGCTCAAACTCGTCGCCGATTTCTACAGTCCATCTCGTCATAAGAACATTTCTATTATGCCGTACGAGGCATAATGCCGTAAAGTGCATTATGCCAGGAATAACCCGCGGTCGAGACCCACGACATCGCACCCTGATGCGGGTCGTTTGACTGTTGATCAGACTGTGGAGTATCTTCCACAGTATGGAAACCATCCAGGTAGTGTTGGATTCGGAGTTGCTTCGGGCCACGAATGGAGCGGCCAAACGGGCGCGAGTCAACCGTTCCTCTCTAATTCGGGAGGCCCTTCGCGAATACATAAAACGCCTTCGTGCGTGCGAGATCGAGGCTCGCGATCGGCAGGGTTACCGAAGGCGTCCGGACACCGCGGGCGACGCTGCGGCATGGGAACGGGTGGCATCGTGGCCGGGGAGATAGGGCGCGGAGAAGTCCGCTTGTACCGGTTCCCCCACCCCGACAAGCAAAGGCCTGTCGTCGTGCTCACGCGGGACAGCGCCATCGGCTACTTGTCCGCCGTTACGGTGGCACCCATCACTTCCACAGTCCGCGGCGTACCGTCCGAAGTCCTCCTGACTGAGAAGGACGGAATGAAAAATCCGTGCGCCATCAATCTCCACAATGTGGTCACGGTCTCGAAGGCCCATCTAGGGCGCCGGGTAGCAATGCTGAGCTCTGAGCGCTTAAGGGAGATCTGCGGGGCGCTGGGCTTCGCCCTCGGCTGTGCGTAAACGAGGATGATTTCAAGCAGCTAAACGTCCAAGTGTTCAACCCCTTCAAAGTGAGTTCTTGATTCGAAGAAGCGGGAGGTGTCTTTCACCCACGAGATCGTGCTGGCGGCCCAGCAATTGCCACTGCCGCACCGCGACCCAGTGCCGATCGCACTCTGCCCTGGCAGAACTCTACTCATCGCGTGAGGCCTGAAGGCTCACCGGTGCCGGCACCTGCTCCCCTTTGTGAGCCCGCTGCAAGTGCCTGTCCTCAAGCCCTTGGTCCATTATGACCATTAATCATGACCATGATATAATTTAATAGTCAATGGTGCCATGATCATGGAAGAAGTTGCCATTTCCGAGTTCAAAGCGAAGTGTCTTGCCCTGCTGGAACGCGTGCGACAAACCAAGAAGCCGCTTCGGATCACGCGCTTCGGTAAGCCCGTCGCTGAGGTCGTGCCGGCTTCGCCCGATGCCGGTGCAGGCGTCTGGATCGGCTCCATGAAAGACAGCATGCAGATCTTGGGCGACATTGTGGCTCCGGTGATCGACGAAACCGATATTGAGGCACTGCGCGAGTGAGACTTCTTCTCGACACCCACGTCTGGCTTTGGGCCTTGCAGGCACCGTCCCGGCTCAATCCTCGCGTCCGAGTCGAGCTGAGGAACCCCGCCAATGAACTGTGGCTTTCTCCCGTTTCGACCTGGGAGGCGCTGCTGCTCAACGCCAGGGGCAGAATTCGCCTCCCCATCAATCTGGCACAGTGGCTGGCGCAAGCCACAGCGCCGCTGCGGGAAACGCCTTTCACCCACGAGATCGTGCTGGCCGCCCAGCAACTGCCACTGCCGCACCGCGACCCAGCTGACCGGTTTCTCGCCGCTACCGCTCAGGTCATGGATCTAACGCTGGTCACCAGCGACGACCTCTTGCTGGGCCTGGGGACCATCCGGACCATGAAGAACTGAGCAAATAGAACCAACCCGCAACAACCGCAGCGCGAAGCTCACCGCGGTGGGCGTAAAGGCGAGCTCTACGTCTTGCCGGATGCTTTTGTGCTGACCCGGCGCCGGAGCAAAAATAGACCGCATGACGCCGCGCGACCGGCGTGATGCGGCGGAGTAAAAGTAGACCGCCAGACTTTTGTTCAAAAGGGGGGAGAAGCTCTTGTCCGTTGGTGCCCATAGGAGTGTTGGAGCGTTCGAGATTCAAGCAATCAACGGTCTATCAATCTGAGAGACATTTGCCTCGTCTTCTGATCATTAAAGATTGCCGGCTATGTTACTTCGTCCGCAGCTTCTGTTTGGCGACCAGGTGCTGCATAAACTTCGGTCCATCCTTCTTGTAGGCCTCGACCCCTTCGTATAGCAGCATCTCGCAGATTTGGGAAAGATTCCGCTGTTCGTCATCAGCCATCGGGACTAGGTATTTGTTGAAACATACCATCATCTCTGCGAGTCGATCAGATCAATCATCACCTTCATAACATGCTCACAAGCTTCTTCGGGGTTCATTAAATCGTTACCACCACGGGAGCTGAGCACGGCAACACGATTGTCTGGCGTGACGCGAAATTGCAAGATGTAAGCACCAATCTTGAGACCAGAACAGCGGATACCGCCCGCTTCCTCGGTCCAGAAAAGGTCCGTATATGTTCGGATGGGTAAAATCCCAGGAAAGCTCACTGCGACCCGCACACCGCTGCCGAACGAACTGGTAGAGCCAGTTAATCCCAACTCTGGAAGGAACTGAACAGAGATTCGCAGTTTCTCTTGCAACTCCCTCCAGAACTTCTGGCTGTCCTTTTCAATGATTAGGGAAGCAAAAGTAACAATTCGCCGCCGCGTGGCTTCTTCCTTTGCAGAAGCTGATCCCTGCTCCGTCTTCTCCGTCTTCTTCTTCTTCATCCATTCTGGCATCAGGGGATCATTCATTATTTAGAAGTGCCTCCATCTGTGCTTGCGGTTTCGGCAGATACGGCGGATTCTCGACTGACTCCCGATATTCCAGCCGCTCCCCGTCAATCTGCTTGATTGCTAGCGATACGCGCTGCCCGTCATCCATCTTACGAGTGTTCCAGCGGAACTGGAACTCGTTCAGGTAATTCGGCAAGTGCTTACGGCTGACGCTGTGGAACGTGCCCATCACGCCACGGCGAATTAGTGAGAACACGCCTTCGATTGAATTGGAGTGCATGTCTGCGCCCGGACGCACATATTCGCCAGCGCTGTGCGTCACAACTTCGTGACCGCCCTCAAACTTGCGTCCCACCTTGCGGTAGAGATTGAGGTCATCAGTTATCACGCGGCATGACAGGTCCGCGTTCTCGGCGATGAACTTCCCAAGATTCTCAGCGGTAATGCGCTCCAGCATTTGAAAGCGAACATCGCCACCACGCTCCACCATGCCCACCACTGGAGTCTTGAGCGTGCCGCGCCCTTGCTTCGATATTCCCTTATTTGCTGAATGTCCCGCTTGAGCTCTGGTCTAACCAGCAAAGCCAAAAAATGCGTTTGGCAAATTGGTTTGGCCCACTGCAGAACACCTATATCAAAAACCCCGGTACTCGCCAGTTGCAGGCTTAATGCCTAGTCCTTGGAGCTTAAAAGCCTTTTTCCCCTTCTCCCTTCTTTACGGTCCCTGATTGCTGCTGATCCCAAAGCTTGGTCAAGGCGGTTTCGAGATAATTCGCCAGCGATCGGCGCTCTTTCTTTGCCTCCTCGATAAGCTTTCGTTTGAACTCGGCGGAGACTCGGAAGCTGAAAGTTTCCTTTTTTTCTTAAACATCCGATCTGGCCCGATGCTACCGGAGGGTAGGCTGCGTTCGTGCAACTTAAGAAGCTGCCACAGACCGTCTACTTCGCTGCGAGTCCTCTCCGGAGCGATGAAATCGGCTGGTTGGACGCTGCCGCATCATAATCAGCCGCGCGGCTGAGGATGCGTCTTGTGCCATTCCCACGCGGTGCGAACAATGTTTTCCACGCTGGAGTGCTGCGGATTCCATCCCAGCACCTGGCGTATCTTCTCTGAGCTGGCGACCAGCACCGCTGGGTCACCGGCGCGCCGTGGCGACTCCTGCGCCGGAATCGGATGTCCAGTGACTTTGCGCGCCATGTCAATAATCTCGCGCACACTGAACCCGCTGCCGCTGCCCAAGTTGCAGATGAGGTATGGATGCTCGTCCAATCCATCGAGCGAGAGCAGATGCGCGGTAGCCAGATCCTCCACGTGAATGTAATCGCGGACGCAGGTGCCGTCCTTCGTGGGATAGTCGGTCCCGTAGATGGAAATTGCCTTGCGCTGCCCCAGCGCAACCTGAAGCACGCGCGGAATCAAATGAGTTTCCGGATGGTGCGCTTCTCCGCGCGCCGCGGTCGCACCCGCGGCATTGAAATAACGCAAGCTGGCATAACGCAATCCATAAGCCCGGTGAAACCAAGCCAGAATCCGCTCCACAATAAGCTTGGATTCTCCGTAAGCGTTCACTGGCTGCAGCGGATCGTCTTCCAGGAAGGGAATGCGTTTGGGGTCACCGTAAACCGCAGCCGTCGAGGAAAAGACGAAACGCGAAACATGGTACTTCAGCACGGTGTGCAACAAACTGAGGGTCTTAGCGGAGTTGTTTACGAAATACTTTTCGGGATGAGTGACCGACTCTCCAGCTTCGATGAAGGCGGCAAAATGCATGACCGCATCGAAGTGCCCAGCTCGGATAATGTGCTCGACGCTGGCTTCGTCACCGGTATCCGCCTGGATGAAGTCAGCTTTGGCAGGCACAGCCTGTCTTCTGCCCGTGCTGAGATTGTCGAGCACAGTGACTGCATGTCCACTCTGCAGCAGGCGGTCGGCAACCACGCTTCCGATGTAACCTGCACCGCCCGTGACCAAGACACGCATGCAGTCCGTTCCTGAAGCCGCTCCTCAATATTTACGCTCAGAATTATGGCATAACGACCGATACCCCAGCCAAAAGCCTCATTAAGCGCTGGGCTGCAACCGACGAGCAGGCCCTGCATCTCCGGATGCAGCCATGTATGGCGCAAGGTAGGCGCCAATCGGTATGCACGCGCTAGCAAGGAATGGCAGCAGGCGGCCCATTGCCCATGCGCGGTCAACACTCGGCAGATGTCGAGCTCGCCACTCGCGATAAATCAGCAAGGCTGACAGGACTGCACCAGGCAGCACAAAATGGTAGTAGTAAGCCGATTCGGGTGTACACGTCGTGCAAATCAACGGGTGGCGGCTGCCCATAGAGTATGAGATGCGCGGCGTGCGCCAACACCGGGTCGTCAGATGGATCGAAAGTGTTATGGATTCGAGCGGCGAGCAATAAGGTACTCACAGAAACCGTCAGCAGGAGAAAGAAGTAGGAGGCGAACCTGGCCCACGGTTGCGTCTCATTGTCCGCGGGGACGATCGAGGATCGGTCGAATGGCGTCCACCATATCGGTCACGGGTTGGAGCTCCGCTTGCTCCCAAAGATTGCATACTGTCCGCCCAGAGGTACGCTCCGCAGCAGGCGCTCCAGCTGATCGCCGGCCCTGCGGTAGATCGGTTCCGGAAAGTAGAGGAAGTATCTTGGCGCATGGCAGCTGAATCCGGCCATGCGCATCCATCCGCCGGCCTCGGAGGGCCTCAGCAACATTGCATCTGCATCGACCGGGGTTCGGCTGACGATCAGCCGCGTCACCGGATTGTACGGGTTGTGTTCGACGATCGCGAACACGCCTCCCGGCCTCAGGACACGATAAGCTTCCCGGGTCAGCGCCAGCCGGGACGACGGTGGAACGTGGTGATAAACGCACACGGCTGTAACGAAGTCGAAGGCGGCATCGGCAAACGGTATCTTGCCGGAATCCTCCTGGACTCGGGTCTCCACACCTTGACTGGAGCTCAGCATTCCGGGAGAAGGATCGCAGCCGGCTATCTGGAGGAAGTCGCCGCGGAGCAGCGACAGAAGCTCGCCCTTGCCGCACCCGATGTCGAGATAGCGCAGTCCTCGTGTATCGATACCGCGAGCGCCGAAGTACTCGCGAATGAGATCACGTTTCCGCAGATGGAAGAACTGTGGTCCGGACCCCATGAAACGATCCCGGATCGGATCTTTGAGCTGTTCTTCATAAGACCCCGAAAAGCGGTCGAATTCAGGCTGGCTCACCGGTACTCGCTCCGTGCCATAAACTCGGAGGCGTGCTGATGTTTGGGAGGTTCAACAATATTGAAGGTGCGAGAGACCAGATACAGCGGCCTGTTCTTTGCCTGTTCGTAGATCTTGCCGATGTACTCTCCAAGGACGCCGATACTCATCAGTGTTGCGCCTCCAAGCACACTGACCAGAACCGTCAGCGAAGACCATCCAGGCACCGCGTACCAGTGGAAGATATGCGCCAACGTAGCGCGAACCGCCTCTTCGAACCCGAAGATGGTTACGATCAGGCCCAGCCAGACGCTCACTTTCAACGGCAAAGCCGAAAAAGAGGTGGCCGCGGTCCAGGCAAACGTCAGCATCTTGCGCAAGGGATACTTGGTTTCACCCGCCACCCGGGCGGCACGCTCGTACTGCACCCCTATTTGGGGGTAGCCTACCCAAGCGACCATGCCGCGCAGGAAGCGATGGGTTTCGCGGAGTTGTTGCAACCCATCCAGGCAGTTCCGCGAAACCAACCGGAAGTCACCCGTATCCAGCGGCAGATCTTTGTAGACCAGGTTACGCATCAACCGGTAGAAGAGCCAGGCTGACAGTCGTTTAAATATGCTGTCTCCCTGTCTGGTTACGCGCTGCCCGTAAACCACATCGTAGCCCTCACAGTAGCGGCCGATCATTTGGTGAATCACGGAAACAGGATCTTGCAGGTCGGCATCCAGCAGTACAATCGCGTCTCCCGAAGCGTAGTCCAGGCCTGCCGTGGAGGCGCTTTGATGGCCGAAGTTGCGTGACAAATTGACCACCTTGATGCGAGGATCTTCGTAGGCCCAGGCTGCGATTTGTGCCAAGGTCGAATCGGTGCTGCCATCATTAACGAGGACAACCTCGGTTTCGCCTTTCACTTCGGTCATAAACTCATCGAGGACACTGCGGAGATGAGGTACCACCGATTCCTCGTTGTACATGGGAATGACGAGCGTGAGTAGATTGGGATACGACCGCGGCTGCAACAAAGGACCGTTACTGTTCTGCGTTTGCATCTTCGAATCAGGGGATCATTTTTCCAAAGTCTATCACCGGTAGCCAGTTTGAACTAGTCGCTCTTTTCACAACAAAAGCGGTAGGTGTCGTTAGCGACAGGTGCTGAAACGCGACGGCTGGCGGTGCCAGGCTTGCGGGAGCATGCAAAACCTACAGGTACACCATCTAACGTTCCGCAGCCAGTCGGGTGGCGACGAGGAACAGAACTTGATCACGCTATGTGCCGAATGCCACGAACTGGTGCATCGAAAAGCTAGTTCCTGTATTCTCTAATTTCACAAACAGAGTTACACGATAGGGTGTCCGCGGGATAATAACGAGTGACCGCGTGATGAATCAAACCTCTTGGATTGGCCTATATCCCGGGCTCACGCGGCCGATGTTGGGTCATGTGGAAACCATGAAGGAAGTCGCTTTCAAAGGGGTACCTTCCGATGCAACTGGAAAATGACAACCATTCCTCCGACCGGTTTCCGGAAGTTCGATTGGGATCGAAGATGGTCGGGTCGCGCCATCCATGCTATGTGACGGCTGAGATCGGAATCAACCACAATGGAGACATCGACATTGCGAAGAAGCTGATCAGTGTCGCTGTGGGCGCGGGTTGTGACGCCGTCAAGTTTCAAAAGCGGACCATCGACATTGTGTACTCGGCGGAAGAGTTGGCGAAGCCTCGGGAAAGTCCCTTCGGAAATACCAACGGCGACCTCAAGCGTGGCCTCGAATTTGAGATCGAGGAATACCGGGAGATCGACCGCTATTGCCGTGAGGTCAAAATTGACTGGTATGCTTCGTGCTGGGACGAAGCATCCGTCGATTTCATGGCGAACTTCAATATCCCCTGCTTCAAAATCGCCTCCGCCTCCCTCACCGACGACAATCTGCTCCGCCACACGCGTGCCACCGGCAAGCCGATCATTCTCTCCACTGGGATGAGCACGATCGAACAGATCAATCGCGCCGTCGAGGTCCTCGATAAGCAGGACCTGATCCTCTTGCATGCATGCAGCACATATCCCGCTTACTACGAGGAGTTGAACCTGCGAGTCATCGATGTGCTGCGGGACCGGTATGGTGTGCCGGTCGGCTACTCCGGCCACGAGACTGGCTTGCCCTCAAGCATTGCGGCAGTGGCGCTGGGTGCCTGCGCGATTGAGCGCCACATCACGCTGGATCGCTCCATGTGGGGATCAGACCATGCGGCTTCGCTTGAGCCCAATGGGATCACGCGGCTGGTCCGCGACATTCGACTGATCGAAAAATCCATGGGCGACGGCGTCAAACGTGTACTGGAACGGGAACAGCCGGTCATCAAGAAGCTGCGGCGTGTGGGAGCGGTTTAGTGCATGAGATCAAGGCCATCGCGATGGATGTCGATGGTGTGCTCACCGATGGCGGCGTGTGGTGGGGGCCGAACGGCGAAGAATGGAAACGCTTTCACTTTGCCGACATCATGGGTCTTTCGCTCGCTCGAAAATCAGGAATGGTCATTGCCCTGTTGTCGGGAGAGGACAGTCCCTTGGTCGACCGGCTGGCCGAAAAGCTGGGCATCACTGACGTTTACAAGGGCTGCAAGGACAAGGCGAGCGCGCTGCGCGCCTTCTCCGAGCGTCACGGGCTGCGCTTGCAGGAGATTTGCTTTGTCGGGGACGACGTGAACGATTTACCCGCGCTTGCCATCGTGGGCCTCAGCGCTTGTCCGGCAGACGCCCGTCCTTCCGTCCGGGAAAACTGCCAGGTGGTCACCAACCTCGCCGGCGGCAACGGGGCAGTGCGGGAAGTCGTCGACATGTTGCTCGCAGACGCCAAGTTGGCGGCAAAGTCGGTTCGCTAGGAGAGCATGAGACTCGCTGATTATGTAATGCGCTTCATCGCTCAGCAGGGCGTGAAGCATGTCTTCCTCGTCACCGGCGGCGGGGCCATGCACTTGAACGATGCTCTCGCCCGGTGCGGCGATTTGACCTTTGTCTGCAATCACCACGAACAGGCGAGCGCGATCGCTGCGGAGAACTATTCCAAGGCAACAAATAACCTGGGTGTTGCTTTGGTGACCACCGGCCCCGGCGGGACGAACGCCATCACCGGCGTGGCGGGTGCCTGGCTGGATTCAACGCCGACCCTATTTATCTCGGGCCAGGTGAAGCGTGCCGACCGGATGTACCACCCTGACGGCACCCCTCTCGGGGTTCGACAGAGAGGCAGTCAAGAGGTCGATATTGTTTCTCTGGTTAAGCCGATTACCAAATACGCTCTGACCATCGAGGACCCGCAAAGCATCCGCTACCATCTCGAGAAGGCAATCCACCTGGCTCGTACGGGAAGGCCCGGTCCTGTATGGATTGATATTCCAATCGACGTTCAGGCCGTGTCCGTTGAACCGGACTCGATGCGTGGGTTTGATCCCGCAGAGTTGTCGCAGGAGTCTCCGACCGACTGGATCACCCAGCTGCGCGACGTGATAGACCGGCTAAGCCGGGCCGAGAGGCCGTTCATCTTTGCCGGGAATGGTGTCCGGGTCTCGAGGGCGGCTGCGGCATTCGAGAAACTGGTGCGCTTGTTGAATATTCCCGTCGGTCTTACGTGGATGGCGATGGATTTGTTGGACAACGACGATCCGCTATTCGTCGGCCGGCCGGGCACGGTTGCGTCTCGAGGTGCGAACTTCGCCTTGCAGAATGCTGATTTCGTTCTGGCGATCGGTGCTCGCCTCGACCCGCCGCTCATGGGTTGGGACCCGCGGCAGTTCGCGCGTGGGGCCTACAAAGCCGTCGTCGACATCGATCCGGCGGAGTTGCGAAAGCTGGAAGGTGTCATCGACAATCTGATCTGCGCTGATGCTCGCAGCTTTATTGAAGCCATGCTCCAGCAGGGCAGCGATGGGCTGCCCCGGGATCGCAGCCCCTGGCTCCAGCGCTGCCGTGACTGGAAGACACGTTATCCCATCGTTCTGCCCGAGCACCGCGCTCCCGGACTCGTCAGTGTGTATCATCTGGCCGAAATCATCGGGCAGGAAGCCGGACCTAATGACCGCATCGTTTCCGGAACCTCCGGGAGCGCCATTGAGGTTTTCCTGCTGGCCTATCGGGCGCGGAAAGGACGCCGCGTGTTTCACACCGCTGGGCTGGGGGCAATGGGGTTCGCCATCCCGGCAAGCATTGGAGTATGTCTGGGTAGCGGCGGCAAGAAGACAATCTGCGTGGACGGCGACGGCGGGTTCCAGCTTAACATCCAGGAATTGGCTACCATCGCTCACCTCAAGCTGCCCATCAAGTTTTTCGTTCTGAATAACGATGGATACGCCTCAATTCGAGCCACGCAAAAGACCTACTTCGGTGGGCCCAATATCGGATGTGACTCGAACACCGGGATATCTCTTCCTGATTATCGGAAGGTCGCTCGGGCGTATGGCTTGAAGACTGCGATCATCGAGGACCAGTCGGATTTGCGCACTGCTGTCCGTCGCGTGCTGCGCAGCCGCGGGCCGGTAGTTTGCGACGTACACATAATTCCAGACGAGATCAGGGCACCGCGTGTAACCTCGATTCAGCGTGCTGACGGATCGTTTGTCTCCAAGCCCCTGGAGGACCTGTGGCCCTTCCTGGATCGCAGCGAGTTCGCCGAGAACATGATAGTGGCGCCGGTGAGCGAGTAACCTAAGGGACGCTGAGGACGGATATGACAAAGTTCGGAATAATGGAAGGGAGACTCGTCCCACCGGAAGATGGCCGGTTTCAATGCTTCCCCCGAAATCAATGGGAGAGCGAGTTCGCGCATGCGGCCAAAGTCCCTTTCGATTACATCGAGTGGGTTTACGATCTTTACGGCCATGATGTTAACCCACTGGGCAACCCAGCGGGCATTGAACACCAAAAGCGACTCATAGAATCTACCGGAGTTTGCATTCGTTCAGTGTGTGCCGATTATTTTATGGATAAACCTCTTTTGCGCTGCGGGGAACAAGAACTTGATGAACGCCTACAAGAATTGGCACGCATCCTCCGCAACGGTTCTGCTATCGGCGTGAATCGTGTCGTTATTCCCTTCGTGGATGCCTCAGCCATTCGTTCGACCGAGGACGTTGTTGCTGTACAAGACGCTCTCAAGGCTGCCATGCAATTTGCGGACGAGACCCGAGTCGAAATTCATCTGGAAACCTCGCTGGGGCCTGCGGAATTCGCCAAGTTGCTGGACTGCATACCCCATCCAAGACTAAGAGTGAATTACGACTCAGGGAATAGCGCTTCGCTAGGCTATTCGCCCGCCAACGAGTTCGCAGCTTACGGCGACCGAATTGGCAGCGTCCACATTAAGGACCGTGCATTGAACGGTGGCACCGTTCCTCTGGGAGCCGGGAACGCTGACTTTCCGGCGCTATTCTCCTGCCTTGAGAAGATCGAGTATCGAGGAGACTTTACCTTGCAAGTCGCGCGCGGAACTCCCGGGGATGAAGTCGCCTTGGCAAAACAGAACCTGGCATTTGTTCGTAGCTATTGGCACAATTGACGATGTGAATCTCTCGCTACAAGATCGCGTCGCGCTGGTTGCTGGCTCTTCCCGTGGCATTGGGAAAGCAATTGCCGCGGCCTTTCTGCGCGAAGGCTGTCGTGTGTGCATCACCGGTCGAAGTGAGGCGCCGTTGTCCAAGGCTCTGGCAGAATTCGAAGCCGAGTTCGGAAAAGAATGCGCCATCTCCTTGTGCGGTGATCTTACTAACTCAACCGTGATCGAGCAGGCGTTGCGCAAGACACACGAACTGTGGCGTCGCCTCGATGTCGTGGTAGCTAATCTGGGCTCCGGAAGCGGCAAAACCGGCTGGCAAGTGGAGAGCGAAGAGTGGGAGCGCCTCTTTCGATTAAACTTCTGGGGAAGTGTAAACTTGGCCCAATCCGCCATCCCGCTCCTTGCGGAAAACCAGCATGGGGCGCTTTTGTTCATCGCCTCCATCACAGGAGTGGAAGCAACTCCCGCGCCCCTTCCCTACAGTGCAGCCAAAGCTGCGCTCATAAACTATTCAAAGAATCTTGCGGGCCAAGTGGCCAAGCTAGGCGTTCGGGTGAACTGCATAGCGCCGGGGAATATCTTATTCCCAGGAGGAACCTGGGAACGTCACCTGGAAAAAGACAAGAACAAAGTCATGCAAATGATTGACTCCAGCGTGCCGCTTGCGCGTTTTGGCACGCCCGAGGAAATTGCTGACATTGCGGTGTTCCTCTGCTCGGATGCCGCCAATTTCATTACGGGAGCATGTTTTAAGGCTGATGGTGGACAAACTAAAAGTTACTGAAGCAACCAACCGGGCGCAGGCGCTGTTTGACCTCACTGGTCGCGTAGCCGTCATCACGGGAGGCGCGGGACTGTTGGGCACCAAGCACGCCGAGATCATAGCAGCAGCGGGAGGGTCTCCCGTGCTGCTTGATCTTCCCCAGGCGAGGCCGGAAGTGGCTGCTACCGCAATCGCAAGCAGGTACAGCGTAGATGTCGCCGGACTTGCCACCGACATTACCCAACTGGCAGAAGTTGAGAAGGCGCGGGATGAGCTGCTGGCGCGCTTCGGACGCGTCGACATTCTCATCAACAACGCTGCCAATAATCCCAAGGTTGAGTCCGGCAGTGCCGGTTCCAAGGTGTGGTCGCGCCTGGAGAATTTCCCGCTCGATGTTTGGAATGATGATCTGCGCGTAGGACTCACCGGAGCTTTCTTGTGCAGCCGCGTATTTGGATCAGAGATGGCAAAGCGAGGCAAGGGAGTCATTCTCAACATCGCTTCTGACCTCGCTGTGATTGCTCCTGATCAGCGGTTGTATCGTCAGGAGGGCGCTCCCGAGGACCAGCAGCCCGTTAAGCCCGTCACCTACTCGGTGGTAAAGACGGGACTGATTGGCCTCACGCGCTATCTGGCGACCTACTGGGCGACCTCGGGCGTCCGGGTGAATGCAATTTCGCCGGGCGGCGTTTTCAATAACCAGCCTGAGGCGTTTCTGGCAGAACTTCATCAACGGATTCCATTGGCTCGTATGGCCCATGCCGATGAATATCAGGGCGCGATTTTGTTTCTTTGCTCCGATGCGTCGTCCTACATGACTGGCGCTAATCTCGTCGTTGATGGAGGGCGAACCTGTTGGTAGCCTTGGATCGATCGTCGCTGTTTTCACTTCAGGGCAAGGTTGCGTTGTTGACGGGCGCTTCGGGATTTCTCGGACGAACTTTTGCCGAGACCCTGCTCGCGAATGGTGCCGACTTAATTGCAATCGGTCGATCAGCAAAGCTCTCCAAACAGGAACAGGTATGGACTGAGAAATACGGACCGGGTCGGGCGCATTGCTTTAACGTGGATATGTACGACCTCGAAGCATTGACGAAAACCTTGGATGAGATTGCGCGGCATCATGCCGTCGATGTGCTGATTAACAATGCTCATGAACTGTCGCCGTCTTCGGGATTTAATACGCCCGCAGGTTCCTTGGAGCAGGGAACTATGGACGTATGGATGCGAAATCTCACCGCTGGTGTCTGTTGGCCGGCTCTTACTGTGCAAAGAATTGGCGCGAGCATGAAAGACCGTGGGCGTGGGAGCATCATCAACATCTCAACGATGTACGCGGTAGTGGCGCCTCGGCCTACGCTGTACGAAGGAACAATGCTTTTGAATCCGCCTGCGTATTCTGCCTCGAAGGCCGCAATGATCGCCTTCACTCGCTACGTGGCGTCGTTCTGGGGACCCTATGGGATACGCGCGAACGCAATTCTCCCAGGACCGTTCTCTAACACGGAGGACGCGGGTCCGAACTCCGTTCAAGCCGGAGATCCATTCATCGAAAAACTGAAAGCAAATACGTGCCTTGGACGAATCGGTCGGGCTGAAGAGCTTGCAGGTGCTCTACTATTTCTTGCCTCGGAAGCATCTTCTTACGTGACGGGACAGAGTATTGTGGTCGATGGGGGATGGACTGCCGTCTAGTCGACAGATGAGCCTCTCAGGTTTTGCCAAGCAATGGAGCGCGAAACTCACGCGCCACATTCCACCCGGCCAGTTCGGGCGCTACCTGCTGGTGGGGGCCTGGAATACTTTGTTCGGTTACGGCTCGTATGCATTTTTCACCGCAATTCTCAGTCCGATGATTCCACACAGTTATATCGCCGCCTCGGTGATTGCGAGTCTGTTGAACATCTCGGTCTCCTACCTCGGCTACAAATTTTTCGTATTCAAGACCAAGGGCAACTACCTGCGGGAATGGATCCGCTGCGTCGGCGTTTACAGCGGCGGCATTCTCTTCGGAGTCCTCACCTTACCCGTGCTGGTCGCAATCATTCGGCGCAATACCCGCTTTGTCGCCCAAGCACCCTACATTGCCGGCGCAATTCTGACGGCATTTATGGTGGTGTACAGTTTTGTGGGGCACAAGAAGTTTTCCTTCCGGTCGCCTGCATAATGCGCATACTGATCACCGGCGGGTCGGGCTTCATTGGAAGGAATCTGGCGGAGCAATGTGCCTCGACTTATGAGGTGTTGGCGCCATCTTCCGCCGAGCTCGATCTGCTGAAAGAACGCGATGTACGCGAATATCTCACCGCACACCGTTTCGACGTGGTCGTGCACACGGCGACCACCCGGTCGAATCGGCGGCTGGCCGCCCCTCCGGACCTGCTCGACCGCAATTGCCGCATGTTTTTCAATCTCGCGCGCAATGCGGGACGATTCGGAAAGATGATTCATTTCGGTTCCGGCGCCGAGTACGACCGCACGGACCTCCCGGCGCGGGTAAGGGAGGATTACTTCGATACGCGAGTGCCGGGCGATGCGTACGGCTTTTCGAAGTACATCTGCGCCAAGTACATCGAGCGCTCCGAGCGCATCCTCGATTTGCGGCTGTTCGGAGTCTTCGGCCCCTACGAAGATTACACCGTTCGTTTCATCTCCAACGCCTGTTGCCGGGCGCTGAAAGGCTTGCCAATTGTGCTTCGGCAGGAAGTCATGTTTGACTACCTGTACGTCAAAGACCTGGCCCAGATTACAAGATGGTTTATCGAGAATGACGCCTGCCACAAGGCATACAATGTCTGCACCGGACGTCCGGTCGCACTCACAGAATTAGCCGGCATGGTGGCGGAGGTTTCGGGATGCAATCCGAGTATCTCGGTGATGCATGGCGGCATGGGCCCCGAGTACACGGCCGACAACTCACGCTTGCTGGGCGAGATGGGTGAATATCAATTTTGGGATTTGCGGCACGCAATCGATGACCTTCATTCTTGGTATAAGCGTCAGCAATCCACGCTCGACATCGACGCGCTGCGATTCGACGATAAAATCAAGATCGGAGCAAACACGTGAGCTCGACCCAGATAGGGGCGAACGAGGACCTAGCGCTCGAAAACGTACTTCGGCAGATCGAGAGCGAGCCGCCAGAAGGTGTTCGCGCGCGCGAGCGGAACACCTTCGACGAGATTGCAGGTCCGTTCGGCGAGCGCTTGGTGCTTTTTGGTGCCGGTCCGCTAGGGAAAGGTGTCTTAGCCGGATTACGCCAGGCGGGAGTCGAGCCACTCTCGTTCGCTGACAACAATCAAGAGCTGTGGGGCAAGGACGTTTCTGGGCTGCTCGTCCTGTCTCCTGATGACGCAGTGAGAGCGTACGGCGAGACAGCCTGCTTCGTGGTGACGATCTATCAGGGCTCTCGCGTTCGCCGTCAACTTGCCTCGCTAGGTTGCCGTAGAGTTTCTCCCTTTGTACCGCTTTTGTGGAAATACGCGGACATTTTCATCCCGCAAAGTGGAATCGAGTTGCCGCACAGACTTGTTAAGCAATGCGAGGCGGTCCGAGCGTGTCACGCCATGCTGGCGGACGACAAGTCGAGATGCGAACTCCGCGAACAATTGGTTTGGCGCTACTGGCTGGACTACTCCGCGCTTTCGCCGCCGCTCGACGCGCAAGACACGTATTTCCCAATGGACCTATTATCTCCAAGTGATGACGATGTGTTCGTGGACTGCGGGGCTTTTGACGGCGACACCATCCGCAGCTTTAACGATCATTGGGACAGCGCTTTCCGACATGCCTTTGCGTTCGAGCCAGATCCCGAAAACCGCACGGCGCTGTCTTCAAGCGTAGTAGCAAAGGGCCTTGGCCCCCGAGTCACAATCATGCCGTACGCGGTCGGCAACACGAACGGTCCCGTTTCGTTTACTTGCACCAGTTCGGCGGCATCGCATGTGACGACGGGCGAGAGCGGAGCGGCGACAGAGTGTCGCCGCTTGGACGATATCGAATGGTCTTTCACGCCGACATACGTCAAGATGGACATCGAAAGTGCCGAACCCGAGGCGCTGGCCGGAGCGGCTGAATTGCTGAGGCAACACCACCCCGTACTGGCAGTGTGTACGTATCATCGAAGCGAACACTTGTGGCAGATTCCCAATCTCATTCGGTCCATTGCACCTGAGTACCATTTGTTCTTACGGCGCTACGCCGAGGAGTGCTGGGAGGGCGTTTGCTACGCAATTCCCAGCCACCGGCTGAAGCGCGCTTAGCCGTCGATCATGTCGAAAACTCTCAGCATTCTTACGCCCTGTTTTAACGAGGAAGACAACGTCCGCGAGGTCTATCAGCGAGTCCGAGCGGCCATTGCAGCAGCCGGCGACTACAAGTATGAGCATATTTTCATTGACAATGCATCCACGGATAACACGTTAGGCGAACTGAAGGCGATCGCGTCCGCGGACAAGAATGTGAAGGTAATTCGCAACACCCGCAACTTTGGCCACGTTCGGTCTCCCATGCACGCGCTTTATCAAACCAGTGGCGACGCCGTCATCGGCATTGTCGCCGACCTCCAGGACCCCCCCGAGATGATCGTTGATATGGTTCGGAAGTGGGAGGAGGGCTATCCGGTTGTGATCGGGGTCAAGGCGGCGAGCGATGAAGGCGGTCTGATGTTTTGGATCCGGAAGCAATACTACAAGTTGGTGAACAGCCTTTCCGGAGTGGAAACCTATGAGAACTTCACCGGTTTTGGTTTATTTGATCGCAAAGTAGTGGAAGTCATAAAGACCTTCGAGGACCCATATCCCTACTTCCGGGGCATGATCGCCGAAATCGGCATGAAACGATTCGAGATCCCTTATCACCAACCCGTAAGAAAACGCGGCCTAACGAAAAACAGTCTCTATTCGCTATACGACATGGCTATGCTGGGGATCACGAACCTGTCCAAGGTGCCTTTGCGGCTGGTCACCTTTTCGGGTTTTGCCGGCGCAGTGCTTTCGGTCCTGGTTTCACTCGGGTACTTGATCTACAAACTTATCTTCTGGAGTCGCTTTTCCGTTGGCGTCGCTCCTCTGGTCATTGGAATGTTTTTCTTTATGTCAATCCAGATGCTGTTTATGGGCATCGTCGGCGAATACATCGGCACCATACATACCCTTGTCCAGAAGCGGCCCCTGGTGGTCGAGCAAGAACGGATCAACTTCGAATACGGCCCGGGTGAACCGCTGGGCGAAAATGAAACCCAAGGGAGTGTAACTCCTTAAGTGTACGAACTGCTGAGAGCTCTGATGAGTCACGAATCGTGCTGGGATGGCGGAGATCGTTTATGAACATGGACACCGCGCAGTCGCTGGCCCTTGCCCGAGTTCGCGAATGCGCCTCGGTTATGCAAAAACTGCTCGATTCCTCAGAGTACTTGAATGCAGTGGTCGCCGCAGCGGACGCAATGACGATGTGTCTGCGTTCGGGGAACAAGATTCTTTTCTTTGGAAACGGCGGAAGCGCGGCGGATGCGCAGCACCTGGCCGCGGAGCTGAGCGGGCGGTTCCTGAGAGAGCGCCCGAGCCTCTCCGGCTGGGCGCTGACCACCAATTCTTCAGCGCTGACCGCGATCGGGAACGACAACTCATTCGAGGACGTCTTTGCGCGTCAAATTGAAGGAATCGGGAACCCGAGTGACATCGCTTTCGCAATTTCAACGAGTGGCAGCTCGCCCAACGTGCTTAAGGCTGTCGGATTAGCCCGCGAGAAAAAACTGATTTCGATCGGACTCGCCGGAGAGAGCGGAGGAAGGTTGCGCAACTTGGTCGACCACTGCATCTGCGTCCCCAGCGATCAAACTCCCCGAATCCAGGAAGCCCATATTTTAACGGGGCACATTCTGTGCGAGCTGATTGAGGAACATCTGTTTGGAGATAAATGAGCCGATAAAGCGAAATGTGGAGAAGGAGTTGACCGGCCATTGCTTCCTGGCGGCCAAGGTTTCGATGAGTGCCGGGAACGCTGGCCTTGGAATCCCTCTAGTTCTTGGGGAGACTCGCCGCAGTTGCTGACGCACGCATATCGTTTCTAAACGATTCCAGGAAAAGGGCTGTGACGAAGAGTAGGAGCGCAAGAGAGATTGTCACTACTGACATCCCAAAATACGGGGATATGAAGAGCGCAATGACGCCAACAACAATTGTGAACCGCAATTTCGTAAGTTGTCTGTTGCTCACATAGTCCGCCACGATGAAGAAGGGAAGTACCAGTAGAGACAGGTCAGAGTCGTGTACATAGTAACTGACCGGCAGGCTGACCGCAATTACCAGTGATAGGTCAAGATCAGAAAGCTTGCGCTTGCGCGAACAGAACAGCACCAACAGCAAAATTGCCAGCACGGAGAGGGCAGCAGCAATCACTTGCGAAGTGTGGAGTGATGCATGGGAGCCAAGAAGAACATAAATCAGCCCTCTTAGGTTGGGCATTCTGTCCGGATAGGCGCCAGAGATATCGAGTGGTAAACGATCGAATTGCATCAGAGAGTGTGGAAAGTGCAGGGTGGTACGCCATCCCACCAAAACGATGGAGATACCAGTGAGTGCGACGCAGGTGCCAACGAATGCAAGCACAGCTTTCCACATTCTTGTAACTGCCATCACCAGCAGCAAAGGGAGAACGAGCTGAGGCTTGAACGTCGCCAATGCCAGGATGCAGCCAGAACGGACCTCTCTTCCATCAGCCAAATTTACAAACACCAAGCTGAACAGAATTAGCAGAAATATGGAATCCTGTCCTTGTGTAATTGCCAACAGTGCGGGCAGGAAGAATGCTGGCGCAAGCAAGGCGTAGACCATTTCGTTTTGTACCAAGGCAACATGCTTTCGCAGTAAAAACGGTACGGCCAGCAAGGCGAACACGTTCAATGCGTACCAGAGAATTACGGCGTGATCGTAAGACAACAACGCAAGGGGCGCAAAAACGAGCAGCTCAAAAGGACTGTGGGTGAAGAGAAGTGGGCCTTTGCGAAAGCTGACTTTCTCGATGAACTGCGCCTGTGCTTTTCGCTGGGTATCGTAGTCATAGACTCGTGCCCCTTGGCCCGAATCCAGGATGGCGCCGGCAGCATAAAACCCCGAGAAATCCGAAGCACCTGCCAGCAACATCTGTTTCTGCTGCCAGAATAAAAACGCGTAGATGACTAACACGACTATAACTGCAATTCGGAGCGGCCATACTGGCGAGACTCGGCCGCCCGTGTGTCCCATCGGAGACTCCTGAGAACCATCTTCGCTCCTGAATGCGACGTTCATACGAGCTTTTGCACCAAAAGGAATAAAGAGCTTCAAGACCTATATGCCACTACTCAAGAGTGCTCAACAAGCTCACACTAAGAACCCTACACAGGCAAAGGAACGGCGACGTGGAAATGACAGTCTACCTTTCGGGGGCGCTGGCACCCGCGCTCGCCGGCGTACGTTCCAACAGCACGGCGACTTTATCAGTGTAAATGGGACGCCATGCCGGAGAATGCTCAAGAAGGTACGTTAGAGGCCGGTTCGGTTGCAGGAGGACATAGTCGATTCGATATTTGTCAAGGATCTCGAGCGATTTTTCCAGAACCATAGCGTTGCGATGGTCATCCAATACCCCGTTGTACACAAAAATATCCGCGCGGCCATCAACAAAGGGTTTCAACTCGGGCGCATTCCACTCCATGTATCCACCCCA
The DNA here is from genome assembly GCA_049520555.1 of Candidatus Korobacteraceae bacterium. Lineage (GTDB taxonomy): Bacteria > Acidobacteriota > Terriglobia > Terriglobales > Acidobacteriaceae > Bog-257. Next base: position 40,198 of record JBEKPR010000027.1, read on the forward strand.
TCCGTAGTTGTTGAAAATTCTTCCATTGATGTGCTGCCGCTGTATAAACTCCAGCGCAGCCCTAGGGTATTCTTCATCCACTTTGTGCTGCAGCTGTGCCGCTGACGGAAAGAAGAAGATCAGCGACCCAACGATGGCCGCAATAATGCCGGCGTTAAGCCACGGCTTATCGATTTCCCGTTCGTAGGGCGGAAACAGTTGCAGACGCGGCGCAAGTATCGGCGCCAGGATCAGGCCCGCAAAGAACAAGAACCGCACATGCGATAGCGCAGCCCACAGAGCAAACGACGTCAGCAATACCTCGTCCAATCTCCAGCGGCGGCGAGAGAACAATGCGGCGGCCAATAAGCCGAAGATCACGATCAGCGCCAGCTTGCCAGTGCCAGTGCTAAAGTCGACCGGCTGCCACTCCTCGACGGCCTGCACAGCAGCCTGCTGGCGGAAAAGAACGTCGAATGGGTATAGCACCAGCTTATAGCCGAATGGGTTCACAAACAAAACGGCCAGTGAAGCCAGCAAAACCAGCGCAATTTGTTTTAGTTCCGCACGGGTCCACCGGCGGGCTACGACTAGGCCCCATTCTCCTTCCACCAGTCCGGAGACGATGGTCGCCCCCACCACGACGAAGCCAAATATCCAGGACCCGTGCAGGTTGATCCACAAAGCGAATAACGGCGGCAAGAGCCACAGACCCTTTCTGGTCCGGTGGAAGCGGTCCAGTATCAGCAGCAGCCCCACCATGCACAGCCAGCCAAACAGCAGCATGCGTGGGCCGATGGACACCACTCCCAGAGAAATAGCCATCAGAGTGGTGAGAGTAGCGTCCTTGCAATCGGCGCCAGCACGGCATGACCGGTAATATACGCCGACATAAATCAGCACCAGCACCGTGAAATATAGCGCCAGAATGCCCGGCAGCCCCATAGCCTTGAACCCTAAAAAAAATGGGACTTCCGAGAGCCATTCGAAATCAAGTCGAGGCAAACCCGCTGCCGTGAACGAGTAAGTATCCACGCGGGGAATTGTGTGGTTTTGGAAAAGATAGGCGGCATCGCGTAGATGCCACCAGATATCCGGTTCCGCAAACTGTTTTACAGAGAGTCCGAAGATCACCGCCGTCAACAGGAACATGCACATGACGGGGAAAGAAAAGACATTGGCCGCCCAGCCAGTCCACGATTTACGGGCGGTCGGTGGGGCTGTTTCCGGCGAATATGACTTGATCGGCAAACGGACGTCCTCGTCATTCCATTTGGATTTAGTTCGACCCAGCTTTCAACGGCGCCGCAGTTGCCGGTGTGCGTTCCAACAGCACGGCAACTTTATCGGTGTAAATGGGACGCCATGCCGGAGAATGCTCGAGAAGGTAGGTCAGAGGCTGGGCGGGCGGTAGCAGAACATAGTCGATTCTATACTTGTCCAGGACTTCAAATGGTGCTTGGATCAAGGTAGCCTTGGCGTAGTCCTCGAAGGTTCCGTTATACACGAATATGTCGGCGCGACCGTCAATAAAAGGCCTCAACTCGGGCGCATTCCACTCCATGTAGCCGCCCCACCCGTATTGATTGAAGATCCTTCCGTTGAGGTGCTGCCGCTGCATGAACTCCAGCGCAGCCCTGGGAGATGCTTCGTCCACCTTCTGCTGGAGTTGCGGCGACGACGGAAAGAAGAAGATCAACGACCCAACCACAGCAGCCATAATGCCGGCGTTGAGCCACGGTTTATCAATTTCCCGCTGGTAGGGTGGAAACAGCTTCAGACGTGGCGCAAGTATCGGTACCAGGATCAGGCCCGAGAAGAATAACATGCGCACATGCGACAGTCCGGCCCACAGAGCAAATACCGTCAGTAGCACCTCGTCAAGCTTCCACTTTCGTCGGGAAAACAGTGCGGCCACCAGCAAGGCGAGGATCACCACCAGCGCCAGTTTGCCCTTCCCGGTGTTGAAGTCCACAGATTGCCACTCGTCGATGTACTTTATATTGCCCGGCTGGCGGAAAAGAAGGTCAAACGGGTACAGCGGCAGCTTATAGCCGAACGGATTGACAAAGAGCGCGGCTAGGGAAGCGGCCAACGAAAGCAGAAGTTTCTTCAGCTCCGAGGGGGACCAGCGCCGCGCTACCACCAGGCCCCATTCGCCCCCCACCAGGCCGGAGGCGATGGTTAGCCCCAGTACTCCCAGGCCAAAGACCCACGAGCCGTGCAGGTTGATCCACAGGGCAAACAACGGTGGCAACAGCCAAAGCCCCTTCTCTGTCCGCTGGAAGCGATCGAGCACGAGCAGTAGTCCCGTCATGCAGAGCCAGCCAAATAGCAGCATGCGCGGACCGATGGACACGACTCCAAGAAAAATAGCCATCAAAGTGGTGAGAATAGCGTCCTTGCAATCGGCACCAGCACGGCATGACCGGTAATAAACGCCCGTAAAGATCAGGACCAGCACAGCGAAATATACTGCCAGCATCCCGCGCAGCCCCATGGCCTTGAAGCCCAGGAAAAAGGGGATTTCTGAGAGCCATTCATGGTTCAGCCAGGGCGACCCTGCCGCGGTGAACGAATAGGTGTCTGCGCCGGGGAAGGCGTGATATTGCAAAAGATAGGCGGCATTGCGCATATGCCACCAGATGTCCGGTTCTGAAATCCCTTTTACAGAGAGCCCGAAGATCACCGCCGTCAACAAGAACATGCACATGACGGGGAAAGAAAAGACATTGGCCGCCCAGCCAGTCCAGGATGTGCTGGCGGCCGGCGTAGCTGTCTCGGCGGGCGAATCGGACGTGGTTAGCACCGGAATCTTTACAACCTCAAACTGCAAAAGCGTCGCCGTGAACCTACTTCATTGCTGGTTCCGCGGCACTGCGCTCAAACAGTACCGCAACTTTATCGGAGTAGATCGGACGCCAGGCCGGAGAATGCTCGAGAAGGTACCCCAGTGGCTGCTGCGGTTCTAAGAGGACATAGTCAATTCTGTACTTGTCCAAAATTTCAAATGGCGCTTGGATCATCACAGCCTTGATATAGTCGTCGAAAGTTCCGTTGTACACGAATATGTCGGCTCGACCGTCGGTAAAAGGCTTCAACTCAGGCGCATTCCATTCCATGTATCCACCCCACCAGTCCTCATTGAAGATTCTTCCGCTGTGATGCAGCCGCTGCATAAACTGCAGTGCAGCGGTGGGGTATGTCTCGTCCACGTTCTGCTGTAGCTTCGCTGCCGACGGAAAGAAGAAGATCACCGACCCAACCATAGCTGCCATAATGCCGGCGTTGAGCCACGGTTTATCAATTTCCCGCTCGTAGGGCGGAAACAGCTTCAGCCGTGGCGCAAGTATTGGCGTCACGATTAGGCCCATGAAGAACAAGAACCTCACATGCGAAAGCGCGGCCCACAGAGCAAATGCCGTCAGTAGCACCTCTTCCAGCTTCCACCTGCGCCGGGAGAACAACGCGGCCGCCAGCAGTGCGAAAATCACGATCAACGCCAGCTTGCCACTCCCTTTGCTAAAGTCCACAGGTTGGAACTCTTGGATGTACTTCAAAACCCCCTGCTGGCGGAAAAGAAGGTCAAACGGGTAGAGCGGCAACTTGTAGCCGAACGGATTGACAAAGAGCGCAGCCACGGAAACGGCCAACGAAAGCAGAAGTTTCTTCAGCTCCGAGGGGGACCAGCGCCGCGCTACCACCAGGCCCCATTCGCCCCCCACCAGGCCGGAGGCGATGGTTATCACCAGCACGACCATGCCAAAGATCCAGGAACCGTGCAGGTTGATCCACAGGGCAAACAACGGTGGCAACAGCCAGAGCCCCCTTTCTGTCCGTTGGAAGTGGTCGAGCATGAGCAGTAGGCCCGTCATGCAGAGCCAGCCGAACAGCATGGGGCGGGGCCCGAAGGACACTTTTCCAAGGAGAATGGCCAGGAAAGTGGCGACGGCAGCATCCTTGCAATCGGCGCCAGCACGGCATGACCGGTAATACACGCCGACGTAAATCAGTACCAGCACCGCAAAATATACCGCTAGAATCCCTTGCAGTCCCATGGCCTTGAAGCCTAGAAAAAATGGGACCTCCGAGAGCCACTCGAAATTAAGCCAAGGCGACCCTGCCGCCCCGAACGAGTATGTGTCCACGCGGGGGAATGAGTGGTATTGCAAAAGATAGGCGGCATTGCGCAGATGCCACCAGCTGTCCGGTTCGGCAATGGCTCGCGCCGAAAACCAAAAGATCGCTGCTACCAACAGAAACATGCACATGACGGGGAAAGAGAAGAGGTTAGCCATCACGCCGGTCCACGAAGTGCTGGCAGCCGTCGTGGCTGTCTCGGGGGCTGAATCGGGGGTCGTTGGCACAGGAATCTTCACAACCTCGAACTGCAAGAAGCGTTGCCGCGAACTTACTGCAATGCCAGTTCCCCGGCGGCGCGCTCAAATCATACCGCAACCCTATGGGAGTAGATTGGATGCCAGGCCGGAGATCTTGCAGAAAGAGCGCCGCGCTGCTTTCTTCGCTCCGAGGTCTGGCGACAACCGTGGGGCAAGCAAGCCATGGCGAGGATAAGGCCTCCTGCTTTTCCGCCCTGAATGAACCGTGCAGCCTCGTTAAAAGAAATCAAGGTGGGGGTGCGGGCTGATCGTGCGCCGTAGCTGCAGTGGCTGCAATGGCCGTTGTAGGCAACGGGGGAATACGCTCCTCGATAATTGTGAGCGGGCGCCTCTTTACTTGCCTATAGATGCGACCGAGATATTCGCCGCTAATTCCGAAGAACATTGCGTTCAGGCTGATTCCCGCAAGCACCAAAAGGACGAGCGTAGTGAATCCTGCCGGCCAAGAATGTCCGAAAAAAATTCGCCCTATCAGGTACACCAGCATGAGAAGCAGAGTGACGCAGAACACAGTGAGCCCAACAAATGTCGCAATTCGCAATGGGATGATCGAATGATTCAGGATTCCATCTAGTGCCAGCACGAGCAGGTCGAGAAACGAGAACTTGCTTTCTCCACGTTCACGCCGGTTCCGGGTGTACGGAATTCCGATCTGCGAAAAACCGAGAGTGGCGATCGTCCCTCGGATGTATGGCTGCGCATCTTCGATTCGTTTCAATTCTTCGATAATGCGTCGGCTGACCAAGCGGAAATCACCCGCGTCGTTTGGCAGCCTGTCCTCGCTCAGCGCACCAATGAGCCGATAAAACGATCGCCGCACCGAGGTAATCCAGAATCCTTCCTGCCGCTCTTGTCGGATTCCATACACAACATCGTGGCCTTCTTCCCAGTGCTTCAAGAACACGGGAATTAGCTCGGGTGGGTCCTGCAGATCGCAATCGAGTTGAATAGCCGCGTCGCCCTCTGTCATGAGGTAGCCGCTCATGATGGAGGCCTGGTACCCGAAATTCTTCGAGAACCGGTAAGCCCGCACCCGGGAATCGGTTTTTGCGAGTTCGCGCAGGATATCTGGAGTGCGATCGGTGCTGTGGTTATCTGTAAAGACAAACTCGAACTGGTACCTGCTGTTTAGTGAATCGATGACTTTGCGCACTGCTCCGTAAAATGGGCCGATATTCATTTCTTCGTTGAACGCCGGGACGACCAAAGAGATCAGCGGAGCAGGTTTCATTTCGTTACTCCTGCGGGGACCGTTCTGCCAAGAGTGGCGAGCGTTTCTGACACTCCCGCCTGCAACGATGTTTCCGGGGCCCAACCCGGAAGGCGAGGTCCTGTCCAGGGTGTGAGAATCGTGAGTGGCGTTTGCGGAAGGCGTCCCCAATCCACGCGGAGGTGCTTTCCCGCACACTGCAGAAATTCCTGGACTAGCTTGCGAAGAGGCTGTCGATTCCCGGAATCGACAGCATAATGGCTTTCCAGGGCCGTGCTCAAATGCAAAAGCTGAGCAGCGTGTATCAGTGCGCGAACGGCATCGGACACGTACACCAACTCGATGAGCTGATTGCCCTCTGAAAGTGCAATCACCTCCCCGGGTGTTGCTTCCAATAAGCGCTGCCAAAGCTTGCCTCGCCAGTCGAACGGGCCATACAAATCGTAAAGCACAAGGGTTGTTGAGCGGATCGCCGAATTTGCCATGTACCAAGGCAGCATGGCCTGGAACGCTTGCTTAGCAGCTGCATACAAGCTGTTCGGTATTGGCGGATCGCCCGGCCGGAACTGCCAGAAACTCCCGGCGTTCACGAAGACGCACTCGTGGCGGGAATGTCGGAGAGCTTCGAGCCACTGAACTCCAACCACAAAATTAGCTTCGATAACGCGCTGACTATCAGCAGCCGTCGTCGCTTCCCCAGCCCATGAGGCAAGGTGGAACACCGTATCCGGATGGAGTTCGCGGATGGTGCGTTCCGCCGATTCGAAGGTGCCGTCGGTGTAAACGGGCATCACGCCGTCCCCATGCAGGTTGATGTCTCGGTCTTGCTGCTCGCTGCGACGGACGGCGAAGACTTCGCCACCCGATCCTGCAAGCCGACGGGTGAGGTGGGTTCCCAGGAATCCCGTCGCTCCGGTTATGAGTATCCTGCGCATCACACACGCCCGTATTGTTTTGCAAACTCACAGAATGAGCTGTGCATGTGTTCAATCTGCTCTTCTCGCAAACCATGGTGGCACGCAATCAGGATCCCGCCCTTCATCACTGCATCAGCATTCTTGTATCCCTTCGCGGAGATTACTACATTGACGCCTTTCATGAGAGGCTGGCGTAACACGTTGCCGGTGAATACCGTACGCGTCTGAATATTCCGGTTTTCTAGGAACACCTGCAGATCGCGCCGCTGGAACGGAGCACCATCGCGGACCGTCAATGGGAATGCGAGCCAGCCGGTGTAGCTATCGGCAATCTGGCGTGGAAGTATGAACCAATCCTCATACGCCGCAAAGAACGCAAGATGACGGGCGAAGTTCTCGATCCTCGCCTGAATATTCTTCTTCAGCTTCGATAGCTGCACCAATCCGAATGCGGCTCCCAACTCGGACGGTTCCAGGTTATAGCCCAGTTCTTCAAACACGAATTTCGCATCATACGGAACCCCATCGATAGTCGCCTCAAATCGATTCTCGATTTTTTCGGAATCAACGAACAAGGAGGAACTTCGCCCCCAGCTCCGCAGCAATCTTGCCCGGCGCGCATATCCATCCTCATTCACGCAAAGCATGCCGCCGTTTCCGGCGCAGTTGATGACATGCGAGCCATAGAAGCTCGTAGTGCTGATGTCGGAGCGAGTGCCTGTGCTCCTGCCACACAGTCGCGCCCCAAGCGTATCAGCCGAGTCCTCGATGACGAACAGCGACTTCCGGCTAGCCAGGTCCCAGATGGCGTCCCATTGCGGAAGATTCCCTATCAAGGATGGCACCATGATCGCGCTGGTATGCTCCGTAACCGCCTCCTCCATTGCCGTCACATCGATGTTGTATGTATCCTCTTCAACATCGACGAGAGCCGGGATGAGGCCGTTACGAACGATCGGCGCGATCGTGGTCGAGAAGGTCAAGGCCGGTGTAATCACTTCCGATCCCTTCTTGAGCCCCAATATCTCGACAGCAAGGTAGTTCGCCGAAGAGCCGGAGTTCACCATAATGCCGTGCCGCTTCGCAAAAAGCGCTGCTACTTTGTCCTCAAATTCGGCAACCCGAGGTCCCATCTGAGTTGAGGTATGCAGAACGTTAAGAACAGCGGAGATCTCCTCTTCTCCGTGTACCGTTTGCCCGTATGGGACGCGAATGTATCCTCGCTGAATCTTCAATCCGACCCTCCAGCAGCAGACACGCCTGTCGTCAGCCGGTTTATATAGGTTTCAATCTGATTCGATGTGAGGTCGGCACCCGCACGTGGGTCGGCGAGGTATGCGCGATACCACTCGGCCGTCATTCGCACGCTTTCGTCAAGACTGAGTATAGGCCTCCACCCTAGCTCCGCCCCGGCCTTGCTGTTGTCCAGTCGAAGGGTGTGCGCCTCATGAGGGGCTGGCGCCTCCTCCTGCAGAACCGCCACGGTTCCGGAGCCCCAGTACGAAATCATTCTTGCAGCGAGTTCTTGCACAGTCACACCAGCCCCCGATGGACCAAAATTCCAGGCCCCGGCCAGTGATTTTCGTCCCCACTGTGCCTGAGCGAGCATCAGGTAACCCCGCAGCGGCTCCAGTACGTGTTGCCACGGACGCGTCGAGTTTGGGTTCCGAATGGCAACTGGAAGGCCCGACGCGATGGCGCGAGCAATGTCAGGCACCAGCCGATCTTCCGCCCAGTCGCCACCGCCAATCGCGTTTCCGGCGCGCACGGTGGAAGTTGCGGGCTGATCTTCTTTCCCGAAGAACGAAGACCGATAACTCGCCGTAACCAGCTCGGCGCATGCCTTGCTCGAACTGTACGGATCGTGTCCGCCAAGGCGGTCAACTTCTCGGTAGGCCCAATACCACTCTCGGTTTTCGTAGCACTTGTCTGTCGTCACTACCACCGCAGAGCGAACCGACTTGGATTGTCGAACCGCTTCGAGCACGTTTACCGTGCCCATTACGTTCGTTTCATACGTTCCGAACGGATCGGCATATGAACGGCATACGAGTGCCTGGGCAGCATTGTGGATAACGATCTCCGGATCCGATTCTCGAATCACCGCTAATATAGCCGCACGATCCCGTATGTCTCCGATATGCGATCTTGTCATCGATTCCACACCGGCCGCGTAGAAGAGAGAACGCTCTCCGTGCTCTGGCGGCAGCGCAAAACCCGTCACCAAAGCACCCATTCTTGCCAGCCAAAGAGCAAGCCATGAGCCCTTGAAACCTGTGTGACCGGTAAGTAGCACACGCTTGCCCCGATAGAACTCAGCGAGGCTGCTCATTGCCACACCTTCCATGGCGCATGACCGTGCGCCCACAGGTCTTCCAAAAGCTGTCTGTCGCGCAACGTGTCCATCGGTTGCCAAAACCCTTTGTGGCGATAAGCGATCAGTTGGCCATCCGCCGCGAGTCGCTCGAGTGGTTCGCCCTCCAGCGAAGTGTGATCGTCACCAAAATAATCGAACGCCTTTGGCGAGAAGACAAAGAACCCGCCGTTAATGAGTGCCTCGTTTTCAGGTTTTTCGCTGAACCTGATCACCTGGTTCCCAGAGAGAATCAATGCGCCAAAACGTGCCGCCGGGCACACCGCTGTCACGGTCGCGAGTTTCCCATGTGAACGATGGAAGTTCAGCAATTCCGTGATGTCAATGTCCGCGACTCCGTCGCCGTAGGTCACCATGAATAGATTGTCGCCAATGACCGGACGCAGTCGCGAAAGCCGCCCAGCCGTGAGAGTGTTTTCACCAGTATCAACCACGCGCACTTTCCACGGCGGAGTGTTCGTATTACTACACACGTACGTTCCGGCTTGAAGATCAATCGACAAGTCGCTATGGTGCAGGAAAAAGTCCAGGAAGTACCGCTTGATCACTTCGCCTTTGTACCCAGCCGCAATCACGAATTCGTTGAAATTATGGGCGGAGTAGATATGCATAATGTGCCACAAGATGGGCCATCCGCCGATCTCCACCATTGGCTTGGGCCGTAGGGCGGTTTCCTCCGACAGCCGTGTGCCTCGTCCACCTGCCAAAATGATGACCTTCAATCTCAGTTCCTCGATTCTTGGGACCAATTCTAGAACAGATATCAGTTCTTACGTGGAACTATCAACAGATTCGCTTAATCGATGCTTTGGGCGAACTGGACAACACGCTCTGTGGCTGGAGTGGAAGACCAGCAGGATGGAGACGATTCCAACAAAATAGCCAGCACGGTGGCGATGGTAGCGTCTTTGCAATCAGCGCCAGCGCGGCAAGAGCGGTAATAAACGCCGGCATAGATCAGCACCAGCGCGACGAAATACACCACCAGCATGCCGCGCAGTCCAACGGCCTTGAAGCCCAGAAAAAAGGGGATTTCTGAGAGCCATTCATGATCAAGCCAAGGCGATCCTGCCGCGGTGAACGAATAGGTATCTACGCTGGGGAAGCTGTGATGTTGCAAAAGATAGGCGGCATTGCGCATGTGCCACCAGATGTCGGGTTCCGCAATCCCTCTTACACAGAGCCCGAAGATCAGCGCCCCCAGCAAAAACATGCACATAACGGGGAAAGAAAAGATGTCGGCGGTCCAACGGGCCGGGGCAGTGCTAACGGCGGGCGCGGCTGCCTCGGAGGTCGCATTTGCCGTGTGGGCACGGATTGTCCCTTTCAACTCGCCTATTTTTCGACCGTATTACAGTCGCCAGTACCCGTCTAATATAATTGCTCAGCCTCCCTTATGACGCGCGCCGCCAAGCTGCTACTGGTTCCTCTACTTGCCCTTCAGGTGGCGTTTTTCACCTTTGTCGCCCTGCATCGATTCGTCGATGGCGACGAAGGCTTCTATCTGCTGGCGTCGCGACTGGTCCTCATGCACAAGAGGCCGTATTTGGACTTTTTTTATACCCAGGCGCCGCTTTTGCCTTACGTCTATGCATTGTGGATGAGGTTCGCCGGAGTGACCTGGATCTCAGCAAAGCTGTTTTCTGCATTGCTGACGGCCCTCCTCGGTACTCTGTTATATGAGCATGTTTGTGAGCAGACGCGAAACTGGGTGGCCGGGCTCTCGGCGGTGGTGATATTTGCGTCAAGCACGCTTGTCTTCGCTTGGTACCCGGTGGTGAAAACCTTCTCTCTGGCGGGGCTGTTTCTTTTCGCTGCTTATGTCGTACTCACCCGGTTCTCCGCGGCATCACCGCGATGGCTCATCGCGGCCGGCGGCGTATTGTATGGCTTGAGCGTTGATGCTCGTTCCTACTTGCTTCTGCTCACTCCGGTGTTTCTGCTGTGGATCTTTAACAACTCTGACACGCGCAACAAGCTAGCATCAATCCTCTGGTTCCTCGGCGGCTTCACGGCCGGAATTGCCCCATGCCTGTTCTTATTCCTACCATCTCCAGATGCATTTCTATTTGATAACTTGCGATACCACGCGATCCGATCGAGCGCGGGCCTCCTAGGATGGTGGGGAGAAAAGCTAGTCATTGCTCTTCAAGTATTCCTAGGTGGACCGGAAGGCAATGGCCTGCAATGGAGCATCCTATTCTTCGTTAGCTTAGGATTTGTCTTCTCAATCCAAAGGCGAAGATACCCGCCGCGGCTCGCTTTCCAGATTGCCGTCGTCCTCGCTATCATCTCTTTTCTCCCCACGCCCGTTCACCCTCAATACCTCTGTTTATGCATCCCCTTCCTTCTGGTAAGTGCGGTATGCGTGGTACACGCCTTTTTTGCAGAGTTGGAATCGAGGCATGCAAAGCTAATTGCCGTCGCTGCTTGTGTTTCCCTGTTGGGGATTTATCTTGCTGCATCGGTCCGCGATTTCCGTAGATATCTCATTACGGGTGATGGCGTCCCGGGCGTGAAGGCCGGTGATCCGGACGACTGGAAACTACAACGGGTGATCGAGGTGTCGCGGGCCATTGACCAGATTGCCCGTCCAGGTGAGGAGGTGGCCAGCTTCTGGCCCGGGGACATCTTCCAGACCAACGCAGTTCCACTCCCCGGGTTTGAGAATGATTTTGCCACGCCTGTCGCGGACAAACTCAGTTCGCAACAGAGGACGCGGTATCACATCATTTCGCCGACTGAAATCGAAAGCAATTTTGCCGCTCATAGGCCACGAGTGGCCATGCTGCGTAATCACATCCTCGCGGCTGCTACCAAGGGCGACCTTAACGGGTTGCGGATGGCGGAAGGTTTCAGACGCTCGCTTCTCGCCGACGGATATACTGTGGTTCGAGCGGTCGGCGAAACATCCATTTACGTCTGCTGTTCCAAACCGTGACCACCTTACGACTCGCGCCGCCAAGCTGCTACTGGTTCCTCTACTTGCCCTTCAGGTGGCGTTTTTCACCTTTGTCGCCCTCCATCGATTCGTCGATGGGGACGAAGGCTTCTATCTGCTGGGGTCGCGACTGGTCCTCATGCACAAGAAGCCGTATTTGGACTTTTCTTATACGCAGGTGCCTTTGCTGCTTCATGTCTATGCATTACGGATGATGTGCACCGCAGTATCCTGGGTCTCAGCCAAGCTGTTTTCCGCATTGTTGACGGCCTTCTCGGTACTCTGCAATATGAGTATGTTTGCAGCCAGACGCGAAACTGGCTCGCTGGCCTTTCGGCGGTGGTTTTGTTTGCGTCGAGCACATTAATCTTCGTTTGGTTGCCACAAGAGCATCGCTGCGGTTAAGCTGGACAATCGGCCTTATACTGGCATTTCATCTATTGCACAAATTCGGTGAGGACGACGCCGCATACGTGAGGGCGTGGGGGACATATGGCGAAGATTCTGGTAACGGGGAGCAAGGGAACTCTTGGAAAACCTCTGGTACGCGAGCTCGAGCGCCGAGGCCACGACGTTTGGGGAGTGGACCTGCAACATCAGGCAGATGACAAGTTTATTCGGGCCGACGTTGCCTCCTATCGGCAGCTCGAGCGCGTCTTTGAACAAGACTATGACTATGTTTACCATCTCGCCGCGGAATTCGGCCGGGTCAATGGTGAAGAGTACTACGACACTTTATGGGAAACAAACGTGATCGGCACGCGCAACATTCTGGAGTGGCAACGCAAGAAGGGATTTAGGCTCGCCTTTGCCAGCTCCTCCGAGATCTACGGGGACAAGCATGCAGACATCCTGCGCGAGGAGATACCACTCCAACGCTCGATTATTCAGCACAACGACTATGCTGTGACCAAATGGGTGAATGAAGTTCAGATCATGAATTTTGAAAAGCGCTACGGCAACGAGTGCGTACGGCTACGTTTCTTTAATGCCTATGGTCCCGGCGAATACTACCACAACTATCGGAGCGTAGTTTGCCTGTTCGTCTACCGGGCCCTGCACGGCTTGTCTTATCAGGTGTACGAAGGTTACCACCGTGTGTTCATGTATATCGACGATTTCATCCCCACGCTGGCAAATGTTGTTGACAACTTTGTTCCCGGCGAAGTGTATAACATCGGTGGTGAGGAGTTCCGAAGCGTGCGCGAGTTGAGTGATCTGATTCTCGCCTCTATCGGCATAGACGATCGGCATGTCACTTATCTGCCTGAAGATAAGCACAATGTGCAAAATAAACGCCCCGATATTAGTAAGGCCAAACTCGCCTTTGGGCATGATCCGCGAACCACGTTGGAGCAGGGTGTCCCACGAACGATCGACTGGATGAAGCAAACATATGCCGAGAGCTCGCATTATGACCGGGTGCCGAAGCTCTAAGCTTGGAATTGGTGCTGACTGATGGAAACTCACCAGGCCGAGAGTCGGGATAGTTCCATCGCTGTCACTTTTATCGTCCCTGCGCTGAATGAACAAGACAACCTTCCTCCTCTTATCGGCCGTCTTATGGCGCTCGATGAGGAGTCTCGGCCCTGTGAAGTCCTCATTGTGGACGATGCCAGCACTGATGCTACCTACGAATGCGGATTGCGGCTTGCCGGGAAAGATCCCCGGATAAGAATACTCCACAAGGAACAGCCGCGCGGTCTGGGACACGCTATTCGACACGCCCTTCCTCATGCACGGGGGAAAGTCGCGGTAGTGGTCATGGCGGATGGCGTGGACCCTTTGGAAACCGCGGTCCCACAGTTCTGCAACAAAGTTCTCATCGAGGGCTGCCATTTAGTGCTGCTCTCCCGCTACACTGCTCCCTCGGATTCTGACAGTATCCCTTTCTCTTATAAGTTCTTTCAATCAGGATTCCGTTTGTTGACAAGATACGGATTGGGCATCCCTTTCCCCGATACTACTTATGCGTTCCGTGCCTTCGACGCGCATTTCGTACGCAAGCTGGGCCTCAAATCTGGAGGTTTCGAGATTTCACCGGAGATCACGTTTAAGGTGGTTCTTGCAGGCGGGAAAGTGGGCGAGGTTAGCGGTCGGCAAACACGACGGCTGCGAGGGAAGTCAAAATTCCGGTTCTTGAGGGCGTTTTCCGGATATAGCCGCGTGGTCCGAGAGGCCTTCTACCTACGATTGCGGGGAACCCGCAATCGGGTAGTCTGAAGGCAAACGCCAGTTTTACATTTGCGCACTTGTCTTGAGGGATTCGGCCCTGTTCAAGAGACCAAGGCAAATCCTCGACACTCGTTGAGGATTTCCAGCCGCACTTACCGTTGCCAGTTCATCACCGCCTCGGCGATGCGCTCGGCGGTGTGGCCATCCCACAGAGGCGGCACAGTCGGTGACTTTCGGGGACCCGTCAGTACGCGACTTACCTCGATGCCCAACCGCTCCATGCTCCGACCCACCAGCACATTCGTTCCCAGTGTGGTAGTTACAGGACGCTCGGTGTTCTCTCGGACCGTCAGGCACGGTACGCCTAGATATGTTGTCTCTTCTTGAACACCACCGGAGTCGGTAATGACCAGTGTCGCACCCGTTTGCAATGCAAGGAATTCTAAGTAGGAAACAGGATCAGACAAATGCATGCGACGGTCCTGCGATAGGTTGAAGCCGAAGTCTATTGCACGCTGTCTTGTGCGGGGGTGAATCGGGAAAACAATCGGAAGTTCCTGGCTGATCTCTTCCAGCGTGCGAAAAAAATCACGCAAAAACTCGGGATCATCCACATTGGCTGGCCGATGCATGGTGACAAGTGCATACCGTGCGGGCAGATCAGCAGGTAACTTCGCTCTGGCCTTGGGCAGCAAGCGCACTAAAGTATCGATCATGACATTCCCGACCAGCTTGATCCTCTCCTCAGGCACACCCTCGCGAAGCAGGTTCTGATTGGCGTCAATCGAGGGCGTAAGCAACAGATCGGAGAGTTGATCCGTGAGAACGCGGTTGATCTCCTCAGGCATGGTTCGATCGAACGAACGGAGCCCGGCTTCGACATGCGCGACGGGAATCAACATCTTCGCGCAAACCAGAGCCACTGCGACCGTCGAATTGACATCTCCATAGACCAGAACCATGTCCGATTTGTTCTCCAGCGCGAAGGACTCGAAGCCAGTCATGATCGCCGCCGTCTGCTGGGCATGCGACCCGGACCCAACTTGCAGGTTGACATCGGGTTGAGGAATGCCAAGCTCCTGGAAGAACACATCCGACATGTTCAAGTCATAGTGCTGCCCGGTATGAACGAGGATCTGCTGGACTTGCGCAAAGGGATGGAAAGCCCGCAAGACTGGGGCGGCTTTCATGAAATTTGGCCGAGCACCAACCACATGAATGATGCGCATGAGTTAAAGCCATTCCGGAAATGCAAGTGGACATGCTTGTGCAACCATGCCCCCTGACATAGCCATTATGCTCCCAGCGCTCGCTCCGGAAGACCTTCTGAGGATGCAACGGCTAGCGGACTGTTTCAAAGAGTCCCTTCGCGCCGGCTTTCCGGAGCGAAGCCGTGCGGGCCGTCCGCTCCCGCTCTGTCAGACTGTTCCTTGGAAGGCCTGCTCAAGTAGCGCGCGGCAATCACCGCTAACACGAATGCCAGTGGCATAAAGTTGCGCGTTTCACGAAGCCAACTAAACAAAACGCTGGAGATGAAAAGCACAAGAAACAAGAATGACACTTGATGCTGAAGCGAACGAGGTGTTTCATCCCAACCTAACACCAGGAATGGCACGAATGCACCCAAGGTAAGAAAAAAACCTAACGGCCAGCGCGGATCGACCAAACTGCCCAGAGCATGGTATAGGGGCACTCCGCTGACCTGGACATAATGCATACCCCCATTCAGTACCAACAAGCGTACGCCGAGGTACGTAGCTGCGCCCGCAAGACACAGGGTGATCGCCTTCGGTAGATAATTTGTCTCTTTCCGGCAGAAGAGAACGTAGTACCCAGCCATCGCCAGCACGGTTTCTTTGGCGAGCGAGCCGAGGAGCAGAGTGGTCAGCAAGAGCGCAAAGTTCTCGGTTTCCAAGAAAATAAATGCCAGCACGAACGATAAATGAGCCAGCGGATCGGTTAACTGCCCCGCATACCAGCCAAAGCTGGCCGGGTACACTACTGCCGACAACAGCATGGCGATGACAGCACCCAAGTAGTTCGTATACAGACGGGCATAGCTGTAAATCGCGTAAGACAGAAACATGCCAAAAATGAGTCGGTAAAGATCTCGGGACTGTTCATAGGTTAATCCGCTAATCTGCATCCAGCGCACGATCGAGTTGGGCAAAAAGCGATAGGAGTGAGGCAAAGCGGAGGGCGACCGCTGGATGACGAGATCATTCATCGTCTCCTGCCAGGACACGTTTGACTGCCGCGTGCCGAAATACGGCGTCCCATAATCAACCTCGACGCTGTGAATGTGATTCACGATGCAAGTTAGCATGAACACCAGGGACACCAGGACAATCGCCCGGGAGCGAGAGAGATGATGTAATTCGCGGCGGTACAGGCAATAACCTATCGCTGCCGCGAACGCGGCGAAAGCCAAATACCCGGTCAGCTTGCCAACCGATCGCGGAGGCGCCGTCCAGCGGCAGATGGCGGGTAGGATCGCTATCACAGCGAGGCCCCAAACCACTAGCAGGATAGTTAGGTGTCGGTTACGTTCTCCTTCACCTTTCTTCTTTTGTATGGCATCTCTCAGCATTAGCGGTTTTCAAAGTCACACATTGGAATTTCGATTTTACTAGCTCAACCTAGTCCCGGCAAAAAAAGAAATAACGCCCTTGATTCCCGTCCACTAAGGTCCAGCAGATGGCCAGAATCGACTTCCGCAAGTGGGCAAGCTAGCTACCAATGTGTGCGCAGAACGAAGTATTCATTGACCGGCCGATCGTCTTTCAAGGCTGGGGCGTCTGGAGCTTGCGCGATTATCTGGTCGAGAGACACCTCACGGTTGAGGGCGAGCGCGAGCTGGCGCTCCGGGCTCTGCTCCGGCCCCCATTCCATCATGTCGTTAATTGCCGAGGTAGGCATTCGGCCCACCAACTGCTCGGCGGTGCGGTCCGGTATGGGAAGGGTGCCGGCTAGAAAGTGGAAACCACCCTCCCCCTCCACGGACGGGAAGACGCGCACATAAGGGAATGACTCCTTTAAGGCGCGAGCGACCGAGGCACGGACGAACGAATCAGCTCGAGGCAGCCACTGCTGAAAAATGCCCCCAGGCCGCAGCCGCTGCCTCACAATTGCATAGAACTCTTCGGAATAAAGCAGACTGGAGCCCGCAGCTTCCACCGGAGGTGGTGGGTCGATAGTGATTACGTCGTATTGCCGGGGCATGCGTTCGAGATAGCGCCGCCCATCATCGATGACTACGTGGGACAACGAGGAGCGCAGCAACGCCGGACCATCCGCGTGGTAATAGCCGAAAAGACGCGGGACGTTGGGCACCAGTTCCACCGCTGTCGCCGGTATTCCCCAGGAAAGCAGTGAACGGTAGGTTGTTCCCATACCGAAGCACACCACCAAAGCGTCTTGTGGGGGATGACCAAGAAATGCCAAAGGCAGGTGCGCCATCATCTTGGTAATGGGAGTCAGATTTGTAATTCCCACCCCATTGACCAAAAGGAGCCTATCCTCTCCCTCGCCTGTGGCAACGATGGTCGCGGTATTGTCGCGAAGGACCTCACGGCGGACGAACTGGTCTTCAAAGGATTTGCCCGTGAAAACCAAGGTCACTGCCAGAAGTACAATTGCATAATTACTTATGCGTTGCCACATTGGCGCCGCATTTACAAGTTCAGACGTGGACGACCACTGCGGGTACATGCCAATGACAAGCCATGGGAGTGCCAGCAGAAATAGCGCCCAGCGTTCGCTCATTAGGGGTAACAATACGAATCCTGACAATAGAGGACCGAGGATGCAACCTATTATGTTAATCGCGTAAGCGCGTCCGGCGCGGTCAGGGTCGCCCTCGGACCAGCGGTCCACGAGCATGGGAGTCACGAATCCCAAAATTCCAGAAAACGGCATAACCCCTATAGCTAGCCGCAACAAGCCAACTAAATCTAATTCCGGGTTCGTCACCAGCAGTGGCAAAAGCGCACCTAGTCCAAGCACGGCCCAGACCAGCATGGCTTCGTTCTGATGCCTGCGGCCCCAGAGCCGGTAGACTGTTGATCCTAGGAATGTGGCGGCCAAATACAACCCCAGAATCGATGCAAAGGAATACACCAAAGTACCCACATATGGCGTGAACTGGCGTATCCAGACCACTTCCATGCCCATGCTGGTGAATCCGGTAGCGAACAGCAGCAGCAGCGGCTTTTTGCTTTGCAACAACCAGCGCGGCGATCGGGTGACACTCGACTCTTGCGCAAACCGGACAGACGCTTCCGTGGCAGGCGGCCGGAGTGTCAATGCCATGGCCGACAATGCAATGAAAACATTGCAAAGCGCCCCGATCTTCAGCGTTCCGTGGAAGCCAACCAGTTCGATCAAGAGCAAGGGCAGGGTTGCGCCCGCCACTGCACCCAGCACATTCGACAGGTAGAGAAAACTAAAGGAGCGCGGTGATTCCTGGCTGAAGTCATTCCTAATAGCCAGCATGGCCACGGGAATGGTTGCCCCCATCAAGGCGCACCAGGGGATCAATGTGAGCGCGACCCAGATTCCGGAAACCAGATAATAGGCTAAAGAAGAGGCGAGGCCGGTGCGCTCCAGCAGGCTCCTTCCCCACAGCAATTCGTGGGGCACGAGGAGCGCGGAAAAACCAATCAACAGTTCGGTCAGCGCGTAGAACCTTAGAGCCGGAATGCTGAGTCTGTCTCCATACCTGTGGACCAGACGGCCGCTTCCCCACGAACCCAATCCCAGGCCGGCCATGAACATAGAAAGCACGATTGAGACGAGCGCGGTGGTGACCCCAAACTGGGCCATCGCCAGCCTTAGCCAGATAATCTCGTAAAGAATGCTGCAAAACCCCGAGATGAAAAAGAAAACGAAAAACCAACCCACGCAAAATCCCCCGCTCCGAAAGCAAATACTTGAATCACAGCGCAACATGGCGCACGATTTACAAAGACAAAGGTGAAGCGTTACCAAAGAGCACCTGTGGCTGCGGCAGTTTTCAAAAAGGGCGCCGGTGCGCCTTGACCCGGCGACCAGGCGTTTGCCGCCGTGGTCAGCACAGATTCTTTCTAATGCCCGGTTTCCCGGAGCACTTTATTTACCTCATTGTATTGAGAGGATGCGATGCAGGGACCAGGCCTTCTGTACACACAAACCTCGTTCCAGCATCCTTCGGACTTAAAACGCGCTTTCTGATCGGTGAATGTCCCATGAGTAAGAAGGGCGTTGAAACCCGGAATTTGTGCTTCAAGTTCCGATTTCTGCTGGACGAGAATAATCGGGACGTTCTCGTGTAAATGAGAATAGCCCCCGGTGCGTATCCATGAAACCTCGTAAAGTCCGACCCCGCAAACGGACGAATCTATGCTGAGCCGGTCCATGGCGATCGTGGCCTTGGGGTTCCGACGAGGAGATTTCCAAGCGACGAATCCGGAAGCGCAAATACAGAAGATCAGGCCCGCGACTCCGATCATTTTCGGAGACAGATTCGGATTTGCCCAGGCTTTGAAGTCCTCCGCAAATTCTACAAAGCCGAGCGCGGCAAGGGTAATCAGAATGGGCATCACCGGATAAATAAATCGATATTCTTTATACGCAAAGAGCGAATGGGAGGCGAGAATAATGAATGCCACCCAACCTAAGAAGTGGCTCCGGCGAATCCCCACCAACGCTAACAGAAATAGCGGAAAGAAATGAACTGCCAGCATCCAAGGATACCAATACCACGCCGAAGTACCGAAAATTAGGCCGTGTCCTTCTCCTTCGAGAACAACAACTTTGACATAGCGGAAGTATGACTGGAAGGGGTATGACCAGGTAGCTGCATCCACCAAGCCGAAAATAGCAACGGGCACGAGAAGGCCCGTAATCAGAAAAGGACCTCTGCTCGCCCACCGCTTGTGACAAAAATAGATGGCGGCAAAAGCTACAGTGGGAGCTAATTGCATGCGCATTGATACCGCCGCGCCCAGGAACAAGCCTGCGAGGAACAAACGCTTCTTTTCCGGCAGTACTTCTCCGTACATACCGAGGTATAGGCCAGGCAGGAGGAGGTGGCCTGCCACGACGTCGTTCAATGCTTTGGGCGCAAAATACACAAGCTCGTACCAAATGGCACAGGTTACGGCGGCAATGACAGCGGCGGCCTCGCCGCTTGCTCGCCTGCCCCAGACATAGCCAAACCAGACGGTCGTAAGAGAAAGCAGGGACAGGATGAAGCGGATGGCACTTAAGTATCCAAAGGAGCCGGGCCCCATCCAGTCTGTTAGTCGCATTACACCCGCCAGGAACGCAGGAAACACCCAAGAGCGGACTCCTAGTCTCCACTCCCAAGCGACGACTCCGTAACCGTAGGCGAGATGATGCGCAGGTTCGAGCGTGTTAAAAACCTCGTCTGCCCAGTCAAAGGTGGGAAAGTGCGTGGCCACGGCGACGCGAAGCAACAGGGCGATCAGCAGAATAGCGATCAGCAGGAAACTTACGGACGAACGCGGTTTCAGTTTATCCAATCCGGTTGCCGCATCGGAATTGTATTGACTTGTGATTTCGGATGAAACTGATCGCATTTGTCTCCTGAAACCGGCGGTTAGACCTAGGCTTAGTTCAACTGTGTTTTCAAAGGCGCCGCCGCAGGCACTCTTTCGAAAAGCCTCGCTACCTTGTCCTCATAAATCGTGTGCCATCCCGGGCTGTGAGCAAGCACATAGGTGAGCCGCGTGTCGACGGGGAACAGGACGTAGTCAATTTTGTATTTATCGAGCAACTCAAAGGAGCTCTCGATTGCATTGATCTTGATGTAGTCGTTTAGAACCCCGTTGTAAGCAAAAATATCGGTACGGCCGTCGGCGAAGGTTTTTATCGCGGGCGCATAAAACTCGATATATCCGCCAAAGTCGTACCAGTTAAACAGGCGGCCAGTAATCTGCCTCTGTTGTATAAAACGCAGGGCATCGCGGGGGAACTGGCTGTCTATAT
>JBEKPR010000028.1:0-61154 GCA_049520555.1 Candidatus Korobacteraceae bacterium
CCCGCAAAGTGCGCGGAATTCCCACTTTCCCACAGCGACCACGACGGCTATATGAGTAAACCCAAGAATCAAAACCGGACATTTCACTTGCTACAAAAAGCGGACATTTTGACTTGCTACGAACAGGACCTAATAGCCCACTATGCGTAATTCCCCTTTCACTCGAACTCCTGCAACTCTTCCGGTTTCCGCTTCAATTGCCAACGCCAGAACGCATAGAATGGCGCGCCGAGAAAGACAATCGCAATGCCGATCAGCGTTTCTTTGGGACGCGTGACCACGGAGTTGAGCGCCCAGGCCCCCGCCACCAGCACGTAGAGTGCAGGCAAATACGGGTATCCGGTGCAGCGATACGGACGCGGCAGATCGGGGTGGGTGCGCCGAAGCACGAACAATCCCGCCACTGCCGCGGTGTACGACAGCACCATCATGAACATCACGTAGGTGTAGAGCTGATCGAAGCTGCCGCTGAGGGCCAGCACCGCCGCCCACGCGCTCAGCGAAATCAAGCTGAAGGCGGGCGTGCGATAGCGCGGATGCACGCGTCCCATGGCGTGAAAGAAGGCGCCGTCGCGCGCCATGGCAAACGAAACCCGCGCGCTGCTGAGGATGGCGCACGACATTGCTCCGAAGCACGACAGCGCGATCACTGCGCTGAGCCAACGCGCGGCACTCCCTCCTAAGAGCACAGCCGCAGCGGCGTGGGCAACGGTCTCTTCCTTGGCCACGGCGGTGATCGGCAGCGCATAAAGATAAACCGCGTTCACCGCCAGATAGATGACGCCGACGACGAGCACACCCATCACCATGGCGCGCGGCAGCACGCGTTGCGAGTTCTTGATTTCGCCCGCCACCCACGTGATGTAAACCCAGCCATCGAACGCCCAGAAGACGCCGATTAGCGCGACGCCAAAGCCGGAGATCATGGCGCCCAGCGACATCGGTTGGCTCGTTGGAATGCTGACAGCGTAGTTCGACCAATGACCATGGCCGATCGCCAGGCCGAGCACGATGAAGAGCCCGATGGCCGCGAACTTCGCCCAGGTCGCCACGTTGATCAGCGCCGAGCCACGCTTCAGTCCGAGCACGTTGATCGTGGTCAGCAGAACAATCGAGCAGATGGAAATAACGTGCCCGCGCGTCAGCGTCCATCCAAGAATCGTTGCGACGGGAACATGAGCCGACGCAAACGGCAGCACCGCGCCGAAGTATTCGGCAAAGCCGACGGCGAGCGCGGCGATGGTGCCGCTCTGGCCGACGGTGAAGATCATCCAGCCGTAGAGAAAGGCCGGGAACTCGCCGTAGGCCTCGCGCAAATAAACATATTGCCCGCCCGCTTCGGGAAACATCGCCCCCATCTCGGCGAAGGCGAAGCACGCCAGCAGCGAAATCAGCCCGCCCGCCAGCCACACGCTGAGGAAGAACAACGGCGTGCGCACGGCGGAGGCAATCGGTCCGGCGTGAGAAAAATGCCGGAGCCGATGATGCCGCCGGCCAGCAGCATCACGGAATCGGTCAGCGAGAGGCCGCGTACCAGCGACGGCCCATGATGATGCTGGGCCGCGACGGCGGGCCGCACTGTGCTGGGCTGGGCTTTGCTAGGGTGCGGCATGGATCAGCCGATGCCGAGGTCCTCGGGCATTTCCAGCGGCGTGCCGCACACCCGGCAGATCACCGCCGAGCAGTCGCCGCAGGTGAGCGGATCGGCCACCTCGCGCCCGCAGTTGGGACAATACAGTTCCGGCAAATGGGGCGAGCCGTTCGTGGGTTCGGGAGTTTGGGCCATATGTTTCCGGAGACTGTAGCAGATGGGTCAGCGGAAAAACAATTAGACAGGTTGGTAGCGGCTTCAGTTTCCGGATTGCCGACAGGGCGACTCTTCACTTCCTGGCTTATCTCAAGCCAAGTTCGCCATCGTACTGTTGGATGACCCCGTAGCACTCGCAGGCAGCGTCTTCAAGTTTCTTGCGGTTCACGATCTTCACCGCACCACGGGTGTACTCGATGAGCTTCTTCCTCTGCAAAACACCCGCCGCCACGCTCACGGTAGGCCTGTCTGTCCCCAGCATGGTTGCGAGAAAATCATGAGTGATGGGCAGCGACGCAGAATCCACTCTATCCTGAGCCATTAGCAACCACCGCGCCAGGCGCTGCTCAATACCATGCAGCCGATTGCACGCGGCTGTTTGTGCAACCTGCATACCCCGAACTGCAGCATAGCGGCTCAACATCAATTGAAGATGGGGAGCAGATTCCAAAGCGTTTTGCAAAGCTCCGATCTCGACCCGAAACCCATCCCCCGTGATTTGCACCACCGCTTGAAACGGACTGCTGCTCAGGCCAACCGCCGCCAGGGTCCCAGTAAAGCCTTCTTTTCCAACTATGCCAGCTTCGGCCGTTTTTCCGTCTTTCATTACGACTACAAGAGAAATCAAACCGCGATTCGGGAAGTAGGCAGACTCCAGCTTTCCACCCGCCTCGTGAAGGACTAGATGGTTTGGCAAGCTGACGTATTCGAGATGAGGACGAAGTGCGCTGTAGTCGCTATCGGAGATGGATAAAAGGATTATGTTGCTGACGGGTTTCCCATCGGTATTAGTCCGCTCGCCGGACCGCGCGACTTGGAGGTTTTTGCGCGCCACAAACCAGAACCGAAAACCATCCCGGATGGGAAAAGTGAACTAGTCGTGGCATGCGAAACAGGAACCCCTGCTCATTCGCTCCACTCGAAAAATTATACAGTGCCCTCCCCAACGCTTCTGTAGGGTGCCCGACGTTGGCTTACCGCCCGACGCACGAAACGTGATCCGCGCTCAAACGATTCCGCCACTTCAAAGAAGGTCCCGCAATGGGCCGAACCAACAAGAGTCTGCGTATGTAGGGTGCCCAACAGACCATCAAAATTGCCATGTGATATTAGTGCGATGGGGGAAGTAATGGGTCCCCGTGGCTATCGCCGGGTCGGGTCAGCATAACCACGGGAATCCCATTCTGTTTCAGCGCCTCCAACCGGTCTGATGTCGAAGTGCCAGCGCTGCCCTTTCGGAGGTATGAAATGAGCGCCAGGGGCATTCCAACCCGCCGCCAGGGCCGTTCAGCCGAACGGGTCGATGCGGTGCGGTCCGCAAAACTCGCCACCGGCGAAGTTGCAAAGCCTTCCCGGCTTCAAACCCCCACGCCGCAACCAAGCAATGGCGGTACGGTTTTCGATCCCGAGGCATTTCTGGCGAGAGCTGGGTTGGGCAGGAAGATCCTCAATCTGAAAAAAAATGACACGGCGTACGCGCAAGGCGACCCTACCGACGCGATCTTTTACGTGCAGACGGGCCGGCTGAGAATAACTGTCACCTCCGCAAACGGAAAAGAAGCGACCCTTGCCTTGGTGGGCGCCGGGGAATTCGCGGGGGAGGATTGCATGGTCTCAGCTCATCCTCTTCGACTCGCGACGGCCACCGCGATGAACGAGTGTGCGCTGCTCAGAATTAGCAAGCCGGAAATGGTCCGCGCCCTTCATCAGGAACCCGCATTTTCGAGTGTGTTCGTCTCCTTTCTGCTTACCCGCAACGCCCGCATCCAAGCGGACCTGGTCGATCAGCTTTTCAATTCCAGCGAAAAGCGGCTGGCGAGGATTCTGTTATTGCTGGCGCAGTTCGGCAAGGAAAGCAAACCCGAGACGGTGGTTCCCAAGATCAGCCAGGAGGTATTGGCTGAGATGATTGGCACCACCCGGTCCCGCGTGAGTTTTTTTATGAATCGCTTCAGAAAGTTGGGGTTCATCGAATACAACGGCGAAATTCGGGTCCACAACTCCCTCCTCAACATTTTTCTGAATGAATAAGGGTGCTGTAGTTTTTGTGCAAGCCTCCCTGTGAAACGTCACTCCTTTGCAGATGCTTACGCCAAGGAGTGCCGTGGCGATTGCCCCGGACTGACGATCTAGTCGGAAATCGATCTCTACCGACGAATCACAGGGCCCTGGTTGCGACGCTTTGTTTTTCTTGAAAGCCTATACTCGAATCTCCGAGGACCTCATGATCGATAAGAAAACCATTGCCGCGGACGAGCGTTTGCGCCAGGAGTTCAACCAGTGGGCCGAGCAGGGCCGCGGCGAGGAGATGGAGAACCATCACATCGGCATCACCCAGCAAACGCTAGCGCGGATGGAACTGAAGCCCGGCGACCGCGTGCTTGACCTGGGCTGCGGAGCGGGATGGGCCAGCCGCCTGATCGCCGACGCCGTAGCCCACGGCGACAAGCCCGGACAGGTGATCGGGCTCGACGTGTCCGACGAAATGATTCGGCGCGCGCGTGCCGGCTCGATCGCCTATGACAACCTGATGTTCGTCATCGGCTCCGCCCTGCAAATTCCCTGGGAGGAGAACTTCTTCGACAAGGTGCTGTCAGTGGAAAGTTTTTATTACTACGCCGACCAGGACCGCGCCCTCGCTGAACTCTTTCGCGTGCTGGCGCCGCACGGCGAGCTGTTTATCCTGATCAATCTTTACCAGGACAATCCCTACTCGCTGCGGTGGGTCGAGGAGCTGAAGGTCCCGGTGCAGGCGCGCTCGGAGCAGGACTACATCCAGTTGCTGAAGGCGCACACCTTTGAAGATGTGCGGGCGGTGCGCATCCCCGACTTAACTCCGACGCCGGAGGAGTACAGCGGCAAGTGGTTCAAGAATGCTGAAGAATTGCGCGAGTTCAAGCGCATCGGAGCGCTGCTGCTGATGGCGCGCAAACCCGGCTTCCACTCGCCGCCGCCGGGGTATGAGGTGTATTGAGAAGGCGTGGAGCGGTTCAGGCGGACAGGAATCAAAAATGATCGCGCAGGTGGCCGAAGCTTTCCACCTGCAACAGGCGTCCATCGCCGGCCTCGGGACGCAGTTCATCGCGCTCCAGCATCCAGGTATTGTGATGGGGAACAAAGACGGCGTGCAGTCCGGCTTCCAGCGCGGGATTGAT
Source organism: Candidatus Korobacteraceae bacterium (assembly GCA_049520555.1). Lineage (GTDB taxonomy): Bacteria > Acidobacteriota > Terriglobia > Terriglobales > Acidobacteriaceae > Bog-257. The sequence continues at coordinate 4,963 of JBEKPR010000028.1, forward strand.
GTCGGACTTGGGGCTGTTGCCGATCATCCAGGTGCTCTCGCGCCGCAAGCCGTACTTCTCGACCACCGCGTTGTAGGTGGCGGCGTCCTTTTCGGCCACGACTTCCACGGCGGTGAAATGTTGCTTGAGCCCGGAGCGCTCGACCTTGCCCGCTTGCTCGACGATATTGCCCTTGGTCACCAAAAAAAGATGATGGCGTTGGGCGAGGTCGGCCAGGGTTTCGGGCACCTCGGGCAAAATCTCCATGGGATGCTCGGCGATGGCATAGGCAAAGCCGCGGATGGTCTCGTGCAGCGCGGGCGTGAGCGGCTCAACCGACAACTGCTCGAAACATCGCGCCAGCGCCAGCGCGAAGCTGTGCATGCCATAGCCGTGGGTAAGAATGTTTTCGCGCTCCACCTCGTATAGTACTTGGCGCACCTGGTCGGGCGTGTACTCATGATGATTCAGGAACGAGATGAAGTTGGCGATCGCCCGCTCGAAGTAAACATTGTTCTCCCACAGCGTGTCGTCAGCGTCGATCAGGAGGTGTTGGCCGGGCGGGATTTTCGCCTTCTTCACGGAGCGCCATTCACCGCGCTCGAATGATTCCAGAATCTCTCTCTCATCGTCGTCAAGCTTCAAGATCGTCGTCCCCCTCGCCCAAATCCGGCTGGTGTGAAGAAGATACTAGCGCTCATGAATCTCGTCGCGATTAAAGTGAGAACCGTGAGAATGGCCTCGGCCCGACAAGTGCTCTAATTCCTCGATACTCCGCTCCGGATCATTTGCCCCGGCGGAGCTTTGCGGGTCAATCGGGTAGTGCTCGCGTTCATAGGCCTCAATCAACGTCACCAGGACTTCCAGTTCATCACCCTGCGGGCTACCCGCAGGAGAGCCCCAAATCGCTTCGACGCGACGCAGGGCCAGATTGTAATCGTTGTCTGATCTGATAGGCTTAACGTCCATACTGCACCGTCTTCACGATCCTACTCTCCGCCCGGTCCCTGTTGCATCATGCTCGCCGGCGGCGGAGGGATGGTGATATCCACCTCCTGCACCGGCCCAAGCGTGTTCAGGGCCTTGCCGAATTCGGTGTCGTTGCCCACCACCAGCACCGCCATCCGGTCTTTATGAACGTACTTGCGCGCCACGCGCGAGACATCCTCCGCGGTCACCTTTTCCACCTCGCTGCGGTAGCGCTCCAGAAAATCGAGCGGATAGTGATAGAACTCGTAGGCCATCTTCTCGCGCAGAACTTTTTCCGGCGTGTCGAACTCGAAGATAAACGAGTTCAGGATGTCGTCTTTGGCGTGCTTTAATTCCTCCGGTGTGGCCGCATTCTTCAGCAGGCCGTCGATTTCCTCATCGAGCCCCTGAATGCCTTCCACGGTGCTGGCGCTTTTGGTTTGCATCTGGATGTTGACCACTCCGGGGTGGTCCCAGCCAGAGCCCACGCCTCCTCCCACGCTGTAGGCAAGCCCCTTACCGGAGCGCAGATGATTGAAGAGCCGCGAGGAGAAGCTGCCGCCAAACATTTCGTTCATCACCGTCACAGCAAAGTAGTCGGGATTGTTGCGCTCAATGCCGAGGTCGAGCATGTCGATGCTGCTCTGGTTCACGTCACCCTTGCGGACGAAATACAAGCCGGGCTTCGGCTCGGTGAACTTGATGTCGGGCGCTTTGGCCTCCGGCCCCTTCTGCCACGAATCGAAAGCTTGGCGCAGCTTGGCTTCCATGGCCTTCGCGTCGAAGTCGCCGGTGATGCCGAAGATGATGTTGTTGGGATACACATACTGCTGGTGCCAATTCAGCAAGTCCTCGCGGGTGACCGCGGCAACCGTCGCATACTCGGCAACACGCGCGTAAGGATTGTTTTTGCCGTAGGCGATGATGCGGCTTTCACGATGCACAATGGAATCCACGTTGTCGTTGCGGCGGGAAATTTCTGTGTACATCTGCTCCTGCGCCAGTTCCAGTTTGTCTGCGCGGAACTCGGGATGGCGCAGCAGATCGAGAAACATCGCAAACACCGCATCGAAGTCGCCCTTCAGACAGTTGAGCGAAATCGTCGTCGAGTCCGACTGATTATCGGTTTCGATCTTGGCCGCGCGCGCCTCCAGGAAATCGTCCATCTGATCGCCGGTCTTCGTCTTGGTGCCGCCGGTGCGCCAGACCTCGCCATAGAGATCGGTGAGTCCGGTTTTGTTCGCGACTTCAGAGATCGAGCCGCCGCGGATGCGCGCGGTCGCGTCGATCAGAGGCAGTTCATGGTCTTCCTGAAGAAAGATGACCATGCCGTTGGGCAACGGAACGCGAATGGGCTCCTGCGGCTTGAATGCCGGCAGCGCTGGCGGCTGAATCTGGTTCCAAGGCTTGACCTGCGCCGGGCTGAAGGCGGTAAAGAGCAACAGGAGACCGAAGAGCGCGAACAGGAAACGGGACTGGGTGAGGACCGCAGGTCCTTCGACTCCGGCGGCGCAGCGCCGCCTCCGCTCAGGATGACAAGAGAGGGTTAAGTTCTGTCGTCCGCTCATTGTTGTTCCGCTCCTTTGCTGGCCGCTGGAGCCGGATGACTGCTCGCGGTCTGCGTCTGAATGATGCCGACGGTGCGGTTCGTCTCGGCAAATGCCTGGTTCGACACCCGCCGGATGTCGGCCTTGGTGACCTTGTCCACGCGGTCGAGATAGCGGAACAACTCGCGCCAATCGCCGTAACGCGTCTGGTAGGTCGCAAGCTGCTGCGCCAGACCCTCGTTGCTGGCCAGCCCGCGAATCAGGTCGGCCTTGGTGCGCGTCTTAAACATCTGCAACTCTTCGTCGCTGACGTCCTGCGTCTTCAGCTTGTCGATCTCCTCGTGCACCGCCTTTTGCATCTCTTCGTTGGTGTGGCCGGGGAGGGGCACGGCATAGAACGCAAACAGGTGGCCATATTTGATTCCAGGAAAGCCGGTAAAGCCCGCGGCGAAGGCGGCAATTTTCTTGTCGCGCACCATCGAGCGGTACAAGCGTGAGGTGCGGCCGTTCGACAGAATGTCGCTGATCGCATCGTACACCGCATCATCCGGCGCGAGATAGCTGGGCCGGTGGTAGCCCTCAAGGTAGAAGGGCTGCGCAGGATCGTGCAGCGTGACCTCGCGCACCGAGTTCTGCGCCGGCTCGTCGGTAAACAACTCTTCCGGCTTGGGCGTGGTGGCCAGCTGGCCGAAATATTTTTCCACGATGGGCAGTACCTGCGCGGGATCAAGATCGCCGACCAGCCCGATCACCATGTTGCTGGGCACGTAATAGCGCTGGAAGAACTCGGCCGCGTCGCTGGCCGAAAAGCTTTGCAGATCGGCAGCATAACCGATGGTCGGCCGATGGTAGGGATTCGCCATGAAGGCCGTGCCCAGAAACTGCTCAACCAGCCGCCCGGTTGGCTGGCTGTCGGTGCGCATGCGGCGCTCTTCCATCACCACGTTGCGCTCTTTGTAGAACTCGCGCATCACCGGGTGCATCAGGCGGTCGGACTCCAGCGCCGCCCATAGCTCGATCATGTTCGACGGCATTGAGTACATGTAGGCGGTTTCGTCGTAATTGGTGAACGCGTTGACGCCCACACCGCCGTGGCTCTCCACGATCTCGCCGAATTGGTTCTGCACCACGTATTTGTCGGCGTCCTTGATCGCTTGCTCCCAGGCATTTTTCAGTTGCGCCAGCTTCTGCGGGTCCTGGTTCACGCGCTTGATGCGCTCGGCCTCGTAAGCGGCGTAACTTTGCTCAACCTTAGCCAGCGCGGGCTTCTCGGCGGCGTAATCTTTGGTGCCGATATCGGGCGTGCCCTTGAAGGCCATGTGCTCCATCATGTGCGCCAAGCCGGTCTCGTGGAGCGGGTCCTGAGCCGAGCCGGCGTCAACCAGGGTGAAAAAGGAAAATACCGGGGCCTCGGGGCGTCGCCAGAGGACGATCGTTAAGCCGTTGGGCAGCGTCTTTACCGAGACGCGCTTTTCGTACGACGCCAGGTCCTGCGCCGCCAGCGGCAAGGCGGCCACCAGCAGGAGCAGGCAAGTCAATTTGGCAAACCAGCGGTTCATCGTACCTCCAGAGGGCAGACGTGACTATGCACTAGCTAAAAAGTTACGCAGGTAAGGACGCGCAAGTCAAACCGAGGCGAGCACGAGGACTGCGCATTCCGAATGGAATTTCGCGACTGTCGGTTCGGCTATTGCATACTTGCTTGCTCAACCTGCATCATTTCTGTGCAGCGCGAGCGAGGACACAATGGCCAAAGAGACGGTGGTTGACGTCGAGGGGAAGCACCTGAAGCTTTCGAACCTCGACAAGGTGTTGTATCCCGAAGCCGGATTCACCAAGGGGCAGGTGATTGATTATTACGTGCGCATCGCGCCGGTGCTGCTGCCGCATTTGCGAGGACGGCCACTGACCATGAAGCGCTATCCCAACGGCGTGAGCGGTCCGTACTTTTACGAGAAGAATTGCCCCGAGCATCGTCCCGAGTGGGTGCAGACCGCGCGTGTCTGGAGTTCCGGCAACAACAAGTGGATGAACTATTGCCTGGTCGAGGACCTGCCGACGTTGGTGTGGGCGGCCAACCTCGCCGACCTTGAACTGCATACCAGCCTGTCGCTGGGCAAAGACATTTTGCGGCCGACGTTTCTCGTCTTCGATCTCGACCCTGGGCCGCCGGCCAATATCGTGCAGTGTTGCCAGGTTGGGCTGTGGGTGCGCGACATCTTCGCCCAACTACAGTTGCAAAGTTTCGCAAAGACTTCGGGATCGAAAGGTCTGCAAATTTACGTTCCGTTGAACACCGCCGTTACCTACGATCAGACCAAGTCCTTTGCGCATGAGCTGGCGCGATTACTGGAGCGGCAGCATCCCAACCTGGTCGTCTCCGACATGAAGAAGGCGCTGCGCACCGGCAAGGTGCTGGTGGATTGGAGCCAGAACGACGATCACAAGACCACGGTGTGCGTGTACTCGTTGCGCGCCAAGGAACGGCCGACGGTTTCCACGCCGGTGAAGTGGGAGGAAGTTGAGAACTGCCTGAAGAAAGGCGATCCGAGTTTCCTGGTGTTCGAATCGGGGGAAGTACTGGCGCGAGCGAAGAAGCATGGCGATCTCTTCGAGCCGGTGCTGAAGTTGAAGCAGAAGATGCCGGCGGTGGAGGCGCTGCAGCAGGTGGAGGCGGGCGCGTCGGCAAAACCCGAACCTTCGCCGAAGCGCGCTGCGCCCAGCGAGCCCAAGAAGAAAGCAGCGGCCCCGCGCGCAAAGAGCAAAGCCAGCGCCGCTAAAAAGGCACCTCCTAGACGCAAACGCGTGTGATATTGTTTCCATCGCAATGAGTCCTGTCAGCAAGAAAAAAAACGACGCTCCGGCCGCTATAGACCCAATCAGCGCGGCAACTCCGGCATCCGACGCTCCCCATCTCCGGCTCTACGTCGGCACGTCGGGTTGGGCGTACACCATCTGGAAGCCTGATTTTTACCCGAAGGAAGTTTCGTCGAAAAACTTTCTGAAGTACTACGCGACCCAGCTCACGGCGGTGGAAGTGAACTACACCTTCCGGCGCCACTTGTCGGAGAAGGCTGCGACCGGATGGATGGCGGATGTCGGCCCCAATTTCCGTTTCGCTCTGAAGGCCAACCAGTATATCACCCACATCCGCCGGCTGCAGAACGTCGAAGAGGCGATGCAACGATTCCTTCCCACGCTGCAGCCGCTGGCCACGCAACTGGGGCCGGTGCTGTTCCAGTTGCCGCCCACCGCCAAGGCTGATGTCGCGGTGCTACGCGATTTCCTGGGGCTGCTGCCGGCCAACTTCAAAGCCGCATTCGAGTTCCGTCACCAGTCGTGGTTCAGCGACGAGATTTATCAGGCCCTGCACGACCGCAACGCGACGTTGTGCATCGCCGAAACCGAGAAGCTCAACACGCCCGAGGTCCGCACCGCCAGCTACATCTACTTCCGCTTCCGCCAGCCCACTTATTCGGCCGACGATCTGAAGAAGTTGGTCGAGCGGGTGGGACGTTGCGTCGCCGATGGCCTGGAGACCTACGCGTTCTTCAAGCACGAGGAAGATCCGCGGAGTCCACATAACGCGGTGGAAGTGCTGAAGAGCGTGCAGCAACAGGTGGGAAGCGAGACGTAGTGACGATAGAGATCCTTCCACTCGCCTCTCCAAAGCGCGAGCTCAGGATGACAAAGGTCGGGCCGGTCCCGTACCTCGCTTGTTATTCCCGTGCAGTCCGCGCGCGTTCATACTCATCTCGTGCAGAGTGTGGATCCTAATCTGCGGCTGCTGAATTCCTTTCTCGACTACCTCAAGGTGGAGAAGGGACTGGCACCGCTGAGCGTGTCGGCTTATCGCTCCGATCTCGATCAGTACTCGGAGTTTCTGCTGAAGCGCAAGCGCGCGCTGCGCGAGGCGCGGCGACAGGATGTGCGCGACTTTCTCAATGCGCTGCTCTCGAACGGCGTGGACGGGCGCAGTGTGGCGCGCAAGCTTTCCGCGCTGCGTCACTTTTACAAGTACCTGCTGCTCGACCGCTACATCACCGTCGATCCCACGCTGAACATCGATTCGCCGCGGCAGTGGAAGGTGCTCCCGAGGTCGCTGGCCGCCGATGAGGTCGAGAGTGTGCTGCAAGGGCCGCCGCGAGCCAAGGACGATCGCCGGTCGCAAGCGCTCACCGGCCGCGATCGGGCAATGCTGGAAGTTTTCTACGCCGGCGCGCTGCGGGTGTCGGAGGTCATCAACCTGAAGCTGGAAGACCTGAAGCTGGAGTTGGGCTATGTCCTGGTGCGGGGCAAAGGTGACAAAGAGCGCATTGTTCCGCTGGGTCATGCTGCGCAGCAAATGGTGCAGCAATATTTGCAGCATTCTCGCCCGGTGTTGGCGACCGAGAAGTCGTCTCCGTTCCTGTTCATCGCGCGCGGGGCGCGGCCCATCACGCGCCAGCGCGTGTGGCAGGTGGTGAACGACGCGTCCGCACAATCGGCGCGTCATGCCAGCCCGCACATGCTGCGCCACAGTTGCGCCACCCACATGGTGGAAAACGGCGCTGATTTGCGCACGGTGCAGACCATCCTCGGACACGCCGACATTTCGACGACGCAGGTTTATACGCACCTCGCGCTCGACCGGCTGAATCGGGTTTACAAGGAGCATCATCCGCGCGGCAAGCGGGCAGGGAAGAGCGAATGAGGAAGCGCGCAGCCACCATCGTCGAGAAAGCTGTGGCGCAATTCATTCGTTCGCTGCAGGAGCGCAATGCCTCGCCCCACACCATCAAGGCCTATCGCACCGATCTGGCGCAGTTCGCGGACTACGTTGGCCCGCAGAGCTGGCGCGACATTGACCATGTGCTCATTCGCGGCTATCTCTCCAGCCTTTACGAGCGCGGACTCAGCAAGACGTCGGTGGCGCGCGCCCTGGCGGCGTTGCGGTCGCTGTACAAGTGGCTGGCTCAGGAAGGCGAGGTCGAGCAGAATCCAGCGGCGCTGGTGGCAACGCCGAGGCTGCCGAAAAAACTGCCGCGCGTGCCCACCATCGAGGAGGTCAACACCGTCCTCGATGCGGCGATGCCCGAGTGCTCGGCCTTCACGGAGCGCGATCAGGCGATTCTGGAACTGCTTTACGGCTGCGGCATCCGCAACTCGGAACTGATCGGCATCAACGTTGACGATATCCGGTGGTCCAACGAACTCATTCTGGTGCGAGGCAAGGGCCGCAAGGAGCGGTTCGTCCCATTTGGCGAGTCGGCGAAGGCGGCGGTGCAGGTCTATCTACCGGCACGGCAGCGCGTGCTGGGCGAATGCAAACGCACGACCGAGCGCGCTTTGCTGATCAACTTACGCGGATCGCGGCTCACCACGCGCAGTGTGGGCCGCATCGTGAAGCAGATCGCGGTGGCGCGCGGACTCTCGCCCGACGTGCATCCGCACACGCTGCGCCACGCCTTCGGCACGCACATGCTGGAAGAAGGCGCCGACCTGCGCGCCATCCAGGAGATGCTCGGCCACGAGCGTCTCTCCACCACGCAGCGTTACACCCAGCTCACCGTCAAACACGTGATGGAGGTTTACGACCGCACTCATCCACATGCGAAGGCGGAGCGGGGAGGGTGAGTGCGCTAGCCAGCCAAACGAGAGCGTTCAGATTCGTGCGGCGGCTATTTGACACCGAAATCCTTGTCGAACTGATGTACGAAGCATTTGCGTGCTTCATCATTAATCGGATCCAAGAGCTCCGTCCGATAGCGTTCAAGATGGCTCTTGAGAGCGCGGGGGAGACGCTCCGGGCTAATCACAAGTACTTGGGCATCGGGATCGTAAGCCATCGCCTCGCCGTTTTGAGGCTGCCCAAGGCCCACGCCGCGACAAGTTCTCGAGTTGTGATAGAGACCGCATCTTGCACCTCGGTAAAGGACTTCGAGCAGCTTTTCACGCACTTCTCTCGGAACGTTCTGTAGGTCCGGAAGCACCATCTGGGCACCAGCCTTGAATTGCGCGCCATCACCGGTCGCGAGCCCTCGGTACTTTCCGATTGTCTCGAAGTAGCTGAGACATATCTGGAGAACGGCAAAACCTGAATGCGGAATGGACCCCACTTTAGCCTCGCTCCCGAGCGGGCACCCGCCGTTGGCAATCAGGTCTGCAACGTGCAACTGCCATCCCCATACTTGCTCGTAGAAGATGTCAATTTTCTGTTCGACCGTGATCGGCCAAACGAGATCAACGTCCTGGTGTCTCCATGTGATCCACATTTGCTCTACGTCCCGTACCTATACCTATCGAAAACTGTGTTCGCGGCTCAGTGATGAGGCCCGCTCGATGGCCTCCGCAATGTGCTCTAGATAGTCTTGGAGGCGCTCGGGGTGCTTTACAGGGGCCGGGCCTGTTGCAACACCTGGTTGCGAAATTTCGGCGGCAATCCATTGGGAGTTAATACAGATACCGGAACCCCGAGCAACTTTTCAGCGTCGATTTTCAAACCAGCAATGGTGAGGAGGCTGGTGGATTCCGCAGGATCAACCAGCAAATCAAGATCTCTCTCATCCGTGTCCGTGCCGCTCAAAACCGACCCGAAGACGCGCGGGTGCGATAGGCCATAACGGCTGACAAGCCGCCGCAACTCCGCACAGTGGGCTATAAGTGCTTCGGATGGCTTCATTCGGCTTTAGGGTACGGAAAACCTCACTTGTGACAAGTTGCAGGATGGTCCATTCAGAAGCGTCGCGGCTAATGACGGCCTGACGCGGCGCTGAGGCGCCGCTCTACCCTTCCTCGCCGGACTGTATAATCAAGTTTTCCCTCCCATGAGTTATCAGGTCCTGGCGCGCAAATACCGTCCCCAAAAGTTCTCCGAGGTGATCGGGCAGGAGCATGTCACCCGCACGCTGAAGAATGCCATTGCCCAGGGACGCGTCGCTCATGGCTACATCTTCAGCGGCCACCGCGGTATTGGCAAGACGACCATCGCGCGCATATTGGCGATGGCGCTGAATTGCCAGTCGCAGGACCATCCCGTGCCCGAGCCGTGCGGAGTTTGCGATTCGTGCGTCGAAATTCGCGCCGGCAACTCGGTGGACGTGATCGAGATCGACGCCGCCACCAACCGCGGCATCGACGAGATTCGCGAGCTGCGCGAGGCCGCGCGCTATCGTCCGGCCCGCGACCGCTTCAAGATTTACATTCTTGACGAAGCGCACCAAATCACCGATGCCGCCTTCAATGCGCTGCTGAAAACGCTGGAAGAGCCGCCCGGCCATATCGTCTTCATGATGGCGACGACCCAGCCGGAAGACATTCCGCAGACCATCCGCTCGCGCTGCCAGCACTTTAGCTTTCACGCCGTGCGCTTCGACGACATCGTGCAGCAACTGCGCGATATCGCCAGGCAGGAGGGCATCGCGTACGACGACAACGCGCTGGCTATGCTGGCGGACGTGGGCGACGGCTCCATGCGCGACGCGCTCAGCATCATGGACCAGGCCATCGCTTGCTGCGGTACCACGCTGAGTGGCGAGGTGGTGCGTGGGCTGGTGGGAACGGTCTCGTCGGATGTGCTGGAAGACGTGATGGACGCTGTAGCGCGCAATTCCAGCGCCGACGTGCTGCGGGCCATCGACCGCCTGCTGGTGGAAGGACAAAGCGCGCAGCACTTTGCCCGGCAGATGTTGCGTTTTCTGCGGAACGTGATGGTGGCCAAAGTGGCGGGAAGCGATTCGCCGGTACTGCAGATTTCGTCGGACGAGCGCGCCCGCGTGGCGCGCGTGGCGGAACGCTTCAGCGAGGAAGACCTGGCGCGTTTCATGCAGATCATGCTGCGCACCCACAGCGATCTGGGCTACAAGCAGGAGCAGCGCTTCCATCTGGAGTTGGGACTGCTGAAGCTGGTGCACGCCCAGCGATTGTTGCCGCTGGAAGAATTGCTCAGCGGAGAAGCGGGGAAGACGGCTGCGGCCAGTTCGTCGTCGCGAGCCGGAGGTGCACCACCGCGGCCGGCGGCTTCTTCTCTGGCGGCGCGACCGAGTGCGACACCCCGCGCGACGAGCGAGCCGGAACCGCAATCGTCGCGAGCGCCCGCAGCATCGCCGTTCACACGGCCATCTCCGTTCGAGGCGGACCGCAAACGCAAGAGCGAACCAAAAGCTGAAGCACAGCCAGACTTCGCCAAGCAGGCCGCTGCTTCGGTCCCGGTTCCGAGATCGAACGCACAGGCAGAGCCGGAGATCACAAACGGAAATACATCGGCGGCGATGGACGCCGGTGTCGCGACGGCCGTCGCCGTCGAACCTGAGACAGGTGCGCAACCAAAGAGCAACGAGATCACGGTGGAGGTGTCGCGCGAGGTGGTGCTGGCAGCGCTGGAGGATGCTGGGCAGCAGATGTTGGCGCACAACCTGGAAGAAGCGGAGTGGGCGGTGCGCGGCATGGAGGTTTGCGTTACGGTCACGATGTCGCAGGTGCTGATCGATGTCGCGCTGGGGCCGGAACCGAAGCGCTTGATTCAAGCCGCGTTGAGCAAGGCCGCAGGCCGGCCGCTGAAGTTCAAGATGATAAGCGGCGGCGCGCAGGTCGCGGCGAAGCCGGCGGCGCCGCGTCCAACCAACGGTGCAGGAGCGCGCAGCCGGGCGGCCGCCGATCCCATCGTGCAGCGCATGCAGGAAAAGTTTGGCGCCGAGATTCGCACCGTCATCGACCACAAAGATCGCGGGTAGGAACGGGTAGCGCAGGCCTTTAGGCCTGTATCGAAGGCTGCCCTCACATTGGGCTTTAGCCCCTGAGGTAAGAGATGGGTGGATTTAATTGGCAGGAAATGCTGGCCCAGGCGCAACAGCAGGCCGAAAAGCTGCAAGACAAAATGCGGCAGGTTACGGTGGAAGCTTCCTCGGGCGGCGGCAGTGTGACCGTGAAGATGACCGGTCAGAAGCAATTGTTGAGCGTGGTCATTGAACCCGACGTGGTGAAGTCGGGCGACATCGAAATGCTGCAGGACCTGGTGACCGCGGCGGTGAACGAGGCGTCGCGTAAAGTGGATGACGCCCTGAAGTCCAGTCTGGGCGGCATGTTCGGCGGCATGGGCTTGCCGGGAATGTAGCCGACAGACGGAGGATATTGAACATGTCTCTATGGGTTGTCCGCGCAGGTAAGCATGGCGAGCAAGAGGAAACAGCCATTAAGGAGCACCTTGTCTGCCATGCGTGGAACGAGCTTCCTGACTACTCATCGTACCGGACAAAAGACGATCTGCGGGCGCTCTACAAGCAGACCTATCCGGGGGAAAGTGAAAAACAGGTCATCTCGGGACTCGGACAGGTTTGGAGATTTGCGCGGGATATCCAAAAGGGCGACTTGGCTGCGCTGCCTCTTAAGAAGCAGCCTGATATCGCCTTTGGCCGGATCACGGGCGAATACCAGTACAAGACGGTCGCCCCAAACGTAATGCACACACGCAGCGTCGAATGGATCAAGACCGTACCACGCACTGTGTTTCCTAGGGACATACTAAATCAAATTAACGGAGCCCTCACTGTATTTAAGGTCTCTCGCAACGATGCGGAAAACCGCGTGCACAAGATTCTCGCCTTGGGTCCGCCGACTCCCAAACTCGCGACAGACATTGCTGAAGCTGAGATCGAAACAGAGGATGAAAAGGTTGATCTGGAAGAGACCGCACGCGACGAGATCCTCAAGTTCATTCAGGCAAAATTCAAGGGCCACGACCTTGCTCGGCTAGTCGATGCGGTGCTGAGGGCACAAGGTTACAAGACTGAAGTATCGCCCCCGGGGCCAGATGGAGGAGTAGACATCCTTGCTGGTTCAGGGTCGCTCGGCTTGGATCAACCTCGCCTTTGTGTTCAGGTGAAGTCAGGTAGTGGAGCTGAGGGGCAGCAGACTTTCAACGAACTCCACGGCGTCGTGGCACAATTTTCTTCGCAGCAAGGGCTTCTGGTGTCGTGGGGCGGATTCACGCATGCCGTGAAGGTGGACGCGCGAAAGAACTTCTTCAAGATTCGGTTGTGGAATCAGGGCGACATTGTGGATGCCATCCTGGAGAACTATGAGAGGCTCGATGATGACATCAAAGCGGAATTGCCACTTAAGAGAATTTGGGTGGTAGTAAACGACGAAACCGAGTGAGCCATAGGACAGTCCTAAGTCGCGACAGTTTGTTTCAGAGGGCACCATGACACGATTCGCCGAGCCCATGGTTCGACTGATTGACGAACTGAAGAAGCTGCCCGGCGTGGGCGGCAAGAGCGCGCAGCGCTTCGCGTTTTACATCCTGCGCGCCAGCGATGAAGACGCGCAGTTGCTGGCCGACGCCATTCGCGAGGTCAAGGCCAGCCTGCACCTGTGCTCCGTCTGCAACAACATTACCGACGTGGATCCCTGCACCTATTGCACCAGCGCCACGCGCAACCTGCGGCTGGTTTGCGTGGTCGAGGAACCGACCAACATCGCCGCCATCGAGAAGACGCGCCACTACAACGGCGTTTACCACGTGCTGCACGGCGCGCTGTCGCCGCTGCATGGGATTGGCCCAGACCAGTTGCGCATCGGCAACCTGGTGAAGCGCGTGGAGTCGGGAGAGGTGGACGAGTTGATCGTGGCGACCAATCCCACGGTTGAAGGCGAAGCCACGGCCACCTATCTTTCGCGATTGTTCAAGTCAGCATCGGTAAGGGTCACCCGCATTGCTACCGGCGTTCCCGTTGGCAGCGATATCGAGTACGCCGACGAAGTCACCATGCAGAAGGCGATGGAGGGGCGAAGAGAACTGTAGGGAGATGCTCTTCGCGGTTCGCTTCTCGCTCAGAGAAAGAATGCCTGTGCTTCCGGATGTTCTGGCAGGAATAGGGGTCCTTCGACTCGTCGCTGCGCTCCTCGCTCAGGATGACAACCTATATTGACGCTGCCTCCCAGCCGAACATTATTTCTGCGGGACCGCAGTGCGAAGTTTTGCGAAGTACGCATTGATCGCGTCGCCCCACTCCTTGCCTGCGGCTGCATCTTCCTCTGCAAAATGTTGGACATGTTGGTTCGCTTCGGGCGCGAGCGCGGTGCGCTCATAGACGACGGCGACTCCGGTCTTCTGCTCACTCTCTCGCGTCAGATGAATGTCGATCAGCGCGGTCATGGTCTCGTTCACCCAGTACACATACTGGATATGTCCAGCCGCCAGATCGAACGCGGTATTCACCCACACGCTGGTGAATTGCCCCTTCGGAACTGTGAACACCATGCCCCGCTGGTCGCGCGCGGGGATGGGATAGATGAACTGCGGATTCCAGCCCGACGCCCACTTGCGCTCCTCGTCCGCGCCAAACAGCGGCGCCACCTGATCGAAGGCTGCGTCCACCGTGAAGCTGAATTCGGTGCGGGTATGGAGCGGAGTATCGGTGGAAGCTGTCTTATCCACTTAATTTTGCCAGCAGGTCAGAAGGATGGACGGGCTTGCCGAGGATTTCGAACTCGTGACCCTGGGCGCGGGCATTTTCCAGCAGGTCGGCGGTGGCCGCTTGTCCGGAGAAAAGCAGAATCTTGCAGTCCGGCAAAAAGCTGCGAATGCGAATCGCGGCCTGGATGCCGTCCATGTCGGGCATGATCACGTCGCTAATGATGAGGTCGGGCCGCAGCGACCGGGCGCTTTCCACCGCCGCGGTTCCGGTGTAAACCGCCGAAGCATCGTAGCCATTGAGGTCGAGAATCTTGGCCAGAGTGTCGGCGATGACTTGCTCATCGTCAACCACCAGAACTCTCCGTTTTCTAACCACGTCCATGCGCTCGCTCCTTCCCAGGTCAGCGAAGCCGGGTTCCGATTATAGCCGAGACTTCAGGCCGTCCAGAATTCACGTATTGGATGAACAAATTACCTTGTGCGCACCATGGGCAGGGCCGAATTTTCGCTGTTGGGGGGCTTAGCCAGCATAACGAGAAAGTTAAAAGCAACTGGGTTGCCAAACGGCTGATCGAAGCACCGGGCTGCGCTTCGTTAGAGCGTTTCTGCGGAACAGGATCGCTGCGTTTCAAGCAAGGGTCGGGATGGGACTGTTCTGAGTCGGAAGACCGGCTGCAATCGCGTTCAGGTCACCTTCTCGACAACCAGGCTGATGGCTGAAGCCTCACGAGTGCGAAGCGTATGTCGCGAAAAAAGGGGAGCCATTGGCTCCCCTCGGACTCATCGGACTCCAACTTCCCTAGGCAGAAAAACGCCGGCGAATAGCGCCTATGGCGATCAACAGTCCAGAACCGAACGTGATCATGGTTCCCGGCTCTGGAGTTGTGCCGACTTGCTGATTGTAGGTGAAATTGTCCATCAACCACCACTGGCCAGAGCAATTGCCGCAGCTATTGGTGAATACTAACGACGTCACGTCGCTGAAATCGGCGGTTACGAAGTCGAAACTGTTCGGAGACAGATTCGCGACCACCGTCCCGACCAGGTTGGCCCCGTTGTACCCTTGGATCTCAATCGTCAGCGAAGAGAAACTCGCGAACTGATTGCTCTCGGCCCAAGTGCTGAAGTACGCGCCATTGAAGTAGAACGGCACAGAGCTGCTCATCGTGATCGGGGAATCGCCAAAGGCGTTGTAGGCGAAGGCACCGGACGGGGCCCCGTAGGTGTTAAGGAAGCTGGAGTCATAGGGGTCGTTGCCATACGCATAGAAGCTCCCACCCCACGTGAAATTAGCATCGCCATAGCCATCCGGAACTTGAATGCCAGTGCAGCTGGTGCCGCACAGCGGTCCGAAGCCAATAACGGTCGCTTGTGTCAAAACCGGCACTGCAAGAATCAGCAAAAGTGATGCAAGCAAGAGTTTTCGCATATTGTGTGTGATCCTTTCACCTGGAGCTGAAGTGCTGCGCCTCGTAGTTGCACGTGATGTTCCAAACTTGTCGTTTAATATCTCTAATGTTTTCAATAGTTTGACATCACATTGTCCCATTACTGCGCACAGGCTTGCAACTCTCGGGAAAGGCTTTTCTCGTTTTTGTGGTTTCCATTGAGGCTTCACAAGCTCCGCCAGCCCATCTGTTAGGGACCGCTTCCTGCCGGATCAAAGTCCAGCTTTCCACTGCTGAAGCAGGAAGCCCCACCAGAAGTCCTCTGCCGGCTTCTTTTCGCGGCCTGTTTACGGTGCAACTCTGCGCGAAAGACATGCGCCCATGAGGGGCGACCACCATGTGCGCTAGCTCACAACAGGGGAGTGATTGGTATCACCGCCTCGATGGTCGAGGAATTTGTACATTGGATTTGGCGGAACAACCGCCCGGCTGTCGCGATGAGGGTGGCAGCAATACCAAATGGGAGATCGCAATCATGGCCTACATCATTACCGATACCTGCACCAAAGATGAACTTTGCGTCGAAGCTTGTCCCACCGACTGCATCCATCCCAAAAAGGATGAAGAGAACTTCGAAGCGGCAACCCAGTTGTATGTGGACCCGGAAGGCTGCATTGATTGTGGCGCCTGCGTTCCGGTGTGCCCGACCAATTCGATTTTCATTGTGGATGAGGTCCCGGCCGACAAGCAGGAATTCATCGCGAAGAACGCCGAGCATTACGCATAGCGCGAAAGTTTATCTATAGGCTTCGGTCCGCGGCGCTGGGCGAGAGCGCGGACCGCGAAGCCTTTGGGTTGCGCGATTGGCTGATGGAATCGCAGATCATTTGCAGGGTTGGGTTTCTCAGGCGCAGAACGCTGCCGTAATAGCGAGCGCCAGGTTGCGCGTACCGGCGCATGATGTAGACGCGCCAGTTGACACAAGCGGACAAAAGGGCCCGGCCCGGAGGCGGTGCCCTTTTGCATTGCCGGAGCAAATGCGCTGACCACTTCGGCAATCGCGCTATATTAGTGAAGTGTGGACGCGCAAAATCCTCAGGCTTCCAACCTGCGTAACGACCGGTATTCGTGAGTCGCTGGTGCGCGCGGCACCCGCTTGTTCCTTAGCTTTTATCTCTTCAAGAATTCCACCCCGGGGACTAACATGACAGCTCCTTCCGTGGGACAGCCTCCACCTGGAGTACCGCCCAGCAGCCAGAGTTTCATCTCTCCCGCATCCTTCTGGGTGCCAGATCATTTTGTGCTTTCTGCCTGGACAGAGCACGCCCCTTTCGCCTTCTGGCTGGTTGATGTTCAGCGTCCGCGGCTACTGGTAGAGCTGGGTACGCACTATGGTTTCTCCTACCTCGTTTTTGCGCAGGCGGTGCAACGTCTGAATCTTGCAACCCGCTGTTTCGCGATTGATACCTGGAAGGGAGACGAGCATTCGGGCCTTTACGGCGACGAGGTTTTTGCGGCCCTGCGTGACTATCACGATAAGCATTATTCAGGTTTCTCCCAACTTGTGCGCACCACGTTCGACGAAGCGGTCGGGCATTTTGAGGACGAATCCATCGATCTACTGCACATTGATGGACGTCATTTCTATGAGGACGTCAAACACGACTTTGACACTTGGAAGCCAAAGCTTTCCAACCGCGCCATCGTTCTGCTTCATGACGTCGAGGTCCAACGCCGCAATTTTGGCGTTCATAAGCTGTGGGACGAGCTGCGGGGGCAATACCCTCACTTCGAGTTTGTTCACGGTCACGGGCTGGGTGTTCTAGGGGTGGGATCTTTATTGCCAGACCAGCCGTCCGCCCTGTTCGCAGCTTCGCAGGATTCATCGCTGACACTGCAAATTCGCGAAATGTATGGCCGGCTTGGCGGTGCATTACAGGATATTTGGCTGCTCAAGGAACGCACGTTACAAGTCGATCAGGGCCATGCCGAACTCGCCCAGAAAATCGCCGAGTGCGAGAAGTTGCACAGCGAGATGGCGACGAAAATGGCAGAAACACACCAGGTGCGAGCGCAACTGTCCCAGAGCATGGCCAAGCAAGAGCAGCTGCTGGTACAGGTGGTGCAAATGGCGGAGCAGGGCCAACGCCTGGAGGCTACCTTAGTCCGTCGAGAGGCGGAGTTACACGACATCACGTCTTCGACCAGTTCGCGGATGACGGCAATGGTGAGGACATTCGGCAACAGTCTGCCGCCCGCGATCAAGCGCCGATTTCGATCGGTGATCCAGTTGGCTTGGTGGACCCTCACTCTACAGCTTCGGGAACGTCTGCGACAGCGGTCTCAACTCCGCCGCGCGAAAGACTCAGCGTTAAAATCCGGCCTCTTCGACCAGGAGTGGTACTTGACACGCAATCCGGACGTTGCTCAGGCGGGCGTGGATCCTATGGAGCACTACTTTTTGTCAGGCGGCCTTGAAGGTCGCGACCCAAGTTCGCGGTTCGACAGCAAGTGGTACCTGGCACAGAACCCGGATGTCGCCAAGGCCGGCATGAATCCGTTGATCCATTACCTCGGCTGGGGAAAAGCGGAAGGGCGACTATTCAGGCCATCACAAGCAAGCGGTACGTCGTACCGGAAGTCGTCCTCTCAGCCGAAATCTTCTTCCCAGCCGGAATCTGCCGCCCGTCCGCGCCTCGTGCCAGCCAGGGGTTGCCGTCCTAAGATCGTCTTCATCTCCGGCAACCAGCATGCCGTCGGACATCGCTACCGGGTGCTCAATTTGGCAGAGTCCTTGGCGCCCCAGTTCTATCGCACGGTGATCATTCCGATTGAAGAATTTCCGCAACGGCTCGTTGAAATAAAAGACTGCGACATTGTGTGGATCTGGCGTGCCCCTTACTCGGAGGTGGTTGCCAGGGTGATTGAAGCGGCGCGACATTCGGGGGCGCGCGTGGTGTTTGACATCGATGATCTGCTGTTTCGGCCGGAATTGGCAAAAAGTGAAATTATCGATGGCATCCGTTCCCTGGGACAGAAAGAAGAGGAGGCGCGCGCGCTTTATGAAGGTTTTCGATCGGTTCTGTCGCAGGCCGACTACTTCACCACCACCACCCCGGCGCTGGCGCGCGAGGCGCGAGACTTGTGCAAGCCCACAACCGTCATTCCTAATGGCTTCGAAAAGCAAAGACTGGAGTCGTCTCGTGCTGCGCTTTTGTCCCGCCAGGCGAAGGCCGGCGATGGGCTGGTTCGGATTGGGTACTTCGGCGGGACCCTGACCCATCAACGAGACCTGGCGGTAGCCTCGCGTGGGTTGGCTGCTGTGCTTGCGGAAAATCCACAAGTCCGGCTTGTCTTGTGGCGCGAAACTGTAAACCTGGCCGAGTTCCCCGAATTAGAGCGGCAGTCGGACCAGATTGAATGGCGTGATCGTGTCGCCCGCGATGACACTCCGCTGGAGTACGCCACCTTCGATATCAACATCGCTCCCTTAGAGGTTGGCAATCCGTTTTGTGAAGCGAAGAGCGAACTGAAGTTCTTTGAGGCGGCGCTGCTTGGTATGCCAACGGTCGCGTCTCCAACCCAGCCGTACGCTAACGCCATTCGCCATGGAGGAAATGGATTTCTGGCGAATGACGATCAGCAGTGGTACACCCTGCTTCGCGATCTGGTGAAGAGTCCTGAACTGCGTGCCCGTGTAGGAGGTCGCGCCTACCAGGAAGCGCTGTGGCTTTACGGGCCAGAACGCCGCAGGCAACTGATGACAGACTTTGTCGAACGTTTGCTTGCGTCAGGGCCACTGAGGTCCGAGCTAAAGCCTTCCGGCGGTAGTGCTTGAGCCCCTGCCACTCGGAACCGGCTTTGCGCAGCCGGCCGCAGCCGGCGACCGCCGGTGCCGTGAACAAGCTATTTTTGGCGAATCACACTTACTGTGATGTGCGGCTGGGGTATTCTCCTCGGCCGGCGGCTATTCGGTTGGGTTGTGACCTGACCTGACGGACTTGAGGTAACTTAGGACCGCCTCGGCGTCGGCGCGTGTCATGTGAAACTCAGGCATCGGGGAGCGGAGCGGTTTGCCGGTGGTCCAGATTCCGGTGGTGAGCAATGTGATCATCTGGGCATCGCTGGCTGGGGGCAGGCCGCCAATGCGTGGGCACAGCAGCGGCCAATCCTGTCCGGGTTGGGCCGGCAAGTACGGCACCGGCCCGCCCGCCAGCCATCGGTGGTAATCGAGTTCCCCATTGGACATGCGCGGGGTGTGGCAATTACCACATTTGGCAACCTCGGTCACAATGTACTTGCCACGCGCCGAAGCCGCATTTCCGGCGCTATTGGTGGCCGTCGCCGCTGGCTTCTTTTCCTGCGCGCTGGTGAAGCTGGGTCCGCCCGCGACGCAAGCTAGAAGCGCGGCGGCCGACAGCCCGGCGATCAAGCGTTTGAGAGTGCGAGTAAACCTCCAACCTGCAAATGAAATGTGAGGCTGCATTGTCGGTCCTTTCTATTTTGCCGCAGTCTCCAGCTTAGCGACGAACCGGGCGAAGTCAAATCCCCACCCAAGCAAACCCAGCTTGAGTGGGGCACACTGCTTCTGACTAGCCACTAACCACTAACCACTAGCCACTGTTTCTCACTGCCCCAAAATCTGAAAGAAGCGAATGATCGACTCGATCCCGCGATAGAAGTTGGGGATGTGGAACTTCTCGTTGGGCGCGTGCAGGTTGTCGTCGGGCAGACCCATGCCCATCATGATGCTGGGAATCTTCAGGTCTTCCTCGAACTGGGTCACGATGGGAATCGAACCACCCGAGCGAATATACACGGTGTCTTTCCCGAAGATTTCGTGCATGGCTTCCACCGAGGCGCGCGCGAACTTGTTGTCGGTGTTCACTACACACGCCGGGCCCTTGCTGTGCACCTTGATGCTGATCTGGATGCCCTTGGGCGTGACTTTCTGCACGTACTCGGTGTACTTCTTCAGGATGTCGTCGGGGTCCTGCTTGGGCACCAGGCGCATCGAGACCTTGGCCGAGGCGCGCGCCGGAATCACCGTCTTGGCGCCGGGAGCGACAAAGCCGCCGGGTATACCGTGTACCTCCAGCGTGGGACGCGCCCAGGTGCGATACAGCACGGAGTAGCCCGGCTCGCCGGTCAGAACGCTCGATCCCACTTCCGCCTTGCGATAGTCCTCTTCATTGAAGGGCAGGTGCTCCCACGCTTTCAACTCGTCGGCGGTTGGCTTTTGCACGTCATCGTAGAAGCCGGGGATGAGGATTTTTCCATCCGCGTCCTTCAGCTTGCTGATGATCTCGACCAGGGCGAACAGCGGGTTGGGCGCCGCTCCGCCGTACACGCCGGAGTGAAGATCGCTCTTCGCTCCCTGCGCTTGAATCTCGGTGTAGAGCAGACCGCGCAGGCCGACGCACAGCGTGGGAAGGTCAGGGGCGAACAGCTCGGTATCGGTGACCAGAGCGAAGTCGGCCTTCAGTTTCCCCGAGGCCGCATTCTTCTTCACGAACTCTTCGATGCTCTCGCCGCCCACTTCTTCTTCGCCTTCGATCAGCACGCGGACGTTGATGGGCAGCTTGCCGTTGCCACCCTTGAAAAGCGACTCGAAAGCCTTGAGCTGCATCCAGAGCTGGCCCTTGTCGTCAACGGCGCCGCGCGCGTAGATGTTCTGATCGCGCTCGGTGGGCTCAAACGGCGGCGTGTGCCACTCGTCCAGAGGCTCGGCCGGCTGCACGTCGTAGTGCGCATAGCACAACGCGGTCGGCTTGCCCGAGGCGTGCAGCCAGTCGGCGTAAACCAGGGGATGGCCTTGGGTGGCAATGGTCTCGACATGCTCGAAGCCGATGCGCTTCAGGTCGTTGGCCACCATCTCGGCAGCCTTGCGGATATCGTCTTTGTGCTCTTCGGCGGTGCTGACGCTGGGAATGCGGAGCAAGTCTTTCAACTCGTCGAGAAAGCGTTTCTGGTTCTCGCGTGCGTAGGAAACGGCTGCGGATGACATAGAAAAAGTTCTCCTTCCAGAACTGGAGCAGCGTGCGTGCTACTGCTCGCAAACACTGATGGCAAACCCCAAAGTATATCGCAACGGAGGCAGGGGAGTTTGGGACGGGCGGCGGCAGGTACTCGCGGTTCTGTAGCAGGCTGCGGAAAAACTCCCGGATTCAGCCGGGCGATTTGCGAAGTGCAAGGAGTGGAAGCTTTCTATTTTTTTCAATGCGCCAGTTCTCGGGAGACCAACGGATCTGGCCTTAGGGTTGAGTTATACGTAATGCGTTGCTCCTTTTTCACTCGCACCTTTGCGGCGGTTGGCGTGAATGCCATTGCTGAGACGAACACATCATAGAATCCCGCTGGAACGCCTGCTGAATACCTACCAGTGGCATCCGTTGTCACGATTACGTCGTGCTGGATGCCAATGTTATCCGATAGGCCGACAGTGCTGCCGGCAGAATCCCAATGAACAAGCACACGCGCATTGGCGATGGCCGCGCCTTCTGAATCTACGACTTCGCCAGTAATCTCCGATTGTCGCTGAGCAGCAGCAAGAAAAGAGACACAAAGCAGGAGCACTACCCCTACGAGGATTCGGTAGTTCATACTCGATTTTGTACTGCAAATAGCAGTGGTGAGTCTACATCTTTCGTCTGGTTGACACAGGCAGCATCATGGCAATGCGGAGCGCACTGAAGGCGCCTCTGTACCAGAAAACTCTCTTGTTTCCACAACCCAACCCGCAAGAAGGAGGCATGCGTGGAAAAGACGAGCAACAGTTGGATGCGTTCAGCTACGTAAGCCCTGAGCGGCGAGTACCGCAGGATCGCAGCACCCCAGTCCCGCGCAGCGGGACGGAATAGCTTAGCCCAGCGCTTCAGCGCTGGGTAGACGTGGGAAATGATCCCGAGTCCCGTAGGGACGGCAGAAACAAACATCGCAACGTGCCGACTACGCGCTTGCCATAGTCAGCCGTGCCGGCTCTTCGTGGAAGCGCACGGACACCAGTTTCGACACTCCGGGTTCCTGCATGGTGACGCCGTACAGAACTGGCGCCATGCCCATCGTGCGCTTGCTGTGGGTGATGATGATGAACTGCGTTTGCGAGCTCATCTCGCGAATCAGTTCGGTGAAGCGGCCGATGTTGGCTTCGTCGAGCGGCGCGTCCACCTCGTCGAGAATGCAGAACGGGCTGGGCTGATACTGGAAGATGCCGACCAGCAGCGCCAGCGCGGTGAGCGCCTTCTCGCCGCCGGAGAGCAGCAGCACATTTTGCAGCTTCTTGCCCGGAGGCGAGGCCACCACGTCGATGCCGCTCTCCGCCGAGTTCTCGATGTCGGTAAGGCGCATAAAGCCCTGGCCTCCGCCGAAAAGCTTGCTGAAGGTGCGCGAGAAGTTCTCGTTGATGATCTTGAAAGCTTCTTCAAACTTCTGCCGCGAGATGGTGTCAATTTCTTTGATTGTGTTCTGGGTGTTCTCGATGGCCTGCAACAAGTCCAGCCGCTGCGTTTCCAGAAATTCGTGACGCTGCGCGATCTCCTTGTACTCCTCCAGCGCCATCATGTTTACCGGACCCATGTTGTCCAACCGCGTGCGCATTTCGCGATAGGCCTCTTCTTCGCTGGCGAGCGCCTCTGCGGCGACGCGGGGCAGGGAATCGTCGGCCATCAACTCGTGCGGTTGCTGGCTCAGCTCCTGCACGCACGTCTCGGACATGTGCTGCACATCGGATTGCACACGCGCCTGCGCGGCGGAAAGTTCGCCGCGACGATCGCGCGCGGCATCGAGCGCTTCGCGGGCCGCCTTAAGGGCTTCTTCCAACTCAACAATTCGCACCCGGACAGTCTGCAACCCGGCTTGCAGTTCGCGATCGCGAGTGTTGGCGAGTTCGCGCTCGGCGGTCCAGCCGACCACCTGTTCAGCGAGGCGAACATTCTCGGCTTCGCGTTGCTGCTTCTCGGCGGCGGCCGACTCGAGTTGTGATTTCAGTTTCGCCAGTTGCGTCGAGACCTCCGACACCAGCGCCTCGATGCGCTCGACCGTGGTCACCGCTCCGCGGCGGCGCTCTTCCAGTGTGGCCAGTTGCGCCCGAGTTTCGCTGGCGAGTTGTGCGGCTTCGTCACGCCGCAAGCGCAGGCCTTCCAGACTGCTGTGCGCAGCCTGCATCTCCAATTCAAGCTGACGCTGTTGTTCCTCCCGCGCCGACAGTTCTCCGCTTTGTTCTGCGAGCAACATCTGCTGCTGGTTACGTTCCTCGGCGACGCGGCCGAGTTCCCGCTCATAGGTGGACAGCCGTTCGCGCACCCGGACCATTTCCATTTCGAGTTGGCGGAGCGTGTGGCCGGAAGTCATGGCCTGGCGCTCGCCTTCGCGCTTGTCGTCCTCCAGCCGATGCAGCAGTCCGGTCAGTTCGAAGATTTCGCGGCCTAACGCGGCCACGCGCATCTCCTCGGCGGCCATGGCGCGCTCCATTTCGCCCATCTGCTGCAACACTTCACGCAGCTCGCGCTTCATGGCGAGCGGTCCCTGGCTGCGCTGCTTGCCGCCGGTCACAGTGACGTTGTGGAAGCACTCGCCCGACTTGGAGAGAAAGAAGGCATCGGGGTTATTCAACGCGAGATCGCGGCCGGCGTCGGCATCGGGCACAATGTAGCCGTTGCCGAGCTTGGGCAGAATCACTTCAAGCGATTTGCCGAAGCCGTTGAGCACGCGAATGCAATGCTTGAGCGGGACCACGCTGTCGGCATGTGCGACCTGGTGCGCGGACTCGTCGAACAGGAACGAAAACTTCGCCTGTGAATCTTCAGGATGGACCAGAAACGTCGCGCGGCCATCCACGTCGCTGCGCAGCAGGCGCAGACCTTCGTCGGCCGCGTCCCACGACTTGACCACGATGTAGTTCAGTTCGTCGCGCAGGAAATCGTCAACCACGTGTTCATAGCGATCTTCGACTTCGAGAAAGTCAGCCAGCACGCCCACCGGCGCAAGACCTTCCTTCATCGCACCCGAGGTAAAGAGCTTGCGCACCGATTCGGTGGTGTAGCCGTGCTCAGTGATGACCGCCTCCAGCGAACTCCGCTTGCCCATGGCGCTGGCGTACTCGCCGCGCAGCGAATCCAGATGCCGCTTGCCGGTGGTCTCGGCAGAGCGCTTTTCGTCGAGCTGCTGGCGCGCTTCGTCGATCTGCGCGGCGAGCGCGATCACGCGTTGTGAAGCGGATTCAAACTCCAGTCCGAGTTGGCCTTGTTGCCCGCCGAAAGTTTGCAGTTGCAGAACCGCAGCGGCGGTTTCGTCGTGCAGTCGCTGCGCTTCGCGATCGAGCGCGGCAATGCGTTCCTCGGCTTGCGTGATGCGGTTGCGCACCGCAGAAGTGGCGGAGACAACATTCAAAATTGCGTCGCGACGCTGCTCCTGCTGGCGCTCGACCTCCAACAGCGAAGTCGCAGCTGCAGAAGCCTCCTGCTGCCTGGCTTGCGACTCCTGCTGAGCATGGGCAACCTCGACGCTGGCCGATCCGAGCGTGACGACATTGGCCTCCAACTCCCGCTGCAGGCGCGCGAACTGCGCTTCAGTGTTGGCGGTTTCTGCCTGCGCGGCGGCGGCGCGCGCATCCAGCTCGGAACAGCGCTCGTCGTTGGTATGGCGGCGGGCGGCGGCGCGATCAATCTCCAGCGAAAGCCGGTTGAGCTGCTCGCGGTTCTCCTGCGACTCGCGCTCGATGGCGTAGCCGCGCTGCGTGCGCTCGCCGTGCTCGCCTTCCATATGCTGTACAGCCTCAGCCTGCGCGTGCATGGCTTCGCCGATTTCTGTGAGTTGGCGGGCGAGCAGGGAAGCCTCGGCATCCAGTTGCGCGAACTTGCTGGCCAGCAGCACGCGCAGCTTGGCGCGCATCTCGTCGCGCAACCTGCCGTAGCGCTCGGCCTTCGAGGCTTGCCGTTTCAGCGAGTTCATCTGGCGCGTGACTTCGTCGAAGATGTCGTTGATGCGGGCGAGATTTTGCTTGGCGTCTTCGAGGCGGGCTTCCGCCAGGCGCTTGCGCGTTTTGAACTTGGTGATGCCCGCGGCCTCTTCGATGATGGCGCGGCGATCCGTAGGCTTGCTGCTGAGGATCTGGCCGATGCGGCCCTGCTCGATGATGGCGTAGGATTCCGGGCCAAGACCGGTGCCCATGAAGATGTCCTGAATGTCGCGCAGACGACACAGCTTGCCGTTGAGCAGATACTCGCTTTCGCCGGATCGAAATAGGCGGCGCGTGATCGTGATCTCGCCGGCTTTGAAGGTGCGCTTAAATTTGCGGCGGCGAATTTTCAGCACAACGTGCGGGGCGACAGCATCGTGGGCCGCGGACTCGGTTGGGTTCGAGGGCGCGTCTTCGCCATCGTCATCGCTCTGTCCGGGATGCACTTCTTCGGAGTAGCGCTCAACGTCCTCGGCCTTGGCCGCGCGCACGGCAGACTCGTCCCAGTCGTCGGGGAGATCGTCTTGAATGTCGATCTCGGGCTCCAGCGCGTCGCCGTAAATTTCGGGATCGACCAGCGTGAGCGAGACCTCGGCCATGCCGGTGGGCTTGCGCTCGCGTGTGCCCGCGAAGATGACGTCCTGCATGTTGACGCCACGCAGCAGTCGCGCCGATTGCTCGCCCAGCACCCACGAGATGGCGTCGGAGATGTTCGACTTGCCGCAGCCATTCGGACCCACGATGGCGGCAATGCCGTCGCCCTGAAAGCGGAGGTCGGTGCGATCACAGAACGATTTGAATCCGAGGATTTGCAGCTTCTTCAGTTTGAGCAACGTCATACTCCCGTTCGGATAGGGCGGCCTGTCTCGACTGCACCCGGGACTCTCACGCCAGCGCTATCCGCGATTTCATCTCGACCCAACGAGGAACGCCAAGCCAACTGTACGTTCGAAGGCGAGGAGGGGTCAAGACATAAAACGCAATATTTAGGGGTCTCCCTGTGGAAACCACACCATATTGCACCACCCATGCAGCAAACGAAAAAATTTTGAGCGCGAAAGTGATTTGGAGGCGGGAAAAATCGCCGGAGCAGCCTCCATTTTAGGCAGCGCTTCCGCCCGATTCAAGCCCCAAAGCCGGGGAGTACCTGAAGCATCATGAGGAGCGGTCCTGCACCAAAAGGGAAAGGGCAGGCCGGGTCGCTCTTACTCAGGCACCCGGCCTACTGCGATGGAATGCTCAAGTCCTTGCAGATTCTCTTGGCCAGGTCGTCGTTGATTTCGGAGTGGCGAGGAACTGCCGAAGTCTTACCTGCGGCCCGGTTCACATAGATCGAATGATTGGCTCCTTCGCGCAACAGTTCGCACCCGTGCCGTTCGAGGTGTCGAACGAGTTCGCGACGCTTCACGCACTGACTTTCAGCGGTTCTCGAATCACGTCTTTTCCGGAGGCGGCTTCCTGAGCCAGCGTCCGGTTCGCCTCCAGCACCAGGGCAACGGCTTCGTGCAGGTTGCTGCGGGCTTCTTCGAGGGTCACGCCTTGGGTATTGGCCCCGGGCAGCTCCTCGACGAATGCGATATAGCCCTCGGGGACGCGGCGAAAAACGGCGGTGAACTGAAAATCCATGAAGCTATCATACGCTGGGGTCCCAAGACCAACCCTGTTCGCGAAACCGAGTCCCGCCATTCGCAAACTGACAACTGACGACTGACTACTGACTACTGGCCTTTCCTGCTACACTGCGCTTAACTTCAGCGGGTCGAGAGCTCACGTGCTACTGGAACTGCGGGTCGAAAACTACGCGGTCATTGATAACGTGGCCGTGGAGTTCGCGTCCGGTCTGAATCTGCTGACCGGCGAAACCGGCGCCGGAAAATCCATCCTCATTGACGCTCTGGCTTTGCTTCTCGGCGACAAAGCCTCCACCGATACGATTCGTCACGGCACCGACAAGGCGGTGGTTTCGGCGGTCTTCGAGGCCGAGTCCAAAGCCCTGGATTCCGTGCTCGAAGCCAACGGCCTGGATTGCAATTCCGATTCCCGTTCCGACGACGGCCAACTGATTCTTCGCCGCGAGATTTCGACCGGCGGCAAGGGTCGTGTCTTCGTGAACAACCAGCCGGCGACGGTGGCTGTCCTCAAGCAACTGGCGCCGCATCTGGCGGTGATTCATGCGCAGAATGTGGCCGTGCTGGCCTTCGATGCTGCATCGCGCCTGGCGCTGCTGGATGCTTTCGCCGGAGTGGACACGTCGGCTGCCGCGGCGGCCTTCGAAAGTTGGAACCAGGTCCGCCATCGCATCGCCGACCTGGAGCGCGACGAGCATGACCGGCTGCGTCTGCTGGACTTGTGGAGCTTTCAGCGCAAAGAGATTGCCGATGCGCGGGTGCAGCCGGAGGAAGATACCAGGCTCGAGGCCGAGAAGCGCGTGCTGGCCAACGCTGAGAAGGTCTTCACGGCGGCGATGGCAGCCTACGACGCGCTCTATGAGAGCAATACTTCGGCGGCAGCTTCGATTCGCGCGGCCACGCGGCAGGTCGAAGAGTTGTCGCGCTTCGATGAGAAGTTCCGGCAATCGCTGCCCGAGCTGGAGTCGGCGCGCATCACCCTGGAAGACATCGGTCAGGCGCTCCGCGATTACGCCGAAGGCATCGAGGCTTCGCCCGCGCGTCTCGCCGAGGTCGAAGACCGGCTGGCGCTGCTTGATCGCCTGAAGCGCAAATACGGGCCGACGCTTGATGACGTGATCGCGCTCGGCGACGAACTGGAACGCAAGCTCAACGAGATGGAGAACAAGGACGAAGTCTTGCGCGCCTTGAAGATCGAGCTGGCGAATGCCGCGGCGAAATACTTGGAGGCGGCGCGCGGTCTGTCCCGCCATCGCTATGAAGCGGCGCGCAAGCTGGAGAAGATGGTAGAGAGCGAGGTCAACGAGCTGGCCATGAAGGCGCGCTTCAAGGTTGAGGTCAGCGGCGCGGATGAGGAAGGGAACTGGAGCGCCCGTGGCTTCGACCAGGTGCAATACCTGATTTCCGCCAATCCCGGAGAGCCGCTTGGCCCGGTGGAGGAGATCGCCTCGGGCGGCGAACTGTCGCGCGTTATGCTGGCGCTGAAGACCTGCGTCGAGGCGGGCCAGACCAAACGAGGCGGGCGTAATGGTTCGGGTGGCCCACCCTTCTCGCCCGCTTCTGGTGAGAGGGTGGGTTCAGAGAGGGTGGGTTCACAACGCACGTTGGTCTTCGATGAAATCGATAACGGCATCGGCGGTCGCGCCGCCGAAGCGGTGGGCAGAAAACTGAAGCAGCTCGCGCGCACCAAGCAGGTGCTGTGTATCACGCACCTGCCGCAGATCGCGTCCTTCGCCGATCAGCATTACCTCATCGAGAAGAGGGAATCGGGCGGCAGAACGAAGACCTCGGTGCGGCCGTTGAATCCCGAAGAACGCACGCGCGAGATCGCCCGCATGATGAGCGGCGCCAAGCTCACGGACACTTCGCTGAAGCACGCCGAGCAGATGATCAAAAGCAGTGGCCAGTAGCCAGTGGCCAGTTGTCAGTTGTCATGCACTAGTCCCTCATTCCGAATTCAGACAACAGATGTACCCTGTAATGTCGGGAGACGAAGGAGGAGCAGTGACACTCGAAGCGCTTCTGACATTCTTCGGTATTCTCGTAGCCGTTTTGGCTATCGTTCGCCCTGTTCAGCGTTACTCCCTAAGGTTGTTCGTGCCTGCGTGGCGCTTGGGCTTTGCGCTTCTGCTGTCCCTGGGTCTTATTGTCTGTCGCGACGCTCCGCTAGGTGTAAGTCCCCCATTTGGCTGGGCACTTCCATCTGTCCTATTCGGCCTCACCCTCGGTGCCTTCTTGATCCCCGTCGGAGCGGCGCTGTGGAGTTGGGCCACCTGGCATCAAGCTAAGCTCACGCGCAGGAATATCAGGCACGTCGAGGACGTCTTTCAGGCAGCTTTGCGGGAGCGTGAGTTCGACGAAGTGGAAAGAATCGTTCGAAACAATCAGGAGCGGCTCGCTCAGTTGCCCGCGAGTGCAGCCACGGTTCTGTTTGATCCGGCGATGGTCGCAGCTCTGGTCGAGTCGCACTCCCTAATCCACCTCGAATTATTGGCGAAATTGCAATTTCTCAAGTCGCTTGAAAACCGTCACGGTGCTGTGGACGTGGTTGTTCGCGAATTTCTACGCTCAGGCGTGTCGCCCTTACGGTCGGCCGTAGTCTCAAGATATGGTGGCTGGGAGCACCTTACCTACTCTGAGTCAGAGCGGGCGTTAGTGGAGAAGACTTTCCAGAACCCTGAATGGTACTACGAAGCGAGCGCTCACTACCCGCTCGTTATATCGGCGGTAGAAATCTTGCGCAGCGGCAAACTCGACGCTGACTACAACGAAGTGGGCCGGGACTACGAAGCGAGACAAGGGGTCAGCAAACGGGCGCGTTGCCCTATCTACCTCGCGGCTAAGACCGAGGTGCTTGCCATCAAGGCTGCGCTTGAAGGGCGGGTCGAAAAGGATTTTTACGTCAGCGACCTGTTTGACATATTCCGTGCTGTGCAGGAGCGGTCGACGTTCGACGAGACCGTTTGGCAAAGCCCCCTCAGCAACTCCGAGTTTCCCACACCCTACGCTTATCTGTTGTATACGATCACTGCAGACCTCGACGAATTGTCATGCACGGCTGTACGAGAAGCGATGTCCAGGACCGCACCTCAGACGGTTGAAGCTCCTGGCGAGATTGCATCGGCATTGGCGCAGTGCTGGTCGTTCTGTGTCTGGAACATTGCCGACTCGCAGCAGCAAGTAGCCCGGGAGTTCCGCGGAAGCATCATTGAGCAGTACTTGGTGTTCATCCTGAAACTTGGTTGGCAGCCCAATGAGGTCTGTTTCCATCTAGCCCAGGGTGCGGATGGACTCCAGGTTTGGCGCGACTTGTTCCTGAAGGAGTTGAAGGAACGGTTCGCAGGTGATCGCCCCGAGCGAATAGATGCGCTGAATAGTGCCATGGAGTCACTGGACCAAGGCAAACGGTATGTTTTCGAGGGTTACGGTTGGCTTCAGAAAGAGTTGTTCGGTAGTACTTCGATCAGGTGATCCACCGGTCTCTCCTCGTTTCCAGCTAGGCAGTCCCCTTTGCTTATCGCCTATTACCCTTACTTGATCGCCCCTTCTTTGCCTGCCAGGCGGCGCAGCAGTCCCATCTGTCCGTTGTGGTAACCCTCGTGATAATGCAGACGAATCAGCGCATCCGCGACCGAACCGGTGAGCGGCGGGCGGCGCATCGGCTCCGGCACGGGAAGGGCCAGCGCCTCGTCCGAGAGCGCGGCGAGAGCAGGAACCAGTCGAGCCTGCGTATCGCTTAGCAGGCCGCGGAGTGTAGCGAGGTCAGGCACCTTATTGCCGGGCTGAAGCGGGTGCGATCCGCGGCGATAGTGCGCAGCCACCTCGTCGCCAACCATGGGAGCGCCACCGGCGAGGCTGAGGACTGTGTTGCGGGCAACCACGATGTGTCCCAGGACCCAGTTCAGGCAGTTGCCCGCGCCCGGCGGCTGGACAAGGCTGTCTTCGTTGCTGACGTCGTCAAGGTTGCGTTTGATGGCGCCGTAGCTGAATTCGTACATCTGTGCAAGTTCGTTGCCGGTCATGAGGGAGCTCTCCTGCCCATGGATTGTACCGCGTTACGCCCAGGGCAAGTTGTCGCCAGGAACGGCCAAACGGGGTGGCTCGTATAGGGGTCCTTCGACTCCTCGCTACGCTCGTCGCTCAGGATGACAGGCTGTAAACCCGTCCCCGTTCCCTGCAAAATTTGCGCCTTAGGCTGCTAAATTGTGCCGCCTCGGGTCGTTACCTTGGCGATTCCGCCGCTGCTACAATAGAGTAACTGTGTGGGGAAAAGCGGGTTTCTACCCGTATACTGGACAGACAACAGCATGACTGAAGGCAACGCCAAAACCTTACTTTTACTGAAGCCGCGGGGCTTCTGCGCCGGCGTGGTTCGCGCCATTGACATTGTCCGCATCGCCCTGGAGACCTTCGGCGCGCCGATTTACGTGCGCAAAGAGATCGTCCACAACCGTTATGTGGTGGACGAATTGAGCGCCAAGGGCGCCATCTTTGTGGACAGCGTGCAGGAAGTGCCGGCCGGCGAGCGTGTCATCTACAGCGCGCACGGGGTCGCGCCCGAGGTGCGTGACGCCAGCAAGCTGCGCGAGTTGCGCGTGATCGATGCCACCTGTCCGCTGGTCACCAAGGTCCATGTCGAAGCCGTCAAGTTTGCGCGCGAAGGCTATTCGCTCATCCTCATCGGCCACCGCGACCACGATGAAGTCATCGGCACGCTCGGCGAAGCGCCCAACGTCACCCAGGTGGTGGACTCACCTGAGGAGGTGGAAGACCTGCAAGTTCCCGATCCCAACCGGGTCGCTTATCTGACGCAGACCACGCTGAGTCTCGACGAGACCAGCCACGTCATCGCGGCGCTCAGGAAAAAGTTCCCCAACATCCAAGGGCCGCACGCGCAGGACATTTGCTATGCCACGGAGAACCGGCAAACTGCGGTGAAGGATGTCGCCGGCGAATGCGACCTGCTGCTGATTGTCGGCTCCGACAATAGTTCCAATTCCAACCGCCTGGTCGAGGTCGCCCGCAATCTGGGCGCGCAGTCCCATCTCATCGAGAACTACCGCTCGATCAGACCGGAGTGGCTGGAAAACGTCAATACCGTGGGTTTGACGGCGGGCGCCTCGGCCCCCGAGATCCTGGTGCAACAGGCCGTGACTTTCCTGGAAGAGCAGGGTTTCACCAATATGCGTGAAATCGAAGTCATGCCCGAGCACGTGCGTTTCGGATTGCCCTCCGAGATCGTCGAGGCCATTGGCGCTGCGCCAGCCATGGCGGAGTAGCAAGGGAATGGAAGGTCCTTCCGATCGTGCCGAAGTGCGCTTCGGCAAAATTGATGACATCAAGAGCCGGGTGGCCGCCGCCATCGATGCCTCGCGGCGATATCTGTTCTCCATCCAGGACCGCGAAGAGGGCTACTGGTGTGGCGAACTGGGCGCCGACACAACCCTGGTGTCGGATTACATTCTGCTGCATCGCCTGCTGGGCACCGAAGATCCGGTGCGGACGCAGAAGTGCGCCACTGAGATCCTGAATCGGCAGAATCCCGACGGCGGCTGGCCCATTTACAACGATGGGCCTTCCAACATCAGCGCCTGCGTTAAGGCCTATTTCGCGCTGAAAATGGCGGGCTACAGTGCCGATCATCCGCAGCTCCAGAAGGCCCGTGAGCGCATTCTCGCCTTGGGTGGCGTCACTGCGGTCAATACCTTTACCAAGATTAATCTCTGCTTCCTTGGACAGTACGATTACGACGCAGTCCCGGCAATTCCGCCCGAAATCGTTCTGTTCCCCAAGTGGTTCTGGTTCAATATCTACGAAATTTCGTCCTGGTCGCGCGCCATTCTGGTGCCGCTCTCCATTGCCTATGCCAAGAAGCCGTTTAAGAAGATCCCCGTGGAGCAGGGAATTGACGAGCTCTTTGTCGGCGGGCGCACCCGGACGCAGCTGCGCCTGCGCTGGGCCGACAAGCTGGTGAGCTGGCGCAATTTCTTTCTGGTGCTCGATCGCATGGTCCATCTGCTGGAGCAGATTCATGTTCGCCCGCTGCGTTCGCTCGCCTTGAAGGTTGCCGAGAAGTGGATGCTGGAGCGCATGGAGATGAGCGATGGCCTAGGCGCAATTTATCCCGGCCTCATGAACTCCATCATCGCCCTGCGCTGCCTGGGTTACTCGTTGGACGATCCGCAAGTGATCCGCGCGATGGATGAATTTGAAAAGCTGGGCATCGAGGAAGAGACCACCTTTCGCATGCAACCCTGCATGTCTCCGGTGTGGGACACCGCCTATGCCGTGTTTGCCCTGGCAGAAAGCGGCGTGACGGCCAACGATCCTCGCCTGGTGCGGCCCTGCGAGTGGATGCTGCGCAAGCAGGTGACTCGCAAAGGCGACTGGTGCGTGAAGAACCGCAAGGCAGCGCCGGCGGGATGGTACTTCGAGTTCAACAACGAGTTCTATCCCGATGTGGACGACAGCGCGCAGGTCCTGCTGGCGCTCAGCCGAGTGAAGACCAGCAACGAGAGCTATCACGACAAATCGACGCGTCGCGCGCTTGACTGGATTCTCTCCATGCAGTGCAAGAACGGCGGCTGGGCGTCGTTCGACAAGAACAACGACCGCATGGTCTTCCAGAACATTCCCTTCGCCGACCACAATGCCATGCTCGATCCGCCCACGGTTGATATCACCGGCCGGGTGCTGGAATGCCTGGCCAGCTATGGCTATTCGTTGAAGGACCAACCGGTGCGGCGCGCGGTCGAGTTCATCAAGCGCGAGCAGGCAGTGGACGGCTCCTGGTTCGGACGCTGGGGCGTGAACTATATCTATGGGACCATGCAGGTGCTGCGCGGGCTGGAGGCGGTGGGCGTGGATTATCACGAGACCTTCGTGCTGCAGGCCGTCGAGTGGCTGCGCATGATGCAAAATCCTGATGGCGGTTGGGGCGAGACCTGCGGCTCCTACGACGATGCCAACACCAAGGGAGTCGGTCCGAGCACGCCTTCGCAGACCGCGTGGGCGGTGATGGGATTGCTTGCCGCCAACGACACGCGCAACGATTCGCTGCAGCATGGGATCGCCTATCTGCTGAAGACGCAGCGCCGTGATGGGTCGTGGGATGAGTCGCTCTACACTGGCACGGGATTCCCGCGCGTGTTTTACCTGATGTACTACATGTACCGGCAATACTTCCCGCTGCTGGCGCTGACCACGTACGCCAAGGTCAGTAGCCAGTAGTCAGTTGTCAGTAGTCGGTAGGCAGCAGATGATGAGTTCTCCCACCCCCGCAGAGCGCGGCTAGAGATTTGTCGGGTCATGTAATGACGATCTTTTGGACACGAGTAAGGATGTTCATTGACTATACTGACCCGGAGGGACTGCGACGATGACCATCACGCTCGACATCAAGCCTGAGTTGGAGGCCGAACTGGCAGCCCAGGCTGCGGCCCGCGGCATGGACGTGCCGGCCTATGCCGCCATCCTGCTGGAACAGGCGGCGCAGCCGGCCGAGCATCCGAAGCCCAAGCAAACGCTTTCTGAGTTTTTCATGGAGTCTCCCCTGGCCGGTTCCGGGATCAACCTGGAGCGCGATAAAGATCCGGGCCGTGATATCGAGCTATGAGTCGATATCTGCTCGATACCAACGTAATTTCCGAATACAGTCGGCCTTGGCCGCCGGATGTGAGGGTAAAGACATGGGTGGACGCTCAGAATGAAGACACACTCCACCTGAGTGTCCTGACCTTCGGGGAGATTCGCAAGGGCGTGACGCTTTTGCCTGCGGGCAAGAAACGCGATCAGTTGGAACAATGGTTGGAGGGCGACCTGTCTGCCCGATTCGCAGGTCGTCTATTGCCGATCAATGACGCAATTGCAGAAATCTGGGGCGCCATGGCCGGCCAAGCACAGCTCAAAGGGATCACGCTGGCCATCATCGACGGCCTCATGGCAGCAACGGCCAAACATCATGGCCTTACCGTCGTCACACGGAATGTAAAGGATTTCAGCGTGTGGGGAATCCCGGTTACCAATCCTTGGCGGACGACTGGGAACCCTGTGTAGTTAGCGTCGCTGCCGTGCCTACGGCACTGACAACTGACAACTGACTACTGGCTACTGGCTACTGAACTATGGAATGTTTCCTCACAGGCGCGACCGGATTTCTGGGAAGCCACGTTGCCCGTCAACTGCTTTCCCGAGGTGCGGAGTTGCGCCTGCTGGTGCGTCCCACCAGCCGTCTCGACAACATCGCCGACTTGCCGGCGGAGCGCGTGGTGGGCGATCTGCGCGATCTCCAGTCGCTGAAGACTGGCATGTCGGGTTGCGAGTTTGTCTTCCACGTGGCCGCCGACTATCGGCTCTGGTCGCCCAACGGTCAAGAGCTTTACGACTCCAACGTTGAGGGCACCCGCAACGTCCTGGCGGCGGCGAGAGATTCGGGCGTGCGGCGGGTTATTTATACCAGCAGCGTTGCCACCATGGGTTTCGGCAACAACGGCCGCCTTACCGACGAGAAAACCCCGGTCACGCTCTCCAACATGATTGGCGATTACAAGCGCAGCAAATTCATGGCGGAACAACTGGTGATCGCGGCGGCACGTGCTGGGCAAAACGTCGTGGTGGTGAATCCGACGACTCCCATTGGCGAGCGCGATATCAAGCCGACGCCCACCGGACGAATCGTAGTTGATTTCCTGCGACGTAAGTTTCCGGCCTATGTGGATACGGGGCTGAATTTGGTGGATGTCGCCGATTGCGCTCACGGACACCTGCTGGCGATGGAAAAAGCGGTTCCGGGTGAGCGCTATATTCTTGGCGGTGAGAACCTGACGTTGAAGCAGATCCTGGATAAACTGGCGGCGATCACAGGTTTGCCCTCGCCCAGGGTGAAGTTGCCTTACGTCGTGGCCTATGCCACGGGCGTGGTGGACACGGTGGTCTCCGGCAAAATGCTCAAGCGCGAACCTCGCGTGACCCTGGACTCGGTCCGCATGGGACGCAAGAAGATGTTCATCACCAGCGCCAAGGCGGAGCGCGAGCTGGGCTGGAATCCGGGGCCGGTTGATGGCGCTTTGCGCCGTGCGGTGGAGTGGTTCCGGGCAAACGGCTATGCCCCGTAAGCCCGTCGCGATTGTAGTGGCGATGCGGGTGGAAGTGGCGCCGCTTCTTGCCAAAATGAAGACGCAGCCGCTGCACGTAGACGGCGTTGAGCTGTTCGAGCTGCCCGAGGCGATGGTTGCGGTTGGCGGTATCGGCGAAAAGCGCGCCCGTCACTCGGCAGAATTGGTGATCGAGCACGCGCAGCCGAAGCTGCTGGTTTCGGCGGGCATGGCGGGCGCACTCTCGCCCAACCTGAGGGTCGGCGACGTTGGCCGGATGCGCGAGGTGGTCGATGTCGCAACCGGCGATCGCTACCCGACGCGCGGAGGCGAGTGGGTGCTGGCAACCTCGCCGGGCATAAGTGATGTCGCGGAAAAAGGGGCCTTGTTGGCGAAATACGCAGCCGACGTGGTGGACATGGAGGGCGCGGCGGTAGCGCAAGTGGCCAAAGAGCGAGGCTTGGAATTCGCGGCGGTGAAGGCCATTTCCGATGACTCGGCCTTCCCGATGCCGCCCCTGACGCGGTTTATTGACGGTAACGGAAGGTTCGAGACGCCGCAGTTCCTGGTGTATGTAGCGCTCCACCCGAAGTGGTGGGCCACGCTGGGAAAGATGAGGAAAAACAGCAGGATCGCATCTGCGAACCTGTGCCGGGAGTTGGAACATCTAATTGAAGGCAATAGCCAGTAACCTGGCTACTGATTTCCAACATGTCGAGCGCAACACAACTCGGTAGTTCCATCGGCCAGCAGCCCGTCCCCGCGACTATGCAGGCGGCGGTTTATCGCGGCGTGAACGACGTTCGGCTGGAGACTGTCCCGGTGCCGCAGATCGGCCCGGGAGAAATTTTGGTTCGGGTCCACACCTGCGGCATCTGCGGAACCGATCTCAAGAAGATCGCGACTGGATCGCATTCCGCCCCGCGCATCTTTGGCCATGAGACTACCGGGGTCATTGCCGCTCTCGGCGAAGAGGTTGCCGGCTACGAGCTGGGCGAACGGGTGATGGTGTTCCATCACATCCCCTGCGGAGAATGCTACTACTGCCGGCATAAGGTGTTCGCCCAGTGTCCGACTTACAAGAAAGTCGGCGCCACGGCGGGCTACGAGCCCAGCGGAGGCGGTTTTTCCGAATATGTGCGGGTGATGGAGTGGATCGTTGGCAAGGGCGTCATCCGTATTCCGGATGGCGTTTCTTTCGAGCGGGCGTCTTTCATTGAACCCATCAATACCTGCATGAAAGGTATTGAAACGCTGAGGCTTATGCCTGGGGAGTCAGTGTTGGTCATCGGCCAGGGGCCGATTGGCATCATCCTGACGGTGCTGGCGCGCCGTTGTGGGACAAGGGTAATAACTTCCGATTTGTTTCCGCAGAGGCATACAATAGCTGAGACGTTCGGTCTGAACGAAAACATCGACGCTTCTACCTCCGAAACCGTAAGAGCCATTAAAGAACTGACGGAGGGCCGGGGAGCGGACGCAGTCATACTTGCGGTAGCCGGCAACGCTTTAATTCGTACCGCCATGGACGCCACGCGTCCGGGGGGCCGGGTATTGTTGTTTGCGCAAACGCAGCACGGCGAGGCAACTCTCGATCCGGCGGCAGTTTGCGTTGATGAAAAGAGTCTCTTGGGGTCATACAGCGCTTCGGTGGACTTGCAGGAAGAGTCCGTGCGGTTCGTGTTCAGCGGCGAAATGGAATTGGAGCGGCTCGTCAGTCACCGCTTTCCGCTGGGCGAGTCCGTTGCAGCGCTGCATTTGGCTGCCCATCCCAAGCCGGACTCCATGAAGGTGGTCATTCAACCGGGCAGCTTATGGAAGGGCCAATAAGTGAGCAGACAGATGACAGCGGCGGTCCTCTATGGCAAAGAGGACGTCAAGATCGAGCAGGTGCCGATTCCCACGCTGGATGAAGGGGAAGTGCTGGTCAAGGTGCAAGTGGCCCTGACCTGCGGCACCGATCTCAAGGTGTATCAGCGCGGCTATCACGCGCGCATGATTGTGCCTCCGGCCCTGTTTGGCCATGAATTGGCGGGTGTCGTCGAAGAGGTTGGGCCAAACGTTCGCGGTTTCCGCAAAGGCATGCGGGTGGTGGCGCTGAATTCCGCCCCGTGTGGCACCTGCTTCTACTGCTCCAAGCACCAGGAAAATCTCTGCTCCGACCTGCTGTTCAACAACGGCGCCTATGCCGAATACATTCGCATTCCCCGGCGCATCGTGGAAACCAACATGCTGGCCATCCCGAAGCACGTCAGCTTCGAAGAGGCTGCCATGGTTGAGCCGCTGGCCTGCGTGCTGCGTGGGTTGCACGAAACCAAATTGGAGATTGGCGACTCGGTGGCCGTCATCGGCGCCGGTCCCATCGGCCTGATGTTCGTGCAGGTGGCCAAGCTGGCCGGTTGCAATGTCATCTCCGTGGTGAAACGTGAATCGCAAGTGGGCCCCGCTCGCCGCTTGGGCGCCGACAGCACGGTCCAGATTGATGCGGTGGACGATCCGGTGAAGGCGGTGCGCAAGCTCACTCCCGAAGCGCGCGGTTGCGACGTGGTCATCGAGGCGGTAGGCCGCCCGCAAGCCTGGGAGTGGACCATTGACATGGTGCGCAAGGGCGGCACCGTCAACTTCTTCGGCGGTTGCGCCAGTGGGACCACGGTCGCGCTGGATACGCAGCGCCTCCACTATAACGAGCTGACCCTGAAGGCCACCTTCCATCACACGCCCGAGACGGTGCGCAAAGCGTTCTCCCTGATCTGCGAGAACAAGATCAAGGGCACCGACTACATCACCGGCGAAGCGCCGCTGTCGCGCTTGCAGCACGTATTGCGGCACATGCTCAATCGCAACGGCGACATCAAGACCGCCATCATCCCGGGAACGTAGTGCGTAGGGGACGGGAATCGCGTATATCATGCTCTTATGTCGGGGAAGCCGGAGCACGAGCTGTGGGCGGAAGCCTTACGGGAAAGTGGGATTCTACTCGCCGTCTTTGGCCCTCTCGAGACCCTGCTGAGAAGTGGGAAAGGCGCTGATTGGCTGATCGCCGCCGGCGTTGTATTCTTTGGTGGCGCCTCACTAGCACTCGGCGTCCGGGTGGAGACTGGCGGGGGAAGTTACTGGGTGATTGCCAGCGCCGTCTATGTCGGCGCGGCATTGATTACGGTCGGCCTGAAGATTCAAAAGGGGCTCGGTATCTACTCGTTTGCAGCAGATATTATATGCCTGATAATCTTCGGGTTGGTGCTGATCGCCTTCGGAGCGAAACTAAGGAAAAATGGGACTTGAAACATGATTTATCTTCCATGGCTCGCGTTCCTTCTGGTGCTTGGTTGGGTGGCTTGGCGGGGCACCAAGTCCAGGGAGGAATATCTGTGCCAAATGGCAAGTGTCCGTGAACAGGGATCTAAGAACCCGCAGCAGGAGATGGCGACGCTTACACAGCGGCCTCGGATAGGTGCGCTCCGATCCGTGATGGGCGGGGAAAAAGGCACTGCCCGCCAGAAAACGGCAAAATTCAAGGCCCCTAATAAAATAAGGGCCATAACACCGGCTGAACTTGTGCCTCCTATCGATTTCAAGATAGGGGAGGACAATTGGATCCAACGGCCGAGCACGGATTTGGAAAAATGAGTCCTGAACCGAACGAAAACGGAGTCGTAAGAACTGCGCGAGCAGCAGCGGAGCAAGGGCCCGGCGAGGATGCCGATACTAAGGAAACTACTGCCCGAGAATCCCCCGTATTTAGAGGGGATCCGTCTAAAAGGGCACAGCTACTTGTTGAGTATTATGACGACCTGCGCAAAGATTTTGCGTTCAAGCCTGGCGATATCGTTAAGTGGAAGGCCGGTCTGAGAAACAGACTATTGCCAAAATATGAGGAGCCCGCGATTGTGGTCCAGGTTCTCGATAGGCCGGAGTTCGATCAAAGCCGTGATGCTGGCTCAACCTATTTTCGGGAGCCTTTGGACGTCGTCTTAGGGATTCTTGATTCCGACGGTGACTTCAGCCTGTTCCACCTCGATCGACGGAGATTCGAACCGTACAACAGTTAGGAACCTAACGTCAGCCTAGTGCGCTTCCCCCGTCTTCAGCCTGCGCACAGGGCCGACCATCCCCGGTACAATCTTCTTGATGTCCTCTCTTCCCACTCATACTGGCGTGGA
The DNA here is from genome assembly GCA_049520555.1 of Candidatus Korobacteraceae bacterium. Classification (GTDB taxonomy): domain Bacteria; phylum Acidobacteriota; class Terriglobia; order Terriglobales; family Acidobacteriaceae; genus Bog-257. Next base: position 45,076 of record JBEKPR010000028.1, read on the forward strand.
TTTTGCGCAGCACGGTTCCACGGCTGCGCCAGGCTGGCAGTCGCTGCCTCCGGAGTACGCCATTCCCGAGCACGCGCCGTCGTTGGCCGAGGCGCAACAATACTGCTCGCGGCTGGCGCACTCGCATTACGAAAATTTCTCGGTCGTGACCTGGTTCCTGCCCAAGCATCTGCATCAGCATTTCTACAACGTTTACGCGTACTGCCGGATTTCTGACGATCTGGGCGATGAGGTCGGCGATCCGCAACAGTCGCTGGCCTTGCTTGATCAATGGGAAGCCGAACTGGAGCAGTGTTATTCCGGAGAGCCCAGGCATCCGGTCTTTGTCGCTCTGCGGCCGACCGTGCGCGAACTGGAAATTCCGCAGCACGAGTTTTCCGATCTACTGCGGGCCTTTCGCCAGGACCAGACGACCCCGCGATATCCCGCGTTTGCCGATGTGCTGGGCTATTGCCACTATTCCGCTAATCCTGTCGGACATCTGGTGTTGTACGTGTGCGGCTATCGCGACGCTCAGCGGCAAAAGCTTTCCGACTACACCTGCACCGCGCTGCAATTAGCGAACTTCTGGCAGGATGTCGCCGTCGATTACGCCAAAGGCAGGATCTATCTTCCGCTGGAAGATCTTGCGAAGTATGGCGTGACGGGAGATGACATCGCGCAGCGTCGAGCGACACCTGCATTTCTGGAGATGATGAAGTTTGAAGTTGCGCGCGCCCGCGAATGGTTTCAGATGGGACTGCCGCTGGCGAAGATGGTGGATAAACATCTGGCGCTGGACATCGAATTGTTCAGCCGCGGCGGGCTGGAGATCCTGAACGCCATCGAGCGTCAGGGATACGACGTGTTGACGCGGCGGCCGGTCATTTCCAAGCCGCGCAAGTTGTGGTTGCTGGCACGCGCAGCCGCGGGAAAGCTGTTGTGAACAAACACCCGCTCCAGTTGCGGGCCGCCTACGGAGTTTGTCGTCACATCGCACGCTCCGCTGCCAAGAATTTCTACTACGGCTTCCTGGTCCTGCCTGCTCCCAAGCGCAATGCCGTTTCGGCCGTGTATGCCTTCATGCGCCATGCCGACGACATCTCTGACGATCCTTCCATCCCGGCGCAGCAGCGCCGCGAGAAGTTGGATGAATGGATCAACGCGCTGCGTCGCGTGGTCGCCGGCGAGCCCACCGACGATCCGGTGTTATTTGCCCTGGCGGATTCGCAGAAGCTCTACAAAATCCCCATGGAGCTGCTGGAAAAGCTGGTGCACGGCACGGCGATGGATGTGCCCCAGCAGGGGATTGCCCCGAAACCTGCGCCGGGCGCGGAACCTGCGCAACTCCAGTACGACACCTTCGACCAGCTTTACGATTACTGCTATCACGTCGCGTCGGTCGTCGGGTTGATCTGCATTCGCATCTTTGGCTATCGCGATCCGCGCGCCGAGAAGCTGGCGGAGCAAACCGGGGTCGCGTTTCAGCTCACCAACATCATTCGCGACGTAAAAGAAGACGCTGAAATGGGGCGCGTCTATCTGCCCAGGGAAGATCTGGCGCGCTTCGGGGTCGAGCCTCGCTCGCTGACGAACGGCACTGCATCTGCATCGTTGCGCCCGGTGCTGGAGTTCGAAGCCGGGCGCGCCCGCGAATTTTATCGCGCCGCGGACGAACTGCTGCCGCTGGTGGACGAAGACAGCCAGCCCGCCTTGTGGACGCTGGTCGAGATCTATCGGCGGCTGCTGGAGAAGATCGCAGCCCGCAACTATGACGTCTTCTCGCAGCGCGTCCGGTTGAGCACCGCGGAGAAACTGGCGGTGCTGGGCAAAGGATTCTGGAAGCGCCTGACATGAGCGCCGCGCAGCCCAACCCGCAGCGTTCGTCGGTCGCCATTGTCGGCGGCGGACTCGCCGGTCTGGCCGCAGGAAGCGCGCTGGCCGAGGCCGGATATCAAGTCGAATTGTTCGAGCGGCGTCCTTACCTGGGTGGGCGCGCATCCTCGTATGAGCTGCCCGGCACCGCGGAGGTTGTGGACAACTGCCAGCATGTACTGCTGGGCTGTTGCACCAATCTCATCGAGTTCTACCGCCGGCTCGGGGTGGAGCAGCAGATCCGCTGGTACAACGAGATCACGTTCATCCTTCCTGGCGGATGTTTTTCGGTGCTGAAGCCGGGAGCGCTGCCGCCGCCCTTTCATACTGCGCCGTCGTTCCTCGACTCGTCCGTGCTCGACCTGAAAGACAAGTTCGCCATCGCGCGCGCGATGATGGCGCTCGTCCCCCGGCTTCCCAAGGATGACGGCGAAAATTTCCTGTCGTGGCTCTTGCGTCACGGCCAGCCGCGACAGGCCATCGATCATTTCTGGATGCCGGTGCTGGTCAGCGCCCTCAACGAAGATCTGGACCGGATGTCGGTTCGCTACGCCGCGCAGGTCTTTCGCGAATCCTTTCTGAAGTCGGCCGAAGCCGGACGTATGGGAGTTCCGTCTGTCCCGCTCTCGCAGCTTTACGGGACGGCGGCGGACTACATCGAAGCGCGCGGCGGCAAGGTGCATACGCGGGCCGCTGTCGATTCGGTCCGCGGCGATGCCGAGGGCGTGCAGCTTTGTGTCGGCGGCGAAGACGTGCGCGCCGACTACGCGATTCTGGCGACGCCGTTCAACGGTGTCGAAAAGCTGTTGCCGGATGCTCCGGAACTCGGACCGCTACGCGATCAGTTGCGCAACTTTACGTCCTCGCCGATCACCGGGATACACCTTTGGTTCGACCGCGAGATCACGCCACTGGAGCACGCGGTGCTGCTGGAGCGCACCATTCAGTGGATGTTCCAGAAGTCGAAGATCCTGGCGACGCGGAGGGATTCGGCGCAGAGCGGCAGCTACCTGGAGCTGGTGGTGAGCGCGTCGAAAACGCTGGTGGAGAAATCGCGCGCCGAGATTATCGAGATGGCCGTCAGGGAGCTGGGCGAATTTTTCCCTGCCGTGCGTGAAGCTAAGCTGACGAAAGCGACGGTCATCAAAGAAGTGCACGCTACGTTCTCGCCCGCTCCGGGCAGCGACGCGTTTCGTCCTTCACACATTAGTCCGTGGCCGAGGCTTTTCCTCGCGGGAGATTGGACAGCGACAGGATGGCCCTCAACCATGGAAGGCGCGGTGCGCAGCGGCTACGGCGCCGCAGAAGCGCTGAGCCGCGGGAAGTTTCTCGTGCCCGATCTGCCTGCCAAGGGATTGATGCGGCTGTTCGGGTAAAACTACCGCTCGTTTTCAGGTAGTGTTCTAAAGGTATTGGTGAGATGATTGGAACTGGCTAGGGAGCCGGGAACGTGAACCAGACTCACAAAACGGTTCTTCGGGTCGCCAACTGGATTATTACAGCGGTGACATTCATCTTAGACCCGTTGCTGGGAATCGTCTTTTTTGTGTCCGACCTGTTCGACGAGAAGCCGGCAAGGCACCTCTAGGACACCACCCACTTTCACCATCTTCACCAACTGGTGCTACAATTCACTTCCATATGAAACGCGCTACTGTGACAATTCCCGACGACTTGGCCGACGCAGTCGAAAGCTACGTTCGAGACCAGGAAGCTCGTCCACCGCTCACCGCCGTAGTTCAGGCGGCGCTACGCCAGTATTTGGCGCTGCGCGGCTACCTACGTCCCGCCGGCCCGCCACGGATACGACCAGCCCGGCGAGGGAGCGGCCATCGTGATATTAGCCAGGAACATGACCGTTATTTTGCCGAACCATGAGTCGGGCGATTCTTGCTGATGCGGGTCCCCTTTTCGCTGCAGTCGATCCCGACGATGCATACCACAAGCGTGCCCAGAGCGAGCTAAAGCTAGTCGCACACGAAAAGCGAGAGTTGATCGTTTCTTATTCAACCGTACTGGAGACCCATGCACTCGTGTTGCGTCGGCTAGGCGCGAAGGCAGCCGAAAATTGGCTAGCCGACATTTTAGTGAGTGCGAGGATCGTCAACCCCTCCGTGGAAGATTACATAGGCGGGGCAGTGAAGCTGGCCACGTTTACCGATCAATCCATAACGCTGTTCGACAGTGTGCTGGCTGTGCTCTCCACGCGGCTGAGGGTCCAGGTCTGGACGTACGACCACCATTTCGATGTCATGCGCTCCGAAGTCTGGCGCCCATAAATTCAACCTTTCTTCACCACACCTTGCACACCTTGTCCGCGGGCTTGGCCATCGGTTGGCCAGGTTTGCATGAGAACGCCGTCCCGAATTCCGGCACATTCACTATCACGCCGTTGATGCGGTACTTCGCCGGAGAGTGCGGATCGGTGATGGCACGCGCCCGCAGATCTTCTGGCCGATCGTTGGCGCAAGCCCATTGCGCAAAGCCCACAAAGAACCGCTGGTCCGGAGTCAAGCCATCGCGGTCGGTCAGTTGCTTGCCCTTGTCTGCATCCTTCCACGCGATGTACGCCAGAATCGTGCCACCCAGGTCGGCCACATCCTCGCCTTCCGTCAGCTTGGAGTTGATGTGGACATCGTCCACCACCACGTACTTCGCATACTGGTCCACCACGCAGTCAGCGTGCTTGACGAACTGCTCGGCGTCCTGCGTGGTCCACCAATCCTCCAGATTGCCCTTGGCGTCGAACTGGCGGCCTTCATCGTCGAAGCCGTGGGTCAGCTCATGCCCAATGGTCGATCCGGTGTTGCCGAAATTGGGAGCATCGTCGAGCTTGGCGTCGTAGAGCGGCGGTTGCAGCACGCCGGCAGGGAAGTTGATGTCGTTCATCTGCGGGTTGAAGTAGGCGTTCACGGTCGGCGGGGACATTTCCCACTCCGCGCGGTCCACCGGCTTGCCCACCTTGTTGAACTCGCGATGGTTCTCGAATTCTTCGGCGCGCTCGGCGTTGCCATAGAAATCATCGCGCGCGATTACGACCGAGCTATAGTCGCGCCACTTGTCGGGATAGCCGATCTTGTTGCGAATAGCATGAAGTTTATTGAGGGCTTGCTGCTTGGTCTGCGGACTCATCCAATCCAATTGCTGGATGCGCAAGGCCATGGCATCTTCAATTTCCTTGGTCATGTCGAGCGTTGCGGCCTTCAGCTCGGGAGGAAACGTCTTGCGCACGTAGGCTTGTCCCAGCGCCTCGCCCAGTTGCCGGTCCACATACTGCACGCAACGTTTCCAGCGGGGCTGAAGTTCCTTGGCCCCGCGCAGGTATTGGCGATAGAAGGCGAAGTTCTCGTTGACGAAAGCCGGCGAGAGAAATGGGGCGCGGGAGTTCGCGATATGGAAGCGCAGATAACTCTTCCAGTCGGCCAGCGAAGTGGAAGTCAATTGCGCATTGACCTCCTTCAAGAATGCCGGCGCTTCCACATTCAGAACCTCGAACGGGGGAACCTGCGCGGTAGAAAAATACACGCTCCAATCGAAGTTCGGCGCCAGCGTGTTGAGCTCGGCCGCCTTCATCTTGTGCATCACTTTGTAGGGATCGCGCCGGTCGACCCGGGTCAGCGAGGCCTTGGCCAGGCTGGTCTCGATGCGCATGACGGTGTCGGCTTCTTTCTTCGCCGTGGCCGGCGAGTCGCCGAGCAGCTCGAACATCTTCTGCACGTGCAGCAGATAGCGGGCGCGAGTTTCCTTCGACTTGGCATCGTCCTTGGTGTAGTAATCGCGGTCCGGAAGGCCCAACCCGCCTTGCCCCACACCCACAATCATGGCATCGGAGTTATCGGGGTCCTGCTGGGCGCCGCTGTCGAAGAGCAGGGTATCGCCGGCAAGATGCAAACGAGCTACCAGCGGCGCAAGATCGTGAACGCTTTTGACCGCCTGCACCTGGTCGAGCGCAGACTGCATGGGTTTGGCGCCCAGTTTCTCCACCGCGGATTCGTCCATACATGCGGCGTAGTAATCACCGATCTTCTGGGTGACGGCGTCCGGGGCCTTGGCGGTGGATGCCTCTTCGAGAATTCCCCGCAAATAGTTGAGATTATCCTGGTACAGCTTGGAATAAACGTCCCAACGGACTTGGTCGGCGGGAATGGGGTTCTTCTGCTCCCAGCCACCGCAGGAGTACTGGTAGAAATCCACGCATGGGTCCAGCGATCGGTCCATGGCCGAAACGTCGAGGCTGGGGATGTAAGGCAAGGTCGGCTCGACTCGAGCTTGGGCCGTAGGGGGCGCATTGCCGGGATTGGTTCCCGCCGCGGTGGCCGGGCTGTTGGTTTGCTGTGCGAATGTCGTTAGGGCGACAAAACAGAATGAAAGCAGGAAAATCTTGCAGTTCACGGCTTTCCTCCAAAGGAAGGGCAAGGATAGCAGAGCTGTTGGCGGGCGGCCATTCCCAGTTTGGCCCTCGGAAGATCGCCGGACTCTCTTTTTGGTGAAGAGGGTCGCCGGTCTGCGGTATCCTGTGAGAAAATCAAGACGCATTTGGGTGTGCCATGTGGGCGTGCTCAGGTCAAAAAAAACTTGCATTTAGGCACAGGTGAATTACCCTGCTAGGTAACCAGGCCTCTTCCGTTGTTCCGCCCAGAGTGTCGTGCCGCACGACAAGGTCAGGCTGTGCCGCAGCAAGGCGGCCGGTCTCTCGGGAGTGGCGTCCACACAACCAGTTTTCAGAATACATTGAGGAGTTGCATGAAAGGGTTTAAGCCTCTTCCGTTTCTCGCCTTGTCACTCTGCTTGGGAATGCTGACCGCGTGCGGCAGCGGTCACCCGGCCAACGGCCCAGGGGCACTGAACATTGCCAATACACCCCCCGATGGGGTAGTGCAGTCTTCGTACAGTGTCCAGATGGTCGCCACCGGAGGACAAGCGCCGTTCGCCTGGCAGCTCACCTCCGGGACCCTGCCTCCGGGTTTGAGCCTGACCCCGCAAGGCGTGATCAGCGGCACGCCGCCGGTCACCGATCTGAATGCCGACGGCACCGCCAAGAAATATAGCTTCATGCTCAAGGTGACGGATTCGCAAATACCGACCTCGGCCTATCAGACGGGCAGCTTCACCATCACCATCAATCCGCTTCCGCTGGTCACTACGACCTCGCTTCCTAACGGAACCATCGGCTTGCCTTACAATGCCACTCTGACGAATTCTGGCGGACTGGCTCCCTTTACGTGGTCCATCACGACCGGGACCCTACCTGCGGGGTTGGCCCTCGACCCAAGCTCCGGAATTATCAGTGGGACTCCCACCGGGCCGTCCGATCCTTTCCCGATCACGGTGCAGGTGACCGACGCCGACTCCAATACCGCGACCGCCCCCCTCATCATCACCATTGTGGGAAGACTACAGGGAAGCTTTGCCTTCTCGTTTAACGGCTTCGACCATGGGCAAGCGTTCTACACCGCGGGCAGCTTTTTCGGCGATGGCAATGGACACATCAGCAGCGGCGTTCTCGACCAGAACGGTCTGGCGGCGGGGGATATCATCAGCGACGCGCCCTTGACGGGAACCTACAACATTGGCAGCAACGGTCAGGGAACCATGACCTTGACCATCGCCGGCACGACCTATAATTACGACTTGGCCCCGGCCCTGACGGGCGACCTGAAATTCATCCTGAACGATTCCACCCATCCGCAAGCTTACGGTTCCGGCTCGATCAAGGCACAGGCCCTGGCCAAGCTTGGACAAACGCAGCAGACGGGATTGACGGCACTGGCGGGCAATTTCGGTATGGGATTCTTTGGAGTGGATTCCGCCGGCCATCGTTCAGCTGGGGCGGGCGCTTTCAAGGCCGGCAATAGCGGAAACCTGAGCAACGGCATAGAAGACACCAACGACAACGGAGTCGTGACCAGCGCTGCCGCCTTCACCGGCTCCTGGACACTGGATGCCGATTTCGCCACCACCGGCCGCGGGACGGCAACCCTGAACGTGGGCGCCAACGTTCTCGACTATGTTTTTTATGTGGTGGATCCGGGGAGCGAAGTGATCGAGGTCCAGAGCGATCCGGTGTCGGGCGGAGCTTCCTTGAGTCTGGTTTCTGGCATGAAGCAATTGCAAGGATCCGTTAACGGCACCTTCAGCAATGGTAGTTTGAATTCTTCTACTGTGATGGAACTCAACGGGGCCACTTCGGCCGGACCTGACGTGCAGCTCGGCGTCAGCCAGTTCGATGGCACGGGCAACATCACCCTCTTCCAGACCGACGAGAACAAAGCTGGGACGCACACCGTAAACACCTTCACCGGCACTTACAACATACCCTCAGGTTCGACGAACGGACGGGTTACCGTTGCCGGCCTTGGCAACGGCCCCCAGCCCATTCTCTACCTGACGAACGCGAACCGCGGGTTTTTCATTGGAGCCGACGCCTCGGTCACGGAGGGGACCTTCGAGGCGCAAGTGAATGGACCGTTCAGCCTGCCATCGTTCTTGTTAAGCTACGCGGGAGGTACCATCCAACCGGTATCAACCAGCGTGACCAACGAGGTTGATTTCACCTCCATCCCGCCACCCGGCGGCACCATGGTGGTGACCTACGACGCCAGTGGGCCGTCTGGGCAGTTGACCAACCAGACGTTGTCGTCAACCTATGTGCTGGGGGATGATCCGGGTGGTACAGGCTCCAATACCACCGGCAAATTGATCCTGACGGCGGTCGGAAGTCCTAGTCCCACGGCGATCGTCTACATGATTTATGGGCCGCCTGCCGCGGGCCAGAATGGCACGATAGACCGGTCTAACAACAAGTGGGCGTCGATCAATATCGCTACTCCGACCGGCGCTGCCGATCCCAATCCGCGATTGACGGTGGTGCTGAGTACGACCAAATAACCAAGGAACGAGCCGGTGCTGCCCGGGCACCGGCAATTCCTTGCAGGTGCTTTCCGGAAGGGTCTGCTACCGGACAATAGCGGTTTTGTTGGCGCAAGGCTGCGGTTTGGTGTATCCTAATACTGCGTATGTACGAGCGGCGCGTCTAGCAGCCATCCCTCCTCTCAGTTGAGCGATTTCTGCCTGCAACCTTCCGATCCTTCAGCGCAACATCAACAACAAGGATATACAAAGAAACAAATGGAACAAGGAACAGTTAAGTGGTTTAACGATGCCAAGGGCTTTGGTTTTATTTCACGTCAGAATGGCGAAGATGTCTTCGTCCATTTCTCGGCTATCCAGTCGAACGGTTTCCGTTCGCTGCAAGAAGGTCAGGCCGTCAGCTTCGACGTGAAGCGTGGAGCCAAGGGTTGGCAGGCTGAAAACGTTCAGGTCCTGTAAACGAAACGACGACAGAAGGGCGGCAGGTGCTGCCCTTCCGTTTTTACGCGCTCGAAGTCAGTTGCGTCTTTGGTCGTGAACCCCCAAACCGGAGCCCGCCCGCGCGATCGATGTTCGGTCCAGCAAGCGGCATACTGAAAAGTGAGGATCCAATGAAGAACATCTACGTGGGGAATTTAACTTTCGATGCGACTGAAGACCAGGTGCGCGGGCTGTTCGAAGCCTATGGCCCAGTCGACAAGGTCAGCATTGTTACGGACCGCGACACCGGGCAGCCGCGCGGCTTCGCCTTCGTCGAAATGGCCGATGATGACTCAGCCGGCAAGGCGATGGAAGCCTTGAATGGCACCAATCTCGGAGGCCGCAATTTGACCGTGAACGAAGCGCGCCCCAAGACCGATCGCCCGCGCGGCGGTGGTGGCGGCCGTGGCGGCTTTGGCGGCGGCGGCGGACGCGGCGGCGGTGGTGGTGGCCGTGGGCGCTCGGGCGGCGGTGGCGGCGGCGGCGGCTGGGGACGTTAGTACCAGGACTCGCCTTTCTGCTGATCGGCTGACGCTAGAACTGTGTAGATTTGACAATCGTGCCGGAGCTTGCCCTGTTGGGGTGGCTCCGGCATTGTTTTGTTAACAGCTTGCCGGGAAGGCTCGGGAGTGCAGATTACTTTGCCGGCAGAAACTCTACCTTGATAGCTGCCCCAGCGCTCTTAAAGTCATAGTCGGCAGTTACCACAGTGTTCCTGTTCACGGATTTGTCCCAGTGATTTCCCCTTTCCGAAACAGCCGCGCAGATTGCGAATGAACCCAGCAGTCACCGGACGCAGGATAATGGCGTCCCCCTCACGGTGTATCGCAACCCGTGTGCCCGGTACAATCTGCAGGGCTGCTCGGAGCTCTGAGGGAATCACGATCTGGCCCTTGGTGCTAACTGCGGAGTATCTGATTTTCATTTCTACAATCTATCAGAGGTAAGAAACAAGCATAATTCCAGGTTGTAAGTGTACGGTCGGAGTCATTTGCTTTCAGGGAAGAGGATGCACGCGCGTTGGGCAGCATCCAGCGAGCCACGCCTCTGGTACGCTGTAGCGGCATTCACGGGCCTGGTGACATGAACGACGCGGCCACCATTACGATCGAATTCAAGAATGTGGAGTTTAGCGTTGCCGGGGGCAAGCGGCTCCTCTCCGGCGTGAGCTTTGCTGTGCGCCGGGGTGAGACCCTGATGCTGCTTGGCCGCAGCGGGTCGGGCAAGACGACTTGCCTGAAGATGATCAATCGCCTGCTGGCTCCGACACGCGGCGAAGTTCGCGTGAACGGAATCCCGGTCGAACAGTGGGACGCGATCAAGCTGCGACGAAGCATCGGCTATGCCATCCAGGAGGTCGGCTTGTTTCCCCATTACACGGTGCGGCAAAACGTGGCTTTGGTGCCCAAGCTGGAGCAGTGGGACCGCCAAGAAATCGCCGCGCGGGTTACCGAGGTGCTGGACTTGGTGGGCCTGCCGACTGCGGAATTCGCCGGCCGCTATCCCCACCAGCTTTCCGGCGGCCAGCGCCAGCGCGTCGGGCTGGCCCGTTCCCTGGCCGCCGACCCTCCCATCCTTCTGATGGACGAACCCTTCGGGGCGCTCGATCCCATTACCCGTGCGGAGCTGCAGGTGGAGTTCAGGAAACTGCAGCAGAAACTGGGAAAGACCATTGTGTTTGTGACCCATGACGTGGGCGAAGCCTTGCTGCTGGGTGATCGCATCGGGTTGATGGAAAACGGCAATCTGCGCGGAATCTACACTCCGGATGAGTTCCTGCGCGCCCCCGACGCCGTCGCAAAAGCTTACGTGGATGTGTTCCGGGCCGGGCAGCAGATGTTCCGCAGTTGAGAGAGCCGAGGCCGGGCGGCGTAGAAAAAGGGAGCAGCGTTCGCTGCTCCCTTTTTCGCGCAATCAGTCTCTCACCTACTCCGATTTCTTGTGGGTTGCCGGATGGTGCACGGGCGCCGCGGTCGTGAGCGGGTTACCGTTCTTGTCCAGCAGCACGCCATCGGTCATGGTCATGAGGAATGGACTCGGCGTATAGCTTGAGACCGTACCCTGGAACGCCATCATGGCGCCAGCTTGCGGCAGCAGGCGCGCCGGGATGGCCTTGTCCATGTTTAGAGTGATGTCGGGCTTCTTGGCTTGGATGTCGTCGTCGCTGCCGGCCAGCTGGACCGTGTTGGCGGTGGCGCTGATGACGGCGGCCTGCAACTTCACGGTTTTGCCCTTGATCGTGTTCCACACCGTGTCAGCAGCTTGCTGGTTACCGGAAGAAAGCACCAACTCCCATTCAGCAAAGCTCATCTGCTTGGGGTCCTTGCTCTTCACCAGGTCGGCAGCCTGCTCGGCGGGAGACGGTGGCGGCGGCGCGGCCACCACGGCGAAGCCGGCCGGTGGCAGGATGCTCTGCGACGATTGCGCTTGCGCTACCAGGGCACTCCAGCCATCTTCGGAGCCGTGGTAGCGGATGTACTTTTTCCGGCCGTAGTCCAGGATCTGGGCTTGGCCGATTCCCTGGGCCAATTGCGAAGCCTTGACGATGAACCAGAAGCCTTCCGGGTTCATTGGATTGGACTCCAGGTCGGCCGTGGCCAAGGGGTAGATGTCCATAATGTTGGGTTGCGACTCTTCGCCTACGGCGTCACGCAGGTCCTTCTGTGCGGTGGCGAAATCCTTCAGCTGCAAGGCCGCGAATCCCACCGCCCCTTCGAAGATGGCGCCCGTCTCGTTGTGGAGCTTGGTGAAATCGGCATCGCTCATGCCGTCGGGTTTGGGCATATTGGTCAGTGCCTGCAACCCCTTCTGGCCGTATTGCTGCGCCTGCTGCAGGTTCTGCTGCATCTGCGGCCCGCCTTGGGAGCCCGCGGCGCGATAGTTGTAAGCCAGCAGCGCCAGCGCCCGGATGTTATTCGGGTTGACTTGCAGCACCCGGTTGGCGGCGTCGATGGTCTTCTTGGCGTCATTGGCCTGCTGGTAGGCCACCATCAACTGCTCCAAAGCATCTTCCTTCATCACGCTGTTGGGATACGTTTGCAGAAACGCTTCCAGTCCTTGCGCTTTAAACTGCGGGTTGGACTGCTGAATCGCATTCACGTAGGAGTTATACTCAGCCGGATCTTTGATCTCCTTCTTCTGCGTCGATTGGGCCGGCTGACCGGCTTGCGCGGGCTGTGCCGCCCCCTGAGCTGCCGATTGCTGGACCAGCGCCGCCGTGGCGAGCACCAGCAACATGGTGACTAGCGACTTCTTCATTCGTTTGGCTCCTTGACGATGTTCATGCAGACACGTTCACTTATGCGCAGGGATTTCAGCCCGAGGTATCCCACTCGGACTGCATAATAACCGTCCCTCCCCGCATTACCGCCCCGGAACGTCGAATCGAAATGCAAATCATGCGGAGACGGGATTATAAGTACCTCATCGAGTTAAGGCAAGTAACCTATCACTTTACACAATTTCTTGTGTTTCTGGGATGCCGGACGCTTAATCTTCCGATGTGCGCATTATTACATGCGCCCATGCCACGCCGCTTGCCTAATGCGGCCGGGATGCGGAAGTGCCAGCCTGGCAGGTGTGGGGCAGTGTAGTATTGCCGGGCAACCAGGGACTGGCCCCGCGGCTTCGATCAGCTTGGGACCGGACCAACTGGCCGCCGCTTCTGCGGCGGGGGCGACGCTGGAGCAAATTCGCGTCCAGCGCTGGGGACGGAAAAACCTTTGGGAGACGATTCTATGCAGCCAAATGAGTCGGTTTCGCTATCCGGGTCGGTCGCCGTGGTGACCGGGGGTGGGCGTGGCATCGGGCAGGCCATTGCGACCAGGCTGGCCGCGATGGATGCCACGGTTGTTCTCACCGGCCGGGATGAAGCTCGGGTCCAGCAGGTGGCACGCGATCTGGAGGGGCGTGGGCACCGGGCCGAGGGCATCGCCTGCGACCTCACCGATCTGGCCAGCGTGGAAGCCCTGGGTGAGCATCTGCGCAAAACCTACGGGCGCGTCGACATCCTGGTGAACAACGCCGGCATTGGTGGCCCTTCGGCCCTGCTACATGAGCTTGTCCCCGAGGACTGGGACGCCATTTTCCATACCAACCTGCGTGGCGTGTATTACATGATACGCAGCGTGGTGCCGCTGATGATCGCCACCGGGGCCGGCCACATTATCAACATCTCGTCGCTGGCGGGGAAGAATCCGCTGCCTCGCGGCGCCGCCTATTCCGCTTCCAAATGGGCACTGAACGGGCTCAGCTACGGCGTCGCAGAAGAGTTGCGCGGGCAGAATATCCGGGTCAGCGTCATCTGTCCGGGCTCGGTGGACACCGACTTCAGCCCGCGCCGGGGCGGCAAAGACACGCGGAAGATGCTCAAGCCTGACGATGTGGCGAGCGCCGTCGCCATGCTGGTGACCCAGGAACCGCAATCGTTCATCAGCGAGATCTTGCTGCGTCCCACGCAGAAGCCCTAGCGGGCGAACGGTGAAAGCCCCCGCATTTATGCAGGGGAAGGAGCCGTTGATTGGAGTTGTCATCACGAACCGACGAACAGGGGTCCCCGACAAGCGCCGCTTTTGCGCTTGTTGGGGCAAAGTTCAGTCGGTGAGGGATCTGCTTTTCCTCAGACGTCGTTCCCAGCGCCAACAACAGCAGATTCCTCGCTTCGCTCGTAATGACAACCCCAGGAATCGATTGCCTATCTCCTAACCTGTAATATACTGTTTGGAGGTTAGGAGGAATCATGACCGAAGTGCAACGCATACTCGATCAATATGACCGCGTCATGCACGGCGCAGCCTGGCACGGCGATCCCATCTGGCAGATTCTCGATGGCATCTCTGCGGAAACGGCCGCGCTGCGGCCCATCGCCAACGCTCATAGCATCTGGGAAATCGTCGGCCACATGGCGTTCTGGGAGGGTGTGGCTGCCAAGCGGCTGGGTGGTTTACGCGCCGGACGCGGGGAGGAACGCAACTTTCCTGCCACGCCCGACGAGGAGGAACGTAACTTTCCGGCCGCGCCGGAGGCCACCGAGGCCAACTGGCAGAAGACACTCGAGCAGTTTCGCGCCTCCAACCAGGCATTCCGCGAGGCGCTGCAAAAACTCAGTCCTGACCGGCTGGACGAGCTGTCGGCCGCCGGCAAGCGGTCGTTTTACAACGAGGCGCACGGGTTGATCGAACACCATGTGTACCACGCCGGGCAAATCTCCCTGCTGGCGAAGGCCATGAATCAAAGCTGACGTTTTCGCCTCGGAGAGGCTGGCAAGCCTCCCTGGGCAGGTTTGTAATTCTGCAAACCGGGTGCTACCATCCGGCTCGTGAAGTTTTTTTGAGGAGGCAATCATGTCGGAACGCGACGGAAGTGGTTTCCTGTGGTTCCTGGCCGGCCTGGGCATAGGCGCGGCCGTGGGGATTCTCTATGCTCCAAAGTCGGGCGATGAGACGCGCCAGCGTCTTCGTGAGGTCGCGGAAGAGGGCCGCGAGTCCGTCAAGGAACGCGCGCGTCAGGCGCGGGAACAGGCGGGGACCTGGGCCGACAAAGGCCGCGACTATCTGAGCCAGCAAAAAGAGCAGATCCGCTCCGCCTACGAGGCGGGCCGCCAGGCTTACCGTGAAGCGACCAGCGAAGAGGCCGAGGGCGCCAAGCCCAAAGTACCGTAAAGCGGGCGCTGCGTCACCCAGCTAGCGCTGCGGGCAGGGAAGGAATATGTCTGACAATCTGACACTTTTTGTCGCTGTTACCGCAGCCGCTGTGGTGCTGCAGATGCTGATTCTCCTGGTCATGTGCGTGGTGATCTTTAACCTCAGCAAGAAGCTGCGGTCGGTTACCGACGAAACCCAGTCGCGGCTGCTTCCCCTGCTGGAAGATGCCAAGGTGATGCAGCAGGAAGTGAAGTCCTTCCTGGAGGTTTCGCGTCCCAAAATCGACGTCATCCTGGATAATCTTGCCCACGTGACCACCACGACGCGCACCGAGGTGGAGCGGGTTGATGCCACCGTGCATGACCTGCTGGATCGCCTGCGCTTGCAGGTGATCCGCGTCGATGAGATGGTGACCCACACCTTGGATCGCGTGGAAGAGACCTCGGAAAAGGTGCAGCACTCCGTGATGTCGCCGGTCCGCCAGGTGTCGGGGATTGTGCAGGCCATCAGCGTCGGGGTGGGCGCGTTCTTCAGCAGTCAGCGGCGCGGCCGCAATGGCGGCCCCTCCGACGAGATGTTCATCTAGGACAGGCTCGGGAAAGACCAGGTTAGGTCGCTGCTTTGAAGGGGCGTACTCTGCCCTGAGCTTGCCGAAGGGTGCGCCGTGACCGCGTTCATTATTTTTGGACAATAATATACTTAGCAAAGTGACGAGATAACTTGTGATATGGCGATATCTCGCCAGTAGTCGGCCACTCAGCAAAGTGCGAGCACTAATCCGCTGGAGGCTTCCACCGTACCGCAACCCAAAATGCGACGAGCAGAGCGACCGGAGCCGCCCATTTTGCGGTGGTTTGCAACGAATAATACTCCGGCGCCCCTTTTGGATATACGAACCGGGATGGCACGCCGACGTAATGTGGAACTAGCAGGAAAAACAGATAAACAGCAACCAATGTGAAAAAGAACAAGCATACTCGGGTTCTCTTATACCGCCGCCTTTCACTGTCCATTGGCTTTAATATATCCCACCAATTCCTCCAAACTCCCAACGTGATCCTGCAAGACCCGCTTCGATTCGCGAGGTGAGGTTCGGATACTTTGCCGATAACAGATGGGATGAGAAGGCCGGTCTCCGACGGGATGCTGTAGGCTCCCAAGTTATCGACGCGCTCGAAGCGCAAACAGATAAAGGAGACCGGCAATGAAAAAGAGTAGCACCGCAAGGGCCGC
>JBEKPR010000029.1:0-60981 GCA_049520555.1 Candidatus Korobacteraceae bacterium
AAACAGCAAAAAGCGCAGGTGGTTTAGCGAAGCCCACACCGCAAATGTGGCTAGCAAGATGTCGCAGAGCTTCCAGGGCTTGCGGGAGAACCACGCGGTCCCGAGCAAGGCGAAGATCATGAACAATACCAGCTTGCCCCATCCAGTGTGGAAGTTCACCGATTGCCATTCGATCACGTTGTCGAGGATCGCCCTTTGGTCATACGACCTGTAGACGTCAAACGGGTACCATACGAGCTTATAGCCGTAGGGATTGGCCAACAGAGCGGCCGCAGAGGCAGCGAAGGCTAGCAGAAGGTTTCTGAGTTGGACCGGCGTCCAGCGCTCGGCCACTACGTTGTTCCACTGGCCTTGCACCAGGCCGGAGACGACGTATATGCCCATTACGACAAAGCCGAAGACCCAGGAGCCGTGCACGTTGATCCACAGACCAAACAGCGGCGGCAGCACCCAAAGGCCCCTGCCGGTTTGCTGAAATCGTCCCAGCACCAGGAGTAGCACGATCAGGCATAGCCAGCCAAAATGGAGCATTCGTGGCCCAAACGAATAGCACCCGAGTGCGACTCCGGCCATGGTGACCAGGGCCGCGTCGCCGGCATTCGCGCCCCGCCGCAGCGCCAGGTAATACACCCCGGCGAAGATCAGCCACAAAAGCACCAGATACACCGCTAGCAAACCACGCAGACCCACGGCTTGGAAAGCAAAGTAGTACGGCAGTTCGGAAAGCCACTCGTGATTCAGCAGCGGCGCGCCCGCGGTGGTGAAGGTGTAAAAATCTGCACGCAAGAAGGAGTGCCTCGTGAGAAGCTCCTGCGCGTTGCGCAAGTGAAACCAGACATCGGCCTCCGCAATGCGCGGGTCTGCGAGCACCGAGATCTCTAGTGCAACGAGGGAAAACCACAGGACGGGAAACGGGAAGAGGTTGCGGCGCTGCATGTCGAGCGCTTTCCCCATTGGCGGGGCCGCAGATGTAGTAGCCGGAGCCGTGGTTTCAACCAGCGAATCTGCCATCATTGTGACCTGGGCGAGCCGAGCTAATGCTATTTATAGCGCAGAAGACATGGTGATTGCCAATGCGAAGATAATAGGCGCGATAATGGCGAGATGACATATTGACAGATACGGGTGACACAGTAGAACTCATCTCTCGAACGTGTCACCTTGCGGCTTGAGGAACCGGGGGAACAGAATCCGTGCCCCTTTTGAAAAGGTCTATGAGATGGCTTGCGATAACTTCCCAGTAAGTTCCATCCGGCGTCCTGCAGCCGCCACCTTCGTGCACGGAAGGGGGTGCATGAATTGCGAATGCGAGAAAAAGCTTGCGGACGGCAGGACCCGCCAACAAGCCCCTGCTGCGCTGGCAGGTTACGTCTTAAGTAAGTAACGGGATAAAATCGCTTCGAGTGATTACCTTAGTTGAAATCTTCTTATTCCATCCCCCACCTGAATGGCTCTTTCGTGCTAAGTTGTTTAACGGCTGCGTTGCGATTGCGCCGCTATGTCTAAGACCCTTGCGGTTGATCGGGCTTTTGATTGCCCTGTCCGCCGTCGCTATCATGGGCACCCTGGGCAAAGCGATTAACAACGAGTTCAGCAAGATCGCTCGGCAGCTCAGTTAACCACCATTTTGCCTGTTGGAAGCAGGCTATGCAGGCAGGGGGGGGCCGGAACAACTGGCGCCGTCTGCACGCAAGACCCGGGGAACGCGCCTGGCCGGGCGTGTGGCTACGAGCGGATCGTGAGCCTCGTAGCTTGCTTCCCCGCGCGAAGATGGTGCTGTTGTCAGCACGGCCATCCAACTTTGTGCGGTCTTTCCTGCGACCATGCGACAGAGCGCAATTTCTGCTGTGAAAGGGAAGTATCTTCCCCAGGTCGGCTGACGCTGATTCCTCCGTGCCGCACTTCCTGGTGCACAGGTGCTACAGAGAGTTACGAATTTGGGAAATTGTGCGGCTGACAGCCACGCCCATATCCGTCCTGCTGCGGCTGACAGGTTACTTCTTGACCAAGTACCCAACTAAGACATCAAAACGGGATTACGATTGTTAGATTCTTATAATTTTTCCCTTGCTCCCTGGCGCTCTCGCTGCTACATTGTCTTTGCTACCCTGCATTGCGGTTGCGCCGCTATGTCTGAAGCCCTCGCGGTTCGGGGAAACTCTCGATTCACTGGGGCAGGGCAGCAGACCGAATCGGAAAAAAGGAGATCACAAAATGATCAACATGTTGAAGAATCTGCACAAGGAAGAGTCAGGCCAGGACCTGATCGAGTACGCGCTGATCGGGCTTTTGATTGCCCTGTCCGCCGTCGCTATCATGGGCACCCTGGGCAAAGCGATTAACAACGAGTTCAGCAAGATCGCTCAGCAGCTCAGTTAACCACCATTTTGCCTGTTGGAAGCAGGCTATGCAGGCAGGGGGGGCCGGAACAACTGGCGCCGTCTGCACGCAAGACCCAGGGAACGCGCCTGGCCGGGCGTGTGGCTACGAGCGGATCGTCAGCCTCGTGGCTTGCTTCCATTTTTGACTTTCGTTGTTGGCTTTCATGTTTTGGCTTTTCGATGATGGGCCATGGATCGAGATGTCGCTCTTCTTCTTATCGCTCTGGCGCTGGCCGTCATCGCCGCCGTTTTTGATGTTCGACAGCGTCGCATCCCGAATCGGCTCACCTACCCGGGAATCGTTTTGGGCCTGGTGCTCCGCGGGGTGCTGTTTGGATGGAAGGGATTGGGCGGCGCAGTTGAGGGCTTGCTGCTGGCGGGCGGAGTGATGCTTCTGTTTTACGCGGTGCGGGCCATGGGCGCGGGTGACGTGAAGTTGATGGCGGCGGTCGGATCGCTGGTGGGTCCCGGGCATGCCGTGGTCGTGCTGCTGGCAACCGCGATTTGCGGTGGAGTGATGGCCATCGGTTATGCGGTTTACCGTGGCCAGATGTTGGCAACCGTCAGGAACGTTGCCTCAGTGCTGCGGTTTCATGCTTGGGCCGGCTTGCAGGCCCATCCCGAATTGAATCTGGACAATCCTACGGCATTACGCATGCCGTACGGATTGGCTATAGCGGCGGGAACGCTGTATGCGTTGCTGTTGATGTGGTGGAGGTGAGTTACGAAAACTGGTCGCTTAGGTATCGCTCTGTTGATGGCGTTGGTGGTTTCAGTTCTGGTGACGTATTTTCTATACAAGCGCATTAAGCAGCAGTATGGTGGCGGAGCGCTCATCAAGGTGGTAGCCGCGGCCAAGCCGCTGGACACCGGAACCCCGTTGGCGGCTGGCGACCTGACGCTGATGGACTGGCCGAGCAACGCTCCCCTGGATGGGGCCTTCCACAAGCCGGAAGAAGTGACCGGCAGGGTTGTGATGTATCCCATCGCCCTGAAGGAACCCATCCGCGACGCGTTGTTGGCAGCTCCGGGAGCCACAGTCGGCCTCACGGCTAAGATTCCGGATGGTATGCGCGCGGTAGCCGTGGTCACCAATGAGTTGAACAATGTCTCCGGATTTTTGTTTCCCGGTTCGCACGTGGATGTGCTGGTGAGCTTCCACCCGGAGGGCACTAGCAACACGGTGACCACGACCGTTCTGCAGAACGTCGAGGTTTTGAGCACCGGCGAGAAGCTGCAACCGGATCCGCAGGGCAAACCGCAAAATGTGAAGGTGGTGACGGTGTTACTGGCGCCGGAAGATGCGGAAAAACTTTTGCTGGCCAGCAACCAGGGAACGGTGCAGTTCGTTCTCCGGAATGCTTCTGATCAGGCCCAGCCGGTGACCCGCGTCGTGGACATGAAAGACTTGCAAGGCGTAGGTAGGCCAGCTCCACTTGTGGCCAAGAAGGCAGCGGCCCCCAAACCGCCGCCGAGTGTATATACGGTTGAACAATACGATGGTACAAAGAAGGGTGTGGTCAAGTTTTGAGAGGCACCAGAACGGAGCATCTCGTGGGACATAAAAGACCGAACCAGGAAAAGCGTTTCTGGCAAAGCATAGCCATCGTACTGCTAACAGGTACGGCACTTTGCCTCGCTACGTTGGGAGCCGCAGCCCAACAGCCGCCGGCTGAGCAAGCGCCAGCTACGGAGCAGGCTCCGGCGACAAGCCAACCGCCGCCCGCGACGCCCGCGCCCTACACGGAGCAGGCTCCGGCGACAAGCCAGCAACCGCCCGCGCCTAGCACGGAGCAGGCTCCGGCGACAAGCCAACCGCCGCCCGCGACGTTCGCGCCCAGCATGGGGCAGGCTCCGGGTTCAGCCCCGCCGCCCCAGGCCGCTCCAGCATCAGCAGGCGAGCCCGGGCCGGAGACTGTCCATATCATGGTGGGTCATTCGCTGTTGATCCGCACCCCGACTCGAATCAAGCGCGTGCTTACGGGCAATCCCACGGCCATCGAATCGGTACTGACGTCGCCTCGGGAACTGGTAGTTACGGCCAAGGCGCCCGGCGGCAGCAGTCTAATGCTGTGGGATGAGGCGGGACAGAATCGCAGCTTGGATGTGTACGCCGATTTGGATGTAACTCAGTTGCGTAATACCCTGGACCAGTTCTTTCCGAACAATGGCGTAGATGTGCGATCGGAGGGAGAAAAGATAATGCTGGTCGGGACCGTGCCCACCACGGTGGTTGCGGATCAAATCCTGAAGATGGCCGGCAACTTTGGCAAGGAAGTGGTCAATGGCTTGCTGATCGCGCCGCCGCCGCACCAGAAACAGGTGATGCTGAAGGTGCGCTTCGCCGAAGCAGACCGCAGCAAGCTGACCAATTTCGGCTTCAATCTCTTCAGCACTGGCGCTACCAACACGATTGGCACCATAGGCACCCAGCAATTTGGCCCGCTTGCGCTACAGCAGCAGGGCTCCACGCAAACTGCCGGTATATCGCAATTTACCCTGTCGGACCTTTTAAATATTTTCATCTTCCGCCCCGACATTAACCTCGGCGCTACCGTCAAACTGCTCCAGGAGAAAAACATATTGCAAATCCTGGCTGAACCCAACTTGATGGCTTACAGTGGGATGCCGGCGCATTTTCTGGCGGGTGGTGAGTTTCCGTACCCGGTGGTGCAGGGTGGCGCCGCCGGCACGGTTCCGATCATTACCATCCAGTTCAGACCCTATGGGGTGAAGCTGGAGTTTACCGGAACCGTTGCGGACGACGGCGTAATTCGGCTCAAAGTTGCTCCCGAAGTGAGCTCGCTCGACTACTCGAACACCGTGACGATTGCGGGATTCATTCTGCCATCCATCTCCACCCGGCGCGCTGAAACCGAGGTCGAGCTCAGAGATGGCCAGAGCTTCGGCATCGCGGGTCTGCTGGACGACCGCACTACCATCCTGCTCAGCAAGGTTCCGGGAATCGGGGACATCCCCATCCTGGGGCAGCTTTTCAGGTCGAGAAGTACGAATCGCTCCAACACCGAGCTGCTGGTACTGGTCACACCCACCATTGTGGATCCAGTAAGAGGGCAGCTGCCGGTTTCGGAGCCGCAGGTCAATCCGCCGGTTCAATATCTTGACAAAGGCGGGTTCGATAAAGGGCTGCCGGATCCTACTATTAAGAATCCAGGAACCAAGTAACTATGACTGACTCCAAGGTAACGATAAGAGGCTCGCGTAGTTCCGAGCGGCGTATCGGCATCCTCGGCATAAATCTGGATCCGGTCTCGCGGGAAACCCTGGAGACTTTGGTTGCCCAAACGCCGGGGGCCCACGTGGTGGACAACGTCGATCGGCATGTGACCCCGCGCGAAGTGATGCGGCTGCTGGAGGAGTTTCAGCATCGCGTCTGCGTGATCAATTTTGACGAGGGCGAGGAAAGCGCCCGCACCAGCCAGCGGATTCACGACGGCTGCGATAGCAGCATAAGCATTTTCGCCGCTTCCAGCGACCCTCATCCTGACCAGATCATCGCCGCCATGCGCGCCGGGTGTTCGGAGTATCTGCTAAAGCCGTTCCAGGCGAAACAGGTAACGGATGCCCTGTCGCATATAGAGGCCCGGCAGCATGGCCGGATGCCGGGACAAAAAGGCCATGTGGTCACTCTGATGGGGGCCAAAGGAGGAGCGGGAACTACCTCCCTGGCATTGCATCTGGCGCTCAATCTGGCGCAACGACAGCATCAGAAGTGCTTGCTGGTGGACCAACATCCCGCGCTGGGCGATCTCGCCCTGTGCCTGGGCATGGGCCGGCATCAATACAGCTTTTATGAACTGGTCCACAACATGGATCGGCTGGATGCTGACCTGCTGCAGGGCTTCTTGCTGCAGCACCCCAGCGGATTGCACGTCTTGGATTCCCCGGAAGCGATCCATGCGTTTTCCAATACTCCCTCGGACGCCATCGAACATACGCTGGCGTTTCTGGCGGAGAACTATCAGTTTGTCCTCGTCGATTGTCCCCCTGGGTTGAGCGAGGACACCTGTGCGGTCATCCGGCAATCGGATCGGCTGGCCATCATTATCACTCCCGAACTGCCGGCCATCCATAACGCCATTCGCTCGATCCAGTACCTGACCAGCTTGCACTATCCGGATGACAGTATCGATATCGTGCTGAACCGCTATTCCAGAAAGAATCCGCTGAGTGAACGGGAGATCGAATCCTCGCTGCATCGGCAGATTGCTGTGAAAATACCCAACGATTACGACCTGGTGGTGAACGCCATCAATGCGGGCACCCCCATCGATCTCGATCGCAAGTCGGAACTGGCAGCGGCCTTCGATACTTGGGCGGATCGGCTCATGGCGAATGAGCCGGGCGTGGAAAAAGCGGACAAGGAGTCGCGTGGATTGTTCAGTCTCTTTGGATCTAAGACTTAAGGAGTTCAATGGCTAACACAAAGACCTTTGGCCCTGATATGCGCGTTGGCAGTGGCACCTGGAGTGGGCCGCGCAGCATTGGTGTTTCCGCCAAAGCGTACCAGGAACTGAAAACTACACTGCATCGCGAGTTGCTCGGCAAGATCGACTTGGAGAAACTCACGTCGCTCGAGGATGTACGGGCCCGCGCGCAGGTACAGCAAGTGATTCAAGACCTCATCGTGGAGCTGGAAACCCCTCTTAGTACCAGTGAGAGGGACCGCCTCTCGCGTGAGGTGTTGCACGAAGTCTTCGGCTTAGGGCCGCTTGAGCCCTTGCTGCAGGATGTCACGATCAACGACATCCTGGTGAACACGTACAGAAAAGTATATGTCGAGCGCGGCGGACGACTGGAGAAAACCAATGTGGTTTTTAAGGATGACGCCCACCTTAGCCACATTATCGATAAGATCGTGTCCCAGGTCGGCAGGCGCGTAGACGAATCCTCGCCCATGTGCGATGCGCGCTTGGCCGATGGCTCGCGCGTCAATGTCATCATCCCCCCGCTGGCGGTCGACGGCCCGATTCTGTCGATTCGCCGGTTCGGCAAAATCCCCATTGGGGCCGAGCAGATACTGGCCAATCGCACCGTCACCGCTCCGATTTTTGAGGCCTTGAAGGCCGCCGTCCGAGCCAAACTCAACATCGTCATTTCCGGCGGCACCGGCGCCGGAAAGACGACGCTGTTGAACGTGTTGAGCGGGTACATTAGCGAATCCGAACGCATCGTCACCATAGAAGATTCTGCCGAACTACAACTGCAACAGGAACACGTGGTTCGCCTGGAATGCCGTCCCCCTAACGTGGAGGGGAAAGGAGCGGTGCGTCAGCGCGAACTGGTCATCAACGCCTTGCGTATGCGGCCGGACCGGATAATCGTCGGCGAAGTGCGTGGCGAGGAAGCTCTCGACATGTTGCAGGCGATGAACACCGGGCATGATGGATCGCTGACCACGATTCACGCCAACACTCCCCGTGATGCCGTGGCCCGCTTGGAAACCATGGCCTTGATGTCCAACCTTAATCTCCCGGAGAAGGCCATGCGACAGCAGATCGCATCGGCGATCGCCCTGGTGGTGCAGATCGCTCGCATGAGCGACGGTACGCGTCGCATCACCTACGTCTCGGAAATTACCGGCATGACCGGCGACGTGGTGGCCATGCAAGACATCTTTGTCTTCGAAAAGCTGGGCATCGACGTCAGTGGACGGGTGATGGGAAGATTTAGGGCGACCGGTGTGTCTCCCAAGTTCGCCGATCGGCTGAAGAAAGCTGGGATCATCCTCCCGGCCAGCGTCTTTGAACACTCGTTTGAGGTATAGGCGGAACGACTTATGTCCATGATCACCGTCTTTCTGATTGTTCTGGTGGCCGTGTTCGCTACGCTGGCTTATTTCACCGAGCCTTCCGAAGCAGACAAGAGAGTCCAGCAGCGGCTTAGCGGGTTGGATCGCCGCATCATGGCGGATGGAGAACAGGCGGAGATCGTAAGGCAGGTCACCTTCAGCCGCATTGGCTGGGTCGATCGCTTCCTGCGGGATACGAAGGCCGCACTGCAGCTGCATTTATTGCTGGAGCAGGCCAAGGTGTCATGGACGGTTGGCCGCTTCTTCTTCTTTTCTGCATGCCTGATGTTAGCAGGTTCGATCGTCGGCCACTATTGGATACCTGCTGGTTTTGTGGGATGGATCCCAGGGTTGTTGCTGGGTTTGGCTCCCCTGGCTTGGTTGCGGTATAGGCGTTCGGTCCGCTTCCGGCGGTTTAATTCGCTGCTTCCCGAGGCGGTCGACTTGATCGCTCGCTCCCTTCGTGCCGGACAGTCGCTGCCGATGGCCATGGTCACGGTCGCCGAGGAAATTGCCGATCCCCTGGGGCCGGAATTTCGCCGTTGCGCCGATGAAATGAACTTCGGGTTGCCCTTTCGCGAAGCGATGCTAAATCTTTTCCGGAGATTTCCTATACAGGATTTGCAATTTCTTATCTCTGCGATTCTCCTGCAAAGGGAAACCGGAGGGAATCTTGCTGAGTTGCTAGACAAGACCGCAGCCCTGCTGCGATCCCGGATCCATCTGCAGCAAAAAGTGAAAGTGTATACCGCACAAGGCCGCATGACCGGGGGTATACTCCTCGCGCTGCCGTTCATCGCCTTCGTTCTTTTGAATCTTGTTAGGCCCGGCTACACCGCCCCGTTGTTCGAGAGCGACACTGGCCGGATCATGGTTTATGGGACCTTGGTAAGCATGGCACTTGGGGCCTACTTTATACGACGGATCATTAAGATCAAGTACTGATATGACGTCAATATTGATTGCGATTTTCGCGGCTCTTGCACTGTTTGCGGCCAGCGCGCTGCTTCTTCTGCTGTTCTCCGGAAAGACTTCGGCGACGGAGAGTCGGCTTGCGGCATTGCAGTCGCAGTCTCGTGCTGGCTACGATGCCACAGCGCCCCCCCCTGACTATCAGATGCAAGATATGCTTGCGCTGGTTACGCGCCCGCTAGCGCCTTTCCGCGATTGGCTGCGATCGAATGATGAAGAGTTGTCATTCCGTCTGAGCGTTGCCGGCTATCGCAAACCGGAAGACGCCGATACCTTTCTGAGTGTAAAGCTGCTGGCTCCCATCGTCGGGGTAATGCTCGCCACCTTTGGCGGAGCGCAGAACTTCCTCCTTTACGCTATTTTCTTCGCGGTGGTGGGGTTCTTTGTACCTGACCTGTGGTTGTTTTATGCAATCGCCAAGCGCAAGGAAAAAATTGGCAAGGCCCTACCCGACGCACTGGATCTGCTGGTGATATGTATGGAAGCAGGCCTGGGCATAGACCAGGCTGTGATCAGAATCGCCAGCGAAATAGAGCTTATTCACCCGGCACTGAGTGAAGAACTTATCATAATTGGCCGCGAGCAGCGTGCCGGCAAACCGCGCCTTGATGCCTGGCGGAGCATGGCCGATCGGGTGGATCTCGATACCATTCGCCAGTTCGTTGCCATGCTGGTACAAACCGAGCGGCTGGGAACGCCGATTGCTCGTGCGCTCTCAACGTTTGCCGACGGCTTGCGCACCAAGCGCATGATGCTGGCTGAAGAGCAGGCAGCTAAGACCACCATAAAGCTAATCTTTCCCTTGGCCATCTTCATTTTCCCGGCACTTTTTGTGGTGGTGCTTGGACCGGCGATACTTACCATGATGAAGATGTTCGAAAGTTTTGGCTGATAAACAACTGAGAGGCGATACGATATGGATAACGTAGTGATGGTTCGAGTTGTGGCGGCAGTGCTTGCCTTGATTATACTGGCGGTTATAGTGGCCAGACGGAAACGTATGGCTTCGGCAAAGCGCATGACTCCGAGAAAGTAGTATGGAAGCGGAGATGGTCGCAGTTCTGAATACGACCAGGAACACCGTGCTTGGGGAGCAGATTACGGTCGCCGGGACGAGTCTGCGCCGGCTGGTAGGATTATTGGGCAAACGCGGACTCGAACCCGGTACGGGTCTGCTCATTATTCCATCGCAAGCAATACATACGTTAGCCATGCGGTTCGCGATCGATGTTGTTTTCGTGGACCGCAACTGGCAAGTGATCCATTTATGCCCTGCGATGGTCCCCTTTCGCATGACCGGGATTCATTGGAAGGCGCGTTGTGTTCTGGAACTGCCTGCGGGTGTTATCGCTGAAACCTCAACTGTGGTCGGGGACCAATTGTCGTTCACGAAGTGAATTGATCGGACGCGTCCGAAATGACAATTGAACGATTGCCCTCCGGGAATTGGTGTTAAGTACGAGCAATAGTAGTATGCCAGCTTCCTATTGAGCAACCGCGAGGGGAAACGTCAGAAACGTCAGATACTGCACCCCCACCGCGGAACGCCAGCCTTGAAACCCGCATTAGTCTCTTCCCACTCGGTTCGCAGCTTGAACGCAAGCGACGGTTCGCCCTATTTGTCTTGTGCGTTTCACCAGGAGTCTTCTCGAAATGACCGATTGGCTCGACAAGGCTGTACAGAGGACGAAGAAGAAGTATCAGGTCCAGCGGGCCCGGGAAGAACAGTTGGCTCATGAAGAGGCGCTGAAACGCAGGCTGGGCAGCCAATTTTGCCGAGAACTTTTTGCTTGGTTCGAAAACATCGAAGCGCAATTTAATAATAGCTTTGGCAGTCATGTGCTGGCCGTGAGCCTGGTGGGAGGTAATGGCAGCCGTAGGCTTAAGATACTGGCTCGGCCTACACGCGCCCAAGAGAGCATGGCAGAGCTGAACTACCAGGAAAGAACCAGTTCCCTGGGGTTGAATATGGATTCCGGTGCGCCCGCTGCTGCACAAGCTATCCGGTTGATTCTCACGGCTGACGGAGACGTACTCGCGGCCATGGGCGAGGACTATTATACGGCGGAACAGTTAGGTCAGAAAATAATCGACGAAATGTTGGCATAGCGCTTGCGTTGTCCCATTTTTGTCCAGTGGGGCAGAATGTAATGCGCAGATGCCGGCCAGCCGTCGTTAGACAGGCGCAACCTCGCTCCCGAAATTCTTGGCACGTTCTATGCCGCCGTGCGCTACTGTGAGACGGTCATTGCCGATTCACTGTCCATGTTCCAGGTAAGCGGCACTAGCGGCGAGACAAACGAAAACGCATATTTCACGTGGACAACGACCTGATTGTTATGAGAGCAAGGTAGGGGACAGGAAGGGTCTGTGCATGGCTCGCATCTGGCCGTGACGGTGAGCTTACTTGTATCGATTCCGATCGCCTGACTATTGACATAGGCCCGAATGTCAGTTTCATAGGCTCCCTGCGGGGGCCCTACATTGCAACCGCTCAACAGGGTCGAGCAAGTGGTCCCTCTCACCATCGCGTAGCGCGTGGCCGTTCGCGCCGTATTCGACACCCAATCATAGGCAAAAGCTGCCCGGCCCATGTCTATGATTCCGAACAGTACGACGAGCATTACTATCGTTGCGAGTGCGAACTCTACGAGTGCACTACCCGCCTCTCCGTTTTTCTGTCTGACGCTTCGCATCATCATAACTCCTTCACAAAGCTTATAAACATCGACGAACAGCGGCATCAAGCTGCCCAGCGTCCTTGATGGCGGATCGATCTCATAGCGCTCGATCTAACGCCGCACCCGCATGATTGAAGTCCCGTTGGCCTGAAACGTGGTAGGCAGTCCCGGATAGTGAAACAACGGACTAAAGTTTGCGTGGGTAGTAACTCTGACGCATTCCACAATCTGGCCAGCGCAGGCATAGTACGAGCAGTTACTCGGGCCGGGAAAGGGATGGCAGGATGTCCCAGTTCCGGTATCGCAAGTGCACCCATTCTGCGCAACCGGCGCTTGCGTGAGAATACCGTTGGCGCAAGTGTGACCGTTGTCGCCATTGGCGTCGCAGAGGGCCGCTTCGGGCATGGTCATTGCGAGGGGAGTACCAGGTCCAGTCTGTGACGCCGTGGCAGCGTTTTGGGCACCATACGCGGCGCCCGCCGTCGCCGCCCTGCTTACAGTGATGGTGATAAACGCCGCCCGCCCGAGTTCTGCGATTCCAAGCAACAGCAACATCATGAACGGCAGCAGCAACGCAAACTCCATCAGGGTCTGTCCCGACTCGGCGGTCTTGGGCTGCCGTGCCGTCTGCAAAGGCAGACGGCCCACCCCTTTCGTTTGTCTCATTTCTGTCTGTTCCATTTGATCCACCTCATCCACTCATTCGGCCAGGGCGGCACTATGGATCGGCGAGTCTCCACCGGGAAAGATCCATCCAAGGCTTCTTGAGCAGTTTTGGAACTCGTCCTCAGTTGTGCCAATGGGGTGTCGCCGGATGAGCACCTTCGGCTAGATTTGAAGCCACTCCCAGCCAGCAATTCCACTTACTGGACCAGCACCGCACTGTGGATCGGCGAGATTCCGCCGATGGTTGAATAGTCGTCATTGACCATGCTGTTGGCCGTGATAGTAAGGTCGTAGGCTACGATGACTGTGTAAGCAGTTGCTAAGCTCCCTCCCGTGTAGTTCAACTGGTTCGTCAGCGGAAAGTAGAGCGCTCCCACGAAATTCGTGTTACGGTCGCCCGAGATGGTGTCGTTAACCGTATGGACGTACCTTGGCGGGAGATTGCGGTCTTGAAAAAACAGTATGCCCTCGAGCGGGCCGCTGGTGGGGGCGGAAAGTGATGTGTTGCTTGCGCCGGTGATCGAAATAGCGCCGTATGCCGGAGTATCGGCAGCATTGACAGTGTTGTAAAACGTCACCTCCGTGCCATTGGCGTTAGCTCCGCCGGTGATATTCATACCGCCGCCTTCGAGTACGTAAGTGCCGGGCCCGAATGTAAGCGTGACGTTGCTGCCGCTGGCGGTGATCCCTCCGCAATAGGTCCCATGGTGAAGGTCCGCTGACTGGGTGCAGTGGAATCCGGAATCGCGGTGATAACTACAACTTCCCGGTGGGGACGACGCTGGCGGCCCTAATAAAGGGCAGGTGGGAACAGCGGGCGGTTGCAGCCCAGCTAACGGATCGCCGAACGGGGCTATGTCGCTCACGGGCTGTGCTCCCGGAAAGCAAGCGCCTTCAGATCCTTCATCCGAACCCACGATACCGATGTAAGTGGCCTTGGTGCAGGTTCCCGATCCGCTCTCGACCAGAGCATTTGGATTGTGAGAATCAATGAAGAGGCCGCACGCTGACGTCAGGCGGGCGCCGCCACTGATCGTATAGCTGCCAAAGTGACTGGGATCCAAGACATAGATACACCCCGAGGCGCTCCCTGCGGCGGAAGCTATGGAGCGCGCAGTAACTGGTACTGTAGTGAAGCCGCCGATGACCCGCATGAAGAACGTTGGTTGAGGCTGTGACACAACCACTTCTACATAATTGAGGTTATCTGGCGCAGTATTAAACGGGGGATCAATCGGAGGGTTGTAAGCGCCAATCGTTATCCCGTTGCTCGGGGTGGCAGTGAACCCATTCGCGGCGACATCCGCCACAGCTGCAACCTTCCATTTCGGGCTACGATAGACAAGCGCAGAGGCAGCGGCGAGGGCGCCGGCGTCAGCCGCCTTCTGCATCTGCTGCTTCTGGTAGCGCAGATATCCGACATCGACACCCAGACCGGCCATCAGCATAATAACCACCAAGGCCAAAGCGGTCAGCACCAGAGCTTGCCCTTCGTCCGCTTTTCTGAAGTGCCTTAACTTGCTTGTCGGACCACGATTTTTCATGCGGCCATACCTCGGAGCTAAGCTATAGCAGATTCGTGCTACTTGTCAATAGAAAAACGGCCCGAAGACGCCACGCTTATGGCCACAATAGTGCCATATCCGAGCGTCGCATTTCGCCATCTCAATGCTAAGGAAAGACTTGGAAAAACCCGTTCCCGGGCAGGGCCGATCCTTGGAGGGTGTGCGGAAGTGTGGCAGGGGCGTTAATGCGCAGATGCCAGTAGGCCGTCTTTTGAGAGTCGCAATCTCCAGCCCGAAATTCTCAGCACGTTCTCTTACCGCCGTGCTCTAGTTTGCGACTATCCTCGACGAACTACTCCGCATGGTCCATTGCTGGTGGGGCAGGAAAGGTAAGATGAATTCAAACGGATAGTTCACCGTGACTATGACGGTTGTGCCAGTGGGACAAGGCGCGTTAGAGATGTTGGTGTTCGGCCAGCAGGTGGCGGTCAAGATGACCGCATTCCTGTTAATCCCGAACCCATTACTCACGGCATAATAGGCAATTGTACCGGGAGTTGACGGGGTACCTGGAGTGGCTCTACAGTCCGTCAAATGCGGCGAGGCGATGCAGGACGTTTGGCCTCTCACCATCGCGTAGCGCGAGCCTCGTCGTGCCGCATCCGTTACCCAATCATAGGAGTAAAGCGCCCGGCCCACGTCTATGATTCCGAACAGGACGGTAAGGATTACCACGGTCGCGAGTGCGAACTCTACCAGCGCACTACCGGCCTCTCCGTTTTCTTGCCTAACGCTTCGCATCATCATTATTACTCATTACTCCTTTGCAGGGAACCTGTAGCCATTGCCGCTAGCAACCCCTAACGCTTGATCTGTTACTACCGCACCCTCCGGATCGCGTCCCCGTGGGCAGAATACGTCGTGGGCAAACCCGGGTAGTGAAACAACGGGCTGAAGGTGGCGTAGGTAGTAACGTGGACGCACTCGACGATTTGACCCCCGCAGACAAATCCCGAGCAAGCAGGCGGGGTATTGCCGGCGCCGGCCAAGCAGGAAGTTCCCGATCCGGTATCGCATTCACAGAAATTCGTCGCACCCGGCGTTTGAGTAAGAATACCCGTCTTGCAATAGCCAGCGACGTCACCATTGGCGTCGCATAGGGCTGCCTTTTGCATGCCGGTAAAGTCCGACGCAGTGGCAGCGCTTTGAGAACCATACTCGGCGCCCGCGGTCGCCGCGTTGCTTATCGTAATGGTAATGAAAGCCGCCCGCCCGAGTTCTGCGATTCCAAGCAACAGCAACATCATGAACGGCAGCATCAACGCAAACTCCATCAGGGTCTGTCCAGACTCAGCGGTCTTAGGCTGCTGTACAGTCTGCAAAGGCAGACGGCCCACCTCTTTCTGGTGTCTCGGTGCTGTCTCATGTTCCATCGGATTCACCTGTTTCACTCACTCGGCCAGGACCGCAGCATGGATCGGCGACACTCCACCGGGAAGTGAAGAATAGTCGTCGTTGATGTACGTGGTGCTACCCGACAGGGTGAGCGAGTACGCTACGATGAGTGTATATGGACTTGTACCTAATGTACTGCTCCCTGAATAGTTCACAGAAGTGGTCGGGAAATAGAGCGCTCCCGTATAAACTTGGCCACCTGAGCCGGAGATGATGCTGCCCGGTGCAGTCGTGGGTATCGAACGGTCTTGAAAAAAGAGGATTCCCGCGAGGGATCCACTCGTGGGGGCAGAAAATGATGTGCTACTTGAACCGCTGAGGTTAATAGGCCCGTAGGAGTGGCTTGGGTCGGCAGTATTGTAGAAGGTTACTTCGGTGCCGACGCCGGTAGCTGCGCCGCTGATGTTTAGGCCGCCGCCGTCGAGAATGTAAGTGCCCGGGCTGAATGTGACATGGGCACTGCCGCTGATGTTGATCCCTCCGCAGAAGGTTCCTCCACTAAGCGTCCCGGTTTGCGATCCGCTCCAGATTTGCTGCTGCGTCGTGCAAGTCCCAATGGCTGGCTCTGGCAGCCCGGCCAACGGATCACTGAATGGAGCAATGCCAGTCACCGGCGGAGGGCTGACTTGAGCGGATCCGCTCTCCATCCAACCGCCGACGATGCCAATGCTTCTGGCCTGGATGATGGCGCTTCCGCTGATGTTAAAGGCTGGCGTGCTACTAGAATTAATGAGGATGGTGCACTGCGATAGGACCTTGGCGCTCCCGCTATCCGTAAACGTCCCACTGGGCTCCGTGATAAAGATGCAACCCGGCGCGCTTCCTAAAGCGGAAGCCACCGCCCGGCCGCGAACCATCACCGAATCCAAGCCGGCGACCCGCATGAAGAAAGTTGGCCACGCCTGGGCAACAATCACTTCCACATAGCCGGCTTGATTATAATACGGATCGCCCACAGTCTGAGGAGGGTTGTTGACTGTAACGGTCACGCCGCTCTGCCCGTTGGTAAACCCATTGGCAGAGGTATCGTTCCACGCGGCGTTAGTAATCTGTGAAGCTGATCCGCTGTAGATCAGCGCGGCGGCCCCGGCGATGGCGCCGGCGTCAGCTGCCTTCTGCATCTGCTGCTTCTGGTAGCGTAGGTACCCGATATCGACACCCATGCCGGCCATCAGCATCAGGACAACCAGCGCCAGAGCGGTAAGCACCAGAGCTTGCCCTTCGTCGGTCCTTCCGAAGCGCTTCAAATTCTGTTTCTGCGTTGGAAGCAGATCCGTCACAGTAGTACCTCCGCGTACGCGAATGCTCTTTGATTCCGGCAATTTGTCAAACCTTACTGAGACGCAACGGCAATTGCCGGACCGTCCTGGAAGCAAACCAAATGCGCGATATTAAGCCGAATCGGGTCCCAGTAAATACCACTCACACGGAGCTGGAATGAATCTATAAAATCGCCGCCGCCCATAGCTATTAGCGCCCGGGTTCGCGCATAACACCAGCGCGCCACGCGAGCATAAGCGCGGCTACGATGATAGCCATCCATTGAATGCTCTGCGTAATGCTCGGTTCGGAAATAAAATCCCGCCAATAGCGACCAAGAAGGGAGACACCGGTGGCTAGGCCTGTTCCAATAATAAGTATGTTGTAGCCCACCAGCACCACCCCAACGGCCAAGAGCACGACCGCAACGGCTAAAATAAAGCGCACCATTTTCTCCAACATGGTGGGTGCTGTTTCCCGTAACCCTGTAGCTATACCTATGACGCGAAGAGTTTAGTATGTTTTCTCCAGGAAATCTATGGCCCTTATAGAGAAAAAATGCGACACGAAAGAGTGGTAGATGTGGTATTTAATGTGGCATTTTACGGCTATATTGGTATTCCACGTTTCGGCTATCTTGTTCTTGGTATCGGAATCGTCGCTTCTGGCGGAGATGCTCAATTGCAGTCTTGGTATCTGGCTCGTGGAAGCGGGCTGCTCTCCACTTGGCGAGTTGAAAAGGGGCCGCGTGGCCGCCTCCTGGCAAACAATGGTCACTGGGACACAGCTAAAGAATGCGGCACGAAAGCGGTGCATTAACCAGAATTCGTTGAAGCACTTTGCGGCCAGTATCGTCTATCACTTTTCGGCTAACATTTTCTTGCCTGTTCATCCCCGTAAGTGCAATAATACTTCTACCCGAAAGGTTTCAGATGAATAGTCGTGCACTAAGTGCAGCCGAGGGGTACCCCTTCATTTTGGAGGCATGCCGGCCGTGTTTTTTCCGCTATAATTCCAGCTTCACCATGAAAGTTTCCGCCGTACTGATTTTCTTGCTCGCGGTAGCCGCCGGTGTCTGGGCGCAGACGCCTGCTCCCGCTCCCGACGTATGCACCAAGAACGTCTCCTTCGCGGTGGCGGAGGGTGGACAGCCGGTTCCCGCCATCCCCAAGTTTGCCGCCAAATGGATCGACAAGAAGTTGCATAAGGAGGACTATAGAAACCTTTGCTTTTCTCAGATACCGTCCTCGATCACGAATAACTACGTGGTGATTTTTTCGACCGCGGAAGCGATGTTCGAAGGGCTTACCCCTTCGGCCCACACCTACACGAGTACGGCGCCTGAGGCCGGGAATGTGACCAAGGCCAGCAGTTACGGAGGAACCTGGAGCTACGCGTATGCCGGCGTGCCGCCCCCCAAAACCACGGCTACGCTGGATCTGCAGCGCGACGACAAGCCCAAGTCGCTGTATGCACGCGCCTACAATCAGCAAGGCCGGGTAGTGTCTCGTTACAGCTTGGCTGGGTTTCCTTCCCGAGAGAAACTTGTGGAGTATGTCCTCGCTGCCATCCAAGGCGATGTAGTGTTGCCCACGAGACTGATGCCGAAGGCAACGCCTCTCTCCGTTTACTACGTCAACTGCGATGTGGATAGTCCAGCGGTGCAGACTGCCATGGCCCTTCCGCCCAGCCCACCGCCGGCAGGACCGCCGCGCAAAGAGCCACCACCACCGCCGCCACCGATGCCGTTGGAGATCTGGTCGAGTCCGGCGGGGGCTGACATATCCCTGGACGGTATGTCCATTGGGAAAACGCCGCATTCCCTCGTTGTTCCACCGGGTGAACATACGATCACCTTGCACAAGCCAGACTTCGCGACCTGGCAGCGCACCGTGCAGGTGAACCCCGGCAATCGTAGAATCACCGCCTATCTGGACCGAAAGTCGCTCGACCTGGCATTTCCGTCCGCGCCCACCCCGCCAGCAGGGGCTGCCAAGAATTCAGCACCGGCTCCCCAACATTCAGAACCTGCTGCCAGACGTTCAGAACCTGCTGCCAAAGATAAAGATTCAGACGGAGAGGCAGTCTTGAATTTTTGGTCGAGCCCGGCGGGCGCTGACATATTCGTAGATGGCGCGTACGTCGGAGTAACGCCGTATTCCCTCGCGGTCGAACCTGGTCAACACACCATCAGCCTGCATAAGAAGGACTTCGGAACGTGGCAGCGCAAAGTGCAGGTGGACGCCGGCGAGCGCAAAGTGGGCGCAACCCTGGGGCAAAAATCGCTTGCGTTGCAATGACGGCGCTTAGACGAGGTTGCCAGGAGAGAACCCGCGGCCTTGCGACTAATTGCACAGGAGCGGCGGAGTGAACTCAGAATTGCCGCGCCGCACTTACCGGGCCGAGACACTCAAGACTTCTATAGTTCCGTCGCGAGTCGCGATGATGGCGCTCTTTGGCTTTACCGTGTTTTGCAGTGCGTTTCTGTTGTTTCAGGTGCAGTTGGTAAATAGCAAAATACATTCTTCCTTGGTTCGGTGGCACACCTGCTGTTTTTACGACTTGCATGTTGTTTTTCCAGGTGTTCCTCTTGCTCGGCTACTCCTACGCTTACCTCATCGATGGCTGGTTAAGCCCTCGCACCCAGGCTATCGTTCATTCGCTGCTGATAGTGATTGCGATTGCTGTCATTGCATTCCGCCTATCTACGTGGGGATCGCCGCTTCTGCCGGATCCAAGTTGGAAACCAATCGGTAGCGACCATCCTTTGCTTCGCATCATCGCCCTGTTGTTCGCTAGTGTCGCCTTGCCATATTTCTTGGTATCCACAACCGGTCCCCTGCTACAGGCCTGGTACGGCCGCTTTTGCAGCGACGTGCCCTATCGTCTTTATGCACTTTCAAACGCGGGCTCCCTCATCGCTCTACTTTCTTATCCCACGATTGTTGAGCCGCTGCTTTCTCTGAGGATGCAGGCACAAGTCTGGGGATTTGGATTCCTACTGTTTGGTGTTGGCTGTATAGCTACAGCGTGGAGCGCCGCCAGAGAAGACAAGACCGGGCCGCGCGAATTGCAGCTTCTGGACGCGCCGCAACAGGTCGCCGCTCCCAATTGGGGTCGCAAGGTCATCTGGCTGCTTCTTGCTGCAACTGGATCGCTTAGTCTGCTAGCGACGACCAATCGGATCTGTCAGGATGTTGCCGTCGTCCCACTGCTTTGGGTGCTGCCGCTATCTTTGTACTTATTGTCCTTTGTGGTGTGCTTCTCATCGGAGCGGGGGTATTCGCGAACTGTGTGGTCCGTTGGTCTTGGGTTGGCCGCTCTTCTCGTGTGCTTTGTGCTCTACAAACCGGCTATTGGCGTGGGTTGGCAGATCCTCATCTATTCGTTCGCACTATTCGCATCGTGCATGGTGTGCCACGGCGAACTGGTACAGTTGAAGCCCTCAAAACAGCATCTGACATCGTTTTATCTTTTTGTGGCCGCAGGCGGTGCCGTTGGAGGCGTTTTCGTCAGTATCATTGCGCCTATCATTTTCAAAGGATTCTGGGAATTCCATCTGAGCGTGTGGCTGTGCTGCATGTTGTTCTGCGTCGTTCTCTTGCGTGATATCCGGTCCTGGATTTATGTGCCCACGCCTTTGCTGCTGGCGTTCTCTGTTCTTGTAGTGTTCGCGGGACCGGGGCTGGCAGCAATTGGTCGCAAGCCATTACCGGTGCTGCTTTTTTCCATAGTGATAGCCGCGCTCGTTGCTCTCATACTCTCCGGGACTTCTTCGGGGACACATTCGGTCGGGCAGCAGAGGCGAGCGGCAGTAATTCAGCGTCTGTTTCACCGCACTTCTGTTGGCGGTAGTTCTCGCTTATCCTCCAGTAGCTATAGAGTATGGTGCGGTTGCAACTGCGCGCAACTTTTACGGGGTGCTGACCGTGATTTCTGATGAGTTCGGTGGCTCTCCTCGGCTGACGGAAAAACACGGCAGAGTCACCCACGGATTTCAGTTTCGCGAGGAGACGAAGAAGCGAATACCAACGACCTACTACACACCCCAGAGCGGCATCGGGTTGGTTCTTGCGAACTATCCCGGAAGGGCGGCCGGAAGGACCCTTCGCGTCGGGGTTGTGGGCTTGGGCGTTGGGACGATCGCGGCTTATGGAATCCCGGGTGATCACATGCGGTTCTATGAGATCAACCCTGAAGTTATTCGAATCGCGTACTCCGGTCCGCAGAGATTGTTCACCTTCCTTTCAGATAGTCGGGCACAAGTGGAAGTCGTTCCCGGAGACGCCCGTATTTCGCTGGAGCAAGAACTCAGCCGGAATGAAATTCAAAACTTTGACGTGCTCGTGATAGATGCATTCAGCGGAGATGCTATTCCGGTCCACTTGTTAACTGAGGAAGCATTTCAGTTATATCTGCGGCACCTCAGCAAACCAAACGGGATCTTGGCGTTTCACGTAAGCAACGACGCACTTGACCTCCGTCCCGTAATTGCGAGCCTAGCCGCGGAATCAAACATGTCAGCCTATCTGGCACAGTCAGCCCCAGGAACTTCTGAGGGTGCAGTTCTTAGCGCGTGGGTCATAGCCGCGGCACTCAACCGGGACGGTCCGGTTCCGGGCGTCGAACACATGACCCGCATCACACCAAGCTCACATTTTCCGCTGTGGACGGATGACTACAGCAATCTGCTCCGCGTAGTTCAGTGGTAAAACAAAACAGTGAAAGCCCACATGGTGTTGCCACCCCTATCTGAAACAAGAACCCCCTACAGTGAATGGACGAGCTTTCGTGAAGTTTAACGCCTGGGCTGGACGGAACGGCAGTTGGAAATTGGCGTGGGTAGCCTGGGATGTTGGGGTGCTTCAGTTTGTTTGCTGCGCCAATACTCAGGCATGGATGACCGATAACAGGGCATTGGAAGCGACGACGACAGCATAAAATCCGCACAGCGCCCACAGGTGCCACGGCTTCTTCGTGTACCAGACCAGAGGAATGGCTGCGATGACGAGTATCAATTTGGCGTGTCCTACGCCCATAGCTCGCACCAGCGGATTGAATTCCACCACGCCGGGAGACGCCAGGGCCGCCCGCGTCGAGAGCCAGTCGCCAGCTTGCAGGAGGCAAAGAACCAGGAACGGGGCGATTTTTCGACTTAGGTTCATGGGACTTAGGTTGGTGGGATTTGCGTTGCTGGGATTTAGATTCATAAATTGTCCGATTTGTTTCTGCGGTGAGCGCCCCTTGGGCAGTGCCCACCAATAATTCACTTCGGCACCCTGCGGCGCAAACTTTACCGCCATGCAGACGGCAAACGTGTAATTGTGATGGAAACCGCGAAAGAAAGGTTGGCCTTGGCCGGCGGCAGTTTGGGCGTGCCGCACGAATCGCCAGATCTGGATTGCGCAACCGCAGGCGGAAGACGCCTTAGCTACGGGTGTTGGCAGAGGTTGAGAGGGGTCAGCGAGACATTCACGTCGTCGGTGTTCACGTTCCAGAAGGTCCTGTCTGAATACGCTAGGCACAACTCCCGGTCATTGTCCTCTCCCTTGGATCGGGCCCACAGAATTTTTTCCGAGTTGAAATCCGCCGCATTGTGCACCAGTTCGTTTCCCGGATAGTGCCGTTGCAAGCCGTACGACACCAGGACCAACTGTTTTCCCGGCTGGGTCTCTAGTTGCTGGGCCACCCATTTGCGAGCGTCGCGGAAGGTGAAGACGGCATTCATAGCGGTGCCGCCGGTTTGCCTGGTTAGCGAGCTGACCACGACCGTGAGGCATACGGCCAGAACGAAGGCCCGCTCGCCAGCGTGACGCTGTTGCCACAGATACCGCAGCCCTTCCACTGCGAAGAGGTAGACGACGACGGTTGCCGGCGCAGCATAGTGCGCCATGGTATAGATACAGAGCGCAAGTGCAAGAGCCATTGCAAGTGCAGCAGAGACTGCGATTCGCATCCGCGGTTGCCTTACGCTTGCGAAAAACCCGAGTAAGGCCGGGAAGGATAATGCCGGCCCCACGTAGAAAAACCAATCCGATAGAAATCGCGAACTTTCCACGCTGATGAGTCCGGAAATCGATTTCGTTTTCTCATATCCAAACTCCTCTTCGGTGACTTTAAAAAACTTTTCAAATACCGGGTCGTGGAAGGTCAGAGCGGGTTTTGCCCGTTGCCACAGGAACAAGGGAAGCGGGGAATAAGTCCGCTCGTTCAAGATGTGAGGCAGCAAGAGCGGATTGCCGGTAGTGCGCTGATTGTAGTACCCCATCAGAGCAAGCCCAGCCATTCCGATAAGGACGACTGGCAGCATGGTTGAACGAAGCTTTACCTCCCGGCGGATCGTGGCTCGCGTCCCTTTGTAGCCGAAGTACACCAGAAGAGGGAGAGAGAAGGCCAGCCCTTCATAGGGACGCGAGGTAGCGAGGATGAGCAGGGAGACTGCAAAAACGCATGCAACCGCAGACCGCCGCCGGTTTGTGAGCCCCGGCTGAAACAGCCGGACAACAGCGCCGAGAGCCAGCGCGCCGCCGAGCGCCGCCATCGACCCGCCCCAGTAGGAATTCATCCAGTAGGACAAAAGCGCGATACGGACCACCGCCAGCAAGCCGCCGAGCAGGGCCCATCCCGGAGGGAGGAAGGCTTGCAGCGCCCAACCGATCGCCCCGCACAGCAGAGCCGTCGTCAGGTATATGCCGATCCAAGGCTGATGGAAAACGATCTCCCCGCACGCCAACGCGAGTCCCTGGGCGACGGGATACTTGGAGTGATAGGTAGGCGTCATGTTCACATGGAAGGTCTCGAAATGCTGCCATGCGGGCGGGGTTGGATTGGTGAGCCGGTGATGGGAGAAGGTGTCCGCCATCAGCAAATAGCTGTATTCGTCGTTGATGCGAGGCGAGGGAATACCGACGACCGGCAGCAGCAGCGCCCGACCGGCCAGCGCGACGGCGATCACCAACAGCACTGAGCGCAGATTGCTGCCGAGTATCCACGCCAGCCACCTTGGCCGGTCCATTGCCGGATGCAGAAAACGCAAGCTGATATATGCGATAACGAATGCGGCGAAGAGTATGCCGCTTTCCACGGCCAGCACCCGCAGACCGTTAATCGGCACGTAATTCATAAGCAGACATTCTACGGCGAGTTGGCGTGCAAGTCTTTAAGGATTGCTCGGCCCTTATCTAGCGCCGGGAAACCGTGGGTTCATTGCGGTGGTCGATACTTTCCCGAATGTGGCAGTTGCTGTTGCCTTTTACGCAAATCCCGCCGGAGTAAAGCCCTTGGGTGAATTCACTGCAACCATTGATATCCGGGCATCCACCCTGCCCGTATCCAACCGTTGATAAACTGTCGTTTGTGGTGGGCTGAGCTGGCGCACTAACCGACATGTAGGGTCGTTGATGGGAGGAATGGGATAGTCCCAACCGCCGGTCGACCCGGTATTGACGCCGCTCGGTTTGGTGGAAACCCCGCCAAGACAGCAAAACCGCCGCCGGTCTTGTGGGTCCAGCGCGACTGAGGTCAATCAACGTCAAGCTGCCGGGGGTTACCGCGTCGGCGGCATTGGAGTTGACTTGTATGCTGGTCTGGCCGGGACGAAAACGTCTTGCCCCCTTTGAAGATTGGATCGCCAATGGGAATGGTATTACGTTAGCCGCAAAAGAACCTTGGCCGCAATGGTTTGGAAGGCTGTGTTTAGTTGAGCTTTGCAGGTCGTGAGAGCGCTACCCGTACAGCTTGGTATGTAAAAAAACAATCCTGATGGCTGGCCTTTGATGTAAGTTGCTGGATAGGACGGGTCATTTGCAAGTTGTGCCAGGAAAGCTTGCGTGGTGGTGGTTACGCCTGTGCCCAACCCGATAGCAAAGATAAAGGTGGGGACAGGGGTTGCGGTGCGCAAAGCAATGGCAGTTTGAATGGCACGGTACTTGGCATCAGCGGTGACAGCAGACTGTGAAAATGTTACCTGTGTCCCCTGTGACTGAGAGGGAAACTTGGTTACAATATTCCCGTTGATATCCTTGCAAATGTCGCCTCCGGAGTCATACGGGAAGCCTGTCCCGCTGGTGTAATGGCCCCAGTCAGTTGTTGCACTGGTAGGATCGAAGAAGTCAACCTGCGACCCTGAGTCATGCCCTCCATAGTTGATAAGCGTCGAACCCGTACCACCCTTGCCATTGCAGTAAATCGAGTCCTGAACGGTGTTCATCAAGCCATCCGTGAAATACACGATAACTCTGACTACGTTCTGCCCCGATAGTATGGGAACGCTGCCGTTTTGTGATTGGGCGAGCGAGAGTGGCGGTCCCACAGTATTGCTTTGGGCTGGTGTGTTTCCTGCTCCCGTGCCGAATGTGCCGCCGGTGAAACTCAGGGCGCTGACCGCGGTGGTGATCGGCGTCTTGAAGCTGTAATTGATTGTGTAGTCCACCGTCGCATTGGAAGAGAAGCTGCTCATTGCAATCTCGTCGCCGGTGGCCGAATTATCGAAGTTAGCGATGAAGAGTGGAACGGCGGCTTTTAGTGCCTCTCCTCCATTATCCCCGGTCACTCCGGGATCGCAACTCTCAGTTCCACCGCACATGGAGCCCGATCGGTCTAGCACGATGGACATGACCAGCTTGCCCCGGGTTGCCACTGCGGTCGCGCTCACCGGTACGCTGGCCCATTGCGGGAGATAGCGCATGAAAGAAGTTTGCACGTAAGCGGTGGCCGTTACCTCGACCTGCTGCCCGCCGTGGGCATCGATTGGGAACGTGACGCTTGGCGTAGGCGGATTAGCTCCGAAATTGGTGTTAAAGATACCGGTGCCCAGTTCCGCAGCGGTTGTCTGTCCTAGCGACAAGTTCTTCATGGCCGTGAGGCATGCGGCATCCACAGACGTCGATAGCTTGGCCTTGGTGGCATAAAGAATTCCCACATCAAGGGCCAACCCTGCCATCAGTAAGAGGACGGGCAGAACCAGCGCGAGAACAATAACGATTTGCCCCCGGTCGCTCTTTACAATGTTAGCATTGCGCATATGCATACCCTTCCTTAGTAATAAGCCACGCTGTACAACTGAGATGGCATGCTGTTTCCTGACAGCGCCGATATGGGCGTGATGGTGTTGTAAGAGTAGAAGATTTCGGTCACGTAAAGGGAAGACCCCGTGGGTTCCGCTGTCAGTGCTGTAACTGCCGCTGCGGGCAGAGTAGCACTCGAATTTCCACAGCTTCCTTGTCCGCTGAGACAGCCGACTTTACTAGTGCACGCGATCCCCTGGGAAGCTTGGCCTGTGACCTGGGGAGAACCTGAGTTGATGTTAACCGAGGTAACAATGACGCATCCCTTGGTGCTGAGGTTAATGTCCGATCCCGCGTCGTTAGCCACTGTTTGCGCAGTTGTCGCAAGACTGACTCCACGCGAGGCCATGCTGGAACCCTCTCCAACGAGGTTATTCATTACCTGAACGTCATAGATGGCTCGGCCGAAGTCAATGATCCCAAAGACGAAGACACACAGAACTAGGAACGCGAACGATAATTCTACTAACGCCTGACCCGACTCCTCTCCATTTATCCTTGCCTTCATACGCCCCCTAACTTTGACTGGGTGGAAAGATTTCATTGGTAAAAGTCGAGCTTATCGTTAACGTATATGACTTGCTCGGAAAGAACTTCCCGATCGGCCCGGTCATGAAATTATATGGATAGGTTACGGTGATAGTTACGACGTCACCCGGCCCACCAGCTCCGTTGGGGCATCCTCCGCCCTCGTCTTGACAAGTTATGCTGATCTGGGAGCTGTTAAGGCGGCCGACTGCGGCATTTTCGACGGTTTGCAGAATTGAGTTGTATCTTGTTTGGGAGCACGAACCGTCACTGCCGGTTATGCATTCCCCGGTAATAGCATACCGTCCCCCTTGCCGCACTGCGTTCTGGAGGGTTACCTTCGTAGAGTACAGATATCCAAAGTCTATGACTCCTAGTACGAGCAGCAAGAAAATCGACAATGAGATCGCAAACTCTACGAGCGTTTGGCCGGAATCGTTTGCTTTTGCCATTTTGTCAGTAGCCCCCTTTGTGCGAACCACATTTCCCTACTTGCTGCCAGATAAAGTCCGCGCCTTCGCTGGGCGTGTCACGCGCGTCCCGGAACACACTCAATGCCAACGACTTTTCCTAGCGCATCGAGAACTCTCAGGTCCCACCAGCCTTGCTCCGCCTCACGGCGGATCTGATGGATGGCTTGCGTATGGGAAAAGCTGCCGCGATAGGGCCGCCGGGTTGTCAGACCGTCGTACACATCGGCCAGTGACACCACGCGGGTCAAAAGGGAGATCTGATTGCCGCGCAGGCCGTCTGGATATCCGCTCCCGTCCAGGCGCTCGTGATGGTTGCGAATGATTTGTAGCAGAGGACGGAACGAGGCCAAGGGGGCGCAGATGCGTTCCCCCAAATAGGTATGCGAGTTGAGGACCATCTTTTCTTCGCTGTTCAGCGGCCCCAGCTTCGCCATGATCTCCTCCGGGACTCCCACTTTGCCGATGTCGTGCAATAAGGCCCCGCGACGGACCCATTCCCGGTCTTCCAAAGACAAGCCCATGCGGACCGCCAAGGCTACGGCGATCCGGCTCACTCGGTAACCATGTCCGGCAGTGTAGGGATTCTTCGCTTCCACGATCTCCGCGAAAGTAAGCAACATCTTCTCCGTATCGGCGAGGTTATCGGTAAAGAGCTTCTTGTCGAGCAAGGCGCGCACCCGAGTAATCAATTCCATGTTGTCGATGGGCTTTTTCAAGTGCGCATCGGCGTCGGCGCCGCTCTCGATTCCCATCAGATGGTCCTGGTCGGGCTCCCACCCCGTGAGCAGCAGTATGGGAACCAGTCGGGTCTCTGGATTGGCCCTCAATTCCCGGCATAAAGTCATGCCGTTCGTCTTCGGTATCATCACATCAACCAAAGCTATGTCAATGCGTTCCTGTTGCACCACGGCCAGGGCTTGGGCGGCGTCCTTGGCACAGAATGTCTGAAATCCCTCAAACCGAAGTAAATCGGAATATAGTTGCCGATAGTCTTCGTCCCCATCAGCAATCAAAATGTTCGCGCGACTACTTCCCGGTCTCAGATTAATAGGGACGGCGGCAACTGCGGCTTGGTTCGGCAGGCTGGACATGGCATCCTTTCCTTCTCTGGCTATGCGCGACGATAAATCGCATCGCACACGAATAGGTAGAGCATGTGAGTGTCCAAAGCAGCCCAGGAGAAGGAAAGGTCAGGCGGTTCGCTATCAATGGTTTAGAACGTAGGGTCGGAAACGGCGACGGGTCCCCGCTGAGCAGAACTGCTTCTTCCAGGGATACTGTGTGGGATTGAGACACAGGCTTGTGCTCCCAGCGCTGCTCGGGAATTCAGGGCTGCAAGATGATAGAGTGGCAAGATAAATTGGATGGTCTTGTGCTCATCTCTCGAAGTGCGTTCAGGATGAAGACGGCTTATTAAGCTAGGACCTACTTAGGCATTCTGGGTAGAGGCACTGGATTCCTGCAGGATGCGATAGAGACGGGAATGGCTGATCGATAGGATCTTGGCGGCGCGTACTTCGTTCCCATCGAGGCTCTGTAGCACGCGCTCAAGGTTGCTTATCTCTACATCAGGCAACGGCGCCGGCACAGCCCCCGTTGTTTCCGCCAGCGACTACGGTCCGATCACACATTCCGATATCGTCACACGACACATGAAAACCGGGTGGCTCTGGGGACCGCGGCTGCGATACCAGACGCATAGGGCCTATGCCCAAGAGATCGTTGATGATCTTCTGGCCTAACTGCTCCGGCGTATAACGCTCCGCGTCGATCTCAGCTCGTAGCCCTCCGTCCGCAGGACGGACCATCTTGATTATTTGTGTAGCAGCAGTTGCACCGGAACCCATGCTCAATGCCAGACAGTTGATGTCTTCCTCGTAGTGCAGTTCCGCAATTCTCTCTTCGGCGCGTATAGGCCGGGCCAGAACTTGAACGCTGCGGTCGCCCTCACTTCCAACCACACTTGCCGTAAGC
This sequence comes from Candidatus Korobacteraceae bacterium, assembly GCA_049520555.1. GTDB lineage: Bacteria > Acidobacteriota > Terriglobia > Terriglobales > Acidobacteriaceae > Bog-257. The sequence continues at coordinate 28,773 of JBEKPR010000029.1, forward strand.
ACCTGACCGCCAAATCTATGATTAAATTTCACCTCTATGGTTTCCAGCCAGGTGAAAAGCTCTCGGCAAAATTGAGTACCCAGCTTGCGTTTCAGCGCCTCTTCTTGAATCAATTCTTCTTCCAGCGCACGCTGTGCCTGATATTTTCCCTTCGTCTGCTGTACAACTGCGTCGAGCCAATCCGTCGCTTCCATGGGAGAAACTCCATTCCTCTAAAGCTGCGTTCGCAGGACCTCTGCTAATGCCAACAGCACGTGAATGTCCACTTGATCCCCGGAACGAAGCAAAGTTTAGACGCTTTGTTATCAATAGCTTAGAATGCAGAGTCGGACGTTGCGACAGGTCCCGCTGAGGAGAACTGCTTCTTCCGGGGATAGTGTGTGGGATTGAGACACAGTCTTGTGCTCCAAGCCGACGCCTGGGAATTCAGAGCTGCAAGAGAAAAGAGTTGCGAGATAAACTGGATGGTCTTGTGCGCATCTCTCGAGAGGGTGTTCAGGAAGACGAGGGCTGCTTTTGACCTAAAGGATGTGGACCTTATCGGCAACTCCTATTAGCGGCGGGTGTAGCGGTCAATACCCGCTGCCTCCAATTGTTGGTCAATCTCTGGTGAAGAGACGAGTCGTATCTCTGCTCGAAAACTGTTCTTTTTCGCGCTAAAAATGGCGAAGTTATTGGGCTGGCCGTCTTTGGCAAGACCTATGTAGCGGCCTTTTCCTGCGATTGCTCCAACGAACTCTGTTGGGCGTCCTTTGTTTTCTGCTGGGAACAACGGCGGCTGCGGATGGGATCAGGGTGGCGGCAGCTGCCGACCTAAATTACGCATTCCGCGACATCGCTGCTCGGTTTGAAAAGGATACTGGCCATTTCGGATAGTCGCTAATCGCTCATCGCTTGGTCACAGTAGCCTTGGCTGACGCCGATTTTCGCGGCTCGGCTTTGCTGGTCGCCAGCAGATGATAGGTTCCTGGCGTACGCGGCGCGATGTAGACGGCCCTCGACGATAGCGTGCCGCCTTCGGCTTTGGCTCCGCGAGTCACAACGCGGCCGCCGGCGTTGCCCTCCTGCACCGTCCAAATCACTTGGGTATCGTCCGTGCCGCTGACGGTAGCAGAGAAGTCGAAGGCTTTTCCCGTTACCACCTGGGCGCTCGCCGGAGAGATCGTTACAACGACGGACGAAGGCGCTGTTGCGGGCTTGCTTGGCAATAAGGAACGCAGCATCCACTCCCCAGTGCCAGCACCCGCCAGGAGTAGAACGATCACCAGGATCCCCAGCACCGGCAGGCGCGACTTCCGCCAGATCCCGCCCGTTTCGGCGCACCCAGCAAAGGACGGAGGCGCAATATTCGCTGGCGCTGGAGTATCTGCGGGCAGCCCCGTTCCACACCAGTAGCAGGACAAGTCGGTTCCTGTGTTTAATTTGCGACACCGTGGACAGCGGCGGATTTGCCCAAACGTCGACCTGGCCTGCGGGTACGGTGGCAAGGGCTTTTCCCGCGTGAGGCCGGATGAAGCATCCGAGCGTCCTGTGGCGCCCTGCTCTTGCGTGGAATGCGGCGCCATGTTGGCGGAATCCTTTAGGTCATGAACTTCGTGGCCTCTAGGAAGACCGCAAATCCTACAGGTACGAAAGCCAGCAATTGGCTTGAACGAATGTGGATTGTCTGACCCACGCCGAGCCAGTTGCTCTCGCACGACCTTTGCCTCGTTTTCGCTCATGTTAGGCCAGACTATCGCCAAAACGAGACCGCAAGCAATTCAAAACTGCCTGTCATTCATCAAAACATCGTACACCCGCAATATCAATGACTTGGCACCAAGCTCGATTGGCAACGTTCCGGTGAGATTCCTAGCATGATCGTATGGCTCCGGCACGTCCTCGGCTGGCTTCGCGGTGTCTTTTGCGCCCGCGAGGACCTCATCCTCGAAAGTCTTGCGTTGCGTCAGCAGTTGCTCGCTCTTCATGTCAAACGCCCTCACCGGCGACTCACCGCGTCACACAAGCGGTGCAGACGAGATGCTTCACGATCTGCGGATTCGCTGCGTGCTACGGTTCAGTGAAAAAGATGTGAATTGACCGTGGACATTTCATGCCACGCTCGACAATCCATTCTGGTTCTATAGCTTAGATGAAACGATTCGCACACAAAATAAGTGGCGTTTGCACAAACCTTGGGCGTTGACAATTTTCAATCCTCGCGTAGGATGGCTTTCGTCGACGGCAGAAAAGGACAGGCAAACATAATAGTAGCCAGTCCGAAGTAAGCTGGGTGATCGGTTCCGAGGGGTGACCCGGAGGAGCCGCCAGACCCGAAAAAACCGACTGCGCTGCGAGGCGTCAGCCGGGGTCAGGGACCGCGAAAGCGGTGATCGCACCAAGGGCTGTGACGGTACATGCGTCCACGCCGGTGGCTCCCTCGCAGGAGTCGGCGGCTAGAGCATAACCAAAGTCACAGCCTTTTCTATTTAGCCATCACAGGCCAGCTCTCTGCCTCTGTGCGACGCTGATCTTATGGCAGACCCCAAGCGTTGCCCCGTGTGTCGCAGCACCAAAATCCAGCGGTTTTTTGCTGATGATCGATGCCTAGCATGCTGCTTTCCTAGCAAGTCCGCGCTGTGCATTGGGAGTACCTTTTCAGCATCCTCCTAGGGTACGCCGTCTTCCCAGCCAGCCCTCAGGCTCGAAGAATGGCATGCAGGCAGCTTCGGGAGTGGACTGTTCAGCGGCTAGTACTGCAACTCCCGTCTCTCCTTTGTAGAGGCTTTCTGGGGTAAGTTTCATCGCCGCGTAACTATTCGTGTCCCAGGCAGCAGCCCGAAAAGACAACTCACGGGCGCGGTCTAACCATATGCTTTCTCCGGTGTGCTTGTAGAAGTTCAACAGACCGTAAGCCTGTCCAGCCAGACCGCAACACAGGTTGCTGATCGGCGCGGTGGATTCCCACACGTGCCAGGCGGCCCTTTCCGCAAGCCGCAGATATGCGTCGTCATGGAGCACGTCGTGCGCCGCCGTCCATAAGAAGATGTACCCAGCGCTGCCGTTACACCACCCTGACATGTAGCTGGCAGGGCCACCCCGCCCGCCCTGGGGAAGGTACCAGGGCCAGCGGACGCCCCGGCCCGACGGCTCGGCGCAATCCGATAGCTGTTGCAGACGTTCCGCGAAATGGCGCGGCAATTCCGCGCCGGACGACCTATGCCAATTAATCGCAGCGTACAGGATGCCGGCCCAGCCGTGCGCAATCCCGAGGTAGGTGATCAGAGTGCCTTCGCGGATTGGAGGCTGTTTTTCGATCTCCCGCCACACCGAATCCATCGTGTGGTTGCCGAACTCTACCAGGCGATCGGGCTTCAGCAAGTCGCCGTCCGCCAGGGTGTCGAGCAGCAGCGAAGTGATCAGCAGGGTGCCGGAGCGGCCCAAGGCCAGGTCGAGGTTGTCGCACGGCTGCTGCGACATCGCCATGAAGCCTTCGATCCCAGCAGCTTGTGAGCTGACGTCGCACATCGCGTGACTGACCAGCGCCTGCACCGCATGAATGCCGCTCAAGGTGTGATAGGGCGAAATCGAGCCGACGATCTCCGGAGTGATCTCGATTTCTGGGTTATAGTAACTGTCGCCGTTATCTGAGTCAGACACGGCCCGGCGACACCACACATCGGCGAGCGAAAGCAGTGCGGCGTCCTGGCGTCCACAGGCGATGCGATACAGTGCATAGGCTATGCCGGCGGCGCCGTAAGTCAGGGAAGCCTTCGGAGCAGTACTCAACCCCGAATGCACGAGATTTCCTGAGAATCCGACCCGCGCGATGACTCGGGCCAGCACGCGATCCAACGCTGTTGGATCCGCGGCGGTAGTGCCCAGGAACCAACCTGCGGCGGGCACCTCCACCGCGCTGAGAGCGTCGGCAAACTCTGAGACCGAGGCGAAGCGTGCGGACGGATTCTTGCTGAGCGCCTTTGCCAGGACACTCTCTACTTCAGGCCAGGAGGCCATGCTCCGTTGCGCGAACGGCACGGGCGAGACCTCCAGAATTTGACGCATCATCTCATCTTTGGTCAGGGAGAAGTCCACATACTCATCGCCGGCGAGGAAGGAATAGAGCAACGCGGCCAAGGCGTATTGTTCTCCGAGCTGGCTGGCACAGGGAGGCTGTTGGCCCTGGCTGACCGCCGCCGCGTATTCCGGCTCAAAAAAGAACCCGACACCTCCTCGTGGAGGCTCACCGAACTTCTGGTTTACGTTCTCCTGTCGGGCAAGACCGAAATCTACTATTTTGACCCGGTAGGCCTCGTCTACCATGATGTTTCGGGGATGGATATCGGAGTGAATTACTCCCTGGTCGTGCAGTCGCGAGTACGTACGGAGGATCTGGCAACACAGACGGAAGAGCTTCTCTTGACACTCCACGCTGCGATCCTGATGCAGTTGAGCAGCGGCGGTACCAGCATCAACGCCCTCACACCACTCAAGGAGAAGGTACGGGCGGCTTTCCCAGACCCCGGCATCCAGGAGCGCGGGGCTAACCGTGCCAGCCAGGTGCCTGAGGATTGCGCCCTCACGCTCGAGCATCCGGCAGCCTTCGGCATTGGAGCCCGGTCGCAGTATCTTAAGGGCGGCAATGGTGCCTTTAGGCCGGCGGACTTGATAGATTTCGCTGTCTTCAAGAGCCTGGAGGCATTGCAGCACTTCACAGTCCACTGCCGTGACGCCAGGCTGGAACGACGCCTGAATCTCCTCGGCTTCTTCTGAATTCGGCGGAACCAGCAGCCGCCAGCCAATCAGCTGAGTCAGCATGGTGAGCGCCTCTTCCAGCGTCTGCTCAGGGTCGCTACTCACCGCACGGCTGTAATGGGCGATGGCTTGACCAATCGTTTTCGGAGTTTCGAACTCTTTAAGCAAGGCCGCGGATTGCGGGTCGAGGATACGGGATGGCGTGCGAGATTGCGGCCGTGAAATTGCGAAGTCGCCGTCGCGTGCGTCCACCTGCTGGCGCAGTTTGGCCGGTAAGTCCTCGACTGGGGTGATGACGATGCCCTTGGGCAGAACCCACGGATCGGTGATGCTCATGAAACGCTAATTCTCCTCGCCAAGACTAGGCTTCCATTCAGTGCCGGCGGGGGTCCAGGAGCGTGTATTGACACCCTCGAGCTGGAGTCGTCGCAGGGCGAATTGCCAGGGCTCTAGATTTGCGGTGTTATCCGTACTGGCTGCGATCAAGGCTACAGCGAGACGGTTAGTCACCCACAGCCGCCAGCTCTCTCGCCCTATCCAGGGCAGCGCCTGCTCCTCGGCAGGCGGATCGACACCCCACGAAAGCAAGCCATCACCGGCCAGTTCCGCCGTAAACGGGACGCCCTGTACCGGGCAGCCCCCCAGCTCCTTTTTCAGTTGTTCTGCAGCATCCATCAAGTCGTTATAGCTGCCGAAGTAGGACACCATCTTGTCCGGGCGCAGCAACCCCCGGGCATCCTTCCCGACCTTGAAGTGTTGCACCCGAGTCCGGCTCAGCGCAGCAAGAATCAAGGGAAAGACCTGGGGCAAGTAATCGGTTTTCGGACTTATATACAGTTTGCATTGGATCGTTGCACGGTCGCCGAAAGCAGCCCTTGTGCCAAGACGGCGTGACTGCCAGGCAAGCCAGCCGTCGTTAGCGGCGGGATTGGGTACCCTCGACCACTCGCCGTCAAGCAATGCCCGGGAGCTGCCTTCCCGGATACCCAGATAATCGGCGACGGCGTCCGCGTCGGGAAGAATTCGGCTCCAAGATGGGGAGAGCGGGGTGCGATTGTACCCGTAGAGACGGGACGAAAGCACCATGGGATCAGTCAGGCGCAAACTCTGGCCGTAGCGAAGAGCGTCCAAGGAAAGGCGCTCCAGGAATCCTTCGACCGTGGAGCTGGCGGTCGATTCCTCCTTGGCGGCGCAAATCAGCGCGGCGGCCTCGGACCCGGAGAGAAACTTGCCCTCCCGTTCGAGGGCCAGCACGCCGTCCAGAACAAGCCGCGCGATCTCTTGATTGCACCGGTCTCCGAGGGTCGCTCGCACGTACGCGGGGAGCCGACCCGGTTGCTGGAGTGTCAAATAAAGCAGGGCGGTGTCTCGCGAAACCGATTTCACCCCCAGGCCGGACTTCTCAAGCGGGCGAAGAACACCGTAGAAATTGGGATCTTTCAGGAGATCTTTCAGCAGCTCGCGCTGCTCGGCGGGAAGGCGGTCGAACAATACTAATTCATACTTGGGATTCGCGGCGAAAACCGATTCCAGGACGTTATCGGACGAACCCTTTTTCATGGAAGATTGTCTTGCATAGACTGAACAACAAAACACTGAGCGGAGACTACCTGAACAGTCGCTTCCGCTCAGCGAGGTGCAATGGTTCACGCCGTCAGCCATGCCGCAACGTCATCACCGTGCGGAGGCCGCTTTTGCAAGCCTCTATTTTTTCATTCCCGGCTTCTTAGCGGTCTCGGCTAAACGCTTTTCGTGCTGGTCCACTTCTTTCAGAGCTTCGTGCAGCTGGGCCTTGACCGCTTTCAGGGTTTCATGGTCAATGCCCTGGAAAAGGACCGTCGGCTCTTCTGTACCAGCGCAATAAATCGTTCCACCGCAGGTCAGAATCGATCCGGCAAAACATGTGTAGGTGCCGAGCTTGCACACCAACAACGTTGTCGTTAGCACGCTGGGGTGGCAGACGAACATCGTAGGGAGACAGCTGTGTCCGCAACCCAAGGTGGGGGTAATTACGCTGGGGTGGCAGCCTAGCAGCCCCTCCCGAGCCTTAGTAATGTCAATCATTAATTCTTTCACGTCAAAGGCCATACGTTCTACCTCGCTCGCCGCTAGACGAGACTCAGTCTGGCGGGACGATGGCACTATAGCGCCGATTGTCTTCGCATGCAAAGGATTTTGCGGGGCCGTCGGAAGCTGCACGGATGGCAGCAGCGGGGAAAGGGTGCCCGTGGGTGAAACCCATCCCCTCAAATGGAACCGCGCCGCTTACGGCGCTTCCCAGTCGAGGGCGTAGACGCCCTGGTCTCCGACGTCGCGGAGCAGCAACGGCGAATCGTCGGGCGCGATAGCCAGCCCAGTCCATAAGTGGCCCGTATAGGAGAAGTTTTTCAGGTCTACCACGCGTTCTATCGTTCGGTCGCTGAGCCGAATCCTGAGAACGGCACCCGTTCCGCTGCTATCGAGAATCTGCAGGTACTGGCCGTCCTTCGACCAATTCAGCCAACCCAACGTGCCCTCGGCGACCTCAGTCCATTTCTGGGTCTGGAAATCGAACAGCCAAAGGGTCTTCGAGTCAGACGATACCGCGGGAATGTATCTTCCGTCAGGGGACCAGCGGGGCTGGAAGAGGCCCTGCGATCCGGGCAGCGTGGAGACTTTGCCGCTCGCCAAGTCGAGGATGCGGACAGCCGATACAGCATTGTACGGTGCGCCACCGAAGACGATCTTGCTCCCGTCCGGCGACCAGTTCGGGTCCCATTGCGGTTGTGGATCGTCCGGCATCAGCTGCCGGGGAATTCCTCCCTCGGGTGAAACCTCGTAGATTCTGGAAGGCTTGTCGGCAATGTTTTCAAAGTACACGATCTTCTTGCCGTCCGGCGACCAGCGAGGCAGCATGGCATAGTTGGGCGGATAGGTCAGTTGCAGTCGCTCGCTCCCGTCCGCTTTGCTGCGCCACAGGGTGCCTCCGGGATAGGAAACGTAAGCCACCCAATGGCCATCCCGCGAGAAGGCAACGTATTCGGCTGAAATGCCCCCAAGAACGGGCGCGAACTGGCCCGATTTCACGTCGAAGCGCGTCAACTCGCCCGAGAACGTCCGGCCGACTACGAAGAGCTTCTTGCCGTCTCTGCTGGGAAGTGGGGAGGTCAACCACAGAGGACTGGAAGTCAGTGGAATGGGCTGGGGTCCGGAGTGAAGCAAACCACCCTTTCGCGGCAGGGCCCAAATTTGTCCGCGCGACACGAAGACGAAGTACTTCCCGTCGGTCGTCCACCTGCCGCAGCAGTCCGAATCAGGCGGTTTGTTCCAACCGGGAAGCAAGCGATGCAAGTCTGTACCGTCCACCGTAGTCTCCCACAGAAAGCGCGAGCCGTTGGCAGGGTTCTGAACATCGAATCGCAAATGCCTCCCGTCGGGCGACCAGGAGGCATGATAGATAAGGTCAGAGTCCTTCATCGTGACCAACTTGCGGGATTCGGTGCCGTCCCCCTTCGCCAGGAACAATTCGTTCCCTTTGCAGTAAGCCAGCATCTTGCCGTCGGGCGACCAGGTACCGTCAATTCCCACAATGTCGCCCAATCGGCGCGGGGAACCACCCAGAACAGGCAGACTCCAGAGCGGCCCCGTGTCAGGATTGCCCTGCGCATCCACCACGAGAAGTTCCGCCCCGTCCGGTGAAACGTCAGCAACCTCCATATTGGGAGAAAGCGTCGGAATCCTGCTGAGATTCCCACCCGAGATCGAAATTTCGGCAATACTGCGGGAAGCGTATGCACCATAACTCAGGTAAAGCCTCGAACCGTCCGTTCCGGCCAACCATTTATGCTTGCCGTCATGCATAAGCTGGACGTAGTTGGACACCTTGGGCACTGGTTCGGGCCGTATCCACAAATAAGCTAATACCGCAGCGCCGAGCATAAGCACCAGCGATGCCCCGGCGGTTGCAAACCGCATGCGATTGGGCTTCGTGCTCTGCTGCGCAGGACCAAAAGGGGCTGGCGAGATGGCCCAACCCGATAGTGCTTCCAGCGCGAAAGCCAAATCGTGGGCCGAGTAGAACCTCTGCTCAGGATCCTTCTCGAGGCAGCGTTGCACGACTCTCTGCACCCCCGCAGGCGTGTCGGGCGCAAGCTGCGAGATCGGCGGTGGGTCTTCGTTCAAAATCGCGACCATGGTTTCCGGCGAAGTTGGCTTGCGAAACGCCCGTTTCCCCGTGACCATCTCGTAGAGAATTGTGCCGAACGCAAAGATGTCAGAGCGGTAGTCGGCAGTCCCTCCGCGCACCTGCTCAGGAGACATATAGCCCACGGTTCCCACCACCACGCCAGGTTCGGTTTCCTCCTGGAGCGTAACGGTTCGACCGTCGGGAGATGCAACTGGAGCAGGGACGAGCTTGGCCAGGCCGAAGTCGAGAATCTTGGCCCGTCCATCCTTGTTGAGGAACAGGTTCTCCGGTTTCAGGTCGCGATGGACGATGCCTCTTTCGTGCGCTGCCGCCAAACCGTCCGCGATCTGCACGCCGTAGTCGATTGCCTTGCGCAGCGGTATCGGCCCGCGTCGGAGCCGGTCGCGCAGCGTTTCGCCCTCCAATAGTTCCGACACAAGGTACGACACACCCTCGTGCGTCGCCATCTGGTACACCGCAAGAATGTTGGGATGGTTCAGAGCCGCTGCGGCTCGCGCTTCAACTTCGAAGCGGTACAAGCGGCCGGCGTCGGAGGTGACGGACTCGGGCAGGACCTTGATCGCGACCTCTCGTTCCAGCCGGGTGTCACGCGCGCGATACACCTCGCCCATTCCGCCCACGCCCAGGGGGGAGAGAATTTCATACTGCCCGAGAATCGTGCCTTGAACTAGGGCCATCTGTAGGCGCAATTATAGTCCGGCGCACGACGTTGCAGCGGATGCGGCCCGCGCATGCTGGTCCTGATAAATCGAGGCGCAACTCGGGAGACAAGCTTGAAGTCGCCTGCTCGCCGATCGGCCTTAACCCTGACACTCCAAGCTTTAAGGGTCCAATAAGGTATTCTGGGAAGAGTCACTGGACTCCTGCAGGATTCGATAGAGACTGGAGCGGCTGATCTGAAGGATCTCTCCGGCGCGCGCCTTGTTGCCATTCACGCTCTGCAGCACGCGCTCAATGTGCCTTCTCTGTACATCCGCCAACGGCACCAACACATCGTCCCCGTTGCCGGCAACTATGATCTTCACGGAATCGGGAAGATCGCGTACGTCTATGGTGTTGGTCGTTGCCATCATGCAGGCGCGTCCCAGAACGTTTTCGAGTTCCCGAATATTTCCCGGCCAGGAATGGCGTGACAGCACGGTCTGCGCCCGGCGGGTGAGGGCGGCGACTGGCTTCTGCAATTCCGTCGCACAACGGCGAAGAATGTCCTGCTCCAGCAGGTGCAGGTCTTCTTTGCGTTCTGCCAGCGACGGCAGCTTGATTTCGATCATGGAAAGCCGGTAATACAAATCCTCACGAAATTGTCCCTGCGACACCATTTTGCGCAGGTCGCGGTGGGTTGAGGCGATCACGCGGACGTCCACCTTGCGAGAAGCCGTGGCTCCGACCTGCCGCACCTCTTGGTTCTGAAACACGCGCAGCAGTTTCGCCTGCATGGCCTGCGACATCTCGCCGATTTCATCCAGAAACAATACCCCGCCATGCGCGGCTTCTATCAAACCAATGCGGTCCTGGCTGGCTCCCGTGAACGCTCCCCGGACGGACCCGAACAACTCACTCTCCAGCAGCGTTTCCGTGATCGCGGCACAGTTGCAAACCACCAAGGGCTTGCTAGCCACGGGACTCAGCCGGTGCAGGGCGCGGGCCACCAGCTCCTTGCCGGTTCCGGTGGCGCCGCCAATCAACACCGTCCGAAAATGGGGCGCGATGCGGCGTATGGCGACGAAGACTTCCTGCATGATCGGACTCTGTCCCACCATGCCCTCAAACTGGAGGGACTGATAGACGTCCTCCTCCAGGCGGTGGCGATGCTCGCGGCGCCGTGCTTCTTCCAGTAACAAGCCGACCCGTTCCCGCAAACGCTCGACCCCGATGGGCTTCACCAGGTAATCGCACGCTCCCTGTTGAATGGCCCGCACCGCTGATTCGGTGGAGTAGTCTGCGGTCAGCATCACGACATCGATATTGGGATCGATCCCGAGAATACGCTCTAGAACGTCCATCCCCGGGGCCGTAGGCATATTCAAATCCAGCAGGATGACCGGGGGATGCCGCTTGTGGACGATGGCCAGCGCTTCTTCCGGGTTCGTGGTCGAAATAAAATCCACGCTTTCCGAAGAGATGGCCTCCCCGACAAACTCCAGGAAGTCGGCCTCGTCGTCGATCGCCAGCACCGTCACTTGCGATTCGCGTGATCCAGTCTGCTTCACTTGTTCCAGTTCCTTCATTGGAATCTCTCTCGCCGAGAATTCTCCCGATCTTTGGGAAATTCCCCTTTGGGCAGAAAGCCAGGGGTTAGCCAGCTTTCTTCTTAGGCCCTGAAGATGCTGTGCAACTTCTCATCCAGGGCGGTTTTCGTGAGGGGCTTATTGGCAAAGTAAGCTCCGGGCTCCAGGGTGCCATCCCGCAAGATCATGTCACCGCTGTAGCCGGAAACAAACAACACCTTCAGCACCGGGATTTTCTGTTTGAGCCTATCGGCCAACTGGCGGCCACTCATGCCGGGCATTACCACATCGGTAAGCAGCAGATCGATTGGCCCTTCTTGTTTTTCGGCCATGCGGATGGCTTCCCGACCGTTGCTGGCCGCGAGCACGGTGTAACCCAATTCTTCCAACTGGATGCTTACAATCTCCCGCAAGGCAGCGTCGTCCTCGGCCAGCAGAATCGTCTTCGAGGCCACCGTCCTGGGTTGCGTATTTTCTTTCTTGGGAGGGGTCACATGGGCCAGTCCACTCTGGCTCGGCAGGTATATTTTGAAGGTCGTACCGCCGGGTACTTTGGTGTCGACCGCTATGAAACCTCCGCTTTGTCGGACAATCCCGTAAACCGTGGACAGACCCAATCCGGTTCCTTTTCCCATCTCCTTGGTGGTAAAAAATGGATCGAAGATGTGCGGCATCACTTCCGAGCTAATGCCGGTGCCGGTGTCAGAAACACAGATCATGGCGAAGGGACCGGGTGGCACACCCGGATGCGCGCTGGCACAAGACTCGTCAAGTTCGACATTGTGCGTCTCAATCACCAGCTTGCCTCCCTGCGGCATGGCGTCGCGGGCATTGACGGAGAGGTTCATCAGGACTTGGTCAATCTGTGTGGGGTCAGCCTTCACCGTCCACAGCTCCGGATCCAGCGATAGCATGAGTCGGATGTCCTCCCCCAGCAGACGCGGCAGCATTTCGGCGAGATGACTGATGCTCACATTCAGGTCCATGAGATTTGGAGCGAATACCTGCAAGCGGCTAAAGGCCAGCAACTGGCGAATCAACGCGGTGGCCCGCTGGGCGGCGTCCTTGATCTTCATGATCCGGCGCAGGTTCACATCCGAAGGCGGCATGGTCTCGGCGATCAGATCGCTATAGCCGATCACAATGCCCATGATGTTGTTGAAGTCATGGGAGACCCCGCCCGCCAATCGGCCCACCGCCTCCATTTTCTGCGCCTGCAGAAGTTGAGATTCCAGCTGCTTGCGCTCGGTATTATCGATCAGAAATCCATGCCAAAAGACGCTGCCATCAGGCTCCCGTTCCGGCAAGGCATCTACTTTGACCCAGAGCAGCCCCCGTTTCGGGTGCTCCACACGAAACTCGTCGTGCCAGGGCGTCAACGAGCGGAACGAATCCGCAACGGTCGCCTTAAAGTGGGGGAGATCGTCGGGATGAATGGTCGCCAACACCGGGCCCGCGTCATCGATGACATCATCGGGAGCGAGATCAAAAATGTCGCGCAGCCCGGAGCTGGCAAAGGGTATGGCGCTGGAGCCGTCTGGCCGCATGAGATAGGCAAAAATAGTTCCGGGAATGCTGGCCACGATCCGGCGCAATTCCTCTTGGATGGCTTCGGCCTCCTTGCGCTCGGTGATGTCTTCGACCGCGCCTTCGTGACGTATGACTTTCCCGGCAGCGTCCACTACCGCACGCACGTTCGCCGATATCCATTTTTTCTTGCCATCTCTGTCATAGATTTCGAAATCAAAATTGTGCAATTCGCTGCTATTTTCCAGCAAACGCGACAATTCCTGGTACGCGCCGGCATCGACAAATAGCTGACCGCCTATGTTCAAAACTTCCACCATCATCTGTTCGGGAGAATCGTAGCCCAGCATCCGCGCGAAGGCGCGATTGACACTCAGGAAACGGCCGTCGGGAGTGCTCTGGAAGATTCCAATCACGGCATCTTCAAAAATCGAGCGATACTTCTCCTCGGCTTGCCGCAACCTATCGTCGGCAATCTTGCGCAAAGTGACATCCTGCTTGATCGCCACGTAATGGGTGATCTCGCCGCCGCCGATGCGCACGGGCGTGATGGTCATCTCCTCGGTGTACTCCGTTCCATTTTTGCGCCGATTGATGATCTCCCCGTGCCAGGTACTCCCGGACGTGATGGTTGCCCACAGATCGGCATAAAACGCGCGGTCGTGTTCGCCCGACTTCAACAGCCGGAGATTGTTGCCCAGGACTTCTTCCGGAGCGTACCCGGTGAGCTGCGAAAATGCCTGGTTGAACCACAGGATGGTGCCTTGGCTGTCGGTAATCACGATGGAGTTGGCCGCCGCCTGCAACGCCGCAGCCTGCAGTCGAATGGTCTCTTGCGCCTTTTTCCGTTCGATCGCATACTTCAGCGACCGCCCCAAAGCCGGCCCAGCTATGGTCCCCTTTACGAAGTAGTCTTGCGCTCCCGCGTGGGCGGCCTGCACTGCGGTTTCCTCATCGTTCAGGCCGGTCAATATCACCGCGGGAAGCTGGGGGAACTTCGACTGAAAGCGGACAAAGGTCTCTAGTCCGCGACTGTCGGGAAGAGAGAGATCCAGAAGCACAACATCGGCAGGGTTCGACCTTAGCTTCTCCAGGCCAACCGACAAGCGCGCGGCGCACTCTAGCGTGAACCCATCGCCATCAGCTTCCTTCAGCATCTCCGCAATAAGCCGGGCATCGCCCGGATTATCTTCGATCAGTAGAACATTCGTCGGCATAAACCCTCCCTTCGGTGCCCTATTTGGGAGGAAGCTTTACAATGCTGATCCAGAAATTCTGGATCGCTTGTACCACCTCAACAAATTTTTCCAAGTCCAGCGGCTTGGTGATATAGCAGTTGGCGTGATGGTTGTATGATCTCAGGATGTCTTCGTCTGCTCTGGAACTGGTAACGACCACCACTGGGATCCGTCGCAAATCCGGATCCGCTTTGATTTCCGAGAGGACCTCGCGACCATCCTTCCCCGGTAGGTTAAGATCCAGCAAAATCAGATCGGGCCGTATGGCATGGGCGTACCTGCCTTGTTTGCGCAGAAAGGCCAGCGCCTCTTGGCCGTCGGAAACGGCGCGCAACTGGTTCATGATTTTCGACTCCCGCAACGCCTCCCGCATCAGCCTGACGTCTCCGGGGTTGTCTTCCACCACCAGAATTTCAGCTGGCTGAACTTGCACGCACTCTCCGATAGCCACCATGACTCACCTCTGCCATTGGGATAGTGAACGTAAACGTGGATCCCTTTCCGGGCTCCGACACCACCCAGATCCGGCCTCCATGCCGCTCCACAATCTTCTTAGTGATTGCTAGACCGATGCCCGTACCCGGGTACTCCTGGCCCGCATGCAGGCGCTGAAAGATTACAAAAATCCGGTCGGCATCGTGGGGTTCGATTCCAATGCCGTTATCGCGCACGGAAAAGCGCCACTCGCCGGCTTCCTGTTGGACAGACACGTGAATGCGGGGCGGTTCCGGGCCGTGAAATTTCAGGGCATTTCCGATCAGGTTCTGGAAAACCTGGCTCAACTGCGTCGCGTCCACCGGGATCGTGGGCAAAGGATCGTGGCTTATGACCGCGTGCGCCTCTTCGATCGCCGCCATTAAGTTGACCTGCGCTGCCTCCAGCACGCTCTCGCTGTTTGTCGAACCGAACTCTCTGCCGCGGCTGCCCACTCGGGAATAGGCGAGCAGATCGTTGATCAGCACTTGCATGCGATGCGCGCCGTCCACCGCGAACGCGATGAAATCGTCCGCATCGGCGTCGAGTTTACCGCGATACCGCTTCCCTAAAAGTTGGGTGTAGCTGGCCACCATGCGCAAGGGTTCCTGCAGGTCATGCGAGGCCACGTAGGCGAACTGTTGCAGGTCGGCATTGGAGCGGGCCAGTTCCTCGGCTCGCCATGCCAGTTCTTTTTCTGCTTGCTTGCGCGCGGTCACATCGCGCGCTGCTGCGAACACGCCTTCCACCAGGCCGGCTTCATTGCGGAACACCGAAGCGTTGTACAGAACGTCGGTGACCACGCCGGTGGTGCTGCGCATAGCCAGCGGGTAGTCGTGCACCACGCCCTCGGCGAACACCCGCCGGTAGACCTGCTGGGCCTTTTCCGGCTCGGTAAAGTAATCCGAGAAGTCGCTTCCAATCAGCCGGTTGCGAGAAACGCCGGTAATTTTTGTCGTCGCCGCATTGACGTCGGTGATCGTGCCGTCGCGACTGATCGTCACCAGCGGGTCCAGGCTGGCTTCGATCAGGCTGCGAGCATAGAGGGAAGCTCTCCTTAACTTCTCTTCGTCACGCTTGCGCTCGGTGATGTCCACCTTGATACCCACCATGCGATTGGGCCGTCCGGCATCATCGAAAAACACTTTCGCCCGGGCATTCACCCAGCGGATCTCACCGTTGTCGCGCCGCCGAATCCGCCATTCCGAGGCAAACTCGCCCGTTGTTAAGGACCCTTGGATCGCTGTTCTTGCACGTTCCAGATCTTTGCGTAATATAAGCGACTCCCAGTCCTCATAAGTGCCACCGAACGTTCCCGGAGCAAGCCCGTACAACTCTTCGGTTCCGGATGACCAGACATTCACATTGTTGCGAATGTCCCAGTCAAACGTACCGGACCGCCCCGCTTTCAGGGCCAGGGCAAGCCGCTCGCGGCTCAAACGCAGTTCGTTTTCGGGTCGCTTGCGCTCCGAGACATCGCGGGCACTGGTGGATGCTCCTACAATCCGTCCTGCACGGTTCCTCACCGGGCTGATTGAAGCAAGGATGTCGATGATCTTCCCATCCTTTCGGATCTGCGTCGTTTCGAACCGTGGAACATGCTGACCCTCCTTGATTCTCTGCATGTTCGCTGCAAACTCTTCGCGGCGGTCCGCCGGGATCGTAATAGAAATGGATTTCCCAATCATTTCTTGCACCGAGTAGCCGTAAATCGCCGCCGCCCCGGAGTTCCAACTCGTGACTACACCGTCGAGGGTTATCGCGATGATGGCATCGTTGAAAGAGGGGAAGATGGACGCCAAACTGGCGATGATTTCTTCCTTCTGGCGGCGCGTCCAGTCGCGGCGTTCCGCCAGGAAACCTGTCCACACCGTGAGGCTTACCAACAGCATGATGGTGCATACGGTCATGAGGGCCAAGCCGACCCAATCCGAATAAAGGCCGCTAGCCCGTCCCTTCCAGTACAGCCAAGCGAGGACGAGAGGAACGACGATCACGGCCGGGAACAACCGGCGCGTTAACGTCCCGCCGACATTTTCGCTCGCGACTAGTACCCCCAGACCCGACTCGGGATGGGCAAACATCACCGCGAATGAAAGCAGAAACAGAGCGGAAGAAATAACTGGGGAGATGTGCGTGTGTGTAGTAGTCGGATTCAGAACGAGGTCCAGGAGGCTAAACATCGTAGTAATCGCCACCACGCAAGGCAACAAACGTCCCGACCGACGGCCAAGACTCTTCCTGGCATCCAGCAGCAGTAGCGCAGACCCAAGGCAGAGGAATCCGAAAGCGGCAATGGGTGGCATTAGACCCGGCCGCACGCTTCCCAGAAGGTCCTCCGACCTAGCGGTGAACAGCAACTGATCGATGCCGAGGTCCCACCCGAAAACGAACTCTAGCAGCGAAAGGAGGCCCACCACGTAGGCAATGGCGGCGGCAACCTTCCCGGCCAGCTTCCAGAAAAAAACAGTGGGCTGTTCCTTTCTTGCGGCCCACAAACTAAGCCCTATCAAAACAAAACAAATGGCGCCATTCGCCTCGACCACGACCTGTACAGGCAAAATGTTATTCAATGCCTGGAGATGAAACACCCGCCCGGCCAATACCCATAAGCCAAAGGTTATCGAGAGCACACTGCAAAACGAGACGAAGTGGCCCAGCTTTCGCGAGATGCCGACGTCAACCTGAAGGGTCACAAGCTTTTGTCAGTCGGTGCCGGTGTGGGAATCGAAGGCAGTCTGGAACGACTGCTGGGGCGTGGCTCTTGGCACATTTATCGTCGGGCCGCTCTGTCCGTTTAAGAGAGCGATCCGCACTCCGTATCGCGATGCGACGCACGCCACACAAGGCGGTTCCGAGGATTGCGACCGCGATACGGTCGTGCCAAACAAATACCTTGCAGGCCAGGGCCATCCTGCCACACTTAAGCTGCTGGCGGCCTCAACTGATCCTCCCTCGTATTAGACGAAGATGAAACTCAAGGCAATTTTCGCTGCTCCTGGAAGGGAGAGTCAGTGACCAAGAGCTGGATGGTACTTACGAAAGTAACCACATGCCACCACTTTAGGGTTCGTCGAGGCCGCCGCTAGTCCGTCAGTCAACCAACCGAACTTTCAGTAACAAGCAGAGATCCGCAAGCCTTCCTGGCGGCGGATCTTTTTCTGTTGGCGCGCACGTTGCGGAGCCGCCGGACAACGGTGCTACACTCAAGGGAGTAAGGGTGAGGCTTCGCGTGGCGACCTGTCCGCATTTATTCCGCTCCCATCCCAACCTCAGCGATGACGTGAATCGCAATATCGTGCAATCGGAAATTGAAGGGGGCGTGTTCCTCAATGACCTGCCCCCCGCGACGGTGCTGGAGATTCAAACCCAGCACCACTGTTACCAGGTCGTTCTTCTGAGCGACAACCACGCGCTTATCTCCGGACATCCCCAGTACTGCCCAAAACCAATCCGGGTGGCCATTGCGGGTTCGACCTGGGGAGGCTCCATGCTGAAACGGCGCTTCGTCGGTCGCGGTATGCACCTGGAGTTTTGTCATCCGGAGTACCAGACACCGATTGTCACCTCGCC
Source organism: Candidatus Korobacteraceae bacterium (assembly GCA_049520555.1). Taxonomy (GTDB): domain Bacteria; phylum Acidobacteriota; class Terriglobia; order Terriglobales; family Acidobacteriaceae; genus Bog-257. The sequence goes on from JBEKPR010000029.1 coordinate 46,733, forward strand.
TATCCAGGAAATCCGAGAGCCGCAGGGAGTGCAGACATCCTTCGGTTGTTTCTCATCCATTCCGAAATAGTGGCCCAGTCGTGGGTGACCGTTCGTCGGCGATGAGACGCATCCATTCTCCTAACGAGATACGGCGGCTGTCTTGGCCAAGATAAGCTGCTGGCGCCACCTCCCGAAAGTTCGATCGTCACCCCACGACCGGAGGCCGAAGCCAGACGAGCGAGATGGACATCTATGAGCGTACTCCCGAATGGAGATTGCCATCACTGCGGCGTGCAGCTGTCCAGTATCTGCTGGGGCGTATGACCTTGCTGGCGCAACCCGCGCAGGCTGAGGGCGTCGTGCCGCTTGGCCAGTCGAAGGCCCGCTTCGTCGCGCAGCAGATCGCAATGGTAGTAGGCGGGAGCCGGTAGCCCGAGCGCGCGCAGCAGCAGCAACTGCCGCGCCGTGGACTTCAGCAGGTCGGCGCCGCGCACGACTTCGGTAATCGCCATGGCAGCATCGTCGGCCACCACTGCCAGTTGATAGGCGGGCACGTCGTCGCGCCGCCAGATCACGAAGTCGCCGAAGTCTTTGCCCGCCAGGAAACGCTGCGGTCCCTGCCGCAGATCGTCGAAGGTCACCATCTCGCCGTCGGGCACCCGAAATCGCCAGTTCACGCCTGCGGGCGCTTCGTGCCGGCTGGCCTCGACGACCTTTTCGCGGCAGCGTCCGGGATAGAGCGGCTCATCATCGTTTTCATTCGGTGCCGCCGCCGATAAGGCCAGATCACTGCGCGAGCAATTGCAGGGATAGATGAATCCGCCATCGCGCAACTTGCGCCACGTCGCCAGGTAGAGGTCGCGCCGCTGACTTTGTTCGTACGGCGCGAACGGCCCGCCGAGGTCGGGACCCTCCTGCCAGCGGATGCCCAGCCACTCTAGGTCTTCCATCATCGCCCGCACAAATTCCGGCTTGGAGCGTTGCGGGTCGAGATCTTCGTTGCGGAAGATCAGAGTTCCACCGCGTTCAAGCGCGCGCCCGTAGGCTGTCCAGAACGTGCATGCGTGCCCGATGTGCAGCAGTCCGGTAGGCGAGGGCGCCAGCCGTCCGCGATACGAAGTGCCATGCACGTCAGGGCCTGCAAGCATGGGTTGATTGTAGAGGGATAAGGTCTTCTCAGTGCCCCACACCAACCAACTCCTCCTCGGGCTCGACGGTTGCCGCAACCGATTGCGGTTGTCCCACCGGTGCAGCCGCCTTCCGCGTATGCGGGTGCAACGAGCGGGCATTGCGCAGTAGAAACAGGAGCGGCAACATGCCAAGGAAGATTATGCCCATAATCCAGAACGCCTCGACAAACGAGAGCATGGCGGCCTGCTGCTGCACCATGCCATAGACCGCACCCAGCGCCTTCTTGCTCGCGTCCACCGAGTTAAATCCGTGAACCTGGAACCAGCTCTGCAGCTCGCGCAAGACGTTGCGCATGCGCGGGTCGTACGCCGAGACATGGCTGACCAGTTGGTCCTGGTGCACCTGATTGCGGCGGGCCAGGAAGGTGGTCATGGTGGCAATGCCGAAGCTGCCCCCGATGTTGCGCATCAGGTTGTAGATGCTGGTGGCGTTGCCCATCTTCTCTTTCGCGATGCCCGACATGCTGGTCGCCATCAGCGGGATGAACAGAAACGCCATGGCGCCGCCCTGGATCACCTGCGGCCAGAAGATGTCCCAGTAGCCGGCATTCAGGTTCAGGTGCGAGAGACTGAACATGGTCCAAGCGCCCACCAGCAGCCCGATGCCCAGCAGCTTGCGCGGATCGTAGCGGTTGGTGAGCACCCCGGTGATCGGCATCATGATCAGCGATCCCAGTCCGCGGGGCGACAGCGCCAGACCGGCCTGCAACGCGGGATAGCCGAGCAGCGTTTGCAGGAAGATCGGCAGCAGCATCAGGCTGGCGTACAGCACGAACCCGAGCATCGTCATCAGGAAGGTACCGGCGCTAAACGTGACGTCTTTCAGGACGCGCAAGTCCACGATCGGGTGGCGTGCCTTCAACTCGCGGATGACCATGGCGACCAGCCCGAAGACGCAGAGCGCCGTCCACACGCGAATCTGATTGCTGCCGAACCAGTCTTTGCGCTGGCCGGTATCGAGCACCACCTGCAACATTCCGAAGCCCAGCGCCAGGAAGCCGATGCCCCACAGATCAACGCCGCCGGTCTTTTGTTTGCCGATGTAGTGCGGATCGCGCACGAAGGCGCTGATCATCAGCATGGAGAACACGCCCACCGGCAGGTTGAGGTAGAAGATCCAGCGCCAGGTGTAGTTGTCGGTGATCCAGCCGCCGAGCGTTGGCCCGAGGATGGGCGCGAGGATGATGCCCAGCCCGAACGCCGCCATCGCCGTGCCGTGCTTCTTGGGAGGGAAGGTCTCGAGCAGGACGGCCTGCGCCAACGGCTGCAACCCGCCGCCGGTGAGGCCTTGCAGCACACGGAAGAAGATCAGCCAGTCCAGGCTGGTCGCCATGCCGCAGAGCAGGGAAGTGAGGGTGAAGCCGCCGACACAGGTCAACAGAATGCGGCGGCGCCCGAAGCGGTTGGCCAGCCATCCAGCCATGGGCAGAATGATGGCGTTCGACACCAGGTACGAGGTCACCACCCACGTACCCTCTTCGACCGTGGCGCCCAGGTTCCCCGCCATGTGAGGAATGGAGACGTTGACCACCGTAGTGTCGAGGATCTCCATGAACGTCGCCAGCATCACGGCGATGGTCACGATCCAGGGGTTCACCGGAGCTGGCGCGGAGTTGGACATGGGCGGTCAAGGCCAGTGTAGGAAAAGCACGACATGCTAGTCGGTGACGGCGGACACAATGCGGAGTTTCAGGGAACTGCGCACCTAGTAAGCCAAAGCAGCTTGGTGCAGCACCCGGCGAGGCCCAGGCTAAAATGCAATCAGCTCAGCGAAGATCGAGTTCTTGGTAGGACAGGATTGCGAAGTGAAGTGACAAGCAAACCGGTGAGGAGGAGCCGGCCGTCATCCTAAGGTGGGAAGGGCAAGGCGAGTTGAGGTTACACGGAATGGGTGGTTGTCCCACCCATTCCGATGAAGGAAGTTAGACTTTCAGCTTGCGCCGGATCACTCCAGCCAAACCCAGCACGCCCGTGCCCAGCAGGATCAAACTGCCCGGCTCAGGAGTGGTTGCAGCCCCGTTGTAGGTTACGTTAAACGCCAGCTGCCCGCAGGATCCACCGTTGTTGGCACAACCCTCGTTGTTCCAGTTTGAGCCCAGCAGACTACCGTTGCCGGAATCATTGTTCCATCCGAAGTAGTAGGTGCTGTTGCCATTAGAGAAGATGTCGCCGCCCACAGAGCCAGCGCCGAACTGCGCGTCGTTGTTGTAAACGTTATCTATCGTCAGCCCAAACATGTAGATCGTGCCTGGGGTTACGGGAAGATTCACGCCGCTGATGGTGTACTCAACCAGACCCGAGCTGGTCACGGTTTGCACTGGACTAATGTAACTGGCGCCAGCCAAACCGCCGGGGACCAGGTAATTGTTGTTGTCCCAAGGGGCAATGAACGCCTGGAACTGGAAGCCTACGGCTTCGTTCATCCAGAAGCTGAAGCTGGACACGTTGGTCCCGCCCGCAGGGGTGGTAATGGCTTCGCCGTAGGTGGAAGTGTTGGGATAGCCAAAACTGGAGATCGTATCGCTGCCGTTCCAGCCTGGATTAGTGTTGATGACGGTTCCGGCACCAGCTGGCAGCGCTACCAACGCTACCAGAAGCAGCACCGCAGGGAACATATAGCGGGAGAGTCTTGTCAACGTGGCCTCCTTACCTCTTTGGTCCTTGGAGCTTGGGAGCCTGTAAACGATCCGGGAAGCCGAAAGGAGTTTTCCAACACGGCTGGAACAACACATCCCTCCGGGGTTGCGGAACGTTATTTCGTGCAAACTTCACATTACTGGTAGCATCTCAACTGCCACATTAGTGGACTGCTTTGCCCAGTTCTTTCAGTCACTTAGGCTTAGTTGTCATGTAGTTAACATGCAACCGGTTGCATTGATTTTCCCCTTGACTGTCCCAAGCGCACCACTCGATCCAAGCACTAGCCACTTTCACGCGAAGGGATGCTCCAGCGACGGGCTTTGCGGCGTGAACAGTTGGGCGCCGTCGGCGGTGATGTGCATGTCATCTTCCAGGCGAACGCCAAACTCGCCGCGGAGGTAGATGCCGGGCTCATCGCTGAAGCACATGGCAGGCGCAAGGGCGAGCGTATCGCCGCGCACCAGGTAGGGCCACTCATGGCCGTCCATCCCGATCCCGTGCCCGAGGCGATGGGTGAAGTGCGCGTAGTTGGGACCGAAGCCGGCACCGTCGATCACCTGGCGCGCCGCCGCGTCCACCGACTGCGCTTCCACGCCGGGCTTGGCCGCTGCCAAAGCTGCCGCCTGTGCCCGGTGAACGATATCGAAAACGCGGCGCATCTTGTCGGCGGACGGGCCGGCGGGCTTGCCCAGAACAAAGGTGCGGCTGATGTCGGACGCATAGCCTTCCACGCTGCAACCGCCGTCGATCAGCAAAATCGTGCCTTCGCGGACCACTTGCGGCGTGGCTGAGCCGTGCGGCAGCGCCGAATACTCGCCGACCTGCACACTGGCCTCGCCCTTGAAGCCAAGGCGGGAGTGGGCGGTCGCCACCAGCGCGGCAAAATCGTCCTGCGTCATGCCGGGCTTCAGGGCTTGGTAGGCGGCCTTGTACGCCGCCAGAGTGACTTGGTTGGCCAACAGCACCAGCGCCAGCTCGTGCTCGCTCTTGATCATGCGGCAGCCGGCGGTGACCGGCGTGGCGCTGGCCAGCGTCAATTGCGGCGCAGCCTGTGCCACACCCGCGCTGAAAACGTACGCAACGCGCTCTTCGATCCCCAGGTTGCCGGCGGCGATGCCGCGCGCGCGCAAGCCCTGGGCAACGCGCTCGTAAGGGCTCTCGTCCTCCTGCCAGGTCAGGATGTCAGCGTCGCCAGCGAGCGGGCCTTTGGCGATCTGCTCGCGCGCCCGATCCTCCTCGAATGCAGGACAGACGAAAAATGCTGTGCCTTTCTGCGGCAGCACCAGGGCGAACAGGCGCTCGCTGTTCCACCAATCGATGCCGGTGAAATACACCAGCGACGTGCCGCCGAAGAGGAATATGGCGTCGAGCTTGTTCTGCTGCATCAACTGGCGAGCGCGCTCCAGGCGCTGGCGACGCTCGTCCGCAGTGATCGGCTTGGCTTCCGCGGCGCGCGATCGCAGCGCAGCCAGCGAGGGCGGCAGCTTGCCCTTGATCGGCTCGGTAGTGTGGCGCTGGGCGAGGCCGGACACGGCAGCGGCGGCACTCAAAATCGCGGCGTTGGTCAGGAACTGTCTTCTTGAGGGCATGAAGAGATTAACTTTGTATCACATCTGCGCTGACAAATTCAGCTGCCGAAACCCTGGTTGCGTCCAGTGAGATACAATGTATCTCAGAGGTCCTCGGCATGGCTACGACGATGGTCCACATTCGCGTGGATGAAAAAGTGAAGAAGAAGGCCGCCAAAACACTGGCCGCCATGGGAATATCTGTCTCCGACGCAGTGCGCATGTTGCTGGTTCGCGTGGCCGCGGAGAGCGCCTTGCCGTTTGATGTCAAGGTGCCCAACCCGACCACCGTGAAGGCCCTGCAGGCCGCCAATCGACGTGAGGGAAAGCGCTTCGAGTCTCCCGGGGCTCTGTTCAAAGACTTGGACATCTGACCCGTGCGAAACCTGATCAGCGCTACGCAGTTTCGGCGGGATGTGAAGCTGGCGGAAAAACGTGGCAAGGATATGGCAAAGCTGCGTGAGTTGATCGTTCTCCTGGCCGCAGGCGGTCCATTGCCCCCGCGCTACAAAGACCATTCGCTCGGCGGCGAGTGGCGGCACTTCCGTGACTGCCACATTGAGCCCGATTGGCTGCTGATTTACAAGATCGATGGCGACGATCTGTACCTCGTTCGTACCGGCACCCACTCCGACCTGTTCTAGCAGTTCTTAGTCATAGGGGACGGAATGCTACGATAGTGGTTTATGTCTGCCCCCGAATCCCTGTTCGTGCGCGCCTGTCAACGGCTTCCGGTCAAGACCACTCCCGTATGGTTCATGCGCCAGGCGGGCCGCTACATGCAGCAATACCGCGACATCCGCAAGCACCATTCGCTGGTCGAAATCTGCAAAAAGCCGGAGCTGGCCGCCGAAGTCACCATCACCGCCGCCGAGTTCCTCAAGGTTGACGCCGCCATCATCTTCGCCGATCTGCTGCTGCCGCTGGAGGTCATGGGCTTGCCATTCCATTTTTCCGCGGGCGAAGGACCAGTGATCGAGCAGCCTCTCCGCACCGCGGAAGACGTGAAACTGCTGCGCACGGATCGCGCTGCCGACCTGGGATACGTCGCCGATGCGGTTGCGCTGGTGGTCAAACACTTCGGAGCGAAGCTGCCGGTCATCGGTTTCTGCGGCGCGCCGTTCACCCTGGCCAGCTACATGGTCGAGGGCGGCGGGTCGCGGCATTATCTGGAAGTCAAGAAGCTGATGTACAACACGCCCGAGGTTTGGGACGAGTTGGTGACCAAGCTGACGGACGTGCTGGTGGAGTACGCCGCTGCGCAGGTGCGCGCGGGCGCCGACGTGTTGCAGATCTTCGACAGTTGGGTCGGCTGCTTGAGCGTGGACGATTATCGCCGCTACGCCATGCTGCCCACCACGCAGCTCATCCGGCGATTGCAGAAAGAAACTCACGTGCCGATCATCTACTTCGGCACCGACAGCGCCACCTTGCTACCCTCGATGGCGGAGACTGGCGCGGAGGTCATCGGCCTGGATTGGCGAATTCCCCTCGACGAAGGCTGGCGCACCGTGGGACATACCCGCGCGGTGCAGGGCAACCTCGATCCCGTGCTGCTGTTTGCGTCGTGGCCGGAGCTGAAGCAGCGCGCCGAACACATTCTCCGCCTGGCCGACGGACGGCCCGGGCACATCTTCAATCTGGGCCACGGCATTTTGCCGCAGACGCCGGTCTCCAACGTGAAGGACCTGGCGCAATTTGTGCACGAGTTCAGCTTGACGGCGGCCAGCCCCGCGAGGAGCGAATGAGCCAACAAGCGGTGCTGCTCATCGCTCATGGCAGCCCGGAGCGGGTGGAGGACATTCCCGAGTTCCTGCAGAACATCTCGCGCGGCCGCCCCATGCCGGAGGCGGTGGTGCGCGAGGTGCAGCATCGCTACTCGTTGATTGGCAGCTCGCCCCTGACCAGGATCACCCGCCAGCAGGCCGACGGCGTGGCGCGCGAGTTGGGCCTTCCGGTTTACGTTGGCATGCGCAACTGGCACCCGTTTATCGCGGACACGTTGCAGCAGATGGCTACCGACGGCATCACGAGCGTGGTCGCCATCTGTCTCGCTCCCCACAATTCACGCACTAGCGTTGGACTTTACAAGCAGGTGCTGTTCGGGAACAAGCCGCCGTTCGCCATCGATTTTGTCGAGGAGTGGCACGATCATCCGTTGCTGATCGCAGCTTTTGCCGAGAAGCTGCGGGCCGGCTGGACGAAAGCTTGCGTTGAGCACGGATCGCAGTTGCCGGTCTTGTTCACGGCGCACAGCGTCCCCACGCGCACCGTTGCCGAAGGCGATCCCTACGAGAAGCAGACGCGCGAGACCGCGGCGCTGGTGGCTGCGCAGGCGCCCGAGATTGGCGCGTGGCGCTTCGCTTTCCAGAGCCAAGGGATGTCGGGTGGCGAATGGCTCGGCCCCACCGTGGAAGAGACCATCGTGAGTTTGCGGGACGCGGGCCAGAAGGGCGTGTTCGTGCAGCCCGTCGGCTTCGTCTGCGACCATGTGGAAGTGCTGTTCGACGTTGATATTCTGTTCCGGCAATTCGCCGGCGAACGCGGCATGAAGTTGTATCGGGCCGAATCGTTAAATGATTCGCCGTTGTTCGTGCGGGCGGTCGCCGGTCTGGCGCGTAGTCGCCTCAGCCGCGCCGATGCGCAGGGCGCAGCGCAGCCTCAGCACTCGATGAAGAAAACCCTATGAAGCGCATTGCCATTATCGGCGGAGGCATTTCCGGGCTGAGCGCCGCGTTTTATCTGCAGAAGGCGCGCGCCGCCGGCGCCGACTTGGAATACACCCTCTTTGAAAGCGGCCAACGGCTCGGCGGGTCCATGTATTCCGATCACGTGGAGGGCTGCCTGGTGGAAGCCGGGCCGGATTCCTTCCTCACCGAAAAGCCGTGGGCACAGTCGCTGTGCAAGGAACTCGGCATCGCCGATCAACTGATCGGCTCCAACGACGCCCAGCGCAAAACCTACATCGTGGTGAATGGCCGGCTGGTGGTCATGCCCGACGGGCTCATGTTTATGGTGCCCACGCAACTGGTGGCGACCGCGCTCTCGCCCTTGTTCTCGTGGGGCACCAAGCTACGCATGGCGCGCGAACTTCTGCATCCGCCGCGGCCCATGCAAAGCGACGAAACAGTTGCGCAACTGGTGGAACGTCATTTCGGGGCGGAGGTGGTGGACCGCCTCGCCGATCCGCTGCTTTCGGGCGTTTATGGCGGAGATGCCGCGAAACTCAGCGCGCGCGCGGTGCTGCCGCGTTTCGTCGAGATGGAAGAGAAGTATGGCAGTCTCAGCCGGGCCATGTTGGCGGCGCACAAGAAAATGATGGCTACGCGCAAACATCCTCCCGCTCCGCTGTTTACTTCCTTGCGGGATGGCATGCAGCAGATGGTGGACGCCATCGCCGCCCGCCTGGATCCCGAATCCATCCGCCTGCGCACGCACATCCTCCGGGTCTATCCCGAGGATTCCTCCTGGCGCGTGGCGGTCGAGATGAACGGCGAGGAACGCTTCGATGCCGTGCTCATCGCCACTCCCGCGAATGTTGCCGGGACGCTGCTGGACGGCGTGGACCGCGGCCTCGCCCGGAACCTCCTGGACATCACGTACAGCTCGTCCATCACCGTCACCCTGGGTTACTACAAGCAGCAACTGGCGGGGCTGCCGCCGGGATTCGGTTTCCTGGTGCCGCGCAGCGAAGGCACCCGCATGCTGGCCTGCACTTTCGTCCACAATAAGTTTCCGCACCGCGCGCCCGAGGACAAAGGCATCCTACGTTGCTTTTTGGGGGGCGCGCGCGATGAAGCCGTGCTCGGTCTCAGCGATGACGAGATCCTGGAGACGGTGCATCGCGAACTCAGGGATATTTTGAAGCTGGAAGCCCGCCCGATCTTCTCCCGCGTGTACCGCTGGCGTGGCGCTATGGCGCAGTACGAGCCGGGACACATCGCGCGCGTGCAGCGCATCGAGAAGCATGTGGCGGGAATTCCCGGGCTGGCGCTGGCCGGCAACGCCTATCATGGCATCGGCGTACCCGACTGCATTCGCTCCGGCATGGAAGCGGCCAATGCGTTAGCGCAGGCGCCGGTCGCGTCGCTGTCGCCGCAGTCGCGATAATCATCGCATTCTTCGAGTAATCATCGCATTCCCTCATCTGTTCCTTCGTCACTCGCTGATCTGCCGGACATCACTGACAACCTGCATCGCAAGTCCTATCGTGAAGATAGTCACCTGCCTCCACTGACAGGTTTCAGAGGTGACGCGATGACGTATATCGTAATAATCGTTTACTGCCTCTTGGCTGTAATGTTCATCCTCGGTGTAACTTTCCATCACGAATTGCATGACGAAAAGCTCAGAAAGACGAAAGGGTGATGCGGGGAAAACCTTGTGTAGAGCCAGGGCACTGACGTGTCTGGTTTAGGATGTTCAGGGGACAGCCGCTCGACTTGAAGCGCGTCTCGCAAATTCTGGAGAGGTACTGCAATGGCAGATGTGCGTCGAGGACTGATCATCGTGAACACCGGCCCCGGCAAGGGCAAAACCACGGCGGCCATGGGCACGGCTTTGCGCGCTGTCGGCAATGGCATGCGGGTGCTCATGCTGCAATTTCTGAAGGGCTCATGGCACTACGGCGAACTGGACGCGGTGAAGGCCTTCGGCGACAACTTCATCATGAAGCAGATGGGCCGCGGCTTTGTGAAGGTCGGCGGCGCCGAAACCGATCCCGAAGACGTCCGCCTGGTGGAAGCGGCGTGGGCCGAGGCGGAGAAGGAAATACTTTCCGGCGCGTGGGACCTGGTGGTGCTCGACGAGATCAACTACGCCATCACTTACAAAATGCTCGACCCGGCGAAGGTGGTCGCGACGCTGAAGAAAAAGCCCGAGATGGTACACGTCATCCTCACCGGCCGGAACGCACACCCCGACATCATCGCGGTCGCCGACACCGTGACCGAGATGAAAGAAGTGAAGCACGCCTACAGCAAAGGCATCGAGGCGCAGCGCGGCATCGAGTACTAGCTTGATATCCCCCTGCGCTACCATTCCAGCACCATGTTTCGCAGGCCGACACTTGCCGTTTCGCTTCTACTGCTGGGCTGCCTGCTGACCTTCCCTGCATGTCACACTCACGCGGGTGACAACACGCCGGGCAGCTTCGACTACTATCTGCTCACGCTGTCCTGGGCGCCGGAGTTCTGTGCCAGCCAGGCCGGCAATGCGCCGTCGAGCGAGTGCGATCCCGCGCAGCACTTCGGTTTCGTCGTGCATGGTTTGTGGCCGGAGAACGACAACGGTCCGCACCCGCAGAATTGCGCACCCGCGCAGCCCGTAGCGCAGCGGACGGTCGAGCACATGCTGGCGATCATGCCGGCCCGCGGACTCATTCAGCATGAATGGGCCGCGCATGGAACGTGCAGCGGCCTCGGGGCGCAGGATTATTTTGCCGCCATCGAGAAGGCGTTTCGGCAGGTGCAAATCCCGCCTGAGTATCGCGCACCACCACAAGCCATCCAGTCCAGTCCGGCTGACATCGAGCAGAAGTTTGCCGCCGCCAACCACGCGCCGGTGGGCGACTTTCGCGTGTCGTGTACTGGGACGGAATTCGTGGCCGTGGAAGTGTGCCTGACCAAAGATTTGCAGTATCGCCAATGCCCGTCGCGACTTCGTGATTGCCGCACGCCGCAAGTTACAGCCGAGCCAACACCGTAGCGCGGAAGAGTGGTGGGCCCGGCTGGAATCGAACCAGCAACCCTCAGCTTCGAAGGCTGATGCTCTATCCAATTGAGCTACGGGCCCACATGCGGCGCGAGCGAATTGCAATCGCCACCCTCGCCATGGCGACCCTTCTGGTCTCGATGGAGGAGTTGGTAGGCCCGGCTGGAATCGAACCAGCAACCCTCAGCTTAGAAGGCTGATGCTCTATCCGATTGAGCTACGGGCCCACTGGCGGCCGCATCGTTTGTGCGAGCGGCGACTCGCCAACTCGCCAACTCGCCAACTCATTATCGCAAATCAGGGCGCGGATTGGCAGGCAGAACCGCCTCGCCGCGTTGGATGCGCTGCAGAAACGCGATGGCCTGGCGCTCGGCCCAGCGGCCATCGTAGCCATTGGCTTCGGCGAGGAAGGCGCAGTGTCCGCCGTGCTCGGTTTCGAAGTACGTGATATGCGGATTGTGCAGTAGCTTCTCCTGGGTTGCGGGCAGGATGCGAATGAAAGGATCGTCGGCGGCGTGCACGATCAGCGTCGGGAGCGTGATGCGGTCGAGCACATTGGAAGCCGCCGCGCGTGTGTAGTAATCCTGAGCATCGAGAAAGCCGCAGTAACGCGCGGTGATCTGGTCGTCGAAGTCACGCAAGCTGCGTAGTCCGCGCAAATAACGCAAATCGTAAACGCCGGGATACAAGGCCGCCTTGCGCTGCATGCGCTGGCGCAGGCCCCAGAGAAATTTCAGTTCGTAAATACGATTGGCGCGATCGTGCAGCGCGTCGGCCGAAGCCGCCAGGTCCATCGAGGGAGAAACGCCAATCCCCGCGATAACCTGCGGCGGCGCGTTCTCGCCCCACTCGCCCAGAAGCTTCAGTACCAGGTTGCCGCCCATGGAGAAACCCGCCAGCGCCAGCTCCTGCAGGCGCTCCTCAGCAATCAGCGCCTCCGCCACAACTCCCACATCGTCAGACATGCTGGAGTTGTAAAGCGTCGGTCCCAGCGCTTCGGTGTTACCGCAGTTGCGCATATTCATGCGGACCACGTTCATGCCGGCGCACCAGGCCTTGCTGCCGGTGCCAATCACATATCCGGATTCGCTGGAGCCTTCGAGCCCGTGCACAATGACCAGTGTCATGGCGCTGCTGCGGTCCGGTTGCCAATGGCAGTGACATAGCACCTGCACCTGAGGTTCCACGTGGAACAATCGCTTTTCTGCCGGAGGCAATTGGTTGCGGCGAGGAAGAAAATTACCGGCGATGGTCTGGGCGTGGCCACCGCGAAGGGCGCGCCGCGGCTGGAACGGCTCGCCGAAGAAATCGCGTCCCCCGGTTGTCGCAAGGGAAGGGAAGGCTTCACCGTTCGCAAGCGAAGGCCGCTCCGGCCCTGGTTCCTGCGAAGTGGGATTACGCTGCTGCATCTATAATGGTTGTATCATTCATGGCTGTGCGGGGTGCAAGTCTGCATTGCGCAGATCAGCCCTTTCCGTGAAATTGATTGGAGTTGCAATGCCGATTTTCGAATACCGCTGCGAACAATGCGGACATAAGTTCGAGGCCGTCCTTTTCGGTGAGCAGAAGGCCGAGTGTCCTAGCTGCCACACTCGCAAACTCGAACCCCAGCTCTCGACCTTTTCCGTCAGCACCAAGAGCAGCGCAGCGGCGGCGCCCGCGGGTTGTGGACAAAACAACTGCTGCATGATGGGCGGCTGCTCGGAGAACTGAAGCGCCGAACCTTCGACCGGCGTCAGCACCGCGAAGTCAGCGTATGTCCGCCTGACTCCCCGCAAAGCCTGCGGTTATTGAATGTTATAATTTTTGGATACGGTGGGTGTAGTTCAGTGGTAGAACTCCGGACTGTGGCTCCGGCTGTCGTGGGTTCGAATCCCACCACCCACCCCAAATTTCCCAAGCGGTTATCTCAGGGCACGGTTTATTAGTTGCAGATGCCCGCCCTTTTTAGCCAACGTATACTTGCTACCTGAAACAAAGTCACAGCCGGCGAGGGTCAGAACGTGAGAAATGACTGTCTGGCAATAGTCGCGGCGCTCGTGTTGGGCGGGGTGTCGCTGGCGCAAACTACTTCGCCGAGCAGCACTTCGAGCGCCGGTGTTGCCAGGAGTGCGCCGTCCAGCGGTGAATTTGGATCATCTGCGATTTGGCAGCCCGCTGCTGACTTCCTGACGGCTGCACATACCGCCTGCGACAAGGCTCCGCCCCCGGCCGTCTTCGACGAATGTTTCATCAACCAGATGGCAAAAGCTGGAGCGTCGCAGGAGGCGCTGAAGTTCACTCGCGAGCTCCACCAGAGCAATGGCCAAGTTGGGATTCTGGAGGGGTATAGAGAGTTTGGCCCTATCGGTTTGGCTTGGGTGGTGTATCCATTGCGCGCCAATGATAACGATGGCCTGTTGTTCCTGAACGGCGATCCGAAATTCCTCGATCCCGACGACTTACAGCAGCTCGACAAGGCTGCGCTGCAACATGATCCTCTTTTTCTGCAGTGGAAGAAGACCCTGCCCCAGCTTGATGTCTGGCCCGGCGACCGCTCTGGAGGCGCGGCCCAGATCCGGTTCGCGCGGGTTTGGCCTGGCGCCAATCCCGGCGAGCAGCGCTTCCTGTTCAGCTATCCCCTCATCGACGGCTGCCACGCCTGCACCCGTAGTGGTTTTGCCAATTATTGGTGGGAGTTCGATGCCAAGGGCAAGTTTCAAGGTGCGCGACTGTTCAGCGTCACTCGCGGCGTTCCTCCCCTCAAACGCAATTTCTCGTCGCCACCGACCGGCGCGAGCCTGCCATCCGGCACAAGACCTGCCCCGTCAGGCGCGACACCCTCGTCTGCAGGCGGAGCGCCGCTTCCGTCCCCACAATAGAGCCGAACCAGCATGGGTCCCTAATAGAGCCGAACCAGCATGGGTCCCTAATAGAGCCGAACCAGCATGGGTCCCTCCCATGCGTAAGACCTTTATTCCTGCGCGCGCCTGAGAAAACTTCGCAAACTACTGCCCGCGATAGTATCTCGCGGCCGGTAATGCGTTGATAAACCCCACAAATTTCTGATGTTCGTAGCAAGTCAAAATGTCCGCTTTTTGTAGCAAGTGAAATGTCCGGTTTTGATTCTTGGGTTTACTCATATAGCCGTCGTGGTCGCTGTGGGAAAGTGGGAATT
>JBEKPR010000030.1:0-54701 GCA_049520555.1 Candidatus Korobacteraceae bacterium
CATTGCCCGCTCCATCGCGGCCTTCGAGTAGAAATCCATGCTTCGCATGGTCTCCTACTCTCGCCGCCGGAAAAGCGGACAGATCACGTGCTATCGCAACCGGACATATCATGTGCTACTGACAGCATTGAAAAGCAAGACTAGAACCGGTCGCCCCGTTTGTTTAGAATTGCGCCGTACTCATTTCAACGTAACGATATTCATGTTTCCTTTGAGGAGGCCTCCTGTGACTCGCCTATTGCGTCATTCTTCTGCCCTTACGATTGCCCTAGTTTGCTTTTCCACCGTCGCGTCAGCCGACCTGAAGATCAAGACCCGCACCACGGTGATGGGCCACTCCACCGAGAGCACGGTGTACATCAAGGGGGGCCGCCAGCGTACCGAGACCAGCTATGGAGGTCACGGCGGGTCGGTCAGCATCATCCAATGCGACCAGAAGCGCATGATCACCGTCACCGGCAATCAATGCATGGTGATCCCGATGGGCGGCGGGGAGTCGTCTTGTCCCGCGATGCCGAACATGGGAGCCATGGCGCGGGAGATGGCAGGAGGCGAGCCCACGCCTCCGCGCAAGGGTGGCGTCGTGACCATCACGCGCACTTCCACCGATACGGGCGAGCGCCAGGACATGTTCGGCTACAAGGCGCGCCACATCAAGAGTGTCATGATGATGGAGTCCAGCCCCGACGCCTGCAATCAGTCGCACATGAAGATGGAAATGGATGGCTGGTACGCCGATCTGTCGGTGGGGTTCTCCTGTTCCGACGAGTCGTACCGCGCTCTGGCCTGCAGCGGCCCCGGCGCGAAACGCGATTGTAAGGACCGCATCGTGATGAAGGGCGGCGGTGGCGGCGCGCTGGGCTACCCGCTTAAGCAAACCATGACCATGGCATCAGGACAGGGAACGTTCACCACCACGACCGAAGTGGTGGAACTGACCAACACAAGCCTGGATGCGCCGCTGTTCGATATGCCACCCGGCTGCAAGGTCATGGACATGTCAGCCATGATGGGCGGCGCGCCTCCAACAGCGCATGCCGAGACGGCGCCTGAACCAGCGGCGGCTCCGGCTGCGCCCGCAGCAACTGCACCGGCGCCACCTCCCGCGTCCGTGGTTGCGGCCAAAACTGCCGGCGTGGTGCGCATCGGCGTGGTCAAGATTAAGGACATGAGCGGCCAGGGCCTGCCCACCGACAACCTGCGCCTCAACTTGATCGACGAGATCCAACGCCACCAACATGAAGCCGTTCCGCTGGACGCCGAAGCCCCGCACGCCGATGTGGAAAGCGAAGCCCGCGCCAAGCAGTGTGACTACATCCTCTACACCGTTCCCACGCAGGTGAAGGAGCCGAACAGCGGCGGTCTGCCACCGGCTTCTCTGCCCAAAGGAGTGGTGCTGGATCCGGCCAAATTCGAGGCCTTGACTCACGTGACTTTGTACAAGGTGGGCAAACCGCTGCCCGAACTCAAGGAACTGCCGCTGGCGGCTGACGCCAGTCAGTTCGCCGTTGACGCGGTCATGACTACGTTTGTAATGGAATCCGATAGGGTCGATCAGCAGATTGCCGAGGATGCTCATCCCAAGCCGGCTGCAAAGGCTTCCAAGGCTCCGGCGAAGCCTGCGACAAGTAGCACGAAGCCGCACTGAGCGGTGCATTCGCTGTGGAGAACTCATGGTGGTGTCACCCTGAGCGAGCGGCGGTTTTTGCCGCGAGTCGAAGGGCCCCTATAATCACCCCAACTTTATGGATCCAATAGGGGTGCTTCGACTCGTGCGGCCAACTACTGCCGCGCTCGCTCAGCATGACAAAGGACTTGCTGCGACCGAATGAGCAACCCTAATCAGCGCAATCCCTCGATGACCCTCTTGATCCGTTCGAACGCCCAGAAGATATCTTCGCGCGTAATGACCAACGGAGGCGCGATGCGGATGACGTATTCGTGGGTTTCCTTGCACAAGATTCCCAGCTCCTTCAGCGCCTCGCAATAGGGCCGTGCCGGAACGTCAAGTTCAATTCCGATCCACAAGCCTTTGCCGCGGACCTCGCGTATATGCGGGCTCTTCAGCGTTTTCAGCTTGGTGAGGAAGTAGTCGCCGAGTTCGGCAGAACGTTGAATCAAGTTTTCCGCCACCAGCACGCGCAGCGCGGAGCGTGCGACTGCGCACGCCAGCGGATTACCGCCGAAGGTGCTGCCATGGTCGCCCGGGTGGAACACGCCGAGCACTTCCTCGGACGCCAGCACCGCCGATACCGGGTAGAAACCGCCGGACAATGCCTTGCCTACAATCACCACATCGGGGGTGATGCCTTCGTGCATGTAGGCGAAAAGCTTGCCAGTGCGGCCCAACCCCGACTGAATTTCGTCGGCGATCAGGAGCACGCGATTCTCGCGGCAGATGGCAGCGGCCTCCTTCAGAAATCCCACAGGCGGGAAAACGATCCCGGCCTCTCCCTGAATGGGTTCCACCAGGAAGGCGCAAGTGTTGGGCGTGATCGCCTCCCGCAAAGCGTTGGCATCGCCGAAGGGGATGACCTTGAACCCTGGCGTGAACGGTCCGAACCCGTCGCGGTACTGCTCGTCGGTCGAGAAGCTGACGATGGTCACCGTGCGTCCGTGAAAGTTGTTGGCGCAAACTATGATTTCAGCTTTGCCATCAGGAATGCCTTTGAGCTTGTAGCCCCACTTGCGGGCGGCCTTCACCGCGGTCTCCACCGCCTCAGCCCCCGAGTTCATGGGCAGCGCCATCTCGAAGCCGGTCAGGTCGTGGAGTTCCTGATAGAGCAGGGGCAACTGATCGTTGCGAAAGGCCCGTGATGTCAGCGTCACCTTGCGCGCCTGCTCGATCATGGCCTTCAGGATTTTGGGATGGCAGTGCCCCTGGTTGACGGCGGAGTACGAAGCTAGGCAATCGAGATAGCGTTTGCCTTCGACGTCATAGACCCAGACCCCTTCAGCGTGTTCGATGACAACGTCGAGAGGATGGTAGTTGTGGGCGCCGTACTGATCTTCGAGTTCGATCAATTCGCTGCTTTTCGATTGCTCCATGATTTCCATAAAGACCTCAAGCCTTTCATTGGTGAAACCCGTGCCGTCCCTGAAGACTGGAATCGGTTTCGCAGTTGCTAATTGCTAAGTGCTAATTGCTAATTGCTAATTGCTTCTCCTAGTCCAGCAGCATGGTCAGCAGCGCCATGCGCACATACAGTCCGTTGGCCGCCTGCCGGAAATACAAAGCGCGCGGATCGTCATCAACTTTCTTGTCCAGTTCCACGGTCCGCGGCAGGGGATGAAGAATCATGGCATTGGACCTGATGTGCTGAAGCACGGTGGAGTCGATGGCATAGCGCAGCGGTCCCCTAAGCCGGTCGGCGCGGATACGGGTCTGGTAAATGACATCCACTTCTCCGATCACGCGGTTGATGTCCGACTCCAGTTCATAGCTGATGCCATGCCGGTCGAGGTACTGCAGGATGTCGGGTTTCATCTGCAGCTCGGGCGGGCTCACGAAGAAGATCTTCACCCGTTCGAATTTCGCCAGCAGATAAGCCAGGGAACGGACGGTACGGCCGCGATCAAGTTCGCCGATGAAAGCCACGCTCAATCCGTCGAGCGGACGCTCGCGGTAAATGGTGTAGAGATCGAGCAAGGCTTGCGTGGGATGCTGGCCGCCCGCGCCGTCACCGGCGTTGATGATCGGCACCGGCGAGACCTTGGCCGCGCGGTGCGCTCCGCCCGGCTCATGGTGCCGAATCACGATGACGTCGCAATAGCTGCCAATGATGCGGATGGAATCCTCGACCTGTTCGGCCTCGATCTCCGAGGAAAAAGCATGCGCATGTTCGGTGGAAAGCACCCGTCCGCCCAGCCGGTGCATGGCCGCTTCAAAGCAGAAGCGGGTCCGGGTGGACGGCTGATAGAACAAGCTGGCCAGAATTCGATTCTGATAGTCCAGCGTCCCGCCGCGCGCCACAACTCGCTCCATCAGCCGCGACCGGTCGAACAGCTCCATCAACAATGGGACCGTGAACTGTTGCGACTCGACTACGTGTTTCAAACTCATACGGGAACGTCCTGGCTTTGCTTCCTGCATTCTAGTGCTTCGGTCTGTCGTGAGCATCGTTCACCGGATAACCGGCACCTCAAATTCCTGTTCTAGCGGCCCAGTCTTGCGGCGGCGCTTTGCGTCCGCCACGATGTGCGTACCCGCGGAGCCTTGCACGGCTTCGCACAAGCGCTCATACGAGGTGATTGCCGCTTCGTTGCCTCCGCTGTGCAGGAAGCGCAACACCGATTCCACTTTTGGCCCCATGTTTCCCGGCGGGAAGTGGCCCTCGCGCAGATGCTCTTCCAACTGCGAAGCGGTGACGTAAGTGAGCGGCGTCTGGTTCGGCTTCTTATAGTTCAGAAAAACATATTCGGTATCCGTGGAGATGGCAAACAGGTCCACTCCCAACTGAGAAGCCAGCAACGCGGACGCGCGGTCCTTGTCGATGACCGCTTCCACGCCTTGCAGGCGGCCGTTCACGCGCATCACGGGAATGCCTCCGCCCCCGGTGGACACCACCAGCACCCCGCGATCGACCAAGGCACGAATGACATCCAGTTCCAGGATCTCGACCGGCTCCGGCGAAGGCACCACGCGCCGATAGCCGCGGGCTGCGTCCTCAACAATCTGCCATCCCAGCAGGCGCTTTTTCTCCTCGGCATCGTGCCGCGAATAAAAAGGCCCGATCGGCTTGGACGGATGTTGCATTGCGGGGTCATCCGGAGAGACGAGGGCCTGGGTCACCAGGGTCGCGACGGGAACCTCCATGCCGGCAGCGGCCAGCTCATTCTCTAGCGACTGCGCAAGCAGATAACCGATCTCGCCTTGGCTGGCGGCGCCGCAAACATCCAGCGTCTGCCCATACACCACGTCGGAGGCGCGCTCCGAGCGCAGCAGTTGGGCGCCGACCTGCGGGCCATTCCCATGCGTGATCACCAGGTTGTATCCCAGGCGGATGATGCCGACAATCGCCTGGGCGGTGCGGCGAGTGTTGGCCAACTGCTCGGCAATCGTCCCTTTCTCTCCGGCACGAATGAGAGAGTTGCCGCCCACCGCGACCAGCGCAGTCTTTGCCATAAGGTCCCTACAGACGCTCTTCGCCAGAGGTTCCTGGGCTCCTTAGCGAAGAGCGAACAGCGAACAACGGTTTTCTACCTCGTCAACTCCAGCCTTGATTCACGAGCCATCTCGCGTTCTGCGGCCCGGTCTCCCTTCATCAGTTCCAGCATGATTGCTTTTTGGGCATGCAGCCGGTTCTCTGCCTGCTGGAAGACGAACGAGCGCGGCGAATCGATTACTTCGTCGGTAACCTCATCGCCCCGATGTGCCGGCAGACAATGCATAAAGATGGCATCGGGCTTCGCTTTGGCGAACAACTCGGCGTCTACCTGATACGGCTGGAAGATGTTGCGCCGCGCCGCCGCCTCGGCTTCCTGGCCCATGCTTGCCCACACGTCGGTGTAAACCACGTCAGCGCCGAGGACCGCAAGGCTGGGATCGTTGGTGATGGTGCAGCTTGCGTCGGTCGCGCCGCAGCGCTCCGCGGCCCAAGCGACCGCCCCGCTGTCAGGCTCGTAGCCCGGCGGCGTGGCTATCCACACCTCCGCGCCTAATTGCGCGCCCGCAAATAGCAGCGAGTGCGCCACATTGTTGCCGTCGCCGATGTAGGCCACCTTCAGTCCGGCAATTCGCCCCTTGACCTCGAGCATGGTCAGGTAGTCCGCCATTGCCTGGCAGGGGTGACTGTAATCGGTGAGGCCGTTGATGACCGGAATGCCGGCGTGCCGCGCCATGTCCACGACGATGTCATGGGCGAAGGTGCGGATCATGATCCCCTGCACCATGCGCTCCAGATTCTTGGCGACGTCGTAGACCGACTCCCGCTTGCCCAGACTGATCTCGGCCGGCGAAAGATACAACGGATGCCCGCCCAACTCCTCGATGCCCACGTCGAAGGTCACGCGCGTGCGCAGCGACGGTTTTTCGAAGATCATAGCCAGCGTCTTGCCCTTTAGAGCGCTGGTATAGGCGCCCGGGCAGGCTTTAAGCTGGCAGGCAACATGGAGAAATTGCCCGATCTCCTGCGGCGAGAAATCGCGAATCGAGAGGAAATCTTTTTGCAACATACTACGTCCCCACTTCCGCCAGCGCCGGCTTGTAGGTTTGGGTGAACTGCTCCAGCATGGTGGTGATTGCGGGCTTGCCGATCTCCTCGACTTCGTAGCTCACCCGCACGCTGGGTTTATCCAGCTTGATGGTGCGGGCCAGGTCGATCGGCGTCGCCACCAGCACTAAGTCGCACGGCACGCGCTTGATGGTTTCTTCCAGTTCGTGCCGCTGAACATCGCTGTATCCCATGGCCGGCAAAACTCTCCAGAGGTGCGGAAACTTCTCGAAGGTCTTCTGGATGGAGCCCACGGCATACGGACGAGGATCGACCAGGCTGGCCGCATTGTAGCGATTGGCTGCCACCACGCCGGCCCCGTAAGGCATCTCGCCGTGCGTGAGCGTAGGACCATCTTCGATCACCAGCACTCGCTTGCCCCTAACCGCTTCGGGATCGGCTACCGTGACCTTGCAGGCGGTCTCGATGACCTGCGCCTTGGGGTTAAACAGCGCGATGTTCTGCCGCACGGTTTTGATTCCGTCGGGATCGGCCGTGTCCACCTTATTGATGATGAGCACGTGCGCGCTGCGGAAGTTCACTTCGCCGGGGTAGTAGGCCAGCTCGTGTCCCGGCCGATGCGGATCGAGCACAACGATGTCGAGATCGGGACGATAGAACGAAGTATCATTGTTACCGCCATCCCACAAGACAACATCGCCCTCCTTCTCCGCCTGGCGCAGGATTTCCTCGTAATCGACCCCAGCATAGACCGTAGTGCCCTCAATGATGTGGGGTTCGTATTCCTCGCGCTCTTCGATGGTGCAGAGATTCTTGTCGAGGTCGGCCAGCGACCCGAAGCGTTGCGCATGCTGCACCGCCAGGTCGCCGTAAGGCATAGGATGACGGACCACGACGGGGTTCCAGCCGAGCTTGCGAAGCTCGGTGGCAATCCGCCGCGAGACCGGACTCTTGCCGCAACCGGTGCGGACGGCGCAGACCGAGATGACCGGCACTTTGGCAACCAGTTGCGTGCGTTCGACGCCCAGCAGCCAGAAATCGGCGCCTGCGGCGACGGCGCGCGAGGCCAGATGCATCAGCGTCGGATAAGCGACATCGCTGTAGGAGAAGACCACCACGTCCACCAGTTCGTCGTGGATGATCTCTTCCATCTTGTTTTCTTCCAGGATGGGAATGCCATCGGGATAGAAATCGCCCGCCAATTGCACGGGATAACGACGGCCGGCGATGTCGGGAATTTGAGTTGCGGTGAAGGCGACTACGTGAAATTCAGGATTATCTCGAAAAACTACGTTGAAGTTGTGGAAGTCTCGTCCAGCAGCTCCCAGGATAAGCACTCTTTGCATAGTGCATAAAAAGCGTCATTAGACCCATGAAGTGGGGACACTTTTCTCCTGCCTCCATCGTGCGCCAAGCGCGAACTTCGCGCTGTGAGGGCGGTCACACAGCGTCGTGAGACAGGGTGGTAGGGAACATGGGCACGCGCGGGTCGCCCTTGACCTTACGTCCGGCGATCCCGGCTTTCATCCGATTGCGCCTTCATGTAGGAGCGCAAAATGGCGTTAATACGGGTCTGGTAGCCGCTGCCCCGTTTCTTGAGCCATTCCACAACGTCATGATCAATGCGGATGGTCAGGCGGTCCTTGGGCTCCGGCAGGGTGAGCTTCGCGGTCTTCCAGAACGATTTACCCAGCCTGGGAATATCGGAGTTGTCGATGTCCGCATCGCGCATCTCGCGCAAGCGTTTGAAGTCAGTCTTGCCCTTGGCCCGCGTCTCTGAGGTGGTCTGCGTAGTCTTGTCTTTCATCGCGATGTGCCCATTGGACCAGTGTGTTCCTCTGTATGCACAATGTGTACATATATTATCACGGCCTTGGAAGGGTCGCTTTCGGCAAGGGCGCTTTGTCGCGTCCTTCTGCTGCCAGCATGCCAGTTGCAGTACTTTCTGTTCAGAGGCCAGGCTCCAGCCAAAAGCAAAAGGGCGGCACGCAGCCGCCCTTGAGCACAACCCTACACCTACGGCTTCTTCTTGGGCGGCGTCTTGCTCTTTCCGTAACTGGTTTCCACCGGAGCGCCAATCATGGCCAGCATCTGTTTGGCGACGTCAGCATACTTGCCATTAGGCTCCAGTTCCAGGTACTTATTGAAAGCTTCAGCAGTCCCGGGGGGGACAACCATCTTGTCACCCTTGACCGTGGCTTTACCGATGAGGTCGGTGCCTTTCCAGTAATAGGCATCGGCACGGGTGGGATCGGCCTGCAGCGCCTTGTCGAACGCAGCTATGGCTTCGTCAAACTTGTTGGTGTTGGTGAGAACCGCACCTTCGTTGAAATAGTAGGCTCCCGCATTGGTCGG
This sequence comes from Candidatus Korobacteraceae bacterium, assembly GCA_049520555.1. Classification (GTDB taxonomy): domain Bacteria; phylum Acidobacteriota; class Terriglobia; order Terriglobales; family Acidobacteriaceae; genus Bog-257. The sequence continues at coordinate 8,529 of JBEKPR010000030.1, forward strand.
ATCATTCTGCACGGCCGTGGCCCACTCCGCCACCGCTTTGTCGGTCTGGCCCGATTTGGCGTATGCGTCAGCAAGGGCGCTGTGGTAGGGGCCATTGGTGGGTTTGAGGGCAATTGCCTTTTGATAAGACTCAATGGCATCAGGGTACTTTTTGGCCCCGCGTTGGGCCTCGCCTAAGTTTGCCCAGATCACATCCTGATTGGGATCGGCTTGAGCCGCTTGCTGCAAAACGGCGATGGCCTGGTCATAATTGCCCGCCGTTTCCAGTTGCTTGGCCTCCGCCAACTGCGTGTTCAGGCCCTTAATTTTCTCATTTTGCTTTTGCGCTTCCTCAGTCTTTTTCTGCTGCTCCTCCGAGATGGCCGGTTGCGCTCTGTCCTTCGCCAAATCGAAATCGATTACCCGCTCCTCGCCTGGGTTGACCACTACTTGATTGACAAAGTCGATCACCTTGCCGTCTTTGATCAGACTGAACTTGTACGTGCCAAAAGCAACCCCAATCGAAAAATACTCGCCTTTCGAATTGGTCTTCAGATTGACCTTCCGGCCGTTCTCAGCGTTTAACAACTCCACCGTAGCGCCTTCGATCGGCTTGCCATTCTGGTCCTTGGCAACCCCCTTAACGGTGCCCGTAATCTGCGCCCAGACCGGGGCCGCGCAGATCGCGACCAGCAATGTCAAAACTATGACGAGGGCAATATGTCTCTTCATTTTTATTTTTCCTCCAACCATGAAACGGAATGATGACTGCTTCACTACAGCAACCGCGACTAATCGCGCAACGGAGTCACGGTTTGCGACGCATAAGAAATAGGATCAACGGCTCCGGCGGTGGCGAAGGCCTTCCGCCGCAACGCGCAACTCTCGCAAATGCCGCAAGCCCGATCTTCCGCACCGTAGCATGACCAAGTTAAATCGAAGGGAGCGCCCAATTCAAGGCCAAGCGTCACAATCTGCGCTTTTCGTAATGCGATCAACGGCGTTTCGACGCGAATTCTTCCCGCTTTGGTGCCCCGGCGAATCACTTCATTGAACGCCTGGTAGAACTCAGGACGGCAATCGGGATAGCCGGAGCTGTCCTGCTGCACCGCTCCGATATAAATCCAGGCCGCGCCCAGCACCTCGGCCCAGCTCACAGCCGCCGACAGGAAATGCGCATTGCGAAAAGGAACGTAGGTAACCGGAATGTGCAGACCGATCTCCGGGCCGGCCTCGGGCATCGAGATCTTGTCGTCGGTGAGCGCGGAGCCTCCAATAGCATGAAAGAACGGAGTGCGAAAGCTGAGGCGCTGCGGAATCTGTAGCCGGTCGCAAATCGTCTGAAACGCGGCCAGTTCCCGGCGCTCGGTGCGTTGCCCGTAACTGATGTGAAGCGCAGCGGTCGCGTTGGCTCCGAAGTCGCGCACGGCGAGGGCCGCACAGACGCAGGAGTCCATCCCTCCGCTGAGCGCCACCACCACCTGTGCCTGATCGTGCATAGAAATTCCCGGATATTCTCTGTCATCCTGAGCGAGGTCGCCGCGGCGACCGAGTCGAAGGACCGCTATTCCCCGCACAACCTTGCTCATGCTCAGAAATAATCCTGCCTCAAACGCCTTTCCGTTCGGGCTCCCAAATGAACTTGTGAATCTGCAGCCCCAGACGCGCGTTCAGCGCGTCCGCCAGCATCCATTCGGCCAGGCGCTGGGGGTCAACCATGCAATGCGAGGCATCGCGGCTGCCGGATGCGTCCTTGCGAAACGCCGGGGACAAAATCACCGTGCCGACGCGTGAATTCAGCCCGTGCTGCCGGATGAAGTCGCGCGCGAATTCATAGTCCTGACGGCTGGCAATGACAAATTTCACTTCATCCTGGCGGCCCAAAGCGTCCAGGTTTTCCATGCGAAACGTATCGCCCTCGCCGGAGTCAGGACATTTTACGTCCACAATCTTGACCACGGCGGCGGGAACGCTCTCCAACGGCCGTTCGCCACTGGTCTCCAGCAGGACCGTGTAGCCGACGCCGAGGAGCCGGCCCATCAAGGCGACCGCTTCGCGTTCCTGCAAGAGCGGCTCGCCGCCGGTGATCTCGACCAGGCCGCCATCGGGCGAGAGGCGATGCACCTCAGCTTCGATCTCCTCGAGGCCCATGCGCTGGCCACCCTTGAAGGTGTATTCGCTATCGCACCAGGTGCAACGCAGATTGCATCCCGCCAGCCGCACAAACACGCAGGGCAGGCCGGTGTAAGAGGACTCACCCTGCAGCGATTTGTAAATCTCGATGATCTGCATGGAAGCCGAGCTATTCGCTATACCGCGCGGTGGTCGTGTCGGTCTCCCAAATGGTAACGTCCTTCACCCGGACCGTGCCATTGCTGGCCTGCTTCAACCGCAAGTTGGCCTCATCGTAGAAATACTTGGCCAGGTTCTCCGCCGAAGGATTGATGGTGGTGAACGGCTCCAACTCGTTCATCATCTGATGGTCGAGATAGTTCATCACCGGGCGCAAAACGTCCTTCAGGTCCTTGAAGTCCAGCAGCAGCCCGGCGTGGTCCAGGGTCTCACCGCTGAGGGTGACGCGAACCCGGTAGTTGTGTCCATGGGGCTTCTCGCACTTGCCGTGATAGTTGCGCAAGTAATGTCCCGCGGAAAAGGTATCTTCTACAGTGACTTCGAACATGGTCTCCCGCCGCAACGGCGCAAATAGGCGGGTTACGGTGAAGTTACTATTTTAACGTGTTTGGACGCAGGAAGACGCCCGAGTCTCTCCAATGCGGCGATAATCGGCTACTGGAACCCAAGAATGGTGTTGGTGATCCGCAAGCAAATAGAACACCATCCCGGTGATTGCACGGCCCGAGCGCATGTGATTACAATGTAATTACTAGGAGGACTTGGCAATGCGGACGGAACTGGTGCGCATCGGGAATTCTCGCGGAATCCGAATCCCCAAACCGATTATCGAGCAATGCGGCTTCGCCGAAAAGGTAGATCTGCGCGTGGAAAACCATCGTCTCATCGTTTCTCCCCAGCGCGCGCCGCGGCAGGGTTGGGAAGAAACATTTCGCGCAGCGGGCGCATCGGCGGAAGACGAATTGCTGTTAGAAGGCGTCGGGGCCAATGAGTTCGATCGCAAGGAATGGAAGTGGTGAGCGGTCCGAGGCTCGATGAGGTATGGCTGGTGTCCCTCGATCCAACCCGCGGGTTTGAGATGCAAAAGACCAGGCCTTGCGTGGTGGTTTCACCGGATGAGATGAACCAGCACCTGCGGACCGTCATCGTGGCCCCGATGACCACAAGCGAAAGGCGATATCCTACCCGAGTCGCCCTAACGTTTCGTGGCAAGCCCGGCGAAGTTGCCCTCGATCAACTCCGCACCGTGGATCGGCAGCGCTTGCTGAAAAAGGTTGGCAACATCTCGCCTAGAGCAGCCCAGACCGTATCTTCGGTGCTGGTCGAAATGTTTGCCCGGAGATAGTTTCAAGGGAAACATCCCCGGTGACGAGCCCCGTTTTCCCTGAACCACCCCCATACCCTGCGCGTATAACCACCTAGCTGGGCCCGCGTCCAACTTGCGGGTTGTCTGCTTGTCATGGTTCTCCGCGACCTCATCCGCGATGTATTCCAAACCCTCTGGGCGCACAAACTGCGCACCGCGCTCACCATGTTCGGCATTGCCTGGGGTGTCATCTCGATTGTCCTGATGGTGGCGGCGGGCGAGGGCTTACGCGTTGGCCAGGCCAAAGTCTCGCAGAACTTCGGCCGCGACCTGATGATCATCTTCGCCGGACGCACCAGCCTGCAGGCCGGTGGCACCCGCGCCGGGCGGCGCATCGAGTTCGAAGATACCGACCTCGACAGGCTGGCGCAAGAAAGTCCCGACTGCCAATGGATCTTGCCCGAAGTTGGCCAGAACGATGTTCGCATCCACAGCAACTTCAATGCCAGTGCTCAGATGGTCACCGGCTCCTATCCGGCGTTCGCCGACATCCGCAGCGTCGCCATTGGCGAGGGACGTTTCTACGACTGGAACGATGTCGCCAACGAACGGCGGGTCGCGTTCCTCGGCACCGAGGTCAAGAAACAGTTGTTTGCGGGGCGCAATGCCATCGGTGAAACCATTTATCTGGACGACATTCCATACAAGGTCATCGGCGTGATGAAGGCCAAAGACCAGGACAGCAGTTACGACGGCTTCGATGTAAACAAGATCTTTGTCCCCTATCCCGCCATGCACAATGACTTTCCCAACAAGCCGCCGGCCAAGCCCCACGGCCTCGACCGCCTCCTGGTAACGCCCAAGTCGGTGGCGCAGCACGAATCTTGTAAGGGCGAGGTATTGGCGTCGCTCGGCCGAATCCATACCTTCGATCCCCACGATAAGGAAGCGGCCAATGTCTGGGACACCATCGAAGAGGCGCAGGCCTTCCAGACCATGACCGACGGCATGAAATATTTCCTGGGGGCGGTGGGGCTCACCACGCTGTTTCTGGGCGGGCTCGGGGTGATGAACGTGATGCTGGTGGCGGTGCGTGAGCGCACGCGCGAGATCGGCGTGCGCAAAGCTGTCGGAGCGCAATCGCACAACATCATGATGCAGTTCTTTGTCGAGACCGTGATCGTGGTCTTCGTGAGCGGAGGCCTAGGCATGGGAATCTCTTTCGGCATTTGCGCCCTGTTTAACCTGCTGCCCATGCCGCAGTACTTCGCCGGATTGCTGCCAACGTGGCAGTCGGGACTGCTGTCAATCGGGTTGCTGGGGCTGATTGCGGTGCTGGCTGCGATGTATCCAGCGCGCCAGGCTGCTTCCATCGACCCCATCGAAGCGTTGCGTTACGAGGCGGGCGGCTGATGCTCAGCATGATGAAGGAGATTTTGCGGGAATCGTGGACGGCGCTGGCGCGCAGCCGCACCCGCAGCCTGCTTACCATGCTCGGCATTGTGTGGGGGATTGTCGCGGTCACATTGCTTATCGCCTACGGTAGCGGATTTCGCGCGGTGCTGGTGAACGCCTTCAACGCATTCGGCAAGAGCACCGTTATCGCATGGCCGGCGCAAACCAGCGAGCAGCCCGGCGGCCAGCGTGCCGGCAAGAAGGTCAAGTTCGAGCTGGCCGACCTGGAAGCCGTTCGCAGTGAGGCCAACCTGGTGAAAAATGCCTGCCTGGAGACGGTGAAGTGGCAGCCCATCGCCTTTGGCGATCGCCTGGTCAACACCGCGACCCGTGGCGTGTGTCCCGAATACGGCGAAATGCGCAACGAGAACGCGGTCGAGGGCCGGTGGCTGAATTCCAGCGATGAGGTGGAGCGCCGCCGCGTGGTCTTCCTCGGCTATCGCGTGAAAGACCAGCTCTTCAGCGGGCGCAACGCCATCGGGGAAACCGTCGAGATCGCGGGCGTGCGCTTCACCGTGGTCGGAGTGATGGACCGTAAGCTGCAACTCTCCAATTATTTCACCAGCGATGACCGCTCGGTGTTCATTCCGTTCTCCGCGGCCGGTGACCTGTGGAACACACGCTATGCGCAGGTGATGGTGTTCACGCCCGTAGCGCCGCAATTTGAAAAGAAGGCCAAAGCCCAGGTGCTGGCGGCCATTGCCGAGCGCCAGGGATTTTCCGCCACCGATGACAAAGCCATCCAGATGTTCGGACGCGAAGAGTTTCGCCCAGTCATTGATGGGCTCACGATCGGCCTGCAAGTGCTGCTGATGTTCATCGGTGCGCTGACGCTCGGCATCGGCGGAGTAGGCGTGATGAACATCATGCTGGTATCAGTGGACGAGCGCATCCGCGAGATCGGACTGCGGCGCGCCCTGGGCGCTCGCAAGTGGCACATCCGTTTTCAGTTTCTCGCTGAAACTATGCTGCTGATGCTGCTGGGCGGCGTGATCGGGATCGTGCTGTCGTACGTGCTCTCCATGGTGATTCCGACTTTGCCCATGCTCGGCCCGCTGTTCGAAGACACTTCGGGCAAGGGCGACATTCACCTGCGCGTTTCGGCGATGGCGGTGATGGGTTCGGCGATTGTGCTGCTGGTGGTCGGCGTAATGAGCGGCATGGTGCCAGCGCTGCGCGCCTCGAGGCTCGACCCGGTGGAGGCGCTGAGGTACGAATAGGAACCGAACGGCAACGAGCTGACTGCTGGCAACTGGCTACTGACCACCCACCAGCTTTTCCATTTCGTTCTCGTCAACCACGCTGACACCCAACTCCCGCGCTTTGTCGAGTTTCGATCCGGCCTCTGCTCCGGCGACCACATAGTCGGTTTTCTTGCTGACTGAACCGGCAACCTTGCCGCCGGCATCTTCGATCAGCTTCTTGGCTTCGTCGCGGGTATGGCGCTCCAGCGTTCCCGTGAGCACGAACGTCTTTCCGGCAAGCGTGGTGGTGCGCTGTTTCTTGCGGCCTTTGAAGGTCAGTCCCTTTCCCCGCAGCCGCTCGACCAGCGCTACATTTTTCGGCTCGTCAAAAAACTCGCGAATGCTGGCCGAAACGCGCGGGCCGATCTCATTCACCTGCTGCAGCTCTTCTTCCGTCGCCTTCATCAGCTCATCCATCGAGCCGAAGTGCTCAGCCAGAAATTGTGCGGTGCGCTCGCCGACCATGCGAATGCCCAATCCGTAGATCACCCGCTCCAGCGGCAGCTTCTTCGAGTTCTCGATTTCGGAGAGGATATTTTGCGCCGACTTCTTGCCCATGCGCTCCAGCGTGAGCAGCTTTTCCTCGGTCAAGCCATATATGTCGGCAATGTTGTTGACCATCCCGTTCTCGACCAACTGGTTCACCAGCGCGTCGCCCATGCCTTCAATGTTCATGACACCGCGCGAGGCGAAATGGCGAATGCTTTCGCGCAGCTTGGCCGGGCAGTTGGCGTTGACGCAGCGATGGTCGGCTTCGCCCTCGGCGCGGACCACGTGTCCACCGCACACCGGACAACGTTCCGGCATGTGAAACTTGCGATGGCCGCGCGGCTTGTCTTCCAACACCTTCACAACTTTGGGGATGACATCGCCGCCGCGCTCCACCGTTACCCAATCGCCGATGCGCACTCCCAAGCGGTCGATCTCGTCCATGTTGTGCAAGGTGGCGCGGCTGACGGTGGTGCCACCGATTGAGACCGGCTTCAGCGCGGCCACCGGAGTCAGCTTGCCGGTGCGCCCTACCTGCACCAGGATGTCTTCGATCTGGGTGACGCCGGAACGCGCGGCGAATTTGTAGGCGATCGCCCAGCGGGGCGCTTTGCCCGTGTAGCCCAGCTCTTCCTGCAAGCGAGTGCGGTCCACCTTGATGACGATGCCGTCGATTTCGTAAGCCAGGTTGTCGCGCTTGGCTTCCCACTCGTGGATGAAGGCCCAGACCTCATCGAGGTTGTGGACCAGGCGGTGGTTGGGATTGACTTTGAAGCCGGAGGTTTGCAAAGCCTTCAGGGTTTCCGAGTGCCGCTCGAAGAGGGTGCGTCCCTTGACGAACAGCGCGTAAGAGAAAAAATCGAGCCGGCGCTGGGCGGTGATGTTCGGCTCCAGCACTCGCACCGTTCCGGCCGTGGCATTGCGCGGGTTGGCGAACTTCGGCAGACCCTGCTGTTCGCGCTCGTCGTTCATGCGCTGAAAAGCGGCCAGCGGCATCAGCAATTCGCCGCGCACTTCGAAGTCGGGCGGCAGGCCGGCCTTCGCCAATGTCTTGGCAGGAATGCTGAGCGGCACACTGCGCACGGTGCGCACGTTGAGGGTCACATCTTCGCCAACAGAACCATCGCCGCGGGTGATGCCCAGCACCAGCTTGCCGCCGGCAAAGCGCAAGGCCAGCGACATGCCGTCGAGCTTGAGCTCACAGACGTAGTCCACGCGCGACTCGCCGCTCAACTCGTGGACGCGCCGCTCCCAATCGCGTAGCTCGTCCTCGCTGTAAGCGTTGTCCAGCGACATCATGGCCGTGGAATGCGTAATCTTGACGAAACCTTCGCGCGGCTTGCCGCCCACGCGCTGGGTGGGCGAGTCAGCCGTGATCAGCTCGGGATGCTCGGCCTCGAGCGCCTTCAGCTCGTTCATCAGGCGGTCGAATTCGGCGTCGCTGATCTCGGGATCGTCGAGCACGTAGTAACGGTGCTCGTGGTGGCGGATCTTCTCGCGCAGGGCGTCAATCTTCTGCTGCACATCTTTGCTGGATGGCATGAAGCAATTATGCCAGCAGTCAGCAGTCAGTAGTCAGTAGCCAGAAGCGATCTCATAAATTCGGTTCAGGAGGTACCGAAAAGTCCAGCTTTGAAGGGGCGCACCTTTAGGTGCGCCGTTGTGAGCCCCCTTTATTTTTGTCATTAGGAGCGGGCTTCAGCCCGCACTTTGCGGCATCATCCCGCCGCAGCTGGCTGGGCGCATGCCCGTGCGACATTGGAGTCCCGCCTTACTGCGACACACATTCGGCATTTGCAGCCGAATATGAGTAAACGCCAGAGCGCATAGCCCCCGCGTTGCAACTCACATTGCAATCTAGCTCACCAGTTTCTTGCGAAGGGCGGCTACCATTCCCACGAGCCCGCTACCCAGCAAAAGGATGCTGCATGGCTCCGGGATCGGTGAGGCTCCTATTGTCAGATCGGTGATAGCAAGGTTCCAGCTACCATCGCCAGGCGGAATCTGGCCATTCAAGTCAACCATCTGCATCTCTGCAATTAACTTGTCGGAGGTAATCCCGAAGTAGCCCTGGGTCGGCATTGGGAGCAGGTCCGTGCTTCCATCCCCAAAGGTGATCAAGTCATAGGCTAACAGGGAGCCGTCGTTGATTGTAACCAGAAATCCAACACCGTAAACACCCTTGGAAGTCCCCAGACTCGTAGAGGTGAAATACAGGTTGAAGCCTCCATTGCAACCTGCGCAGTAATTGTATTGCTGCCCATTCTGGAAAACGATATCGTTATTCGGGAATGTAGTGGACTCGTAACGCGTCTCGCCTAACACGCTCGTCATTTGCGCATCTGTCTGCACGAATACGTATCCCGGGTTGGTGTAGTTGTCGGTAATCCTGGTGCCGATAGCAGCAAAAAAGTCTGCTTCATTGTCGTACACGGTGCTCGCCCTGGCGGCGATGGGCAGCATCACGGAGAGTGCCAACGTAATGAGTAACGACGTAAGTCTGCTCTTCATGTTCAACTCCGTTCAGCAGGAATTTACCACGGTCTGGCTGAAAAGAGTGGCGCCAAAGTGATGAGCATCTTTGAGTTTTCCCAGAATGGAACCATCTACGATCTCTCATCGATGTCGAAAGCCCGCTACAATTCCTCCGAGGGTATCGATTTGATCCGTTTCTTCCTTGCTGTGCTCGGTTGCGCTCTCTTCTATTCGCCGCTGGTTCCCACTCAAGAGAAATCTCAGGCTGAGCCATTCACACCGCCTACCACGATATTCGGATTTCGTGATCCCGGCCCTGAGTTGAAAGCGGAGAAGGCATTTCTGGCGGTGCCCGACCCGCAGTTGGCCAGGGATCATCTGCAAATTCTGACCTCCGCGCCCCACGTTGCCGGATCGCCGGAAGACCTGAAGACGGCTGAGTATGTTTTGGAGAAATACCAGGCTGCCGGACTCGATGCCTACATCCAGAAGTACAAAGTTTGGATGAACCTGCCTCTCGACATCAAGGTTGAGGTGGTTGCGCCCAAGGGTGTCACTATGGTCGGCCCATCGCCCGAGCACGTCAGCGACGATCCCTTCCAGGACGACCCGCGCATTCTGCCGGCGTACAACGCATTCTCGCCGTCGGGCGACGTCACCGCCGATGTGGTTTACGCCAACTATGGCCGGCTGGAGGACTTCAAGAAGCTGCAGGAGGTGGGCGTTGACGTGAAGGGCAAGATCGTCATCGTCCGCTACGGAGAGAACTTTCGCGGGGTGAAAACCTTTGTCGCGGAGCAGTACGGCGCGGCGGGGGTCATCATCTACTCCGATCCCTGGGACGACGGCTATTTCAAGGGCGACAAGTATCCCAAGGGGCCGTGGCGCCCCGATACCGCCGTGCAGCGCGGTTCCATCCAATACGTGTTCCGCTATCCCGGCGATCCCACCACGCCGGGGATTGCCTCCGTGCCCGATCTGCCCGACAGCAAGCGCATCGCGCCCGAGAGCGCCACCGATATGCCTAAGGTCCCGACTACCCCGCTCTCCTATGCCGACGCCACGCCCATCATGGCCAACCTCGGCGGACCGGAGTCGCCGCGCGAGTGGCAAGGTGCGTTGCCCTTCACCTATCACCTCGGTCCGGGGCCGGTGAAGGTGCACATGGCGCTGAAGCAGGACTATCAGTTCGTCACCATCTTCGACGTAATCGGCATGGTGCGCGGATCGCAGTTTCCCGACGAGTGGGTAGTCACTGGCAACCATCGCGATGCCTGGGTGTACGGCGCGGTGGACCCCAACAGCGGCACCGCCGCGCAATTGGAAGCAGTGCACGGCGTGGGGCAGTTGCTCAAGACTGGATGGCACCCTAAGCGCACCATCGTTTTCGCCAGTTGGGATGCGGAGGAGGAAGGCCTGATCGGCTCTACTGAATTTGCCGAGCAGCACGCCAAGGAACTCAGCCGGGCCGTCGCCTACTTCAACATGGACGTGGCCGTTGCCGGTCCCGACTTCGGCGCTTCGTCGGTGCCAAGTCTGAAGCAGTACCTGCGCGAGGTCGCCAAGTCAGTGCCCAGTCCAAAAGGCGGCAGCGTTTACGACCAGTGGAAAGCCACCGCCGCAAAGAGGGAGCAGGAGCGCCCCAAACCGCCGGGGCCTGAGTCCTCAGGTGCTCCGGCAGTCGAACCGGCAGCCCCGGTGCAGCCCGATGTTCGCGTCGGCAATCTCGGCAGCGGTTCCGACTACACGGCTTTCTTGCAGCACCTGGGCGTGCCTTCCGCCGACATTGGCTCTCACGGGCCATACGGCGTCTACCATTCGGCCTTCGACAACTTCGCCTGGTTCACCAAATTTGGCGATCCTACATTTGTCTATGAGCAGCAGATGGCGCGGGTCTATGGACTGGAAGTGATTCGCATCGCCTCCGCCGACGTTCTGCCTTTCAATTATCAGGACTACGGCAAAGAGATCGGCGAGTATTTGAAGGCTGCCGAGCCGAAAGCAAAGAAGGCTTTCGGCGAACAGGCGCCGTCGTTCGCCGAAGCTTCGAATGCGGCGGCGCGCTTGGAGAAAGCTGGCGCCGCTGTGTTGCAATTGCAGAACAAGCCGCTGGGAAATCCCGGAGGCATGAACCTGATTCTGCGCAACACCGAACGGGCATTCCTCATCGACGGCCTACCCGACCGTCCGTGGTTCAAACACGCGATCTATGCGCCGGGCGAATACACCGGATATGCGGCCGTGGTCATTCCCGGAGTGAATGAAGCCATCGACAAGAAAGACCTGCCGACCATGCAGCAGCAGTTGCAGTTGCTGACGAACGCCATCAACCGCGCCGCGGAATTGTTGGAGAGGGCGAAGTAGGAGGCGTCGCTCCGCCGGACGCAGGAAATTCCGCGCGTCCAACCCACGAGGACGCATTCAAATTCTGCGACATGTGTTATGTTGTGCCTGAATTCGGCCGCTCACCCGAGGAGGATCACCCGTGAGCATGAACTACCAATCACGGCAAGTTGGGGATGTCACCATCCTGGACATCACTGGACGCATTGATATTGGAGTGGCGCTGGCTTTCGGCACAGCCGGGGAGACGCCACTACGCGAGGTGATTCGTGATCTCGCCCGGCGCGGGCAGAAACAAATCGTGCTCAACCTTCGTGACGTAAGCTACATCGATAGCTCGGGCATCGGCGAAATCGCGGTGTCGGTGGCGACCTTGCGCAACCAGGGTGGAGATTTGAAGGTGGTGAATCCCAGCATGATCGTGCAGAAACTTCTTCGCATGACCCGGCTGGATCCTCTGGTGATTGAGGTCAAGCCCGACGAAGCCAGCGCTCTGCAAGCCTTTGCGGCGAGCGGCACTTCCTGAGCTTGTACGCTCAAGGTAAGTAATCCCCTAGCCCCTGCCCGTCCGCCGGTAGCGGCTGAACTGGTGATCACCGGCCTTACGGCAGCTGAGCCATGTCCAGCGCGTCAAGTTGTCTCTCGTATAACCGGGCCCGCCGAAGACTGTTGGTCGCAGCAACACCGGAGTGGCTTGCTCGCTGGCAAGGCGCTCTTGTTCCGGTGGGACCATCTGTCCGACTTCGATGGGTGAGACCGTCATGAATTTTTCATCCACCAGATCGGCGCGCGCCAGACTGCCGTAGAGAGTTGGCCCACCTTCGCACAGCAGATACTTCACGCCCATCTCCTCGCGCAGCTTGCCGATGGCGCGTGGCAAGTCAAAGGTTTCGCCTTCACCGGCGGCGATGAGCGCGACATGCGGAGGAGGACCCTGGGCGCGCAATCGTTCAGCCCCGGCTGGAGAGGTCAGTATCGCCGCGTCCACCACATCGCCATCGAAAACTTTGTGCCGCGACAGATCGAGATCAACCGCGCGCGTCACGAAGATGTTCCGCTCGCGCCCTTTACCCAGGCGATCACGCAGCTCGCGCAGCTCCGGGTCGGCAACCTGGAAGACGATGCCCCGGCTCTGCGGCCCGCGAATGCGCTGCTCCTCCAGCAGAGTGTTCATTCCCATTAGCAGGCCGTCGGCGTGAGCGCGCAACAGGTCCATCAGCCAGCGATCTTCCGGCGACTGCGAGATCTCGCCCCCGGAGGCGTGCTTGCCCAGCAGCGTAGTAATGCCGTCAAGCGACTGCACGAAGTTGGAATAGATCCAGGGGCGACCGAGCGGAGGGGCCGGGAAGCCAAAATTGCCATAAGGCGCGTAGGCGTCATCGGAAATGAGGCATGGTTCGGCATTATCGAATAGAACTTCGAACCGGCGGGTTGGGTCGGGTCTCTCCATCACTTTCCGGTCTAGGAATTCCTGCCAATCTGGCCCGAAGCGGCGGCGCTCATCCAACTTGCACTTTCTCGCGATAGACTGCCACCTGGACGTCCCATCCCAAGTCTTTCACCATCGCGTCGCGCAACTCTGCTGCTGCCGGCGGTTCGCCGTGGACGAGGTATGTCTCCTTGGGCGCACCCCTGAAGGTGTGCAGCCACTCCAGCAATTCCGGCGTGTCGGCGTGATCGCTGAACTGTTCCAGTGCCGCCACCTGCGCGCGAATTGGAACCTGCTCGCCGAAGATCTTCACCTCCGAAGCGCCGCTCTTGATGGTAAATCCTCGCGTGCCTGGCGCCTGAAAGCCAATGAACAGCACCAGGTTTTTCGGGTCAGGCAGTCGCTGCATCAGGTGATGCAGCACGCGTCCTCCGGTGACCATGCCGCTCGACGACACGATGATCGCTGGATAGTTTGACTCGTTGATCTTCTTGGATTCATCCTGCGTGGCATCGAAGTAGAAGTTTGGCCATTCCAACGGCGAGCCGTATTTCTGGATCAGCGCCTTGGTCTCAGAACTGAACTCTTCCGTGTGTTTCAGGAAGATCTGCACCGCCTTGATCGCCATGGGACTGTCGGCGTGCACGGGCACGCGCGGTACCTGTCCGGTCTCCATCAACTCCTTGAGCAGGAACAAAAACTTCTGCGTGCGCTCGACGGCGAACGACGGGACGATCACGCTGCCGCCGCGCTTGAGTGTGCTGCGAACCAGTGCCGCCAGTTCGGGACGGGGATCGGTGTGCGGGTGCAGACGGTTGCCATAGGTGCTCTCCATCACCAGCAGATCGCACGCTTCGCCCTCGGTCGGACCGGAGTGTACAACTTTGCCGGGAGCGACCTGGCTGTCGCGCACACGACCGATATCGCCGGTAAAGAGCAGTCTCGGCGACTTGCCGTTCAAGGTGAGCGTAATTTCAGCCATTGCCGAGCCGAGGATGTGGGCGGCTCGAACAAATCGGAACCCCAGCGTGCCCGTGAGTTGCTTGGCTTCGTCGAAGTTCACCGGACGGAAGAGCGTCATGCACTGCTGCGCCTCTTCCATGGTGTAGAGCGGCAACGCCGGCACGTGTTTGCTGGCCCGCGTCTTGTTGTAGTACGCCGCGTCTTCTTCCTGAAGGTGTCCGGAGTCGGGAAGCAGGATGCTGCACAGATCGATGGTCGCAGGCGTCGCGTAGATGGGGCCGTGAAAGCCTTGCTTCACCAGGCGCGGAATCCAGCCCGAATGATCGAGGTGAGCGTGCGTCAGGATCACGGCGTCAATCGCATTCGCCGGTACCGGCAGGTCTTGCCAGTTGCGCTCCCGCCATTCTTTTTGCCCCTGGAAGAGACCACAATCCACCAGTACCTGCAGCGGTCGCGCGCCATTGTCGCCGACATGGATCAAATGCTTCGAGCCGGTAACGACTCCGGCTGCGCCGAGAAACTGGATGTAGCTCAAGTAGTCCTCATTCGTGCGAATTAAAGAGCATTCTTGTCGTGGAGACGCGACTCAAAATGATAACAGCGTCTCCGGTAGAGCTTTTTCTTCACGGCTGCTTGCCTGGAATTTCATACACATTGTTGCCCAGGTTGGCTTCTGGAACACTCCCATCGTTGACCACGATCTTGCCGGGCGCCACTGGCACCTGGATGCGGCCCGTGCCTTTTTCTCCCGCCTTCACCACCACGCGGACGCTCTTCTCACCGGAAGGAGTCTGAATCAGCACCGGCACCTCTGCTCCTGCGCCGCCGCGGTTCTCAATGGTCGCGGTTACCAGGAAGCTCTTGTTGGTCTCGCTGAGCAGGGGGCGGGTGTACGCCGACGCCACGTGAAACTCCGGCAAACCGCGGTCGCGATATACCCAGTCATCGAAGAACCATTCCAGATCGCGTTTGGCGCTAGTTTGCACCAGATGCTGAAAATAGCTCGGATCTTTATCGGCGCCGCCGCGAAAGGAAGCGATGGCGTGTTGCATGGCTTCATTGCCGGTCATGTCGCGCAGCATCCAGAACACGAAGCCACCCTTGCCCCGCAGGTAGAGCTCGTCATTGGTATTGAGAAGAGTGTTGTTGGCGGCGCTGCTGTCTGACGAGGATTTGCTGGCTTTCGGATGCGCTGCTTCTTCCACTTGCACCAGGGGCCCGCGATATTGGTCGAGAAACTCCAGGGCTGCATGTCGTCCGCTGCGGCGTTCCACCGCGAGGGTTTGCAGGAACCGCTCCAGCCCGTCCTGAATCCAGGCGTGCGGAGAATGGAATCGCGCCGCCACCTGCGCAGGAAGCAGCAGAAGCTGCAAGGTCGCGGTCGGCGCTTCGCGCAGCGGCGTGAACAGCACCGCGCCATTTTGCCAGGGATTGGCGTTGGGATCGGTTAGCTCGATGATTCGCGCCGGCTGAGCCGGCTCGTCCAGCCAGTCGTGCAGCAGGGGATCGTTGGCTTCGGCAGCCAGCGCGTAATCGCGGGCCAGCGAAGTGTGATCGGCAACATGAAAAAGCGCGACGGTAGGCCTGGCCAGCTCGACATAGTCGGCGACCGCAAAAGCTGGGACGGTTTCTCCCAGCCCAGGCAAACTTGCCGTGGCCACCAGCCGGTAGGAAGTCTTGTCGTATTGCACCTCCGGCACCAGCTTGCCTTCGCCTGAGTCAGCCATGTTGGTCACAATTCGCACAGGCTGTTTGCCATCCCCTGCTTCGACCGCGAACGCAGCGTCGAACTCGCTGCGGTCGTGGCGCTGCTTCCAGCGCGCGATGGCGTCAAAGACGGCGTTGCCATCGCTCAGGCTCGCCGCTTCGATTGCTACGGGATACCACGCGACATAGCCGAGTCCGCGCACGGCGGTGAACGAATCGCTGATCTGGTCCCAATCGTTACGCGCCGCTACGTCGGCGGGAGCGCCCATGCGCGTAAGGCGCGTCGCATCCGGGGTGATGGTGCCGCCGTATTGCACATCGAGCCTGACCGTGGCCGCCGGAGCAACTTCCTTGGGCAGCGTGACGATTGCCTCGGAAAGGCTTCCCGTGTGATCGATGTCCGAAGTGTAGTTGTCGCCCAGCCACTGCACGGGTTTGTCATCCATAGCGATGGCGTTCCAAGCCAGTGACGACGATACCTGCAAAGTAGCCAGCTTCTGCGGCTTGTTGGAATCATTGCGCAGAGTGAGCTTGCCGGTGACCGCGATGACATGCGCGGTGCGGTCCACTTGCACTTCAAGCTGATATCGCGAGATGGTGAAGGCCTCGCGGTCAATCGCAAGCGCAGGCAGCGCCGTTGCCAGCGCCAGCAGCAACAATAGGGGCAACCGCTTCATTTGGAGGATTGAACCTTCCCGGAGTTTTGCGCTGAGCGACGCTGGCGCACCAGTTCATACATCACCACCCCGCCCGCCACCGACACATTCAGCGATGGCACATGGCCGAGCATGGGAATGGAAACCAGGAAGTCGCAACGCCGGCGGACCAAATCGTGCAGCCCTTTGCCTTCGGCGCCCAGCACGATGGCGCAGTGCATGTTGTAATCCACTTCGTCGTAGCTCTGAGTGCCGCGTTCGTCGAGACCAACCATCCACACGTTGCGTTCTTTCAACTCATCCAGCGTGCGCGAGATGTTGGTCACCCGCGCAATCGGCAGATGCTCGGAGGCTCCGGCCGAAGCCTTGACCGCGGTGCCCGTCAATCCGGCGGCGCGGCGCTCCGGGATAATGACACCATCCGCGCCGGCCGCATCGGCAGTGCGGATCAGCGCGCCCAGATTGTGAGGATCTTCCACGCTGTCGAGCACCACCAGAAAACTATGCTCACCGTGGCGCTGATCGAGCAGCGTGTCCACGTCCGCGTACTGCTTGCTGCTGGTGACAGCAATGACGCCTTGATGGGTGTTGGTGTTGGCAGTGCGATCGAGTTGTTCGCGCGGCAGGAAGCGCACCTGCACACCGCTGGCGCGGCAGTCGTCAATAAGGCGCTGCACCCGCTGATCATGCCGCTCGCGTGCAATGCCGACGTATTCAAAGCTGCGCGCGCCAGACTTCAGCGCCTCGCTGACCGGATGGATGCCGTAGATGACGACCATGTTTGAAATCAGTGTACGACAAGGGAGCTGTCAGCTGTCAGCCAAGATGCGCGTCCTCCGCATCCCACCAGCAACTTCAGATATCAAATCGTCATGAGTCTCTTGGAACATTTCCGCCGTCAGTTTGAATACGAATTCTGGGCGAAAGCTGAAGTGTTGCGCGTGCTGGCTGGTTTATCTGATCCACCAGCTTCGACCAGGTTGTTAGCGCACATCATTGCAGCGCAACATTTGTGGCTCGCCCGATTGCACAACCATCCACCGCGTCTTGCCGTGTGGCCGGATCTCACGCTCGCGGAGTGCGCCGCGGAGTTGCGAGAAGGGGAGGCGGCGTGGCGATCCTATCTCAACGGGCTGTCTGACGACGATCTCTCCGGCGACTGCAGCTACACCAACTCCAAAGGCGAGGTCTGGAAGAACAGCGTGGCCGATATCCTCACTCACGTCGGCCTGCATTCTTCTTATCATCGCGGGCAGATTGCGCTGGAGATCCGCCGCAGCGGAAGCGCTCCGGCTTACACCGATTACATTCACGCAGTCCGGCAAGGGTTCCTCGAGTAGCCGATTCCCTGCGCCGGTTGGTTCCGGCGCTCCATCTCGGTATAGTTAAGGTGGAGCAGTTCTGGATTCAGGAGACTGGATGTCATTATCCGCTGTCATTGTGGATGACGAGCAGCTTGCGCGGGACGAGCTTGCCTATCTCTTGCGCGATCTCGACGTGGACGTCGTCGCGCAGGGCAAGAACGGCATGGAAGCGGTGAACCTGATCAAGGAGTTCTCGCCGGAACTCGTTTTCCTGGACGTGCAAATGCCCGGGCTTGACGGCTTCGGCGCCATCAAGAAGCTGCTCGACAAGAAAGTGCCGCTGCCGCAGATCGTATTTGCCACCGCGTACGACCAGTATGCGGTGAAGGCCTTCGAAGTCAACGCCGTTGACTACCTGCTGAAGCCGTTCGACAAGAAGCGGGTTGCGAAGGCCGTCGAGAAGGCGCGGCAAAAGCTGGAATTGGCCGGCTCGCCCGGCGACCAAATCGGCACCATCGTCAAGATGCTGGAGCAGCAGGCGCGTCCGCCGGCCGCCAAGGTCCTGCTCAAGTCGGCTGGCCGGCTCTTTCTGGTAGACCAGAAGGACATTTGCTACGCCTCGATTGAGGACGGGATCATCACCGTTGTAGCGACCGGCATGGAGGGCCAATCGAACTGCCGCACCCTGGAAGAGCTGCTTGACTCACTCGACCCCAACATGTTCTGGCGTGCGCATCGCTCATATCTGGTGAACATCAATCGCATCAAGGAAGTCGTGCCCTGGTTCAAAAGCTCGTACCAGATCCGCATGGAAGACAAAAAGCAGACCGAGGTCCCGGTCAGTCGCGCCCAGACGAAACGGCTGCGGGAACTGTTTGGGTTGTAAAAAGCGCTCAGCACTCAGCCATGACCACCATCTCGGAACCACGCATCCCCTGCATCGGTTGCGGAGCGCTGGTTCCGCAACAGGCTGGCCCGACCCATCGCTACATGGAGTCGTCACCGGGCTGCTGGGCTATCTACGGCGAGGTCCTGGCACGCGAGTATTCTGACCTTGCTTTTGCAACGGTCCACCGCTTGACCGTTGATGCCTATGCCGTGCAGCATCCCGGAACGCCCTCGCCGCAAACCATACAGTCCGTCGGCGTTCACCTCCTTCGGCTTTGCCTGATTCTGGAACGCGGCTTCACGGATGCAGCGGCGGCGAAGGCAATGCCAGCGCTGTCCCGGCAAGAACGTTCGTTCCACTGGCTGACTCCGCCGAAGTCGCTGGGCGACAAGACCGTTTTGCGTGTATGGAACGCTCGCGGCGCAACCGAGCACACGCAAGCCGTTTGGGAATGGGCGCGCTCAGCGTGGCAGGCATGGGACACGCATCATGAGCAGGTGAGACGATGGTTGCCCGAGGGGCTGAGCTAGTTGCTAATTGTTACTTCGACTCCTGAACCTTCCGCACGACCTTGGTCACCATCTCGCGCGGCGACAAGCGCAGCATCTGCACACCAAAGCGGTTCTTCCATCCCGGAATGACCACGCGTTTGCCCTGCTTCATGCCTTCGTAGGCCACGCGCGCCACCTCGCGCACGTCCACCAGCAAAGGACTTGTCGCCAACCGTGTGTCGCCGAGATGGGCGCGCTTCTGAAAGTTTGTCTTCACCGGTCCGGGACAGAGGCAGGTCACGGTGACGCCGGTGCCGCGCAACTCTTCCGCCAGGGCTTCGGTGAAATGCAGCACATAGGCTTTGCTGGCGTAATAGACGGCCATGAACGGCCCCGGCTGAAAGGCAGCGGTGCTGGCCACGTTGAGCAGTTTGCCCTCGCGGGCGCGAATCTGCGGCAGAAACAACTTGGTGAGGTGGGTCAGCGCCACCATGTTGACTTGCATCATCTCGGCTTCGTTGTTCCAGTCGGTGGTAAGAAACGCCCCGCCGCCGCCGAAGCCGGCATTGTTCACCAGCACGTCGAGAACGATGCCGGCTTCCTGCAATTCCTGGTAGAGCTCGGTCGGCGCCGCCGGATGGGCCAGGTCCTTGGGCGAGATACGCACGGTCACGTTGTAGCGCGACTGCAGGTCGTCGCCCAGTTCACGCAGCGCGCCACGACTGCGCGCCACCAGCACCAAACGATAGCCATCGCGGGCGAACAGGTGCGCCAGTTCCAGTCCAATGCCGCTGGACGCGCCGGTGATCAAGGCCGTCTTGGGAGCGAAAAAAGGATTGCTTGCACTCACCACTCTGTTATAGCGGATTTCGCGTATCGCAGCAGTGACAAGTCATTTCGCAGCGGCCTTGGCGTTATCCTGCGACTCCAGGAAAGTCACGAGCTGCCAGCGCTGCTGTTGCGGCAGGTTTGCCCACGAGGGCATGCCCGATTCCAGCTTTCCCTTGGTGATAAACCAGAACAGCTCTCCGGGTTTCGCGTTTTTGACCTGAGCGCGGTCGAGCGACGGCGCCGGTCCTATTCCCTGAAGATTGCTGCCGTGACATTGCGCGCAATTCAGCAAATACAGCTTCTTGCCGGCTGCGGCGGAGGAGGCGCTTTTGTAGGGATTCTTCATCTCCGCGGCCGACGCAGGCGCATTGCGGAAGCTGGAATTCTGGGCCGCAGCGCAAGGCGCCAGCCAAAGCGCCGCGCCGACGCTCATAATCGCAACCGCGGTGAAAAGAATGCGTGCTCGTGAGATCACGGAATCGACTCCAATTTCATGCATTTCATAGATGTCGAAGTCGCAGCGGCGTCGCCGCCGGCCTGCCGCCGGTCCACAACAAAGGCGCGTAGAGGTTTTCCGCGCGCCATAGTTTCGAAAATGGTGACTGTCCTCGCCCACGCTGCTCTACCGCGCTGCCACCGCTTCAGGCACCTCGTAGATGCTGTACCAGGGAGTCGCGGCCTTGAGCGCATTGTTTACGTTGCCGATGTTTTTCACGCCTTCGTCCTCCAGCCAGGCGCGGAAAGCGGCCCCGCCCTTTTCGGCGAAGATGGGGATGCCATCTTTCCAGGTGGCGCGTCCACAGAGCACGCCATTAAACTTCACGCCCGACTCGGCGGCGAGCTCCAGGTCTTCGATGAACTCGGAGTTGCTCACGCCGGCCGACAGATAGATGAACGGCTTGCCGGTTGCGCTAGCGGCGGCGCGATAATGGTCGAGCGCTTCCTTCTTGGTGTAAGCCTTGGTGCCCTTGAACGACCTTGCGCCCTCGACGAACTGAAGGTTTACCGGAATCTCGACCTTCAACACGTCCACGCCGTAGCGGTCTTTGGAGAACTCCGCCATCGACTTGGCCACTACTTCAGGTTTCAGCTTCGCGTACTCGGCGCCCTTCTCGTCCAGGCCCTCTTTGTAGCCCACCAATTCGAGGAAAAATGGGATGTCGTTGGCCTTGCACTCGTCGCCGATACGTTCGGTCCACGCATGTTTGTGATCGTTGATCTTCTGCTCGTCATACGGCGTGTAGTAGAGCAGGATTTTCACGCAATCGGCGCCCGCTTCCTTCAGGCGCTTCACCGACCACAAATCGAGCAGGTCAGGCAGGCGGCCGGGCAGAGTTTTGTCGTAGCCGGTCTTCTCGTACGCCAGCAGCAGACCCGAACCCTTGGCGCGGCGCTTGGAGGCAGGCAGACCCCACTCGGGATCGAGCAGAATGGCGCTGGCGTGCTTGGTCAGCACCTCAGTCACGTGGATCTTGAACTCTTCCAGGCCGGCGTCGGTGGCGTAGGTGCCCAGCGCTTTCTTCAGCGAACCGCGCTGGTCCATGGCGGCCGCGGCGATAACGCCGCGATCGTTCGAAACGGCCTTGATGCCCGCAAGTTTCCCAGGAGTAAGTTTCATGACAGAACCTTCCTCAGGCGCGGCGCGCCCGGTATGAACGGATTTCGAATTTGGTCCGGCAGCACAGCGGTTGGGCCCGCAGTTGCAGAACAGAGAATTCTAACTGAATTCCCGGACCGCGTGCGAGGACCGTTCGTAATACCACCGAAGTCCAGGCGTGACCGCCTCAAATGGCGATCTGCTCATAATCGATCGGCAAAGAGAATCGATCCTTGAGACGACGCAGGTACTCTGTGGCGTCATCATCGATTGCGCATTCTCCTACGACAACCAGGCGGGTCGCGCCCTGACCACCAGGCCAAAACGCGTATTCGAGCAATTGGCCAACCGCTTCGCGAAGGCAGGCGCGCGGAGAACACGCTGTCTTGATCTCGTAGAACCAAAAATCGTTTTCTCGCCGCACTACTATGTCAACGCGGGTTCCAACGCCGCTTGGGTTTTCAGCACCGACATTCTCATCACCGTATTCTGATACCAATCGACGATGTAGCGCCTGTTGAAGTTCGTTGTGCCGAAGAACGATGTCGATTTGCCTCTGGATCTGCGTTGCAACAGCCGACGATGCCTTGACAGAGCATCCGGCGTGAAATGCGAATCGGGCCTCAACCGGCATCACAATAGGTTGTGACGCGCCCCCGCTTTCGACGTACCTGTAAAGTGGCAGTAGTCGGTCCAGATCACCGAGGATGGCTTCATAGTCTATGCTGTCGAGGGGTTGCCGCTTTCCCAGGAAGGCGAACACTCCCTCTTTGACGCGTTCCCAGGGAATGGGGCCAGGCATGTATTCATCAGAGGGAGTCCTACCTCCCTTTTCGAAATGCCACATGCGCATATCTGCGAACGCCTCAGCGTTCAGCTCCATGAAATCATTGAAGAGTTTGACCTTCGGAGCCAACACTTCAAGCGGCGAAGGCAGAGTGCGACTTGTTTCGAACGAGAACGCTACTCCGTACCTAAGTCCACGGGGGTCGGAAATCTCCCCGATGTTGAATTGCAGCTCGGAACGTCCGCCATGGTGAAAAGCCCATTCGTCCGTGATTGTTTGCCCGCTGAAAATATCATGACCTGCCTGGCGGGACAGCCCTTTCAGGTCTGCCCGAACCTCCTGGAGGGCACCAATTGGATGCGTTCGTGATCGGGAGTTCAGTTCTGCAGCAATGACGTGGAGATCCGTGTTGTTCATGCGGGCCTTTCTCCTGTTTTGAAAACATAACTAGACCGTAGGCGACTGAGCGGAGGATCGCCGGCCACTCGGAAGCTGCCTGCAATCACCCAGCGCGTGAAAATCACTGCCTTAGCGGCAAGCCCGTCAGCACCGCCTGCTGGCGCACGATCAGCGACTCGATGCCGCTTCGTGCGAGTGACATCATCCTGGCCAATTGGGCGTCGTCGAAGGGACGGTGTTCGGCTGTGGCCTGCACCTCGACAATCTTCTTGCTGCCGGTGATCACCAGGTTCATGTCCACGTCGGCGCGCGCGTCCTCTTCGTAGCAGAGATCGAGCATGATCTCGCCATCCACAATTCCGACGCTGGTGGCGGCAATGTAATCGCGGATGGGCGCAACAGTCAGTGCGCCCGACTCAATCATGCGGCGCATGGCCAGCCCCATCGCGATGAAAGCGCCGGTGATGGACGCGGTGCGCGTGCCGCCGTCGGCCTGAATCACGTCACAGTCGAGGAAAATGGTGCGCTCACCCAGCTTCTCCAGATCGGTTACGGCGCGCAGCGAGCGTCCGATGAGCCGCTGGATCTCGTGAGTGCGCCCACTCTGGCGTCCTTTGTTGGCTTCGCGCGGCGTGCGGGTCAGCGTGGAGCGCGGCAACATGCCGTATTCGCTGGTGACCCAGCCTTTGCCGCGGTTGCGCAGAAATTGCGGCACCGTGTCTTCGATGGTCGCGGTGCAGATAACGCGAGTGTTGCCGAGTTCGATGAGGCACGAGCCTTCGGCGGTGGAGATGAAGTCGGGGACAATGTTGACCGGCCGCATCTGCTCAGGCGAACGATTATCGGAGCGATAGATCATAAGCGGCGATTGTATAGCTTCGGGGTCGTGACTCAGAGTCTGGTGAAAATGGGTAGTCGAAATCGGTTGCCGGAAAGCGCCTTCAAATGTATGCTACGCCTCGGGACTCGCCGTACTAGCGAGATGGGCGACGAGGGCTTTGGTGAACCGTTCTCGTTGTCCTTCGCGCCAGTGCGATTGGGGGAGTTATTACAACCAGCCACAGCGACAAGGACCCAGCGCGCGGCGATGTTCAGGGAATCAAAAATCTGATTCTGTGGTGCATCGGCTGCGGCGCGCTGGCGCTGCCGTTGTATGCCTTCGGGCAGTGGCTCGCGAAGGCGGATCACCAGGGTTTTTTTCTCTCGCTTGCCGTACTGACATTGGAAGCGGCAGCAGGCTTCGCATTTGGAGCGCTGACAGGCTTTCTGTTTGGAATTCCCCGTAGCCTGCAAGGCCGCGGCGCACAAGGCCAGCCGGGACAGGGCGACCGGTCGACTTCTGACGCTGGTTCAAAGCAGGTCAACAAAACCACAGTCGAAGATACGACAGCTTCCGGGAAGGAAGCGGACCTGACAAATGCTGCGGGCGGGTATGCCTCCAACACGAATCTGGAAGAAATCTCGGACTGGCTGACCAAGATCATCGTTGGCGTCGGCCTGATCAACCTGAAGAACTTCCCCTCGTACTTGAAGGCTACGGCCACCTATTTCGGCAGCCTTTCCTCTTGTGGCCAAGGGTGCGTCGCAATTCCAGACAGTGTCTCTCTTGCAACCCTGCTTTACTTTTTTGTTTGCGGATTCTTCTTTGCCTACCTGTTGACTCGGCTGGCGCTGCCGGCGGCGTTTTCGCGTGCTGATCGCGCGGCGCTCTCCTTCGTTTCGGAGAAGCTGGAAACGACTGTGGAGAAGCTGGAAACGACTGTGGAGAAGCTGGAAACGACACAAGCCGAACAACAGAAGGTCTTGGCGATCGTGCTTACCGGTGAGGCGCGCGCACTTATCAACCAGAGTAAGGACAGCGAAGCTATGCTGAACAACGCCCTGGAGAGGCTCGATAGTGCCATCAAATACAATCCTTCCTATTTCGTGGCTTACACAGAGAAAGGACGGGCGCTGAAGAGGCTGGCACAATTGAAGAATGACCCCAAGCTGCTGGAACAGGCGCTGGAGGCAGTAACCCAGGCGCGCAACCTGAATCCGACAAACTTCCCTGCAGTGTACAATTCGGCGTGCTACAAAGCGCTGTTGAAGAGGCCGGCCGCGGAGGTTTTGGAGGACCTGAAAGCTGCGATTGCCCTTAATCCCTCCCTGAAAAAGATTGCGCAGGACGATCCCGACCTTGCGGGGATTCGAAGTTCCAACCCACAGGAGATCCAGGCACTCATAAGTACTTGACAGTCAGGTAGTTGCAAAGACATAATCGGCAGTGAGCAGCCCCGGCGTCAGCAACTTATGGGATGCTCCGGCATCTAATAGAATGGAAACGAGGTCAATGACATGAGAGACACCGAAGGCGTTATCACCTAACGAGTTCATTCATTATCCGCCCAAGTCCACATGCTCGACGTGATCCACCTGGCGGCCGAGGAAGCGCGTTGCCAGGCGTTTGAACTTGTCGGTGGAGTCGGTCACGTAGAAGCGAAAGGTGCGATGCTCGGCAGGAGACATTGTTGCAGCAATAGGGGTCCTTCGACTCCGTTCGGTCGCTGACCCTCGCTCACTCCGCTCAGGATGACAAATCACATTCTCTTCGATGATCTTCTTGACCACGCGCGCGGTGGATTCGGCGGAATCCACAATCTGCATGTGGCTGGGCACGATGCGACGCAGCAGTGGGGCGATGAGCGGATAGTGAGTGCAGGCAAGCACCAGAACGTCGGCCTGCTGCGGCGCTTGCGCCAGCGCCTCGGCGAGATAGATCGTGGCAACCTGCTCGGTCACGGGATGCTCGATCCATCCCTCTTCCACCAGCGGCACAAAAAGCGGACAGGCCTTTTCATGGGCTGTCAGGCCATGCCGCTGCAGCGCATCGCGGTAAGCGTGGCTGCTCACCGTGGCTTCGGTAGCGATCACGATGGCCGCGCGACTCTTGCTCAGTTCGGCCGCCATTGCGGCGCCGGGCTCGACCACGCCCACGACCGGCACATGCGCGGCGTCCTTAATGCGCGGGAACGCGAGCGCGGTCGCGGTGTTGCAGGCAATCACCAGCAGATCGATATTCTGCTCTTCCAGAAAGCGAGTGGCTCCGATGGCATAACGCGCAACGGTTTCCGCTGACTTGGTGCCATACGGCAGGCGGGCCGTGTCGCCGAAGTAGAGGTAGTGGGCGGGCAACTGCTCGGCCATGGCCTTCAGCACGGTGAGGCCGCCGACGCCCGAATCGAAAACGCCGATGCGCGGTAGGGTCACTGCAAGTCCTTTACGACCTGGCCAATATTGCTGGCCTCATAAAATCGACGCAAGTCGGCGTGTCCGGCAAGCGTTTCGCGTTCCTGCCCGTTGATCAGGATCTTCACCCGTTGGATCTTGCTGTCATTGGCGTTGAGCGTGACCACGATGGAAGCCACGGTCAGCTCTTCGGCGAGCACGCCCGAAGGATGCGCATCCCCAAAGGCGGCATTGGTGTCCACTACGGCTGTGTCGTCTCCCAACAAATAAACGTCGCGGACATCGGCGCCAGCGCCGATGGGATGTGACGACGAGGATTGCAGATACTCTCCGAACAGAGCACGCAGCACGGCGCGGGCGCGTTCGGTGCGCTCCGGCGGCAAGGTCACCTTCACCTGCGTGCGGCGCAGCGTGCCATCGCTGTCGGAAGCGATGTAAAGCGTGACCGGCGTGGGCGGACCATTGGTGAGCGGAGCCAGCGCCCGTTGTTGTTCCGCGGCGAGTTGCTCATCGCGGGCCACTTTCCTCTTCAGGTGCAGGGCGTAGAAGGTGAGACCAAGCGCGATCAGCGCCAACACCGCGAACATCAGCAGGACGCGCCGGGTCACGGTCTCACCTCGGGCAGCTTGGCGCGGACGGCGGCAACGCCGGCGGCGATCGATTGCGCCACCTGCTCCTGGTAGGCCGCGCTGGCAATTTCGTCCACATTCCCGGCGGGAGGCGCGATCTCAACCGCAATGGCAGGAGCCGCAATGTTGTTCATCGGACGAAGCGGCGCCAGCAGCGTGGCATTGGGCAGTTTGCGGGACTCCAGTTCCGCGGCCACCGAGCCGGCCACCGAACCGCTTAAGTCCAGGAATGCGGCTTGTGCGGTGTCCCACGGCAGAAAGCCTTGCGGCGAAAGGCTGGCCGCAGGCAGCATCGCCGTGAATACGTGGACGCCCTGTCCGGTATTGGCAGCGTGGAGTGCGATGTAGAGCGCGGGACGGGCTGCATTCGTCCAGGTGGCGCGCTGGTCGAGCGTAATGGCAACGTCGGAATTGCGCAGCAGGCCGGCGGCGATGCCGCGATTGGCGAGTTCATGCTGCACCCGCCGCGCCAGCGTCAGCACAACATCTTTTTCCGGAAGCGAAGGGGTGATGGCCGCTCCAATGTCGTTGCCGCCGTGCGCTGGATCGATCAGCACCAGGAAGCGCGGCGCGGCGGGCTGCCGCGGCTGCGGCGATGGGTTTTGCGGATTGGCCGGAGCGGGTGGTGGCGGCGCTTCCTGGGCAACCGGTGGCGGAGCGGGAGCACCGGTGATGATGATCGTCCGGCCTCCGTCGGCAAAGTTGGCCATCAGGGGAGCCGTTCCTGTCACATCGAGTTCAGCCAGGCCATCGTGCTCGGAAAAGTTCACTCCCGAGATCAGCGGGTCGCTGTAAGGCACGTTTTCAGGGCCGCTGGAAACGATGGGTTCGCGGCGAAAGGTGAGGCGCACCCGTCCCGGTTCAGTCGCGATGGTTGGATTGACCGGAGAAGAGAAGCCCAACAGCAATCGCGGGGGATTGTCTTTGTGGAGTTCCAGGGTGTAGCGCGCCTGAACATTGCCGATGAACAGACGACGCGCTGCCGGGTGTAATTCGGTCTCGCCGCCGAGTAGCCGCGAGATCATTTCGCTGGTGACCGACAGCGGGACATAGCCCCGGCCATTCTGAAGCACGAAATTTGCCGGCAGTTTGTAACCGTTTCCGCGGACCTTGCCCTTATCTTTCCCGCCGGTAAATTGCACCTCCAGAGGACGGCCACCCGGAGGCGTAAAGTGCAACTTGTACTTCTTGCCGTCGATGCGGGCATCCACCGAACCTAGCGGCTCGAACAGCTCCACCAAACCCGCGTAAGGCTGGCCATTCACGTCCAGCAGTGGGACCGAGTACGAGGTCTGGGGAGAATAAACCGTAAGCTGATTCTGTGCGGGCGATTGCGCGTGAACGCCGGCTTGACGAGTCAGAAGGGCCGCGAACAGCAGAGCCAAACCGGCGGTGATCGCCCAGGCAAGCCGCGATCTGCGACCGGAAAGCGGCAATCTAGTGTCCTCCCGTTGCCGGGCCCTGCGCGGCCCCCTCCACGGAATAGATGGTCAGGCCGCTCAGCATCTTGGGATAGAAATCCGTGGACTTTTGCGGCAAAACTTCGCCGGCGAAGGCGAGGTCGCGCATCTGCTGCATGCGGACCGGATTGATAAGGAACGCGACGTTGGCGCCGTGGCGCACTTCCTCAATCGCTTCGCCCGCGTCGCGCACATATTTCAGGTACTTCTGATCGCGAATGTCATCCTGTGACATTCCGATTGCGTCTTCCAGCACCAGCTTATGCAGTTGCACGACATCCAGCGCGCGCTGGCGTTCCGACAGGCCGGCGAGGCTCTTCGAGTGCTGGGCAGCACGCGAACGCAACAGAAAGCTGCTATGTGACGTAACCGCGAGTATCGCGGTGGTGTCTTTGCCGGCCTGGTGCAGCCGATCCAGTGAGGCGGCAGCATCGGTCAGTGGTCCCAAATCCTCGACCGCAAAATTCTCCTCAAGCTTCGCCACCATGTCAAAGATCGCAAATCCCTCCATGCCGAACACCACGCGATGGGTTGGCAGGACCACCAGCCCGGGAGCATCCATATTGACGAAGGTCATCATCACCCGTTCGAACGGGGCCCGAAGATCGGGGCTGGCCTGTTTTCTCATTTCATTGCGATAGGTCAAGGCGGTCTCGTAGCGATGGTGGCCGTCAGCAATGATCAGCTTCTTATCGGCCATCTTCGTCTGCACCGTTACAATGATGGCGGGATCGGAAACTTTCCAGATCCGATGCAACACGTCGTACTGGTCGCGCACCTCCACCGTCGGAGGACCGCTCTGCCGCAAAGCATTGTCAATCTCACCCGCGGAATCGGTGTACAGCATGAAGATCTGCCCGCAATGGGCCTGGGTGGCCCGCAACAAGTTCAGCCGGTCTGCCTTCGGCTTGCTGAGCGTCTGTTCATGACGGAAGACGACCTTGCGGTCATAGTCCTCCACCTGCCCCAGGGCGATGAAGCTGCGCCGTTCGGCGATCGCGCCAGAAGCGTCGCCGGGAACCTTGAAAGTCTGGGTGTAGAGATAAATGCTGGGTTGCGGGTCGGGCGCCAGAACGCCTTCGGCCTGCCATTGCTGCAAGGAAGCTGCGGCTCGCGTGTACACATTCTGCTGCTCATTGTCACCGGCCTGCGGCTTGCCCAGAATCACGCGCACCAGGTTATACGGGCTGGCTGCGTAATACTGCTCCTGCATGGCCGGGGTGATTTTGTCGTAGGGCTGGGTTACAACGTCAGCGGGTGACACCTTGGAAGGGTCATACCGCAGGGCTTGGAAAGGGAAAATGTCCGCCATATATAAGGGCTCCGCCTCCCCTAAAAATGTGAATTCGCAGCAGAAAAATTTTCTTCGAGAGGCACCCCGATTGTAGCAGTTCAACAAAAGGAAACCCCAAGCGCTGGAACTACATCAATAGGGGGAGAAGTTCCGGCAAGATGGCTCGTGGGGGCAGTTGCCGACAGGTTATCTGACTCCCCGCGCTGTGATAACATTCAGCCCACAGTCCAGAGGATCTTATGGCCCGCGGTCGCAGTTCGGGGTTTGGGTCAAGTTGCTCGGCGATTCGGCACTCGTTTCCGCTGCAACGGTCGGAACGTTTTTCGAGACGGCCCGTCCAAGCCCTCGTGCGCGGCGCAAAAAGCTTGGCTCTATTGCTTGGGATTTGTTGCGCGATCTCCTGGCTGGTTATTCCGGGCTACGCACAAGACGAAGATCAGAACGTACATCTGGTTCCTCACGAAGCCAAGAAGCCTGACCCGGTCCCGAGCACCGGAATTGCCGTACCGCCCGGGGTCATTGTCGATCCCAGCCTCAAGAC
Source organism: Candidatus Korobacteraceae bacterium (assembly GCA_049520555.1). Classification (GTDB taxonomy): domain Bacteria; phylum Acidobacteriota; class Terriglobia; order Terriglobales; family Acidobacteriaceae; genus Bog-257. The sequence goes on from JBEKPR010000030.1 coordinate 38,158, forward strand.
ACATACCAAGCCGATCCGGAAAGACGTGGATCTAGTGCTGGTCCCGGTGACCATCACCGATCCGATGAACCGGCTGGTGACCGGATTGGAGAAAGAGAATTTTCAGCTCACCGATAATGGAACGCCGCAGCAGATCCGGCACTTCTCCAGCGAAGACGCGCCCATTTCCCTGGGCGTCATCTTCGATATCAGCGGCTCCATGAGCGACAAGATCGACAAGTCGCGCGAGGCGGTGGTGGAATTTTTCCGCACCGCCAATCCCCAGGATGAGTTTTTCCTGATCACCTTCTCGGAAAAGCCCGAGGTGCTGGCCGATTTCACTTCTTCGGTCGAAGACATCCAGAGCAAGCTGGTTTACGCCATTCCCAAAGGCAGAACTGCATTGCTCGATGCCATTTACCTGGGCATGAATCGCATGCGCAAGGCGCACTGCGAGCGCAAGGCGCTGTTGATCATCTCCGACGGGGGCGACAACCACAGCCGCTACACCGAGGGCGAGATCAAGTCGATGGTGCGGGAAGCCGACGTTCAGATCTATGGCATCGGCCTGTTTGACCTTAATGGCTTCAAGACGGCGGAAGAGCGCGAAGGGCCGGCCTTGCTGAGCGATGTGACCGAAGTGACGGGAGGACGGACATTTACCATCGGCAATCCGAACGAACTGGCGGATGTGGCGACAAAGATTGGCATCGAGCTGCGCAACCAATATGTGCTCGGATACCGTCCAACCAGTCCAGGACGAGATGGCAAGTGGCGGAAGATCAAAGTGAAACTGAATCCTCCGAAAGGTCTGCCACCGCTGCACGTGTACGCCAAAACGGGATACTATGCACCCACCGAATAGACGCCGACACCTCGCGACAGTACTGGCTGGACTGGCCCTATGCTTGGGAACCTGGATGGTGGCCCAGAATTCGACTGCCTCGGGGCAGTCAGCTCCGGCTGGCAGCGCCGCGGGCCAGCAAACCGCGCCGGCGCAGAATCCGCCAGCACAAGTACCACCGGCAAACGCCCCGGCCCCGAGTAGCGAGCAGGAAGCCGCTCCGGTACCGCCCGCGCCCAATCAGCCCGGGGACACAGTCCAAGTCCCGCAGCAAGGCGAAGCGCCCGCAGCCCAGCAGGGCGACGTCTTTGTCTTCAGGAAAGAGGTTGACGAAGTCACCCTGCACGCCACCGTGGTGGACGATCACAATCGCCTGATCACCAATCTGGCGAAGGGCGACTTCACGGTGTTCGAGGACGGCAAGCCGCAGAAAATCACCTCGTTCCGCAACGAGGACATTCCCGTCGCCATGGGCATCGTCATCGATAATTCAGGGTCCATGCGAGAGAAACGTCCGGCGGTGAATGCCGCAGCCATTAATCTGGTGCAATCCAGCAACCCTCAGGACCTGGTCTTCGTGGTGAACTTCAACGAAGACTACTACCTCGACCAGGACTACACCGCCAAGATCCCCAAGCTGAAGGATGCGCTGGAACGGATTGAATCGCGCGGCGGCACCGCGCTCCGCGACGCGGTGCTAGCCTCGGCGGACCACTTAAAGCAAAGTGGCGCACTGGAAAAGAAGGTGCTCTTAGTGGTGACCGACGGCGAAGACAACGCCAGCCGCCACTCGCTGGAGGAAACTGTGCGCCTCCTGGAAGAGAAGAACGGTCCAACGATTTATACCATTGGATTGCTCCAGGATGAGCATGCCAAGCAGGCGCGTCGAGCGCTCCGCGAAATGGCAGAAGACACCGGCGGGGTCGCGTTCTTTCCCAAGGACCTCAGCGAGGTGCAGGCGATTACTTCGCAAATCGCACACGACATCCGCAATCAATACACCATCCAGTACAAGCCCAGCACGCCCCAGGGCGCAGGCGGCTATCGCACGGTGAAGGTAGAAGCCAACGCCAAGGGCTACAAGAAGCTTCAGGTCCGTACGCGCAGCGGGTATTACGCCGGCCAGCAACGGGCCCCGGTGACCGAACAAGCCGGCACCAAGTAGTGGTCAGTGGCTAGTGGTTAGTGGTTAGCAAAGCGTTTCATTTTCCTACCCAAGACAGATCCACGGCGATTTCCGCAGCGACGAAAGCCCACGCATTGACCGACTGATTCCCATTCACGTAGGCTTGGTGGTTCGTGCTTAGGTGCTCATGAAGACTGCTGAAATGACTTCCCTGCGTGTCGCCGAAGACATTACCGAACTGGTTGGCGAAACTCCAATCCTCCATCTCCGGAAAGTCGTTCCACCCAATGTTGCCGACGTCTATGCCAAGCTCGAGTACCTGAATCCGGGCGGCAGCATCAAAGACCGCGCCGCGCTGGGCATAGTCCTCAAGGCCGAGCAGGCTGGGTTACTGAAGCCTGGCGCAACCATCTTTGAGGCGACGGCCGGCAACACCGGCGTTGGGCTGGCGCTGATCGGGTCGGGTCGCGGCTACAAGACCGTGCTCGCCGTGCCGGAAGGCTTCTCGCAAGAGAAGGTCACGCTCATGGAAGCGCTGGGCGCGGAGGTGATTCGCACTCCGCGCGCAGACGGCATGGAGGGCGCCATCCGCTACGTGAAAGAGCGCGCCGCCAAGACGCCCAACTCGTTTGTCGCGGGACAATTTGAGAACCCGGCCAATCCTGACTTCCACTACGAGACCACGGCACGCGAATTGTACGAGCAACTGGGTGGGCAGATTGATGCGGTGGTGATCGGCTCCGGTACCGGCGGCACTTTTACTGGGGTGGCGCGTTATCTCAAGGAACGCAATCCGCGGGCCTTGGCGATCGTGATCGAGACCCAGGGTTCGGTGCTAGGCGGAGGCCCGAAGGGAGAGCACGAGGTGGAAGGCATTGGCGCCAGCTTCATTCCCAAGACCTGCGATCTGTCACTGGCGGACGAGGTCATCGCCGTCAGCGATCACGACGCCTTCGACATGGTGAAGAAGCTGGCCGCGATGGAGGGGGTCCTCGGCGGATCGAGCGCCGGCGCAGCCGTGTTTGGCGCCATCGAAATCGCGCGACGGCTGGGCCCGGGCAAGCGGGTGGCAACCATCATTCCTGATTCCGCCGAGCGCTATCTGTCGAAAGACATCTTCCACTTCAACGAAAAGCATTAGATCAGAGCGAGCTAGTAGGATTATTTTTTCACCACGGAGGCACGGAGATCACGGAGTTTTTTGCTTTTTTGCTTTTTTGCTTTCTTGCTTCTCTGTGCCCTCTGTGTCTCCGTGGTGAATTCTCTAGATTTTTATGTCCAAGAAAAACGCAACTGGTTTTGCTACTCGCGCCATCCACGTCGGTAACGATCCCGACCCATCCACCGGGGCCGTCGCTCCCGCTATATTCGCCACCTCCACGTACGCCCAGGAAGAGTTAGGCAAGACCAAAGGCTACGATTACTCGCGAGCCGGCAATCCCACCCGCACGCGATTGGAGCAGAACCTTGCCTCGTTGGAGGGCGGCATCGCCGCGCCAGTCTTTGCCAGCGGAATGGCTGCGGTGGGCGCGCTGTGCCAGTTGATGAAATCGGGCGACCATGTCGTCGCTTCCGACAATCTCTACGGCGGCGTTCCCCGGCTGTTCAACCAGGTGATGGTGAACTTTGGGCTTGAATTTACCTACGTGGACACCACCGACCCCCGCAATGTGGAGCGCGCCATCCGCAAGAACACGCGCTACGTGTACATCGAGACGCCCACCAATCCGCTGATGGGCCTCACCGACATCGCTGCCGTTAGCGCGATTGCGCACAAGCGCGGCTGCGAGGTGGTGGTGGACAACACCTTCATGTCGCCATACTTTCAGCAGCCGATCAAGCTGGGCGCGGACCTGGTGCTGCACTCGACCACGAAGTTCCTCAACGGGCACAGCGACGGGCTGGGTGGCGTTCTGGTGTGCACCACGAAAGAACAAGCGGAGAAGCTGGCGTTCATTCAAAAGGCTGCGGGCGCGATCATGTCGCCGTTTGAGTGCTGGCTGGTGCTGCGCGGCGTGAAGACGCTGGCCGTCCGCATGAAACAGCACGACGAAAGCGGGCGCGTGATGGCCGACTATCTCAGCCGCCATCGCAAGGTGAAGCAGGTCTTCTATCCCGGGCTGAGAAGCCATCCGCAGTACGAGCTGGCGTGCCGGCAGATGTCAGGCTTTGGAGCGATGATCACGTTTGAGACCGGCTCGCTCGGCAATGCCAAGCGGTTGCTGAAGCGGGTGCGCGTCTGCACCATGGGCGAATCGCTGGGCGGAGTCGAGACGCTGATCTCGCACCCGGCCAGCATGACGCACGCAGCGATCGGGGAGAAGGGCAGAAAGGCGATCGGGCTCACCGATGGAATGGTACGGATTTCAGTGGGAATCGAGGATGTCGAGGATTTGATTGCCGATTTAGAGCAGGCGCTGGGATAGTGCCCGCTGTTCGCTAATCGCTTTTCGCTTTTCGCTTTTCGCCTTTCGCTCTTCGCCTTTCGCTCTTCGCTAAGACCTTCACGCTGTCATCCCGAGCGAGCCCGCCGCGACGGGCGAGCCGAGGGACCTGCGGTACGCCGATACCGTCACGCTGTCGGGAACAACCGCAGATCCTACCGCAGATCCTTCGACCGCGCGCTCGCCCGACCCGCAACAGCAGCGGATCGGAATTTCTTTGCGGGCGCTCCGCTCAGGATGACAATTGAATGTGTGTTGGGCTGAATGCTGAGTGCTGAGTGCTGAATGCTTCCTACTGTCCCGGCGCCTGCGCCTGGCCGACGAGCTGATATTGCTCCTTGTGGCCCTGCGCGTTAATGACCGTCGCCTTGTTTCCTTTCACCTCAAGCTGGACCGTGTCGCCGGAATGCATCTTCGGCTTAGTTTCCTTCTTGCGGGCGACCTCATAGGTGGTTGCATCGATCTGGATGTAGTAAACGACCCACTGCCCAACTTTATTTTTCTTCTGCTGATAGGTGGAGTTCTCCCACTTCACGACCTTGCCGGTTTGGAAAGTGTCAGCGGCCACCGCAAAAGCGGTCAGCAACACCATTATCAAGAGTGCAAAAGCAGTTTTTCTCACCGATTTCCTCAAGGTAAAAACCTAGAATTCTTGGATGCCAAAACCCCCGAGCTTGCGGTCTGCCGGCCGACAGCTACTGCAAGAACTTTATTCCGCTGCTTTCTCTCGCGCAAATCCGCGCGGGCGGCAAACGCCATCTAGTCGCCCGGTTTCTTGGTGAGTTCAAAAGACCACCCCGGCGGATTAATTGGAATTTGAATGTGCGCCCCAACGGGTAGCGCCTTGAAGGCAGCAACATAGGTGTCGAAATGCAAGTCGACTAGGTCGGGCAAGCGCCAATACGCGACATCCACGATCAACATCACGCAGACGAGTGGCACGCTTACGGCGCGGGCGATGCGGTTTGGCGCCTTCGCCGCCAGCCACACCACCGCGACGGCGACCGCCACTTCCGGCATCAACCAATACCGGTGGGTGGACCCCTGCCGCTGCAGGGCGACCCACTGGGGCTCGCTGGCGCTGGCCAGCGGCTTTGCCAGCGAGGCGGCCAGCACGATGGCGGCGAACAGAAGGAAGCACCGTACTTCCATGCTCCCACGCAGGAAGACGTAGGTCAGAACGGCAAGTCCTACGGCCGTCACCGCGTAGCTCACGAACGATAGCAGCACTGGATGCTTCGCCAATTGCGCACTGTTGTTGACTCCGCGAAACACCGGAACAAAGACCTGGAAGGCCACGATCCGGCAGAAGCCTGGGAAGCTGGCGCCCAAGCCCCCCGGTGTTTGCTGCCTTGGGCTGAGGATGATGGTGAACGGCATCAGGATGGCGCCAAAGCAAACGATGGCGGCGCGGACTTTCGTCCATAGGTCCCGGCGGCGCCGAGCCACAATGATCGCGACCGGGAGCAAACATATGGCAAAGGGCCCGGTGACGGCGCCGAGCGATAGCGCAGTCACGTCGAAGATCGCGGCCGCTGGCGACTGCGGCGAGGGAGCAAGCAGGATCAGCAAGCAGAGCACGGCCAAGTGCCATAGCGCGTTCGGCATATTGCCATGGATCTTGGCCACATTGGGCACCCCCACGTAGAGGAATCCAAGCAAGACCCGCACGGGTAGCGGCGCGATGCTCTGCATCCTCGCACTGCAGAGATAAATCGGCGGCAAAAGCTGGGCGACTAGGCCCACCATATTGAACAGTAGAGGCACCGCGGAAAGCGGCAGCAGAAGGGCTAACCCCGCCGCCAATCGGGGCAGCGTGTCCAGGTAACCACTATGCGGCATAACCAGCGTGTGAAGAAATCCCAGCGCGTGCGCCTGCTCATAAAAAAAGCCATCTTCAGCCCAGAATTGTGGCCTGAGGACCACACTGAGACTGCGCGATACGAGCGCTGCAAAGAAGAGCAGACCCAGCGTTATGGTAAGTGCTGGAGTTGGCTTGTTCCCTATCGGTTGCGGCGATGTTGTTGGGGAGGTTGGTTCCACGTTCGGCAACCAGGATCGGTGACGCATCCAGCCATGCAACACAATTCTATCCGGCAATCATGGAAAGGCAAATGGAAAGGCGCGTACTCGATGGACAAACATGCCTCCACCTGCACGCGGCAAGGCAGTTCGGGAAGGTCCTACTCAAAGAACTTTGTTACGCCCTCTTCCAGCACGCAAATCTTTTTTTCGATGCCGCGCCGCTTGGCATCGGCCTTCAGGCGCTCCACCGGTTCGTCCACCGGCTCGTACGAGAGACGAAACGTCCCGTAGTGCATGGGCACCATCCAGCGCGCGCCCAGGTCCAGGAACCCCTGCACGGCATCTTCGGGACTGGTGTGCACTCGGCGAAACGAGTCGGGATGATAAGCGCCGATGGGAAGCAGCGCCACCTCAGGCTTCAGGCGCTCGCCGATTTCGCGGAAGCCATCGAAGTACGCTGTGTCGCCCGCGTGATAAATCGATTGCGCGCCTGAACGCACGACGTATCCGCCATAACCGCGATGCACGTCGCGCACAATGCGGGCACCCCAGTGGCGCGCCGGAACGTGCGTCACCTCTACACTGCCGAGCTGCAAGCTTTGCCACCAGTCCAGTTCAATGATGCGTCCGTAGCCCAGGTCGCTGACCAGGTCGCGAACATGCCTGGGCACGATGATGGCCGGCCGTTTGCCGGTCTTGCGCCGCGTGAGCCACGCAATCGCGCGCAACGAGGGGCGGTGCAGGTGGTCGAAGTGCGCGTGCGAAACCAGCACCGCGTCGATCGCTGGCAACTCTCGCAGCTTCAATCCGGGACGGCGCAGCCGCTTGAGAACGAAAATCCAGCGCGCGAAGTTGGGATCGACCAGGATGTTCTTTCCCCCGATCTGGAGGAAGAAGCTGGAATGTCCGATGAAGGTTATGCCCAACTCGCCACGGCGGGCGAGCACAGGCTTACGGGCGACGCCGGTGCGCGGCGTCAGGGCGGAGTGCCGCACCAAAGTTCCAAACTGCCTGGCTTTACGACGGATTGTGATTCCTAACATGGGTTGGTGATTATTAGACGCCACCAGGGCCCCTGGCGATGCGGCGACGCGGCATCAGGCTTCAACCCTTGCTTGACCTAAGCCAGCTACTCAGCTTAAATCAAATGATTGGCTCCCTTTGCTGGCAAGCGCCACTTTACCGCGCAGCGTGGGGAACTGCGAAAACTAGGAGCAGGAATGAAAATCGCCTTTCTCGGATTGGGCATTATGGGACGGCCGATGGCCTCTAAGCTGGTCGCGGCAGGACATGAGGTCTCGGTATGGAACCGCAGCGCCCGGCAGCACGTCGATGGCGCAACCACGGCGGTCTCTCCCGCCGACGCAGCCAAAGACGCTGAGGTTGTCTGGCTGTGCGTGGCCGACACCGCGGCCGTCGAACGCGTTGTCTTCGCCGAAGACGGCGTCGAGCAGTCGCTGCGCGAAGGCATGATCGTGGTGGACTCCAGCACCATCTCGCCTTCGGCGACCCTGCGCTTCGCCGAACGGGTGAACGCGCGCGGGGTCCATTGGGTGGATGCTCCCATCACAGGTTCAAAAATTGGCGCAGAAAACGGACAGCTTATCTTCATGGTGGGCGGTTCGAACGAAGCCGTTGAGGCGCTTCAGCCGCTGTTCAAGGCAATGGGCAAGCTGGTCATCCACATCGGGGAGACCGGCAAGGGGCAGGCGACGAAGATCAGCATGAACTTGATGATCGCCCTCATCTACGAGGGCTTCGCCGAAGCCTTTGTACTCTCGTCCAAGCTGGGGGTCGATCCGCACAAGCTCATCGAACTGATCCAGGCATCGATGGTGCGATCGGGCGTGGTGGATTACAAGGCGCCGTTTGTGCTGCGCCGCGATTATTCGCCGAATTTCCCGCTGCGCCTGATGCACAAAGACATTCACCTCATGCTCGACACGGCGAAGGAGGTCCGCGTCAAGTTGCCGGCGCTGGAAACCGTGGACGAGATTTACGAGTTGTCCAGCGAAGAGGGCTGGGACGATCTTGATTTCGCCGCGACGCTCGGCCTGCTGGAGAAGTGGGCGGGATTGGGCGGCCAGCCGAAATAGACCGGGAACCACAAGACGCCAGCGGCCAGCTTCAGCTCGGCTTGGGCGTATCCACCACATACAAGCGGTTGGGATTGCCCGGCTCGATGTGATTTTTTTCAAAGCATATCTTGATCCGCCGCCGCAGCTCGCGGCTGACCGGATACTGCGATCCCGGCTGCGTCTTCACCAGCAGCAGGTAATCCACTTCACTGCCGCTTATCTTCTCGATGCCGGGCACCTCGGGTTTGGCGACAATCATTGCGGCGAATTGGGGATCGTTGGCCACTTGCTCGCTAACTTCTTGCAGCAATTTGATCACCTGATCGCTATCGGCGCCATAGGCCACGGGGATATGCAGTGGCAACTGCGTCCAGTCGCGCGTGAGGTTGGTCACAATGTTGATCTGCCCATTGGGTACGGTATGCAGGCTTCCGTTGTCGTCGCGCAATACGGTGCGGCGCAAGGTCATGTCCTCAACCACACCCTGCACAGTGGCCAGCTTGATGGTGTCGCCGATGTCGTACTGGTTCTCGACCAGGATGAAGAAGCCGTTGATGAAGTCGTGGACCAGAGTCTGCGCTCCAAACCCTATGGCCAAGCCGGCGATTCCGGCACTGGCGAGCAGCGGCCCCATGTTGATACCAAGCAGCGGCAGGATTTGCAGCGCCGCCAGGAACATGATGACGAATACTCCCACGCTGTAGATGACGCTCGACAGGGTCCGAAGCTGCTGTGCCCGGAGCGCGGAAGGCAGCCCTGCACGGTTGCTGAGTTCGGCCAGATGCCGCGATGCAATCTTGAGCAGCCGAGTGAGAATGAATGCAATGATCAGAACGCCGATGATGCGCGGTACCTGGTGGCGCACGAAGTCGAAGGCATCATCGCCCCAGGCGCTGAGCATCTGGAAGATCCCCTCTCTCGTAGTGCGGGGGGAAAGCATCAACATGGCTTGCAGAGCTTGTAGCACTGGGGCAGCCTTCTCCTTGGTTCGCAATCGAGTTTAGAGTAGCGGATGACGGCACAAGTGGCAAAGTTGCCTCTCCCCTCGGAGCCAGCGCGCGGAATATAATCTCGGTTCTTATGACATACTCATCCGCCTTCGTGCGCCGGCTGATAAAGCCTGCCGTTCGTGCCGCAGTGCTCTTCCTCGTTTGTGGAATCGCGGGTTGGGCGCAAACCACCGGCGAGTCCGCTCCTCAGCTTCCGGGTGGGTCTCGGCATCGGGGCGTGTCTCAGCCCTCCGATGAGGACGCGGCGACGGCCCAACAAGCGCGCGACATGGCGAAAAAGCAAAACCTGAAGCGCCAGCAGGACCTCAAGAAGGACACCGACAAGCTGCTGGAACTGGCAACACAACTCAAGCAATACGTGGACAAGACCAACGAGAACACGCTGTCGCTGGAGGTCATCAGGAAAGCCGAAGAAATCGAAAAACTGGCCCACAGCGTCAAAGAGAAGATGAAGGGGGAATGAGGGAGCCTTTCAGGATTGAGCAAATCGCCTTGGAGTTGTCATTACGAGCGAAGCGAGGAATCTGCTTTTGTTAAGGCTGGAACCACCGCTGACGAAACAGCAGATCCCTCACGGCCTGAAGGCCGTTCGTGATGACAACTCAAAATCGCGACCGCCGAATGTTTAGTGCGTGGCAGCCGGGGGCTGCTGTAGCAGGCCAACCGCCGCCGCCACCTTCTCCAGCCGGGCGCGATTTTCTTTCTTCATCGGCACCAGCGGCAGGCGATAGATCTCCTCAACGCGGCCCATCATCGCCAACACAGCCTTGGCCGGACCGGGATTGGATTCGATGAAGTTCGCCTGCATCAACGGCAGATATTTGCGGAAGAGCAGGCGGGCGGTGTCCCACTTATTGGCCAGTGCGGCCTGGGTCATGCGCGCCATCTCCGCCGGGATTTCATTCGATGCCACCGAAATAATGCCGACCCCGCCGAGGCCAATCACCGCCAGCGTGACGGCGTCATCGCCGGAGAAAACCAGGAAATCTTCCGGCACCGTGGCGCATACCTCAGCGATCTGCGAGATATTTCCGCTAGCCTCTTTCACCCCCGCAATGTTGGGGACTTCGGCCAGGCGGAGCAACGTGCTGGTTTCGATGTTGGTCCCGGTTCGCCCGGCAATGTTATAGAGCACCAGCGGCTTTGCCGAGGCTTCGGCAATGGCCTTGAAGTGCTGGTACACGCCTTCCTGCGTGGGTTTGTTGTAGTAAGGCGTCGCGGTGAGGACATAATCGACGCCCGCACGCGCCGAGACTTCCTTCGCCTTGGCCACGGCCTCGCGCGTGTTGTTCGAGGTGGCGCCCGCCATGATGGGCACGCGGCCCGCCGCTGTCTCGATCGTCACGTCAATGACGCGCAGCCATTCCTCGTGGGACAAAGTCGGCGTTTCGCCGGTGGTGCCGCACGGAACCAGAAAGTCGATGCCCGATTCCACCTGCCAGCGCACCAGTCCTCGCAGCGCTGCTTCGTCCACGTCTCCGTCTTGCTTAAACGGAGTTACAAGAGCGGTACCACAACCACGCAGTCTCATTGCGAAAATCCTTTAAACTACCTTGTTTGTCCTGATCCCTAGACGGGTCACGGCTTCTTGAAAACAGCAGTCCTTGATCAGCAGTTCCAATTTTTTCTTCGATACGGTAAGACCCCACTCCGGCGGACTCTTCTTGCCTTCACCGTATTTTCGATCTTCAAATAGGGGATTAGGTTTCCCTTGTACAGAAGACGGCAGCAAATACAGAATCGGGGGTTTCGCACGCTCGAATTGTACGAGAACAAGCAAAGAAGTGGGAGAAATCTCAAATTTATCCTGAGGCAGAAAAATGTATGGCGTCTGCGATTTCTTGCTACGAAACGATTTCACCTGCACGTCGTAGTAATGTACCGACGGCAAGCCGCTTTCAGTGTCGGTGCCCTGCCGAGAACGGATCACAAAGTCGATCCCCCGATCATCGACTTCGCTAGTAAACACCTCGCAACCGCACAAAACAAATTCCATTTTCGCCAAGTACTCAGCGTATTTACCGATCTGGAGATGGTTGAGCCTTTCCCAGTCGTATCGCTCAAAGCTGTCACTCATCTTTTGATTGCTCCCTATAGTCACAGTCGAACAAAGATATCCTTGAAGTCGTAGAACCCGGTCCTGCCGGCGATCCATTCGGCTGCCAGCACTGCGCCCTCGGCAAAAGTGCGGCGCGACTTGACTTCGTGGGTGAGCACGATACGATCGCCGGACGAGACCAACTCCAGCGTGTGAATGCCGGGAACATCACCTTCGCGCTCGGAAGTGATCTCGACGCGCTTTCCCGACGCCTGCTCCAGCAACTGTTGCAGAGCGGCGGCAGTGCCGGACGGCGCATCCTTCTTGTGGATGTGGTGCCGCTCGGTAATGTGTCCGCGGTAGTTGTGCGCCAAGGCCGGCGCCGCAGCTTGCGCGATCTGAAAAAACAGGTTCACGCCGTAGGAGAAGTTTGCCCCGAAGACAAATCCGGTGCCGGATTGCTCGACTGCCTGGCGGACGCGATCGAGTTCGCCGTACCAGCCCGTGGTTCCAACCACCATGGCCTTGTGCGCGCGCAGGCAGGCTTCGATATTCGCCAATACCGCATCAGGCGCAGTGAAATCGATTGCTACATCAATGTTGCGCAGGTTCTCGGGTGTGAGCCACGCAGCATTCTGGTTGACGTCGGCATCGATGCTTTGCACCAGGTGTCTGCGTTCGCGTGCAACCTCCGCGACCAGCATCCCGGTCTTGCCGAGTCCCAGCACCAGCAATCTAAGAGGAGCGGAGTTCAATCGAACACCTCGGGATCGACCTCAGCAAAGAACCTGGCGTGCAAGCGCCGCACCGCTTCCGGCACATCGGCTTCGTCGATCACGAAGGTCAGGTTAATCTCCGACGCACCTTGCGAAATCATGCGCACGTTAATGTCGCCGATGGCACGGAAAACTTGCGCCGCAACTCCGGGCGTATCGCGCAGGTTCTCGCCCACCAGGCACACGATGGCCTTGCGCCCCGCGTATTTTACGAAGGCCAGTTTCTCCAGGTCGGCGGCGATCTGGGGAATGGCTTCATTGGAATCGACGGTGAGAGAAATGCTGACTTCCGAAGTCGATACCACGTCAACCGCGCAACGGTGGCGGGCGAAGACTTCGAACACCTTGGCCAGAAAGCCGTGGGCCATGAGCATGCGCGCGGCAACGATTTCGACAATGGTGATGCGGTTCTTGGCGGCGATTGCCTTGAACAGCGAATGCGAGCGCGGGGTCCTCGACAGGATGCGCGTGCCCTCATTCGACGGGTTGCGCGAATTCAGCACCAGCACTGGAATGTTCTTCTCGACTGCGGGAAGCACGGTCGCAGGATGCAAGACCTTGGCGCCGAAGTAGGCCAGTTCGGCGGCTTCTTCAAAGCTGATGAGCTTGATGCGGCGCGCTTCGGGACATAGGCGCGGGTCAGTAGTCTTCATCCCATCCACGTCGGTCCAGATCTCGATGCGAGCGGCGTCCAACCCCGCGCCGACCAGGGCTGCGGAAAAATCGGAGCCCCCGCGGCCGATGGTGGTTGGAATACCTTCCCGCGTTGCGCCAATGAAGCCGCCCATGATCGGCACTCGATGCTGTTCAAGCAGCGGCTTGACGCGGCTTTGCAGGCGATCGTTGATCTCCTCAACTTGAGGAACCGCCCGGCCGTGCTGCGCGTCGGTAATGATCACCTGACGCGCATCCACCAACGTTGCCGGGATGCCGCGCGCCAGAAAAGCTGCGGTTGCGATCATGCTCGACAGGCGCTCGCCGAAGGAAACCACATAATCGGAGGTGCGTGGCGTGAGCTCACCGACGGCGGCAATTCCTCGCAGCAACTCGTCGAGCGCATCGAACTCCGCGCCCAAATCACCATGCAATTCGGTATGCAGGCCGGTGCCCAGCAATTCGCCAGCCGCCAGATAATGGCGCTCACGGAGATGGCGGCAAAGGTTGAGCGTCTGCTCGCGTTCGCCTCGTCCCGCGGCTGCCGCCATGGCCAGCAACTGGTCTGTCACCCTGGCCATGGCGCTCACCACGACGAAGGGCCGCTCCGGCAGGCGCGTTTTGACAATGGCCGCGACACGATCGATGGCGGCGGCATCTTCCACCGACGTGCCGCCAAACTTCATGACGATCACGGCCTCACCACCGGCGAAGGAAGTGGAAGCTCTGGCATCACGACAGGAAGCCCTGCGCCTTGAGGAGTTCGGCGTTGAGAAGGGCGGCGCCAGCGGCGCCACGAATGGTGTTGTGCGAGAGCACAGTAAACTTGTAGTCGAGCACGCCGCAGGGACGCAGTCGCCCCACGCTCACCGTCATCCCGTTGCCGCGGTCCACGTCGAAGCGCGGCTGCGGCCGGTCCGGGGCGGCATCGTAAAACACCGGTTGTGCGGGCGCCAGCGGCAATTTCAACTCCTGCGGAGTGGAGCGAAACTCGTTGAATGCCGCGATCAGTTCTTCAGCCCCGGCCTGCCGCTTCAACTTCACCGATACGGATTCGGTATGGCCGTCTTCCACCGCAACTCGATTGCAGTGCGCCGTCATGCGAAACGTTGCCGGCTCGACCCGGTCGCCGGCCAATTGTCCGAGAAGTTTGCGAGTCTCCTCCTCCATCTTTTCTTCTTCCTTGGCAATGTAGGGAATGACATTGCCGAGAATGTCGAGGGAAGCCACTCCGGGATAACCTGCGCCGCTGACGGCCTGCATAGTGGTAACGAACAGGGACTCGATGCCAAATTTCTGATGCAGCGGCGCCAGGGCCACCACCAGTCCAATCGCCGAACAGTTTGGGTTGGTAACGATGTAGCCGCCCGACTGCTTTCGCCAACATTGCTTCTCGATCAGGGCAATGTGGCTGGCGTTCACCTCGGGCACGACTAGGGGTACGTTTTCGTGCATCCGAAAGGCGCTGGAGTTGCTGACTACGGCGCAACCGGCGGCGGCAAACTGCGGCTCGAGCTCGCGCGCGATGCCTGCATCCAGCGCGGCGAAGATGACTCGTGGGGCGCCTTCCGGAGCGGCATTCGACACCGGCATCCGGAGCACGCGCTCGGGGATGGGAGTCTTCAAACGCCAGCGCACGGCGTCCCCATAGGTTTGTCCGGCGGAACGATCAGAAGCTGCCAGCCACGCAACTTCGAACCACGGATGGGCTTCGAGCAACTGTATGAAACGCTGGCCGACAACGCCGGTAGCGCCCAGAATTCCGACGGCAATTTTCTGCTGAGACATAGTGGTGAAAGACCAAGTTTATACCACGTTCGGGAGCCGCTAGAGGCCGAGCGCCGGATGCGAGAACATTACCGCCCACGGTGGGACAGATGCAGACTCAAGACGATTTCCTGCGCCAGTTCTTCGACGGTCTTGCCGGTTGCATTCACGGTGAGTTCGGCGGTGCGGTAGAACGGAAGGCGCTGAGCGTAAAGCAGGCGGAAGGCCTCCTGCGTGGCCGCCAGTGGCCGAGAGCTTTGTGGCGAGTGCTGGTCAGCGGCCCGGCAGCGCCGTAGCAGCGCCTCGATCTCAGTTTCCAGGAAAACGACGTGCGCACCGCGGCTACGCAACAGCGTTACGTTCGCTGACTGAACGAACGTGCCGCCGCCCAGCGCAATCACGGCTGAACCAGACGCCTGTTGCAGGACCGAGCGCAAGGTTTCAGTTTCGATTTCGCGAAAACCGGACTCGCCCCGCAGCTGAAATATTTCGCGGACCAGCAGCTTCTGTCTCAGCTCAATTTCGTAGTCGAGGTCAAGGAACGACCAGCGGAGAAGATTTGCCAACGAGCGGCCAACCGTGGTTTTGCCAGCGCCCATGAAACCCGTGAGCGCAACCATTTCCGGGCTGGGAGCTGGCTGGCCGGCTTGATCGTCTGTGCACACGATAATGATGGGTCAATAGCTGCTAATAACCCGGAGAGTATGATTGCAAGCTGTTCGTGGTTCCTGAATTCTAGCATCCACGACGAACCGGCCTTGGCGACGGGCGCGAGCTGTGATACGGAGGTTGTAGGGGCCCTGCAACCATCAGGGGATGACCTGCCTTGCAGCTTCATGTACTGTGTGCAGCATGCAACTCATACAGATTGGCGTGACCAAGCAGAAGACGATCCTGGACTTGATTCAGGAGATGTCTGCGAGTCAGTTTTCCGAGATCGAGCGACTGAAGGCTGATGCGCGTTCCAGGGCGAAAAGCAGGCAGACTCCTCGCACTGCCCGGCGCTGCGGTTCTTCCAAGCCCCAACGGTAGCCGCTCACGTTGCACTTACCTGCTGTAGCTTCGTGACTATTCTCGTCTGACTCCCACTGCATCTTGCAGCCGTACGCCTCTCCCGATCCATCGCACTAGCAACCGCGAACCATGTGCCGTCTAGGTTGTTTCCACCTACAGGCGCGCGCTCGAAACCCGGTGAGTTGTTCTCTGTTTATCAGCGGCTGCGCAGGGAAAGCTACTACCTCCGTGACCACACCGCTGCAACGTACTTTCAATAAATGCTGTAGCATCGCAAGAGAGGTGCTACCAATGTCGTATCGGAATGGGGACAAATCGCGCGAGCATCGCCTGCGTAAGGCGCGTCAAAAGATGCGCCTGAAAACCCGCGGTCTGCAAGTGAAGGATGACGCCAAGGCGCAATCTGCTACGACCAGCGGTCCCAAAAAGTAGTCGCCAGTTCGCTTCTCGATTACGAGTTCGCCACCGCGACGCCATCGCCTGCCAAGCGGAAAAAGCGGTCGGCTGTGAGTGACTGAAAGAAATGGTAGGCACGAGGAGACTCGAACTCCTGACCTCTACCGTGTCAAGGTAGCGCTCTAACCAACTGAGCTACGCGCCTACGCGTGGGACGACCTTTATTCTAGCGGGCTGGCGCTGTGTGGGCAAGTTCGCAATCGCCACGTGTCAGTAGCACATGATATGTCCGGTTGCGATAGCACGTGATCTGTCCGCTTTTCCGGCGGCGAGAGTAGGAGACCATGCGAAGCATGGATTTCTACTCGAAGGCCGCGATGGAGCGGGCAATGA
>JBEKPR010000031.1:0-54208 GCA_049520555.1 Candidatus Korobacteraceae bacterium
TCTCGCAGGTTATAGAGTTGTCCCGGCTGTACGGATCGAGGATATAAGCCTGCGGTCGGGCGGGCAAACGGGAAGTGCGGCTTGTTTCCACAGCCTTGCGGCTGCGAATTCAAATTAGGACAGTACCCTAACAGCCCTACGGCGAACAATTAGCGAAACTCTGCTAGAATAATCGGATGCCTTTGGGAGAAATTCCGGTCGCGCTGGCCTGGGCGCATCCGCTGGTTGCGGAATGGTTCCTCGCTCGCTTCGGTTCGCCCACCGAGCCGCAGGAGCAAGGTTGGCCCGAGATACTTGCCGGCCGCACTACGCTGATATCCGCTCCCACCGGTTCCGGCAAAACGCTGGCTGCATTTCTGATCTGCATTGACCGCCTGGTGCGCAAAGCGCTGGAAGGCGCGCTGCACAACCGCACCGAGGTCCTGTACGTCTCGCCGCTCAAAGCGTTGGGCAACGATATTCAGAAGAACCTCGACGGCCCGCTCGGCGAAATTCTGGCGCTGGCCGCTGAGCGCGGCTTTCTGATGCCTGAAATTCGCACTGCCGTGCGCACCGGTGACACGCTGATGAAAGAGCGCCGCGACATGCTCAAGCGCCCGCCGCACATCCTGGTGACCACGCCGGAGTCACTCTACATTCTGCTCACCGCCAACGGCAGCCGCGCCATTCTGCACGATGTCGAGACCGTCATCGTGGACGAGATCCACGCCGTCGCCGATGACAAACGCGGCGCACACCTGACGCTCTCGCTGGAGCGGCTCGACCTGCTGGCGAACCGGCCAACCCGCATCGGGCTCTCGGCCACACAGAAGCCCATTGAGGAGATCGCGCATTTCCTGACCGGTGCGGGACGCCCTGCCCCAGCCGTCGTCAACATTGGCCACCGCCGCAAGCTCGACCTGGCGGTGGAGGTCCCGCCGTCGGAGCTTGGTCCCGTCGCCAGTAACGAGATGTGGAGCGAGATTTATGACCGCATCGCGGAACTGGCCCTGCAACATCGCTCGACGCTGGTCTTCGTCAACACGCGGCGGCTGGCGGAGCGCGTGGCGCTTCATCTGGGCGAGCGCATTGGCGAAGAGCTGGTGGCGGCGCATCACGGTAGTCTGGCGCGCAAGCTGCGCCTCAACGCCGAGCGCAAACTGAAGAACGGCGAAATTCGTCTGCTGGTGGCGACGGCATCGCTGGAACTGGGAATCGATATCGGCAACGTTGACCTGGTTTGCCAGATCAATTCGCCGCGCGCGATTGCAGTGGCGTTGCAGCGCGTGGGCCGCGCTGGTCACTGGCGCGGGGCCGTCCCCAAAGGCCGCCTGTTCGCCACCACCCGTGACGATCTGGTGGAATGCGCAGCCGCCGTCCGCGCGATCAAGCAAGGCGATCTCGACCGCATTCAGATTCCCGCGGCCCCGCTCGACATCCTGGCGCAGCAGATTGTCGCCATGTGCAGTTGCGAGGATTGGGATGAAGACGCGCTGTTCGATTGCGTGCGCCGCGCTTATCCCTATGGCAGCCTGCGGCGCGAGGAATACGACCGCATTCTGGAGATGCTGTCGCAAGGCATCGCAGCCAAGCGCGGCCGCTACGGCGCTTATCTGTTTCGCGACATGGTTAACCGGCGGCTGCGCGGACGGCGCGGGGCGCGTCTGGCGGCGATTACCAGCGGCGGCGCGATTCCGGACACTGCGCTGTTCACCGTGGTTGCGCAGCCGGATGAGATCGTCGTGGGCACCGTCGACGAGGACTTCGCTGTCGAGAGCAATGCAGGCGACATCATGCTGCTGGGCAACACGTCGTGGCGGATTCGTCGCATTGAGTCCAACTCCGGACGTCTGCTGGTGGAGGATGCGCACGGCGCCGCACCAAGCATTCCCTTCTGGCGCGGCGAAGCTCCGGCGCGCACCGACGAGCTTTCGCATCACGTGGCCGAATTGCGCGAGCGCGTCAGCGCGCTGCTGCCGAATACCGCGCCGCTGGCCGTACCGAGTAATCCTGAAACCGGCGTGGGAGAGGGAGCGGCCACCAAAGCCCGTCTGCGCGGAATCGAATCCAGCCCTGAAGTGCAGAGCGCGGTCGCATGGCTGAAGGACGAATGCGGGCTTGACGATTCCGGCGCCGAGCAGCTCATCGAGTACATCGTCACCGGCCGCGCGGTGCTCACGGAAGTCCCGACGCAGGACTGCATCATCGCCGAGCGCTTCTTCGACGAAGGCGGCGGCATGCAGCTCATCATCCACGCGCCCTTTGGCGGCCGCATCAACAAGGCTTGGGGACTGGCGCTGCGCAAGCGTTTCTGCCGCTCGTTCAATTTTGAGTTGCAGGCCGCTGCAACTGACAACGGGCTGAACATCGCGCTGGCCGAGCAGCATAGCTTCCCGCTCAGCGACGTCTTTCACTACCTGCAAACCGAGACGGTACAGGAAATCCTGGAGCAAGCGGCGCTGGCGTCGCCCATCTTCGCCACGCGCTGGCGCTGGGACGCCAACCGCTCGCTGGCGCTGCTGCGCTTCCAGGGCGGCAAGAAAGTTCCGCCCCAGATTCAGCGCATTCGCAGCGACGATCTTATGGCGTCGGTCTTCCCCGACGTGGCCGCGTGCCAGGAAAACATCGTTGGCGATATCCAGATTCCCGAGCATCCGCTGATTCAGGAAGTGATGAAGGATGTCCTCACCGAGGCCATGGACATCGACGGCCTGCGGCGGGTGCTCGCCGGGATTCGCAGCGGGGCGATTCGCACGCTGGCCATCGACACGCCGGTGCCATCGCAGTTCTCGCACGAAATTCTGAACGCCAACCCGTACGCTTTTCTCGACGATGCCCCGCTGGAAGAGCGGCGTGCCCGTGCCGTGCAAATGCGGCGCATGCTGCCGGAAGCGGTGTTGCAGGAAGTGGGACGGCTCGACCAAACGGCGATTGCGCGGGTGCGCGAGGAGGCCCGTCCCGATGTTCGCGACAGCGACGAGTTGCATGATGTCTTGCAGACGCTGGTTGCGGTCCCAGAAGAGATCGGCGACGGCGAGTGGCAGGACGCGATTACGAGTTGGACACCGTTTGTGGCCGAACTGATGGAAGGCTGGCGGGTGTTGCGCGCTCAGACAGATGGACACCGCTACTTCGTCGCGTCCGAGCGGGCGAAAGACTTTGCCCTGATCTTCCCCGAAGCGAAGTTTGAGGTCACGCCGCCGGAACTGCCGTCGAATACGGCCTCGCGCGAGGATGCTCTGCTCGCCATGGTGACCGGCTGGATGATGCACTGCGGCCCAGTCACGGCGGGCGCGCTGGCCTATTGGCTGGGACTGTCCGCCGCTGAGGTCGAGCAAGCGCTGCTCCGCATGGAGGCGTCGGGTTCGGTGCTGCGCGGAAATTTCACCGGGTTGACCTCCCATCCTGTCGCCAACAACGGGCGACAAGGATGGGGCACCCAAGAGCCGAATGGATGGGGCACCCAAGACCCGGATTCGACAGCGGATCCGCGGAGTGAATCGCAGACGGTCGAGTGGTGCGACCGGCGATTGCTGGCGCGCATTCACCATCTCACCGTCGCCACGTTGCGCAAGCAGGTGGAGCCCGTAACCGCGGCGCAGTATATGCGCTGGTTGTTGCGCTGGCAGCACGTGACTCCGCAATCGCAGTTAGCAGGCGAACGCGGACTGCTGGAGGCCGTGCGTCAACTGCAAGGCTTTGAGATTCCGGCGAACGCGTGGGAGAGGCACATCCTGGCGGCGCGGGTGAACAACTACGATCCGGCGGCGCTCGATCAGCTTTGCCTGACGGGAGCGGTGGGCTGGGGACGCCTCTCGCCGCATCCAGCGACGCTGGAGGATTCGGGCGAGGGCCGTCGCCGCGTGGTGCCGACGAGTGTCGCGCCCATCACGTTCTTTGTGCGCGACGATTCCGATTGGATGCAGCCGCGCCACGGCGATGACGAGCAAAACTTTGATCGTGTGCTAAGCGAGGCCGCCCGCAGCGTGCTGGAATTTTTGCGGCGGCGGGGCGCGTCGTTCTTCGCCGACATCGTCCGCGGAACCGAACGGCTGAAGGCGGAGATCGAGACGGCGCTTTGGGAACTGGTGGCTGCCGGCATGGTCACCGCCGACGGCTTCGAAAATCTGCGCTCGTTGATCAATCCGCGCCGCCGCAACGCGACCGGCACGCCCAAGCTCACCCGGCCTCGCCACACCGGCGGTCGCTGGTCGCTGCTCTATCCCGGCGAGGGCACGGACCGCGCGAAGGTCGTCGAGGCCACTTGCTGGATGCTGCTGCGCCGCTATGGGGTCGTCTTCCGCGAAACGCTGGCGCGCGAGTCGAACCTGCCGAAGTGGCGCGAGCTGCTGATCGCATTCCGCCGCCTGGAAGATCGCGGTGAAGTGCGCGGCGGAAGATTCGTCAACGGATTTCTCGGCGAGCAGTTCGCATTACCGGAAGCGGTGGAGTCGCTGCGCGCCATGCGCAACCTCCCGGCTAGCGGCGAAATCGTGACCATCTCCGCTGCCGACCCGTTGAACCTGGTGGGCTTCATCGTGCCGGGCGAGCGCGTGGCGGCGATCTCGGGCAAGTATGTCAGCTTCCGCGACGGGATTGCGGTGGAAGGTGATCAGCAATTGATTCCCACCCTTTCGCCAAAGTCGGGCGAAAGGATGGGGCACCCACATCCGCGTGAGGCTGCCGCAAATTGATGCCGAAGAACTGGTGGAGCGTGCTGATTATCCCATGGTGTGGACGTGCTCGGGCTTGATCTTGTAGAGCACGCGCTGCTCGCCTGCCTGCGCGAAGGGATATTTGTCCTTGTCGAGATACTTCTTGGCCATCTTGTCGATGTGCTGCGGTGCGCCTTCCTGCGTAATCTCGCGGACCTTGCCGCGCACTTCCACGAAGCGGTAGGGATTGTCGGGATCGATCACGGCAACAGATACGCGGGGATCGCGTTTCATGTTCTTGTCTTTGAGGCGGCCTGCGGCGGAGTTCACCCAAACTTCGCCGTTCTGGTAGTCAACCCATACCGGATTGGTTTGCGGACTGCCGTCTGGCATGAGGGTACTCAAGCTGCCAAACGCTTTTTTCTTGAACAGGTCGAGATAATTTTCGGGAATCGAAGCGGACATGACGATCTCCTTCTCTTTTCTGAGTGCGATATCAAGTACGAACCATCACCGATGCGATGCCGCAACTATTGTAAGAGGTGCAAGAAGGATTGCAAGCGGGTGGCAGTTTAGCTCACGCACCCAAAAGCGCATTGACCTTCGACATCACCTCGAAGGCGTCGGCCACGTACAGGACATCAGCTTTGCCGCGGGCCCAGCCGCAATTGGGATCGAGGTTGATGGCGCGCCGCTCGCCAATGAATCGCCAACCCACGGTGTGCGGCTCCTCGCCGTGGCAGCACGTGGACAGCCCCTTGGGATGGCGCGGCGTGGCCCCGGTCTGTCCCACCTGGTTGAGGTGGCTCATGAAGCGCAGCGCCGACTGGTTCTCGCCGGTGAGTTCGACCAGGGACTTGCTGCTGCCGAGCGATGCTTTGGACTTATGCAGGAAATCCACAATGAGCGTTTCGGCCTCGGGAACGTGGGTCTGGCCGTCTTTCTGTTTCTTGGTCCAGCCCGCGCCCGCGACGAACAGCAGCTTGGCGTCAGGACGAATGGTTTGCTGGTCTGCGGGTGGAGTAATCATGCCGCGAACACTGGTGCGCCTCATACTCTCGGTCACAGGTACTGCAATCAGTTCCGGCGTGACTGAGCCGCTCGCGCCTTGCCCTTGCCAAGCTGCGTGCGCGCCCGGATCAAGCAGCAGAACCCAGGGACGCTGAGTACGAGTGAGCGAGGCCTCGATGCGCTGGCGGTAAAACCAGCGCGTCAACGTCACCGAGCCGGAATCGGCGGCGATGGCGGTGACATGCGTGTCCACGCATCCGCCCACGCGACGGGTCACGCCTGCCATGACGCGCGAGGAGCGCGAGGTGGCAGCGGTGATGACAAGCGTCGCCTGCGCCGCGCGTAGCAAGGCCTCGCAAGCGGCGGCATCGGTGGCGTAGCGCGCGGACGCGAAGTCTTCTCCAGCGACGGCGAGGAACCGCGACGCCCCGCAGTTTGCGATGGTATCGGCCGCCGGCTGTGCCGTGGCTCCGTAAAGCGCGGCGACCAACGTTCCGCGCAACGCCTGGTTTAATTCCACTGCGGCGCCGAGGGCTTCCAGCGCGGGTTTGCCCAGCGTGCCGTCTTCTTCGGTTTGCGCCAGGAAAAGAATGGTGTCCATAGTTCTCGCTACTCCTGTGTAATCCACTGCACGATTTCGCGCGCGATGTCTTCGGCCGGGAGGTCCTTTACGATCCTGGTTTGGCGCTGCTGTTTGGGCGTAGCGACGTTGGAGTATTGCAGCCCATCGGCAGAAATCGCTGCGGCCGTGGCCCGCTGCAGCGCAGGCATGATGGTGCGCATGTTGGCCATGCCGACTTGCGGATCGTTGCGCGGTTCGCCGAGATTTCCCGTCGCCCATCCCAGCACCGCCGGCGGTCCGGCACACAACGACACCTGGTGGCGCGCGCCTTCCACGCGTTCCAGCACCTCAAACGAGCCGTCTTCCTGCGGGGTGATTGCGTCAACTCCCTGGAATTGATCGACGATGCCGAGTTCTTCGCCGATGAGCTGCAAGGTGACGCCCGCGCTGCGGCTGGCGGATTCCCATCCACCAAACAACAGCAGCCGCGACAGATCGATACCCGCGATGCCGCGAATTGCCACCGCCAGCGCGTGTGCCGTTTGATGAGCGTCGGCGAAGCCGCTGGAGGGGCCGTCCACGGCCACCAGTTGCAGCGGAACTTTTTGCGCGACCGTCATCATGACCTGCTGCAACTTGGCCTTGGGCGCCATGCTCACCAGCCAGAGCTTGCTGCCGGCGATGTGCTTCACCAGGTTTGCGCCTTCGTAGAGCGCGTGCGACGCCCAGGGATCGAGGATCGCGGGCAGCATCATCTCGTTCTTCAGTGCCGGCCCGGATGGTCCGGTGACAGGTTCCAGCGTCTGCAAGGGATCGGGAACGACGCTGGCGCAAACTACAACGTGATAAGGATTGGTCATCTTTTAGTTTTCCAGTGAATGCAACGGCGCTCCACACCCGACGCCATTGGTCTGTTTCATAACTCGTCTTGTGTCAGGGCACGGCTTCAGCCGTGCCGCAGCAGGTCAACAATAGCTCGGGCTTCAGCCCCTGAGGGACTTGTTTTTGCAGGGGCTAAAGCCCTGAATCTCTTCTGCGCTGCGTTCGGCACGACTAAAGTCTGGATTATGCAGTTGACACAAGCTACAATGAACTCATTGCGGCCTAAGTAAGGCCATCAAGTATCTTAAGAGTTTCGTCACAGGCTTCGTGAATCCTTCTGTTTGTATGCACAATTAATTCCCACGACCGGATATGCCTATCTACGGCCGCGTTCAGCACGCTAGACGCACCCTTCACGTGACTGGTTGTAGCTATGTACTCCGTCAGATGATCGTTTGCCACGCTTAGATTACCAATAAGATGACGTAGCACTTCAGGGAAATCCCCGAAGCTTGCTTTAGGGGAGCCCGCCTCCTCTATCCATTTGGACCAACCGATCAAACCCTCTGATAGTAAGTCCCCATTCTCAACAAATCTAGCGCTGACACGGTCAACGCGGATTGAATAACGATCCAAGCTGGACGAGGCGAGCTTACTGACCCTTAATTGCTCAGCGGTGGAACTGGCCCGCTCTAGGGCTTTGGTGTGTTTTTCCATCGCCGGACCAACTTCGGTCATTATTGCCGTTAGCTTTTCGAGCATAGCGGGCATTGCCGACATCGCAGTTTCAGCTTCCAATCTGTAGTCCAGAAATCCCTTTTGGGGTTGGACTCTTGGGCTAAGGCGCCTAGCATTGAGCATCCTTCCAAGAAGTACCAAACCCATGATAACTGCAACCGAATACGCAGCCCCAACAGATCGGTCAAACCACCGACCATGAGGACCGACCATCCATCTCCAAAAACCCTCCATCAGATGCGCCGCAAATTGCAACAGACTGCCCGAGCCTGACGGCCATGAACTTCGGCCAAGACAAATTAACGCCAAGATAAAGAGCAGTGTAGCTGCAAACTTCCTCCAAAGCCTCGCCTCGACCCACCAGAAATTCCAAATTGGATGGATTAACAGCACGAAGATGAGAACCAGCGAAGACACCACGACAGGCGGCGTTTTAGGCAGGAGATAAAACGCTACGCCCACAGCGATGCTCCCAAGGCCAAGCCACCGATCAATCGGTTTATCGCGCTGCTTAACGATGGGATCGTCCATAAACCTCGATTGTAGAACCTTGCATGAAATGCATAATCCCGACTAAAGTCGTGCCCTGATACAAATCAGAACAATTTATGAGATGAGTTCTGATTACTACCCATCCTGAACCTACTCTAGTTCTCCGCCGAGTGCAGCCCGCCTGCGCCTGCGCGGAATTGCAAGTTGGGGCGCCCTTCGACGCTCTCTGGGCAGTTCCACATGCAAGCACCGCAGAACACGCATTTCTCGCGATCGAAATTCGGCGGCCCTTCCAGGCTTCGCGTGATCGCCTGTCCGGAACACATCTCCACGCACAGCTTGTTGCCGCAGCGCCCGCACACTTCGAGGTCGCGAAAGCGAACGTGGTCGGCATAGCCCGCGGCGGCCTGGACCTTGCCGCCCATCAGCAACACGTCTTGATGCGATACCAGCAGCGAACCGTCGTGAGCGATTGCGGGCCAGCCGCAGGCGTTCATCAAGGAGTCATGGAGCGACGTGCCGCCGACGTTGCACTGATGCTGGATGCTGGCGATCTGCGGTGGCGCGAGCTTGCCGCGATAAAACTGCTCCGGCGACACGATCCGTTCGCACGGCTTGGCAGGATGACTGCCCAACGACAGCCGGCCTTTTGTGAATGCAGCCACAGCCATGCCGATCAGTCCGGTGACGACGCCGCGCTGGAAGCCGTCACGCGACTTCTCCGCGATGCGGGCCTCGCGCTCCAGCCAACTTGCACGCCGCCGGGCTTCGTAAGCCTGTGCCAGGTTTTCGCGCGTGAACGGCTTGCCAGCCCGCAGCAACTCCAGCACGCCTTCAGCGAGTTGCACGCCCGATGTCCATGCTTCGTCCACGCCCGAACCTGTGAGCACATTGGTACTGCCGGAGGACTCGCCAATCCGTGCGTAACCATCGCCCACCAGATAAGGCTCGCCGCGCTTGCCCGATTCCTGCAAAGACTTGGCGCCCCACGAGCGCAGCCTGCCGCCTTCGAGGTAGCGCCAGAGATATGGGTGCTGAATGTAATGCTGCAGGTAGCGGTACACGGTGCGCGTCGGACAATCGAACCACGACGGAACAAAGATGCCCACCGACGCCACGCCGCCGGGATGAACATAGAAGAAGCCAAATATCTCGGGCTCGGGAAAGCCGAACGTGTGGAAGACCGTCCCAGGTTCGAGATCAACCTCGGGCCGAAGTTCGATGACGAACTTCATGCCTAACGCCCACTCGCGGACTTCGTTGCCGGGAGGCGTTCCCAGCCGAGTGTCGAGGTCGTGACCGACCGCGCCGACAGGCCCATCTCCGATGACCGTAAGCGCCGCGCGTATATCCATTCCGGCAGTGAAGCCGGGCTCGGGTTTTCCCTGGCGGTCCACACCTTGATCGACCAGGCGCACACCCAGGACCTTGCCATCCTCGATGAGAGCGCTGTCCACCGGCATGCCCGGCCAGATTTGCACTGCGCCGCTCGACATCAACTGCGAGCCTACCCACTGGTTGAACTGGCCGATGGAAAGTACTAGCCCATCTTTCTTGTGAAGGAAACTCGGCGTGTAGGGCAGTTCGAAAGCGTTGCGAGCAACGCCCAGAATTCTGCCGAGCGCCTGCAGGCAGCGGTCTCCGGCCCGCAGCACGCGAGAGCGCCGGCTGGCGCCCACCGGATCGAGCAGGTACACCACCTTCTCGTCGGCAACCGCGGCGGCCATGGGAATTTGTGCGGGATCCAAATCGGGGAAGCTGGCCCGAATGCCGCGCGCGCGCGTGACCACTCCGGAAACGCCGAAACCAATGTCGTCGGCGCGCTCATAGCAGATGACTTGCAGCGGCAGGCCCGGCGCGGCTTTGCTTTCGATCGCCGGACTGCCATCGTCGTTGAGCAGTTGGCGTGAAAGCGTGGTGAGGAAACCGCCGGTAGCAGGCCCAAAGCCGACGCAGGCAATGTCAACGTCGATGCTCGCGCGCTCGATAGCGGGTTGGTCAGCAGTGGTCAAACGGTGTCCTTCGCAGCGAAATCGTCGATCGTACTAGAGCTATTCCAGAATGATTGCATCTTGGGTAGTGCGGGCCTTCAGGCCCGCGTTTAGGACTGCCCCCACAATTCCTAGCTTCAGCCGCTGAGGTCTTCGACCTCAGCGGCTGAAGCGATTTTTCTTTGTGCTCCTGAAAGCGGGCCTAAAGGCCCGCACTACCCGTGCACGCGGATACACAAAGCCTCGGTCGTAATTACCGCGGGTAATCCAGCGCTTCCGGAATCATCACCTTCGAGAGCGCCTCGGCAAGCCGGTCCTTCGCCAGTTGCGCGCCGGTCAGGCAGCCATCCAACTTGGAACGCAGGCGCTGGAATCCTTCCAGACCCTGGCATGAAGCGCACGGCCCTGCCTTCGCGGGATGGCTTCCGTTCGCGCCGACAACATCCGTCGCACACGACGCGATGCCCGGAATCAAACCTTCCAGCGAGTCCAACTCATCGCTCTGATAGCAGCCTTTGTAACCTTCGTCATCCCACGCCGGATGCCGGTTGTATCCAAAGACGAGCTCGGCGCAGATGCGGCCCACTTCTCCGGCGGCCCGCGCCGCCTGGATGTGGCAAAGGTCAGTAAAGAAATCGAGCGTGCTCGCCAACCCTTCCGCCAGCACTGGATTCTCGGGACCTTTGGCTTCCAGTTCGATGAGGTCCAGCGTCTGCTGACGCGCGGCCAGTAACCAGCCCAGCGCATCGGCCAGCGGAAAGGTCACGCCTTGGCGGGCGCTCTGATACAGCGCGCCACCGTAAGCGTCGGTGGTGACCCGCAGGTGGCGATACGTCCACAGCCACAACTGCATCGCCGTGGCGAGAGTACATGCGCCCGTTCCTGGACGGTGCTCGGCAACCCGGCGCATTTCGCCGATCCATTGCCGGAACTGGGCCAGGAACAACTCGTTGGTCATGGTGACGCTGAGATTGCGACGCTGCACCGCCTCGGGGCCCTCGTAGGTCGCTTCCAGTTGCGAGTCCATCCACTTGTAAGCCAGGAAGCCGGGACAGTCTTCGGTGATTCCATAGCCGCCCATCAGGCTCAGCGCCTCGCGCATGGAGTTTGCGCCGGTGCCGGTGTTCCACAGCTTGGCCGCCGGACAGAGCACGTTCGCCACCGTATCCTTCAAAGCAAACTCGACCAGCCTGTCATTCTTCAGCGTGTCATACACATCGCGATTGCGCTTTGCTTCCGGCATGGCCTCAAGGCGTAAAAGCTCGAGCGCCGACTGGTCCACGTCGCGGAAGAACTTCATCTCGGCTTTGCCGCCGCGAATTCCTTTGGCGGCCAGGATCGCGTCTTTCTCGCGCTCCAGGGGATCGAGTTCGTCGTACAACCGCGCTGCCGCAAATCCCAGCGCCGCGCCCGCTTCGCCAATCGCCCACAGGTTGGCCAGCCTATGCAGCGCATCCTGCCGCTGCTGCAAGCCCAGTTCGTAGCGCAGCATGCCCGGCTTGGCCTGCTCGGAGCCGCGAAAACGCCCGCGCTGATAACGGATGATCGGCTCGACGGCCGACAGCAGCTTGGCCGACGTCATCAGCGCCACCGTGACTCGCGTGCGTTTGAAGACCGCTTCGATGACTTCGCTGTGGCTGTAGTTGGGAATGATGACGCCGTCTTTGATGGTGTATCCGCCGACAATACGGCTGGCCGGCACGTGCACATTGAAGATGGGATCGCAGGTGGAGGACAGTTGGTGCACCAATTTGCGCGTCGGAGTGCCGCGGTCGAACACGCCCGGATCGCTTTCCTCGATGATCACCATGCAGGAGCCCTTGATGCGATCATCGCCGGAATCCACCGCAGCGGTAACGAAGTTGGCAAAGCCCATGTTGGTGATGAAGCGGCCGCGCTTCTCCACGTGCAGGAGTGGTTCCTTGCCGTCACTCCATTCCGTGACGCTAACCTTGCCGCTCAACATGCCGGTATCCACGCCAACGTAAGGGATCGGCTCGGTAAGACAGAAGGCCCCGCGATAGGTTTGGCGATCTTCGCCGGGTGCGGGAGGCGCGGCCAGTGCCATGTAGTGCACGCGCTGCTCGGGCGTGCCGCGCTCGTGGATCGGCGCCAGGGCCAGGCATCCCGCCAGGCTGCAAGTGGCGGCGCCGGCGTCCACCCAGGCCAGCTCAAAGGCAATCAAGGCGAGTGCAAGATTCTTGGGCCCAACCAGGTAGCCGCCCTGCTCGGGATCCATGAAGACGGCGGTGATTCCGGATTGATCGAACGCCTCGAGTAACTGGGCTTTCTTGCTGGTCCACTCGTGGGTGCCGCGGGAGCCCTCGGAGACCAGACGGGCCACCGGACCGCGCGCCACCTCGCGCGCCGACTGCACCAGCATTTGCAGGTCATAGCGGTCGGCAAAATGCCACAGAATCTGGCGCACGTTGTCGTCGGGCAGCGTACGCAGAGTTTCGGATCGCAGTTTCGGCACAGTGGTTGCCATGCGCTCACCTCCAGGTGCAATAAGTCTCATTGTGATTTGCGCTTAACCCTTGTGCTGTGACGCAGATCATAGGGGTCGGTGACGGGTGGGCAGGAGGCGGCTGGGACTGCGGCGGTTTAGGAAGGAGGCGATTCCAGAAAATCGGCCAGCACCCGAAGCACCTCGCCGGGGTCGCGGCTGACGTTCGGGTCGGTCACATACACGAACCGGACCACCCCTTGAGGATCGCTGACGCGTGGCCGTCCCATTCATGAATGGCGAACCCGGGGCACCCGGCTCGTCAATTCCCAAAATTGCCGACGGCGATCAAAAGGAGGTCAAAAGCTATCATGATTCCGTAGAGGAGAAGCAAACCACGATGAACTCCCCTACTGAACAGTCCAGCCAAAATCATGACCAACCAGGAGATAAGTACAGTGCACCCAGCAATAGCGGTGAAGACCGCGCGCGTGGTACTCGGATATGGTCGCTGCACTAGGAAGCCGGCCAGGAGAGCAGTGAGTGCTAGTGCACCAGCTACATATCCCACAAAGGCAGAGAAGCACCGGCGATCAATATTTCGTTGTTTCCGGCTGATTACGAGACCTGAGACTATTGCCGCTGCCAGGACGGAGATAATTACGAGTACCAGCATCAAATTACCTCCACTCCGTTATGTAAACGGCAAGGAGCGCCTCGGTGAAGATCGTGCCCACCCTGTCGCCAAAGCCGGGCGACAAGGGTGGGGCACCCCAAGTAAAGATTCACGCCGAAAGGCTGGGCCACCCAGGAATTGTGCGGGCGGCGTTGTCGCGGCCCTAAAGGCCTGCGCCACCCGTACAAGCTGATCGACCAATCCTGGAACGACTCTAACTTCCAATATCCGCCGAGCTCAGGGAAGGTCGAAGCGACCAAGGTCCATCACCTTGTTCCACGCAGCCACGAAGTCCTTCACAAACGCCTCTTTCGAGTCATTACAGGCATAGACTTCCGCGAGGGCCCGGAGCTGGGCGTTGGAACCGAAGACGAGATCAACGACAGTGCCCGTCCACTTGAGTTCGTCCGTCGCCCGATCGCGCCCCTCCAACACGCCTTCCGATGTGGCGGACTTCTGCCACTTCGTGTTCATGTCGAGCAGGTTGACGAAGAAATCATTGGTCAAGGTTCCGGGCCGCTTGGTGAAAACACCGTGTTTGGACTGGCCGAAGTTTGCATCCAGGGCGCGCAGGCCGCCGACGAGGACCGTCATCTCGGGAGCGGTCAGGGTCAGCAGGTTCGCCCGATCCACCAGCTCAGCCGCCGATCCCTCGTCTCCCTTCCGGAGATAGTTGCGGAACCCGTCTGCGGCCGGTTCCAGTACGGCGAACGCATGCACATCGGTCTGCTCCTGCAAGGCGTCCATGCACCCCGGCGAGAAGGGAACCTTCACGTCGTGGCCGGCCTTCTTGGCAGCTGCCTCGACGGCGGCGCAGCCGCCCAGGACGATCAGGTCAGCCAGCGAGACCTTCTTCCCGCCGGACTGCGCGCCATTGAAATCCTTCTGGATCGCCTCCAGCGTCCGCAGAACCTTCGCCAGCTCGGCCGGCTGATTGACTTCCCAATCCTTTTGCGGCGCGAGGCGAAGGCGCGCCCCGTTAGCCCCGCCGCGCTTGTCACTGCCGCGGAATGTGGCAGCCGACGCCCAGGCCGTCGTGACCAGTTGGGAGATCGACAGTCCGGATTCGAGTATCTTCGCCTTCAGAGCAGCAATGTCCTGCTCCCCGATCAATTTATGATCCACGGCGGGAACAGGGTCTTGCCACAACTGGGGCTCCTTCGGAACCAGCGGGCCAAGGTAGCGCGAGATCGGCCCCATGTCGCGGTGGGTCAGCTTGAACCACGCCTTGGCGAACGCGTCTGCGAGCTCCTGCGGATTCTCGTAAAAGTGCCGTGAAATCTTTTCGTAAGCAGGGTCGAACCGCAAAGAGAGGTCAGTGGTCAGCATGGTCGGCGCGTGACGCTTTGACGGATCGTGCGCATCCGGCACCGTACCGGCGCCTGCGCCATTCTTCGCTGTCCACTGATGCGCACCGGCCGGGCTCTTGGTCAGTTCCCATTCGTAGCCGAACAGGTTCTGGAAGAAGTTGTTGCTCCACTTCGTAGGCGTCGTACTCCAAGTAACTTCCAGGCCGCTGCCGATCGTGTCATCGCCGTTGCCGCTGCCATAGGTGTTGTTCCAGCCCAGGCCTTGCTGCTCGATGGGGGCGGCCTCGGGTACGGGACCGACATACTTGTTCGGATCAGCAGCGCCGTGGGTTTTGCCGAAGGTGTGGCCGCCGGCAATGAGCGCAACCGTCTCCTCGTCATTCATCGCCATGCGAGCGAAAGTTTCGCGGATGTCCCGTGCCGCGGCAAGGGGATCGGGGTTTCCATTGGGCCCTTCCGGGTTCACGTAAATCAGGCCCATCTGAACCGCCGCAAGGGGATTCGCCAGATCACGGTCGCCGCTGTAGCGCTCGTCCGCCAGCCACTTGCCCTCGGGGCCCCAATAAATGTCGTCTCCCGGCTCCCAGACGTCCGCGCGCCCGCCACCGAAACCGAAGGTCTTGAACCCCATCGACTCCAACGCGACGGTACCGGCGAGAACCATGAGGTCGGCCCAGGAGATCTTCCGCCCATACTTCTGCTTGATCGGCCAGAGCAGCCTGCGCGCCTTATCGAGGTTCACATTGTCCGGCCAGCTATTGAGCGGCGCAAAACGTTGTTCGCCGGAGCCTGCCCCGCCGCGGCCGTCGCCGATGCGGTAGGTACCGGCGCCATGCCACGCCATACGGATGAAGAGCGGCCCATAGTGGCCAAAGTCGGCCGGCCACCAGTCCTGCGACGCTGTCATCAAGGCATGAAGGTCCTTGATCACGGCATCCAAGTCAAGGCTTTTGAACTCCTCGGCGTAGTTGAAGGTCTCGCCCATTGGGTTGGACAGCGGGGAGTGCTGGTGCAGGATGTTCAGGTTAAGCTGATTCGGCCACCAGTCGGCATTCGTCTGGAATCTGCGCGCGCCGTGAGCGACCGGGCACTTGGTTTCGGTTGACGAGTTTGGCTCTTGAGTATGGGGGACAGTCGCCCCCGTTGCGGTAGTGAGTTCTTTATCCATATGTTCTCTTCCTTAATGTTCTGGTCCTTCGAATTAGTTAAAAAACTGTGACAAACTACGAATCCATCCTGGCTTTTCCCTGCGCGCAATCGCCGCCGGCCGCGCTTGCTGGCGCGCGCCCTTCATCCGGTATCCACACGCCTACGACACGGAACGGGAAGCGTGCCGCCGGGGAGCGCACTGCGTGCACAGCCCCCGGAAAATGAGTTCACATTCGCGAAGAATCCGCTTACCGAGGGAGCCCGAGGCCGGCCTGGGCACGTTGCACCACTCAATGTCCTCAACATTGCCGCAGCGGTCGCAGATGAAGTGGTGATGCCGCGTGCCTTTCGCATCGAAGCGCGCGGCGCGGCCCTCGACCGCCACTTCCCGCACCAAACCCGCCTGCACCAAGTCCCGCAGATTGTTATAAGTCGTGGCCCGTGAAGAGCGCGGATCCATGCGGTTCACGGCTTCGAAGATTTCCGCAGCCGTGGGATGCCGGTTGTGTTCCGTCAAGAATGCCATCACGGCGTAACGCTGCGGAGTGCACCGCAACCCGCTGCCTTCCAGGGCCCGTTTAATCGCCTCGGCGTCCATGACAAATTTAGACTATATCTAATGTGATATTTTTTCAAGACTTATGCTTGGAGTTGCGGCGGCGGGCCGAAAACGGGCAGACGCCGTTTTCGCGCCTCCTGCTGTCGGAAACGTGCTTTCGTCAACTACTACCAATGGTAGTACCCGCATCGCCAGAGTAGCCTTAAAAATTCAATTTCTGCGCAACCAAATCCCGCCGGAACGAATAGGTCCGTGCACTACAGGAAAACTTAACCATGCTGCTGCCAAAATTGAATGGACAGTTACTCAGAAGCGCCCTGCTGACAATCTGTGTTCTCACCCTGCTTCCGTTCGCTCTGCGAGCGCAGAATGCGACCGGCTCACTGCTGGGCGAAGTGCAGGACGCCAGCGGAGCACGGATCAAATCCGCCAACATCGTGGTCACCGACAACGGGTCCGGGGTCGCGCGCACAGCGACCTCCGACAGCCGCGGGCAATTTCGATTTCCCGATCTGCTGCCCGGGACCTACCACGTGGCCGTCAATACCACGGGATTTGCCGAGGCCAGCTCCGATGTGACGGTGCAGGTGAGTAACGTGCGCGACGTGCTGGTGACGTTGCGTCCGGAAGCCGTGCAGCAGACCGTCAATGTGAAGGCGGAACCTTCCTCCATCACTACTCAGGCGCTCGATACCACCGATGCCGTGAATGGAGGAGTGGTCACCGGCAAGGACCTGGAGACCATTCCGCTGGCGGCGCGCAGCTTCGCCAACATTGCCTACATGGTAGCGGGCACGGAGCCGGTCGAGCCTTCCGATCCCACCAAGGCGCGCATCACCGCGGTGTCCACCGGCGGAAGCTCGGGCCTGAACAATCAGCTCACCGTCGATGGGGTTGACAACTCCGACGACTACATCGGCGGGTTCCTGCAAAATTTTTCTCCCGACGTGATTCGCGAGTTTGCGGTACAGACCTCGCAGCAGAATGCCGACATCGGGCGCACTACGGCGGGTTCGGTGGTGATCAGCACCAAGAGCGGCACCAACGACTGGCATGGTGACCTGGCGTTTTATGAGCGCGCGGCGGCACTGAATGCACGCTTTCCCATCGAAAATCCAGCGCCCGCGCCCAAGCAGCCTTTTTCGCGGCAGAACTATGTCGGCACCATCGGGGGACCGGTCGTAAAGGACAAAGTGTGGGTTTACTCCGGCTTTGAGATGGTGAACGAGCACGCCAGCATTAACTACAGCCCCGACAGTCTGACGCAGTTCAACGCCCTGTCGCAACTGGCGCAAGCCGGCTTGATTCCCAACACGACTTCGATCGCGGTCCCCCCCTACGCCCGCGTGCCATTCGTTTCCTACCTGGGCCTGCTGCGCTTCGACTGGTCGCAATCGCAGCGTTCGCAGTGGTTCGTGCGTTGGGCCCTCGACAACAACTCCACCGACAACGCCCTGGTTCAGCAAGCCACGCTGCCGTCCACGGGAGCGACCACGCACTACAACTATCAGGACGGCGTCATCAGCAATACTTTCACCTTCAGTCCGTCCTGGGTGGGAACCTTTACGCTGGGGACCAGTTACCTGCACGGCACTGCCGACCGCAACCAGTACCTGGGCTTTGCGCTGGCCTTCCCGTTCAGCTCTACCTCGAAAACCATCTCCGGGTTTGAGACCTACGGCGACAACCAGTTCGTCACCGCCATCACCGCGTTCCCCGTGATTCGCAACCAGGAGAAATACCAGGTCCGTTACGATGTGAGCGCCTCGGTTGGCCGGCACGCTCCCAAATTCGGCGTTGACTTCATTCACGAGCCGGTGCTCAGCGGCGCCTTTCCGGGCCAGGCGGAAACCCTGTACGTGCTCACCCAGAACCCGACCTACTATCTGACCAACCCGGCACAGCTCACGGCAGAATTGAACTGCCTGCCCCCATTCGACGGCACCAACTGCCAGACCACTTCCACTCCGGCCGGGTACGGCGCCTTTTCGCAGAACGTGCAGCGGCTGGGGTTGTATGCCATGGATACGTGGCGGGTGACGCCGGAGGTGACCGTCAACTACGGCTTGCGCTACGACACTACGTTTGGCTTGTTCCAAGCCTCGGGGGTCAGCCAAGCATTGAATCCCGCCGTGCAGACCATCCGCGGACTGCAACTGCCGCTGGCGACGGGCGTGCCCCACGATTACCGCAAGGCTTTTGCGCCACGGCTGGGGATTGCTTACAATCCCGACCGGATTGAAGACCTGGTCATCCGCGCCGGCATTGGCCTTTACTACAACGACCTGGCCCAGAACGGCTGGGCGACGGCGTTCCAGGCGGTGAATACTCCGTCTGCATTTCAACCTTGCAATGCACCGGGTGATCCCGGGTGCCTGCCGGGAGCCGCCAACGGCGGCGCCGGGGTCGTCATTGATCCCAACTACCACACGCCTTACTCGCTGACGGTCAGCGGCGGTGTGCAGTACTTATGGCATAAAAACTGGACGCTCAGCGCCGACTACGTCCACGAGGAGGGCGTCCACGGTTACCGGCGCTATGAATACACCGCAGGCACCACACTGTTCTCGCCGCTGTTCGCGCAAGACCCCGCCACCCAGATGGCCAATGTGCCCAATCTGTCCGTCTTCAAATCGGACAATAGGTCCAGTTACAACGCCATGATGCTGCACGTGCAGGGCAACGTCTCCCGGCGCTTTAACCTCACGGCAAACTATGTGCTGT
The DNA here is from genome assembly GCA_049520555.1 of Candidatus Korobacteraceae bacterium. GTDB lineage: Bacteria > Acidobacteriota > Terriglobia > Terriglobales > Acidobacteriaceae > Bog-257. The sequence continues at coordinate 19,115 of JBEKPR010000031.1, forward strand.
CGAGGGCCAGCACCTGGGGCTGCGTCCTGGGCGAGCTCTGGGACTACGTGAACGGCGTGTGCAATCCTCTGAACCCCTTCGCTCCGGGCGATTACGGCCCATCGGGAGAAGATGTCACCAGCCGCTTCACGCTTGCGGGAGTGGTGTACATTCCTGGCGGCTTCCAGGTGTCCACGTTGTTCCAGGCCGAAAGCGGGCGCCCCATCACGCTTACGACTCCAGTGGACGTGAACGGACTCGGCGATCCGACCAATGACCGCGCGGTCATCAATGGCGTGCAGACCACCATGGACCAGTTCCGCGGAACGCCTTATATCCAGCTTGATCTCCGCGTTGCCCGGCCGTTTAAGGTGGCGGAACGCTGGCAGATCATGCCGTTCGTCGAGTTCTTCAATCTGTTCAACCGCAACAATCCCGGCGCCAACTACGTCACTGACATCTCCGCGCTGCCGACGCCGGTGAACAACTTGTACAATGCTACGGCTCTTTGCCCGACTCCAGCGTGCAGCGTGCCTATCACCAGTCCGAACCAGTTGCTGGTGCCCTCCGGCGCGTTGGGTGATTTTTTTGGACCGGGAACCACGGTGGGCATTCCCTTTGCGGCGCAAATCGGGGTGCGAGCGACGTTCTGAAGGCGATCTAACGCATAGAAGCCGGCCGCAACGGGCCGGCTTCTATGCGTGCTCTAAAGGAGGGGCCGATTACTTCTTGAGGGTCCCGACGTAGGTGGCAACTTCGCCGGCCTGGGCGGCCGTCAAGCCCGAAACTGCTTTGGTATGCGGCGCTTTCTTTCCGGCTGCGCCGTTGGCGAGTAAATCGGTGATTTGCTTCTCATTCAATGCGGTCTTCTGGAGGGACGGTCCAATTTTTCCCTCGCCCGTGGCGCCGTGACACATGGCGCATTTCGCCTTATACAGGGCGGCCCCATCCTGGGCCCAAGCCATACCGGATACCAGTGCAACCGCCGTCAACATCATCATGTAACGCTTCATAGAAATAAGATCTCCTTCGCTTTTGGATAAACAAAATTCCGAAGCCAAACCAGCCTTCGGTTGCTGCATGAACTGCTCGCGCAGAACTGTAATGTGAGGCTTTGGTCCCTTTTTCTCACATTGGCTGGTATTGTAGAGCCAAATCGGGAACTTGCCATTCCCTTAATTGCTGATGACCAGCGCACAGTGACGTACGTCACGTTCGCATTGGTCACTTTGCTTTCGGGCGGGCAGGTTGCATGGGACCCCCGCTGCACCCTGGCTTCGTGCTACTCTCTGCTTACCCTCAGGATCTCACCCCCATGACCCGACGTTTTCTCGCTGCTGTGACTGTCTCTGCGCTCTTCTGGCTCCCCCTTCATGGCTTCAGCCAAAAATGTCAGGCGGCCACGCTGCAGGCTGACCTGAGCAGCGCTGAAATGCTCTACCGAGCGGGCAGATTTGAAGAGGCGGCGGAAAAATTTCAAGCCATGGTGAAGGCTGATCCGCAGCTGGTGCCGGCGCAGGTTGGATTGGTCCACTCCTTGTTGCGCCAGGAAAAAGTCGAGGAGGCGCATGCGGCCGCCATCCGGGCGCTCACCTTGCTACCCAATGCCGCCCCGCTGGCGACGGCCATGGGAGATGTTCAATTCCGGCTGGGAGAAATGCCGGAGGCGGAACGCTCGTATCTCAAGGCGGTGAACCTGAATCCCAAGGACCCGGCCCCTTATCTCGCCCTGGCCCGCGTGTACCGTGCCTACTCTCTCTACCGCCGCGCCTACGATGAATTAGAGCGGGCGCACCAGATCGCGCCCGACAGTCCCGCGATGGAGCGCATCTGGGTAAGCACGCTGCCCCCGCGCGAGCGGATCGCGGCGATTGAAGCCTTTCTGGCGCGGGGGCTGCCCCAGGACCCGGAAGACACCGCTTTACTGCGTCGTGAGCTCGACTTCCTCAAGGCCACCGTGGACATGCCCGGCCACGCCTGCCGACTGGTCAGCAAGGTCCAGCAAACCAATACGAAGCTGCTGGTGTTGCCCTCCGCCACCTCCCACCTCGGCGCTTCCGGTCTGGAAGTGAAACTCAATGGCCGCAGTAATCGCCTGGCGCTGGACACCGGCACCAGCGGAATCCTGGTGCGCAGCCCCGCGGCGGAGAAGGCCGGTCTCACCCGCATTGGCGAACAGCGTATTGGCGGCCTCGGTGACACCGGCCGGCAAGGTGGATACGTTGCCGTCGCCGCTCATATCCGCGTCGGCGACCTGGAGTTTGAAGACTGCCTGGTGCGCGTGGTGGAGGCCGCCGGACCCGGCCAGAACGACGGCTTGATTGGGACCGATGTCTTTGGCGCGTACGTGATCGATATCGATATCCCCGGGCAGAAGCTAAGGCTGTCTCCGCTGCCCAAGCGTCCGGATGAGGCCGCTGCTCCCACCGCTTTGAACAGTGCCGGCGAGACCCGCGCCGCCCCGGAGGACAATGTGGACAATGACGGCGAGGAACAACCCTTGCCCAGCCGGGCGAAAGCAACCAACTCGGCGACCAATCCGCACCTGCCGAAAGACGCCTACGTCGCTCCCGAGATGGCCCGCTGGACCAAGGTCTTCCGCTTTGGCCATATGCTGCTGATCCCCACGCGGGTGGATGGCACCGGGCCCATGCTGTTCATGATTGACACCGGCTCGTTCACCAACATTCTCTCCACCAGGGCGGCGCGCGAGGTAACCAAGATCAAGGCGGACCCTCGCACCCAAGTGAAAGGGCTGAGCGGTGCCGTGGCTAACGTTTACCGCGCCGACAAAGCTACGCTTGAGTTCGGCCACTACACGCAGGACAACCAGAACATCGTGACCCTGGATCTATCGGCCATCAGCAAATCCACGGGCACCGAGGTATCCGGCATCCTCGGCTTCGAGATGCTGCGAATCCTGCAAGTCAAGATTGACTATCGCGACGGGCTGGTTGACTTTCTCTACGACCCCAAGCATCTTCCCAAAGGAATCAAGCTGCGCTAACAAGCGGTTCCAACGGTGTCGCCGCAGTGATTCAGTTTAGCCGTAACGGCCAATTAAATTTTCTTGGTGAGAACTTCCAAAACAGTGCTATCGTCTCAGGCCATCCGAGTGGGACCCAGTCGAGGTAGCCCCGAAATTGGGTTACATCCAGAATTTCCGGAGGCGCGATATGAGGAAAGCCAGTTATGTTGTTCTTTGCCCCGTGATCTTTGTCCTGTCTATGGCGGCGGCGCAGCAAAAACTTCCCGCCAGCTGCCCTAGCGGCAAAACTGCGCATTTTCCCAGCACGAAAGCTGCTCCCATCGATAGCAAGTGCGGACCAACTGGCGCCCCAGCTCCGGATCAGCCTGCGGAAGGACCGCAAAACCAGGCCAAGAACAATTTCTGCACCGACTCCGCCACTCCCCAGCCCATCCTTCTGGCCACAATCGCTTCTCTTCAGGGCGATGCTGAGGCGCAGGAAACCGCCCTGCATTTCAAGCCCGGCGAGCCCCCAGCGGACCGGGCTTTCCTGAAGACCCTCGGGGAGGGCAATCTGGTGGTGTTTGAGGGTTACGTTTTCGAAGCACGTCAAGAATGCAAAGAGACGGTCAACTGTGGCGCGACAGTTCCCAATAAGAATGCGTCTCACGACATCCATATTGCGTTGCTTGAAGCACCGCGGACCACGCACGCCACCGATCCCGCGCCAAACCGGGACAAGGAAGAATGCACCGGCTTTGTAGCTGAGATGATTCCGCATCATCGGCCTGCGGAATGGACGGCCTGTAATGTCGAGGCCGTGGCCGCGAAAGGTCTTAAGGTCCGGGTTACGGGGCAGCAATTCTTCGATGCCAGCCATTTGACTTGCAAAAACGGAGTGCCTGTAGGGGACAATCCGAAACGTGTCTCGCTGTGGGAGATCCACCCGATTTATTCCTTTGAGGTGTGCCCATCAGGCGACTGCGCCAGCGGTGGATGGCAGCCGCTCGAACAATATGCGGCGGGCAAGACGACCTGCGCCGAGGTGAAGTGTGAGTGAAAACTAAGAAGCGAAGCTCAAGTCAACATTCGAGTGCCACCGGGACGGCGTCGGGCATCCTCGGCTGCGGGATGCTGCGGACCTTGTAGGTCAAGATCGGCCATGGCGACCTACTGGCCGACCTTGTCGACAGCCCGAAGCATCTTCCCCAAGAAATCAGCCTGCGATAGACCCGGCCTACTTCTTCCGGTGAAAGTCGAAGCGTCCGGTGCTCAGCTTGCCGTGATTGTCCACGGAGGTCCACTCTTGGATGTGGTGATCTGGGCCATCGAAGATAAAGACAACCTCCTGCATATGGACGTCGTTCGGCCCGATGTTCGTGCCGTCCTTGAACTTGAAGTCCACGCGATTGGGATCGCCACTGGGAGCTGCTACCAGGCGCGGCTGGTTGTGCGCCGCACAGTAGTGCGTTGCCATTAACCTGGGGCCGTCCATGTGGAAGACGGTGACCATCTCATAGGGCGTGCCCTCGCCGAGCCAACTCATCAGCGCTGAACCGTCGGAGACCATCGTGAACCGGGTAGTGGCCGGATACTCTTTACCGCCATCGATCATGCTACCCACCCAGGCGCCATCGAGGGTTTTCATTTTGTCGAAGGACGCATTGGGGGCTATGGCGGATTGGTGTTCTTCGGCAAGCAGCGCCATTCCCAGGCAAACCGTGAAAATGAGCGCCAGCAGGGACAGCAGTTTCATGAGTCGCATTGTCGCCTCCAGCCCGGAACTTTAATCGGTCGCGCCGCGCAAGGCAACTCTTTTCGGTTGTCCCTTTGCAGCGAACAGCAGGATGTACAAATAGCAGATCACCGGCAGCACAAAGGCGTGATGGATGCCGCGGTCGCCCACGGCTTTCGCGCGAGCTATAACGCAAAAAAGGGAATGGAGTGTATAGACCGCCCTGTGTCGGGGTGTAAACTACCCTTGTCTGAGAGTTCAGAATGGAATTTGCAAAGAGCCTATGGATGGCCGTTGTGCTTACGATAGTCGGCATAGTGGCCGGTGCCGTGCTTGGATTTTTGGCTAGTCAATATTTCTACGACAGGGCGTTAGAGTTCAGAGTCCTGGAGCTAGATGCACAGATCCGTTCGCTGGACTCGCAGAAGGAGGCCCTGGAGAAAGACCTCCAAAAATGTGTGGAAGAAAACCAGACATTGAGAAAGGAGTGCAAGGCTCAGGAAGCGAAGTTGGGAATGAAGCCCAAGAAACAAGAGATAGGTCTCGTCTCAGGCCAAAAACTCAGCGTAACGATCACGACCGTGCCTACGAGGGGCCAAGGGCCTGAGACCGAGGAGAACATAGGAGGCCAGGTCGTGGGGCTGACTAGACCGGAGACGTATAAGATCGTCCTCTATGCGCGAACAGATCGGTGGTATGTTCAGCCTTATACGTCGCAACCCCTAACGGACGTTGATGAAGCAGGTCGATGGGAAAATTCGAGCCACCAGGGCAGTGAGTACGCTGCATTGTTGGTCAGACCGACTTATTCGCCGCCCAACGCCCCTGAGCAGCTTCCGCCAACCGGGGGGGATGTCCTTGCAATCTCCAGGGTTCCGGCAAGATCGAAGTAGGGGCTTAGGTCACAGGCCTTGGTCGAAATGGAGGTTTTTGAATGAGTTTCAGATGCTGCATTCTCGTTGTCTTAGCCCTTAACATGGGTGTTGCCTTTGCGCAGTCGCCCTCTTCCCAACAGGAAGTTAAGGTACAGTTCTTGCACGTCCCGAGCGCAGGCGGGGGATCGGACTCTCAGGGGAACATCGACGGCAACGTGCTTGGGCTGAAATCTCCGCAGGAATACAAAATTGTGCTGTATGCACACACCGACCAGTGGTATGTGCAACCTCTCGTGACAGCCCCTTACACGGACCTGGACAGCAATGGCAAATGGAGCAACTGGACACATCTGGGAGGTAGGTACGCGGCGCTCGTTGTGCGTCCGACCTTTAGGCCAGGTCCACCAGGTCAAACCCTACCATCTGTTGGAGGAGATGTGATTGCCAGGGGAGAAGTTCCTGCTGAGAAATAGGTTCAATTAAAAAGGCCCCCCGCTCTTTGCTTCGGCTGTCCCTTCGCCGCAAACAGCAGGATGTACAAATAGCAGATCACCGGCAGCACAAAGGCGTGGTGGATCCCGATACGGTCGGCGATGAAGCCTTGCGCCAGCGGAATCACGGCGCCGCCCACGATGGCTGTATTTAGCAGCTCCGAACCCTCTCCGGTCAGCGGACCCACGCCCTCGATGCCCAGCGTGAAAATGGTGGGGAACATGATGGAGTTGAAGAAGCCGAGGGGGCTTAGATGCAGGGAATGGGCGGAATTGTATCCTTGTCCATGTGTCGGCCGCTAACGCGCGCTCCTTCATCCTTCGGGCTGGCAAAGACAACCTGCGTCGTCAGTGAGCCGCACGGTTGGTAGCATCTTAGTGCCATAAATCGGGCGGTCGCCGATTTTGCGTTTAGAAGCCCTAGGAGACCTCCGTTGGTGCGGGAATGACCCAAACCACATCCCCTACCCTTAAAATCGATTCTAGGGCCATTTCCGCGCGTTTAATTGGCACTTAGTAGGTGTACCAAACTAGGAAAATGGTGGTTAGCGAATTCGTGCTCATAACTTACCACTTAGGTGGCGCATTGAAGCATGGGGTTAGGGCTCCCTTTTTTCGGCTGCCCCAGCAGGACCGCGAGCAAGGCGTAACAGGCTGTGCCGTCCCTCAACTCCGCAACAAACACAGACAAGCGCCGCCTCCGGTGTTAGGTTTGTAGGTTTCCGAAGGAGCGCCATGTTCACCAACGATCTTCTGAAGAGCAAACGCATTCTCATCACCGGTGGCGGCACCGGAATTGGCCGCGCCATGGCCGAGCGGTTTCTGCAGTTGGGCGCCACGGTTTACATTTGCGGACGGCGCCGCGAGGTGGTGGAGAAGACGGCGGCGGAGCTGTCGGCCTCCACCGGCGGAACCATTGAGGGCTTCGCGTGCGACGTGCGCTATCCCGAAGATGTCGAGCCGCTGATCGAGCAACTATGGGCGAAGGGTCCGCTCGACGTGCTGGTGAACAATGCTGCCGGCAATTTTCTGGCGCGCACCGAAGAGCTGTCGGCGCACGCCTTCGAAGCCGTGATTGGCATTGTGCTCAAAGGCACCATCAACATGACGTTGGCGTGCGGGCGGCGCTGGCTGGCGGCCAAGCACAAGAGCGTGGTGCTGAACATCGCAACCACCTATGCCGACACCGGCTCGGCCTATGTGGTGCCGAGCGCCGTCGCCAAAGCCGGCGTGGTCGCGCTGATGCGCAGCCTGGCGGTGGAGTGGGGCGGCCGCGGAATTCGATTCGTGGCCATCGCTCCGGGCGCGATCCGAACCGAAGGCGCATTCTCGCGACTGCTGCCCACGCCTGCCCTGGAGAAGATGTTGCTGGACCACAATCCGCTGCACCGCCTCGGGACGCTGGAGGAGATTGCCAACCTGGGAGCGTTTCTGATCAGCGATCAGGCGGGCTACATCAATGGCGAGATGGTGTACATGGACGGCGGCGAGATGCTGGCCGGGGCGAGCACCTTCAGCCTGATGGGGCGACAAATGCCGGACGCGGCCTGGGAGATGATGAAGCCGAAGAAGAAGTAGTCAGTAGCCAGTAGCCAGTACCCAGTACCCAGTTGCCAGTTTCAATTACTGTTGTCATCCTGAGCGAGCCCGCCACGGGCGAGTCGAAGGATCTGCGGTTATCCCGTGGCTCGAACCGCAGATCCTTCGACTCCGGCGGCGAAGCGCCGCCTGCGCTCAGGATGACAGAGGTGAGGACTGATCGACGGCAACTGACTCTGACAACCGACTGGCTACTGACTACTGACTACTGACAACTGGCTTGACCCCGGTTATGCACCAGACATCCTGGTAAACTTTCTTCGACTTTATCCTGCGAAAGCCACACGATTTCAGCGCTTCGACCATTTGTCCGCGAGTTGCCAATCCGAAACCCGATCCTACAAAGTGCGCCGTCACCCGGTCCAACGGACTAGTGCCGTCGTCTGAAACATAGCGGTCCACGAGCACCACCAAGCCATCCGCAGGCAGTTTTTCGTAAGCATCGTGCAGGAGTCCCGTGGCTATCGGGCCGATGTCGCAGAACAGGATTACATCGTAGCCAGCCGGGAGCCCGCGGTGGATGTCTCCGGTCAAGGTGCGGATTCGGCGGGACAGTTTTGCTCGACGCGCGTTCGCGGCTGCAATTCTGCAAACCGGTGCAATGTCGAGAATGCAAGCCTGCAAGTGCGGGTTCTTCTTCAGCAGCGCAATCGACATCACAGCCGAGCCGCCGGCGACATCCAGTACTTTGCGGTGCTGCGCAAGATCGAGATAGCTCGCCAGCGCCTCGGCATCTCTCTGGTGCAGGTAGAACAGCATCTGGGTGAAATCTTCCGCCTCGCGCGGGTCCCGCTTCATGCGTTTCAGGTAATCCGGCTGGGCGAGGCCCTTGATCTGGTAATGTCTCTTGCCCGAGGCAAGGGCTTGCTCAAGGACGGTGAGCCGCTCGTAGGCGCTCACGCACTCCTTGGAGTACTGCCGCGTCCAGTAGATGGAGCGCTCGGCGATGAAGTACTTCTCCGCAAACGGCGTGTTCCAGTAGAGGTTGTTCTTCCTGCGCAGCAGTCCCAGCGCGACCATCGTGTTGAGAAGGGGCAAGAGATACAGCTCGTGGATTTTCAGGGACTTCCCGATCGCCGCGGCGGTCATGGGTTTGTCGTGCAAGGCACGAAACAGTTGCAGTCTCTCCGCCGCGATGATCAAGCGGGAAACGATGAAGGCCCGCTGTATGTCAATCTTCGCCAAAACACGTTTGGGGAACTTGTCGAGGGTAGGTAATTCCATCCGAGACCGCCTAGGGGAAACGATTTTGCGAATCAACCACAGGGCGCGAAGCCCACCGCGACCGAATACTGGATAAGGTCGACAATCGGACGGCGCTTGCTTTCTCGCTTTACATCCTCCGGGAGCTTGCGCGACCCCCCGTGGACGAGAATTCCTCTTACCCTCCCGCCATGCTCCTCCTGAACTTTTTTCATGTAACCGCGGACTTGCTTAAGGTGGTTCAACGTGGGTACCGTCTGCTTGCATTCGACGACCACCGGTGTACCTTGCTCATCTATGAGGCGAACATCCGACCGAGTCCGATTATCATACGTCTTCTCGCGGACCTTGGAGTTTGGATCCGGTCGCAACCCGCTCTCCAGTCTTTGTGGAAAAGAAGCGATGTAGTCTGATATCGCTTTTTCTTCGCTGAAGCCTGGCAACAGTCCTTCCCAATTTGCGTCATCCTTTGCGGCGGCCACGATTCTGCGAAACTGTCCAGGGTGAAGAGAGCAAGCGGTTGTGAGTACTTGATTGGGCGACTTCAATCGAGCCGACGGTGGCAATTTCACTACTCGATCTGGCGTGAGCGGTCCATACGAAAGATCCCACCGTACATGAATGCGTCTGCCCTGCTCCCCTTTAGGGCGGCTTTTTGACGTTCTGGAGACCGTCGGGGACCACGACTGATCGTCAATGGCTAGAGCGGTGACTTCACCGACACGACCAATGCGGTTCCCATGAAGGCGCACCACGATTCCATCTCCGACTCGGATTTTCGTTATCACGTTGCGGGCTCTTACCCAGTTTCGATCCTTGCTTCTCCCATCAATTTTCCACAGCGGCGGCCACCATCCTACAGCAACGTCTTGCTCGGTATACCAAATCTGCCACAGCCCCGGAAATCGCTTTTCATCACAAAATATGCTCCAAAATTTCATTCATCTCTCCTTCGAATAGAAGCCCGCGATCAGTGGGATATAGAACGGAATCCGGCCGGGTTAATGATTGAGGTTGATCCACGCCGTTTCATCCGGGTTCGGCTCGTTTCAAACTAAAAACGCCACAGAGACACTTACCGCACGGAGTCGTTTGGGTTGACACCCGTTTTCTCTAGCTGAGAATGCGCTCTTCGTGCCTCGGTGTCTCCGTGGCGAACCCGATGCTAGAACCTGTTTCAAGAATCGGTTTGTAACAGGGCACGGCTTCAGCTGCGCCGTAAGGCCTTCATAGGTGTTGCGGCTTTAGTCCCCCGTCCCCCAGCGGCTTAAAGCCGTCATCTGAACCTAGCAGGGCGGCACGATCAGAAGCCGTGCCCTGGTACAAGTCTGACCTCCTTGAAACGTGTTAGTTCAAAACATGGATGTTCTTCTTCTCGCACATCTCCTTCAGCACCTTCGGCCACACGGTCACGCTGACTTCGCCGAGATGCGCCTTGCGCAGCAGCAGCATCAACGTCCGTGACTGTCCGATGCCGCCGCCAATGCTCAACGGAATCTCGTGATTCACGATGGCCTTGTGGTAGGGGAAATTCAAGAACACGAGCTGGTTGGTCAGTTCCAGTTGTTTCCTGAGCGATTGCGCGTTGACGCGGATGCCCATCGAAGTCAGCTCATGGCGGCGGTGCGTGATCGGGTTCCACACCAGAATGTCGCCGTTCAGCCCGTGCCGCACGTGGCCGTCGTCCTTGGTTTCCGTGACCCAGTCGTCGTAATCGGCGGCCCGCATCTCATGCGGGTAGCCATCTTTCAGCGTCCAGCCAATGCCGATGATGAACACCGCCGGATGCTTCTGCAGAATGGCGGTCTCGCGCTGCTTGCGCGGCAGGTCGGGATACATGTCGAGAATTTCCTCGGCGTGCAGGAAGGTCAGCTCCTCCGGCAAATTGGGATATCTGGGATCTTTGAGTTGCGGGAAAAGCTCCTGCGCGTGGCGCTCAGCGCCGACAATCACCTTCCAGATCTTGCCGACGACTCCCTTCAGGAAGCTCAGATTGCGCTGGTCAGGCGTGATCACGCGCTCCCAGTCCCACTGATCGACATAGGCGCTGTGATCGTGGTCCAGGAAGTAATCCTTGCGGACGGCGCGCATGTCGGTGCACAGCCCTTCGCCCGGTTGCAGGTTGAATTGCTTCAGCGCCATCCGCTTCCACTTGGTCGCCGCCTGCACCACCTGCGCGTTGATGGGGTGCTTGTCGCGATCGTTGGAGATGTGGAATTGGATCGGGGTGCGGGAGCCATCCCGGTCAAGATAGTCATTAACGCCGGTTTCCTCGTCCACGATCAGAGGCACGGTGACCATCATCAGGTTCAATTCTTTGCAGAGGTTTTCTTCGATATAGTTTTTCACCTCGAAGATTGCCCTCTGGGTTTCTTTGGGTGACAGCAGCGAGCTGTAATCCGCCGGAAGCACACGTTCCAACTCTGTGTAATCGCCAATTCCGGGGCCAGCCAGGTCTGCTTTTTTGTCGGCCATGCGGTTCTCCTCACTATGCGGTCGACGTGATGGCAGAAGGTCTCTGCCGTTGGTACGAATCGGGTAGACCACGTCGCCAAGCTAATGAAATCACCGCCCGGGCGGAAAGGCAGTAACCGCCGTCACGTAGATGTGTGCGGTAGGGCAATGGCCTGTTACGTGGGTTCCAGCCGGTAAACATTGCGTCCCATATTGCTCCCTTCCACAACGGGAAAAGTGTAAGGACAATCTAATGTTGTTTTGCCTCGTGCTCACAGCCATTCCCTCCCCAAACTCCTAGATTGGTATTGCCTGAACATTCCTGGAACGAGGTAAATAAGGATGACTTGCAAATCGACGCGGTCACGGAACGCAACCTGGCCCCGCCTGCGCGCAGGCTTGCTTTTCGCCGGACTCGCAGCTCTGGTCTTGACTGCCGCCTCGTGCGGCTCCAGCAGCGCCAAGGCGGCGCCATCAAACCCCGCCGCCATCACCAACATCTCCCGCGATACCGCGCAAACCAACGACTTCCTGCGGTTCTCGTGGGTTCCTCCGGGGACCCCCGTGACCTCGCTGGGCCGGTCGGGGGCGCTGCGCGCGTTCATGACCGCGACCAGTTTCTTCCAGCCGGCGCTTCCCCTGGGCCAGACGGCGACCTACCCTGGCCTGGAGAACCAGCCGGCGCAGGACTTGGTGGTCCTGCGCTGCATTCCTCCCGAGAAGGAGCAGGTGGACGCGATTCTGGCCACCTGGCCAAATGTTTTTGCCGCCGTGCAACGCGACCTGGGCCCACAGAGCTTTACCTGTCCCTATACCGGCAACTCGGCCGACCATGAGATCTACTGTATTGCCAAGCAGTTCGACGACACTCCCAGCGGAGTGGTGGTCACCACCCTGGCCAACGTACTGGCCACGGCGAACACCTTATTCGACCCCGCTCACCCGGAGCTGGCAAGATGGTTGAAGACCTACTATGGAATCTACCCTGCATTCAGCGGCCTGGGGTTCTCGGTGAAGGACAGTTACAACTTGAGCTCTTCGAATCCCACCACCAGCGCAGAAGTACTGCAAAAGTCCGTGGTGCCGGAGTACCTGCTGGCGAATGTCAGCCTGAGCGATGCCGGTTGCCGCTGCATCCGCGTTGCTCCCTACGCCGGCCGCGACCAGGCCAACATTGAGCCCGATTTTGTGTGGAACAAGGGAGGCATAGGCTCCTGCGCGCCCGTGCCGGCGGCAGACCTGCAGTAAACCGCGGGCTGCAAGCCTGCTAGCGAAGTCGAAGGGCCCACGACTAACCATAGTGTCGCCCTTCGGCCTGGCGCTCGGAAGGCAAATTTCGACGCAACCCACGCATTTCCTCTACACTTGTTGCATTCGTACTGGCAGCGGTGAAGGCTCGACCGCCGCCCCCGCGGCGAAGCGCATCCAAGCCATAAGGAGAACGAACGAATGGCACCTACGGCGTCTGGAGAGCAGGCTTCCACGCTTCTGACCAGCTTCGACCTTCATCTGTTCAATGAAGGCAAACACAACCGGCTATTCGAGAAGTTTGGCGCGCACCTGACCGAACTCGACGGCAAGCCGGGCTCCTACTTCGCGGTGTGGGCCCCCGATGCCGAACGCATCTCGGTGGTCGGCGACTTCAACGGCTGGAGTGCAGACTCTCATCCCATGACTCCGCGGGGAAGCTCAGGGGTTTGGGAGGCCTTCCTGCCGGGGCTGGCCAAGGGCACGGTGTACAAGTATCACATCCGCTCGCGCTATCACATGTATGAGGTGGACAAGGCCGACCCTTACGGCTTCTACCACGAAGTGCCACCGCGCACCGCTTCTATCGTGTGGGACCTTGATTACGAGTGGAACGACGGCGAGTGGATGCGCACCCGCCACGATCGCAACAAATTCGACGCGCCCATCTCCATCTACGAAGTGCATCTCGGCTCGTGGATGCGCGTCCCTGAAGAGGGCAACCGCTCGCTGACCTATCGCGAACTCGCCCCCAAGCTGGCGGATTACGTCAACGACATGGGGTTCACCCATGTCGAGTTCATGCCGGTGATGGAGCATCCGTTCCGCGGGTCGTGGGGATACCAGGTCACCGGCTATTACGCTCCCAGCGCGCGCTTCGGCCCCCCCCAGGATTTCATGTACCTGATGGACTATCTGCACCAGCGTGGCATCGGCGTGTACCTCGATTGGGTGCCGTCGCACTTCCCCAACGATCAACATGGCCTGGCCTACTTCGACGGCACGCACTTGTACGAGCACGCTGACCCGCGCAAGGGTTTCCATCCCGACTGGAAGTCGGCGATCTTCAACTACGACCGTAACGAGGTGCGCGGATTTCTGCTGAGCAACGCGATGTTCTGGCTCGATCGCTATCACGCCGATGGACTGCGCATGGATGCCATCGCGTCCATGCTCTACCTCGACTACTCGCGCAAAGCGGGCGAGTGGATTCCCAATGAGTTTGGCGGCCGCGAGAACCTGGCCGCCGTGTCGTTGCTGAAAACCGTGAACACCGACGCCTACCAGGCCTTTCCCGATATTCAAACCATTGCGGAGGAGTCAACCGCGTGGCCGATGGTTTCGCGGCCAACCTACATCGGGGGACTCGGCTTCGGCATGAAGTGGGACATGGGCTGGATGCACGACAGCCTTCTCTACATGTCGAAGGACCCCATCCATCGCAAATATCACCATAGCAAGCTCAGCTTCCGCGGACTGTACATGTTCACGGAAAACTTCGTGCTCCCGCTGTCGCATGACGAAGTGGTGCACGGCAAGGGCTCGCTGTTCGGCAAAATGGCGGGCGACGACTGGCAGAAGTATGCCAACTTGCGTCTGCTATTCGGCTACATGTTCACCCAGCCGGGCAAGAAGCTGTTATTCATGGGCTGCGAGATTGCCCAATGGAGCGAGTGGAACCACGACGGCAGCGTTGACTGGCATGCGCTGGGATTCGCTCCTCACCAGGGAGTGCAACGCTGGGTCCGCGACCTGAATACGTTTTACCGCGGCGAGCCGGCGCTCTACGAGACTGACTTCCTGCACGAGGGCTGGCGCTGGATCGATGCCGATGACTCCGACAACAGCGTGCTGACCTACATGCGGCTTCGCAAGGACGGCACCGGCCCCGTCGTGATGGCCTGTAACTTCACGCCAGTACCGCGGCGCGGCTACCGCGTTGGCGTGCCTCACGAGGGACACTGGCACGAAGTGTTGAACAGCAATGCCGCCATTTACGGCGGCACCGACGAAGGCAACATGGGAGGACGCCACACCGACGCGTTTCCCAACCACGGACACAACTATTCGCTGTTGCTCGACATCCCGCCGTTGGGGATGGTGATCTTCAAGCAATAGCTGCAACCCGATTCCGACATGCGCAATCCTCGACCACAGAGACACGGAGGACGCGAAGTCTTTGATGTCTGGGACTCCCGACTCATCTCATAAATTGATCTGGCTTGTGTCAGGGCACGACCTTTAGTCGTGCCGAAAGGGGCGGAGAAGACCTCAGGGCTTTAGCCCCGGCAAAAACCCCACTCAAATCTGCGGCGGATGATCGCCTTGAGCAGCGAGCCAGAAATCGCCGTAGCCTTGATTGAACGGGGAAGGTTGCAAGCGCAGAGGACACAATGACGAGCGTGTCGGTCGGCGGTGCGGCCCAGGTTCAGAACTACTGGAGTTCAAAATGCACCTTGACGGTTGTCTCGACCTCGACCGGCTGTCCGTTCAGAGTGTAAGGCCGATATCGCCACTGCTGGACCGCCCCAATAGCAGCCGGTGCCAGATCCTCAGGGCCTGACACCTTCTTCAAATCCTTGATTAGTCCGTCCTTCCCAATAATCACTGTCAGTACAACGGTTCCCTGGACAGCGTTGGCTCTTGCCCGTGGGGGATATATCGGGCTCACCTTGTGGATCAGCATACCTGCAGGCACACCCTGTGCAAGGCTGACTCGCTGCGGGAGTTCCTTGTCAGTGCCGCCGGGGCTGGACGGAGAGGCAGCGGCTGATGGGGTAGAGGTGGCGTCCTTTGGCGGAATGTCCTTCACCTTGTCACTGAAGACAAAATCGTAACGCTGGTTGGTGGTGACCCGCACCGCCTGACCGTTGCGAATGTAGGGCTGGAACTTCCATTTCTTCATCGCATCGACGACAGCCGCTGCCAATAGAGGATTGCCGCTGATCGGTACGGCGCTCTCCACATCGCCCGCCGGTGTTATCGCCAAACGCACCATCACCTCACCTTGAATCTGGTCGCGACGTGCGGCTTGCGGATAAACGGGCTTGGTGAATTTGACGACCACTAGCTGCGTAGAATCCGGCAGGCCACTTTGCCCCGCAGCAGAAGCGGCGGGCTTTTGATCCGATGGCGACGCAGAGGTGGAGGAGGGCTGTTGCGGTTCGCTGCCGGTTTGGCCAAAGCTGACGGCTATGCAAACCAACAGCAGCGCCACAACCGCTGAAAGATTTCGCATAGCTCGGTAATTTATCACCTTCCGATGGCGTGGGCGCCTTACTTGCAGGGTGCTCCACCCAAGCTTCTTTTGCCTGGGTGGGGGGTTGAACTAATTGCCAACGGCTAATTGCTAACCGCCGTCTTTAGCTCTTCACGAAATTCAGGGACGCCGAGTTCATGCAATAGCGCAGGCCGGTAGGCTTGGGGCCGTCATCGAAGACGTGGCCCAGGTGCGCGTCGCACTCCACACACCGCACCTCCGAGCGCTCCATGCCAATGCTACGGTCGGTGTTGACCTTGACGTTCTCTTTGGCGATGGGGGCCCAGAAGCTGGGCCAGCCGGTGCCCGAGTCGAACTTAGTCTCCGAGCTGAACAGCGCATTCTTGCAGCACACGCAACGGAAAATCCCCTTGGCGTGCAAGTCCCAGTACTGGCCGGTGAAGGCGTGCTCAGTCCCCGCGTGCCGGGTCACATTAAATTGCTCAGGCGTCAATTGCGCGCGCCATTCGGCATCGGTCTTGACGACTTTCTTCACGCGCTGGGGGCCGACTTTTTCGCCCGAATCCTTGAACTCCACCACCTCGACATAATCCGCGGCGGGCGCGGCGTTGGATTTCGCGGCGCTGCTTTCCTTATCGTTCAATACGCTCATAAACGCTACTCCAGACAATGTTAGAAAAGCTGTTTTGAGAAAGTTTCGACGGTCACTCATAGCGATGGGCCTGCCAGTTTCAAGTTTCTAGTTTCCGCTGATCGACGCGCGATACAGATTGGGAAACTGCTGTTGAAGGTTCGCCACCTTCGGTAAGTCGTTGTACTTGATGTACGGGTTGTCAGGATGAAGCGTGGCGTAATTCTGGTGATAAGCTTCCGCCGGATAAAACGCCTTCAGCGGAACCACCTGGGTCACGATGGCGCGCGGAAAGACCTTGGCCTGGTCCAACTGCGCGATGTAGGCCTGCGCAATGTGTTTCTGCGGATCGCTGCTGTAGAAGATCACGGAGCGATACTGCGTCCCTGTGTCCGGGCCCTGGCGATTCAACTCCGTGGGATCATGCGCGACGGAGAAAAACACCTTGAGGAGCTGACCATAGGAAACCTTTGCCGGATCGTAAACCACCTTGACCGACTCGGCGTGCCCGGTAGTTCCGGTGCTGACCACTTCATATTCGGCAGCGACGGACGGCCCGCCCGAGTAGCCGGAGGTGGCGCTGATGACGCCCTTCACATGCTGGAAAACCGCCTGCACACCCCAGAAACATCCGCCGGCAAACACGGCGGTCTCCTGGGCGCTCTTCGCAGACGGGGATTCGTCGGCGGCGGGATTGGGCAGAACCACAGCGCTCCGCTCACCCGCGATCGCAAGAAAGACTGCGCAAAGCAATAAGAAAGAAACCAGCAGACTGAAACGAGACTTCGACATAACCATCCTCCCTCGGATTTAGCTCCGAGGCCCTCCTAAGTTAGAGTCGCAACCCCAGCGAAAGTTACACACAATCCGGAGCTACGATTATTGGGTTGTCACCACGAGCGGCCTTTGGCCGCGAGGGATTTGCTGTTCCCTCAATGTCTTTCGGCCGCACACAAAAGCAGATTCCTCGCTCCTCTCGTAATGACAATTCCAAAAGGTCTAATCCATCAATCAAAGTACGCAAACGCGGGGCTATCGGATTGCGAGCTATCCGCGCCAAAGCCGAATTTAGAGGTGTCATCCTGAGCGACCCCGAACGTCGTGAGGGGGAGTCGAAGGACCCCTATAGCTGCAAGAAATCACAGAGAGTGAGTGAGCCGGATAGGGTTCCTTCGACTCCTCGTCGCTCAGGATGACAGACGGGAGAGGTTTTTCATTTCTATGGGTTGGCCGCAGGCCCATATGGCAACTCAGGATGGCACTCAAGACACAACTTGCCTGAACCAAAACCGTGCGCTGGCGCGTCCTATCCTGTGTCATGAAAAAAGCTTTTCACGTAATAGTCGCCTCCGTCGTTTTCGGGCTGTGCTTTTTCCCGCGCGCCTGGGCGCAGACTCCCGTCGTGGTTGAGCTGTTCACCTCGGAGGGATGCTCCAGTTGTCCGCCCGCCGACGCGCTCCTGGTGCAATTGAGCCAGAAGACTCCGCCCGGAGTGGACCTCATCCTCCTGGGCGAACACGTTGACTACTGGAACCATGACGGCTGGAGCGACCGCTTCTCGTCGGCGCAGCTCACTCAGCGGCAAAGCGATTATGAAAGCCATCTTCATGTGGCTGGGCCGTACACGCCGCAGATGGTAATCGACGGCCATCTGCAGTTTGTGGGAAACGATGCCGCAACTTTGCAGCACAATCTTGAGTTGGCGGCGGCCCAGCCGAAAACCGCGCAAGTGTCACTGCAGTGGGAAGCCGGCGATCATCTGAAGATCGCGGTGCAGGCTCCGGAGAAAACTCATGCGCACGTTTTTCTGGCCGTGACCGAGGACGGGCTGACCACTGCGATCTCGGGCGGCGAAAACAGCGGCCAGACCCTGCGGCACGCGGCGGTCGTACGGGAGTTGCAAGAACTTGGCAGCGTGAAGAACGGATCGTTTGAAAAGACGGTCGAGGCCACTCGACATTCCGGATGGAACGTCGCCAATCTCAAAGTCGCGGTATTGGTCCAGGATTCAGACGGCGGTCCGATCCTAGGAGCAGCCACATTGCATTACCAACCATCGACGGCGGCGGCACAATGAGGACCTGTTTCCCACCCTTTCGCCCAAGGAGGGCGAGAGGATGGGGCACCCAATGTCGTATAGTTTTTGCGGAGGCGCTGCGATGAGACATGCAATCCTGGGAGCCGGAGCGATAGGCGGGCTGATGGCCACGGTGCTGGGCTCGCTGGGCGAAGATATCACCGTGATCGTCCGGCCGGACAAACTGGCGGACTATCCCGGCACTTTGACGCTGGAAAGACCGTCGGGCGCGATCACGGCTCCGGCGAAGGCCGTGACCCGACTAACCCAACCCGTCGATGTGCTGTGGATCGCGACCAAGACCTACCAACTGCAAGCCGCGCTCGCGGCCGTGGAGGCGGTGCCCGGCACTGTGGTCCCTCTGCTGAACGGCATCGATCACGTCGCAGCGCTGCGGTCCCGCTTCGGGCATGACCACGTGGTTCCCGCAACCATTGCGGTGGAGGCCGAGCGGCTCGCTCCCGGGCGCTTCATTCAGCGCTCGCCGTTCGTTCGCTTCAACCTCGGCGCCGGGTTGGAGCCCATGTTGGGGCCGATGGTCGTGCGGCTGACGAATCTGGGATTCACCTGCCAGCTCATACAGAACGAGCAAACCTTGCTGTGGGGCAAGCTGTGCTTCCTGGCGCCTATGGCGTTGGTGACCTCGGCGTCGGGAAAAAATAAGGGCGAGTTCTACGCGGACCCGGCTTGGAAGGGAAAATTGGATTCTGCGGCCACCGAGGCCTGCGCGGTGGCCAAGGCCGATGGAGCCGAGGTTGACATCGCGAAGTTGCGGGAGACGTTCGACAGTTTGCCGCCGGGCATTCGCAGCTCCATGGCGAAAGACCTCGCCGCGGGACGGCAACTCGAACTGGATGCCATCGGCGGCCCAATCGTGCGCGGCGGCAAACGCTACGGCATCGCGGTTCCGACCACGCTTGAATTGATCGCTGCGATCAACGCCGCAAAGTCAGTGTAATTCGTGATCAGAGTAGGTCCGTGTCATCCTGAGCGACGAGCGCAAACGGGGCCGCTAGCAATCCCGGATTTGTTGTTGTGACGTATGGCTACACGGTGATTTCTTGCTGCTATAGGGGTCCTTCGACTCCGGCGCTCGCAGTGGCGAGCGCCTCCGCTCAGGATGACACTTATAAAACGAGCCCGCGCCTAAGGGAAATCCGTGCGCTCCGTGCGCTCCGTGCGCTCCGTGTCCTCCGTGGTGGTAAGAACTTCTCATCCCAGGTATTCAGGATCGCGCTTCCACCCGGTCAGCATGGAATAGAAGTTATTCCATCCGTGCAGAAGGACCATGATGAGGTGGCCGGGGATAAAGGCCAGAAATCCGCACATCGAGACGAAGTGCCAGATGCGCGCGTAATGGAACCCGCCCATGAGCCAGGCCAGCCACCAGAACTGAGCGGGTTTGTAGAGCACCAGGCCGGTCAGCGTTGATAGCACACCGAAGAAAACCGTGGAGGTGTAAGCCAGCTTCTGGAGCGGGTTGTAGGCGGCATCAACCGCAGGCTTCGCTCCGAAGAAAAAATAATAGCGCGCCATCGGCCAGACCCCTTTGAGGTCGCGCGCGGTGAACAACACCTGCCGCCAATGGCCGGTGGCGATCTGGTAGATCACGTACAGCAGGCCGCTTCCCACGAAAATCCACATGAAGGTGAAGTGCCATTGCAACGCGCCGCCCAGCCAGCCGCCGAGCGTGATCAGCCGGGGAACGTCGAGCAAGTTTTTCTGCGGGATTTTGGGACCGAAGCTGGGAAAGGCGCGGAAGATCTGCAGCCCGGTGCCCACCATGACGACCACAGCCACTGCGTTCACCCAGTGAGCGAAGCGCACCACCCAGGGATGCTCATAGGCAAGGGTGACCGGGGACGCGGCGATCGTGTTTTGTTTTTGCCCATTCATACTGGAACACTTTGCAACACGGCCAAACAGGCTGTGCAAGCTCTGTGAAACGCCTCTGGTGGAAGCCCCCTGCTTTAGCAGGGGGAGCTGGACTTTAGTCCAGCGGAAAAGGAGCCAATTTTGAAATGGGCTTTAGCCCCGGGGTTTTTCAATGCCCGGCGCTAAAGCGCGTGATCGAAGCCGAACTCTTTTCCGGAGCGCTGAAGCGCTCCTTCCCCCCGCATAAATGCGGGGGCTTCCACCCAGGAATACACTCGGCGACGTGTAAAACCGCGCCGCCTCAAGCACCGGCATGCGCTCGTTGCCATCCGCACCCGCCTCAGAGTCCGCCGTACCAGCTATAGCCCTGGTCTTCCCAGTAGCCGCGCTTGTCGGCCCGCAGCACGTTGGTCACGCGGATGGTGTCGAGATACTTCGCCTGCTTGTAGCCGATCTTGGTCGGCATTTGCAGCCGCAGCGGAGCGCCGTGTCCGCGGTCGAGCGGCTTGCCATACATTTCGTAACAGAACAATGTCTGGGGATGCAGCATGGTCTCCATGTCGATCGATTCGTAATATCCATCCGCGCATTCCGCCACGAGAAAACGCGCGCTAGTGTCGGCGCCGATCAATCGCAGAAAATCGGAGGCGCGCGCGCCGCCGAAATTTCCGATCACGTCCCAACCTTCCACGCACACGTGCCGGGTGTTCTGCGTGACTTTGGGAAGCGCTTGAATTTGGGACAGCTTGTATTCGCCAGGATGTTGGACCAGGCCCTCCACCGTCAGCGTCCACCTGCCCAGGTCCACCCCGGGATCGACGACGTCATAGAAGTTGTAGGGGAAGCGCTCGAAGGGGACGACATCGCTATCGGGAAAAGTTTGCGCCAGCCGCGCGCGCCTGAAGAGCTTTCCAGAGGCCCAGTCGCTGAAGTGAAGTCCGTCGTTCAAGAGCGGCTCGCGAAGCTTGGGTATCGCAAACGCTCCCAGCGCCACGACCGGAACCAGCTTCAACAGTTCGCGGCGATTCATGCGCTTGCGTTCGGCAGGAGCAACCCGGCGCACTTCTTCGCCCGCTGGCCCGGCGTTGCGCAGCACGGCAGGGGCAGCGACTTCTTCTGGCTCAGGCTGCGCGGCGTCGTCAGGAACACGCTCTTCTTCGTGCTGTGCGGCGGCATCTGGCGGTGCGGCGGCTTGGGGAACGCGCTCTTCGGCTTCGGCAGCGCTCTGATCAGCCCGCTCTGTTGGCGGCTGCGGGTGCTCCTCAGGCTCCGGCGGTTTCGGTTCTCCTTGGATGTTGTCCGGCATAACCTATCTCAGTACGAAGAAGCTTGCTGATTAGATTGGCGAGTGAGGCAAAAGTTACACCGGAGAAGTGCTCAGTGCAAGCGAAGGCCAATCCCAGTGTGGAACGCGGATGCGCTGGTGGCGGCGAATTCTATTGCTAATCACAAGCCTGTTCGATAGGTTTCTCCCATAGCCATGCAAGCCATTGATGAAGAACTGGAGCGCTGGACTCGTGCCGGTGTGCTTGACGCGCCGACCGCCGACCGCATCCGTTTGTTTGAAGCATCGCGCGAGCACCCGGCCGGCCTTCGCTGGCAAGTTCTGCTGGCGCTGATCTTCGGCGCGATTCTTCTGGCCGCGGGTGTCACGCTGTTTGTCGCCGCGCATTGGGATGAACTGCCGCCCATAGAACGATTTATTGTCGTGATGGGAATGCTGGTGGTGCTGCACGGGGGCGCTTTGCTGGTGCGTCCGCACTTCGAGCGTCTGGCGATCGTGCTTCACGGCGTCGGCACGGTTGCGTCTGGCGCCGCCGTAGCGCTGGTCGGGCAAATCTTTAACATCCAGGAACATTGGCCCGCGGGAGTGCTCTTGTGGGCGCTCTGCGCCCTGGCGGGATGGGCCTTGTTGCGCGATCAGGTGCAGCAGACCATCAGTCTGCTTTTGGTGCCTGCCTGGATTATCTGCGAGTGGTCAGCCCGCACCGATGGCTATCGTGGCTCTGATCTGTTCATCGCCCGCATGATCACAGTGTTTGCGGCGGTGTACCTGACGGCATTCCTGCAGAGCAAGAAGAAGCTGGTGTTTGGCTTGCTGTTTGGGGCGGCCAGTGTTGCACTCATCGTCGGCACAGCTATGCTCACCGAGTTCAATTACGGGTGGCATGACTGGGCGAGCACAGCGAAAATGCCGCCGTCGCTCCTTCTCTTCGGCTGGCTCTGTGTTGCGGTCTTGCCAGGGCTTGTTGCCTGGCGACTCAACCGCTCATCGGTTGTTCCCGTCGGGGTGTCGCTGATGGTGGCAGTAATTCTGCCGCATCTTTACCGGATGTCATCGAACGAGTATTCACCGAAGTGGCTCTACCCGGCGCCGACGCTGGTGGCCCATGCCCTGGTCGCGCTGGGCGCCGCCTTTCTCACCTGGTGGGGCGTGCAACAGCGCAGCCGCGCGCTCATCAACTACGGTGTGGTGTGCTTTGCGATTGCCGTACTGTGGTTCTATTTCTCCAGCGTGATGGGCAAGCTCGAGCGATCTTTCAGCTTAATGCTGCTTGGAATACTCTTCCTTGCCGGTGGCTGGGCGCTGGAGAAAACTCGGCGCAAGCTGGTACGCCACATTCAGGAGGCGGTATGAAGCCGCGCGCGCGAGCCATCGCCCTGGTCGTGATTCAGTGCCTTCTGGTTTCCTCGATTGCGGCCAAGTATCTGTATGAGCGAGCAACCTGCCCACGGGTGTGGGTCCGTGTTGCACAGTACGATCCCAATCTGCCGATGCGCGGACGCTACCTTGCGCTTTCGCCGGTTGTGGACGCCTGCGCGCTGCCTCACGATAAAGAATCGGCATATCGATGGACTGACAAAGATGGCCACGAGAGGATCGGTAGCTGGCATTGGCGGGTGCGCACCTATGCTCGCGATGGCAAGCTGGTTGTCGAAGACGCCAGAGATGTTCTTCCGCACACGGGCACGCAAACCATCTGGCTAAATGGCGACCCGTCAACTGGTGACACGTCATGTGATCACGCACGGCTTTCGGCGGTGGACTTCTTCATTCCCGATACTGCGCAGAGTCCCTTCCCGTTGAAGAAGGACCAGGAACTGTGGACTGAGGTCACGGTGCCGCCGCTGGGGCCGCCGCGGCCAATCCAGATTGCCATCAGCAGCAGTGGCGAGTGGAAGCCGCTGAAGTTGGATTGACATCCGGAGTGTCGATGGCCGGCAGCGCACCTTCGCGTCAGGGCACGGCTTCAGCCGTGCCGTCACGCAGAGGTTCGGAAATGGGCTTTAGCCCCTGGGCCTTTAATCTTCGCAAGTATAAAGAAGAGTATTGGTCGGGACTGCTCGCCATTAAGCACAGGTCTGGCATCTACGTTGAAGGCGACATTCATACCAACACCGTTGAAAACGCATTCTGCCTCTTGAAGCGCGGCACCATCGGTACGTGGCATCGCATTAGCGCCAAGCACCTCGCTGCCTATCTCGCAGAGATGGAGTTTCGGTTCAATCGCCGCAAGAACCCCGACTTATTCATCGACACTCTACGGCAGATGGTTACTGCTGACCCTTTGACTTTTGAGCGTTCAATTGCATCTTGTTAACTACATCGGTGAGCAGGGGAATCATCCTGACCAGTATTTGCTTCCCCTCTTCATCCCTGTCTTGCTGAATGAGCTCCCCAGCCTCGCGTGACCGGTTTGCAAGATGTATTACTGCCTCGCAAAAGGCCTTGTACTCTTCCTTGCCAACTAGACCGAGTCTATAAAACTGCCTTCCTACATTGGCTAGATGTGCCGTTGCTACACTGGCCTCGTATAAGGCCCTGGCGTGAGCAGTATCGTCGTCATCGGACACTGTACCCTTCTCTAAGAATTTTGATATTGCGGACGCCATTGAGCGCCTAGTATCGTCCGCGATCTCTGGCTCCCCAACTACGGCTTCGCTCAGAGCACTTAGCAGGTCTCTCCCTTCCGCATCTGTAACCAAAGGCAAGATCGGAAGAACAAATGCATCTAACAACATCGATAGAGACGTGAAGACCCGGGCGGCCTTATCAATCTCAGTTTGGCTTTTGCGCTCAACGGTGCCGTCCTTATGTATGACAGCCATTTTTGTAGGGCCGCCGCAATATTTGCTGTTGCGCTTGACGACATCGAGAATGTAAGCAGCGAGAGACGCGCTTATTGCGGTTGGTAACTCGGATAGTAGCATCTGCTTTGATTTGTAAGATGCCAGTTCATAGCCCCAGCCAATAAACTCCGAAGTCGAAATGCTTCTGACTATCGGCGTCTGAATGCAAATCAGCGATAGCCCATCTGTGACCCGCATTCCGATTAGAATATCTGCCGTTGGTCGATCTTCAATTGTTGGGTATAGCTTCCAAATTTTGGTGCAGTAATTCAGCACGGCTGTTTCAATTGCCTGCTGAATCTGGGCCGAATAGCTGTCGGTTTTTTCGATCGCGTCAGAAACCTTGTCAAGCAATGCATCCATGAACGACGCATCGCTCGCAGCGCCGACAGCGACACATTTGACATCCGACGAAGCCAGTTGCAGCTCTATGAGCTTCGGGCGGTTGCGCTTGAAGGTGCCGAGCGATTCTTCGCTGTCGGCGCATAGAATGATTCCATCTGGGCAGAGAATGCCTGCCGCTATAGTCATGCGCTTCCTTGCCGGAGGCCGCTCGGGTTTTGGAACAAAACGCGGCTTAGGCGGCGCTTTTAGCATACACCGCCTCCGTCGTGAAGCATTAGCCGTGACTAACGTCGTGCCCTGACGCGTAGGAGTTCTGACGCATAGAGCCAAACAGCTGCTCAGTACCCGTGCCCGCCCTCGTCCAGCTTCACTTTGCCCCGGAACATGCGATAGACAAAGATGAAATATCCCAGCGCCAGAATCATCCCGATCGTCCACCACACGAAGCCCACGCCCAACCCGTGCGCGCCGGCAGCCGTGTTGTAAATCGTCAGGCTAAAGCTGGAATCGGTGCTGGCGGGCAGCACGTTGGGATACAGCGCGAAGGCCGCTCCCACCAGCATGCCTACGATGTAGGCGCACGACGCCAGAAATGCGCCCTTGTCATTCCGCTTGGAATGCGCATAGTACAGATAGATCAGGCTGCCGATCACCACCGCCGGAACCAGGTATCCAATGGGCCAGCGGCTGTAATTGTTCAGCACGTGCGGGAGGATGTACACGGTGGCGATCAGGCTGACAATCGTAAGCAGCACTTGCACCGGCCAGAACCGGCTGGCAACCTTGCGGGCGCGCGCATTCAGGTCGCCTTCAGTTTTGTTGGCGAGGTAAAGCGAGCCGTGCACCACCAGCGTCACCAGCGCGACCAGGCCGCAGATAACTGTGTACCAGTCGAGGATGCCGTTCTGCGCGCCCACGCGCCAATTGGTCCACAGCGGCTCGAAGAAATAGCCGTCGGCTTGCAGCGGAACGCCGCGCACCACGTTGCCCAACGCGGCGCCGAAGAAGATGGCCAGCAGGATGCTTGAAATTCCGAAGATGACGTCGAAGAAGCTCTTCCACACCGCATCCTGAATATGGGTGCGAAACTCAATGCCGATGCCGCGCAGCATCAGCAGCCACAGCACCATCATCAGCGGCAGGTAAAACCCGCTGAAGCTGGACGCGTACAACAGCGGAAAAGCGAAGTAGAGGGTCCCGCCCGCGGCCAGCAGCCACACTTCGTTGCCGTCCCACACCGGCCCAATGGCGCGCAGCACCAGGCGGCGCTCCGCGTCATTTTTCGCGATGAAGAGGTGGACCGCACCTGCTCCGATGTCGAAGCCATCCAGCAGCACGTAAACCGCAACCATTACCGCGACGATCATGAACCATAAGGTTGACATGGCTATCGCACCTCCACGGGACCTGCCACAACTACACCGGATTTTTGCGCCAAAGGCCCAGGATCGGGATCAGGCCCATGTTCGATTTCGCGGCGCACCAGGAAGAGGAACAAGATGGAAAGCACGGTGTACATCCCCAGGAACCCGAGAAAGCTGAACCAGGCGTTCCCGGCCGACACCATCTTGGAGTAGCCATCTACGGTGCGCAGCAAGCCATAGACCAGCCACGGCTGCCGGCCCAGTTCGGCTGTCATCCAGCCTGCGGTGTTGGCGATGTAAGGCAATGGGAACAGCAACAGCAAAATCCACAGCATCCAGCGCGCGCTGTACAACTGTTGTCGCCACAGCAGGAAGGCTGCGATGACCGACACCGCGATGAAGATTGTCCCCAGCCCAACCATTACATGGTAGGAGAAATAGAGCAGCGGAATGCTGTCGGGCCAATCCTGCTTTGGCACCTCGTTGAGACCTTTTACCTCCGCATTCCACCGGCGCCAGGTCAGAAAGCTCAGCGCCTTGGGAATGATGATCGGGTTGTCGATCTTCTGCTCCGGGACATTGGGCTGGCCGATAATCACCAGCGGCGCTCCCGGTTGCGTCTCCCATAAAGCTTCCATCGCGGCCAACGTCACCGGCTGGTTGCGCGCTACCATGCGGCCCTGCGCGTCGCCCGTCGGGAAGACTTGCAAGACGCTGGCGATCAACGCCGCAATCACGCCGACGCGCACGAAGATGCGGCCCTGCTGCACATGTTTCTGGCTGAGCAAGTAGAAGGCCCCGACCGCCGACATCACGAATGCCCCGGTGATGACCGCGCCGCTCATGTTGTGCGCATACTGCCACAACGCCCAGGGATTCAGCACCAGTTGCCAGAAGCTGCTCAGCTGCACGGAGCCGTCGGCCACCCGCTGATAGCCGACCGGATGCTGCATCCAGGCGTCGGTCGCAATAATGAAGTAACCCGATAGCCACGAACCGACAAAGACCATGAGCGCGGAGAACCAATGCTGGGTCTTGGTGAGCCGCTTTTCACCATAAAGAAATAGGCCGAGGAATGTGGACTCCAGGAAGAAGGCGAAGACGCCTTCCATGGCCAGGGTTTGCCCGATCACGCCACCGGCGTAGCGTGAAAAATGCGACCAGTTGGTGCCGAACTGGAATTCCATGGGAATTCCCGTCACCACGCCGATGATGAAATTGATGCCGAAAATCTTGGCCCAGAAGCGGGCGGCCCGATCGTAGCTCTCGTCTTTGGTCTTGAGCGCCAGGGTCTTCAAGATCACGATCAACAGCGCCAGTCCCATGGTCAACTGGGGAAACAGGTAGTGATAGGTCACGGTGAAGGCGAAGTGCAGGCGGTGGATCAAGAGTGCGCTATCCATGCATGGATCCTCGCTGGGAAATGCTGCTCCCGGAGATTACGCGGCCCTGTGCCGCGTGCAACGGCGGCGGGAACAACGTGCCTCCTATTGTTCCGCAGCGGAGGCGCAACGCGCAATACTCGGAATCACAAAACGCAGTGAGCAGACTGTAGTCTCACATCGGGTGTTCAGGGTGGAGCACCGCTTCAGCGGGCTGTTACGAAACTCGGTTGCCCACGGAATCGCCGGAACAAACCACACGAAAAACGAGTGCCGAAGGCACGGAAGAGCTTAGCCCAGCACGGAGCCGTAGGCGGAGTGCTGGGTAGGGTGGAAAAAATCGTCGGAGTCCCGTAGGGACGACAGAGTTTCGTAACAGCCTCTTCAGCGGTGCATTTAAGATTCGGAAATGAACCGGCTTTAGCCGCTGAGGTGACGAAAACATTACCTCAGGCGCTAAAGCGCGATCCAGGGACTGACGGCAGTCATGCACGCCTGAAAGGCGTGCTCCACCCATCGGCTATGACGCGGAATGACAGCGCGCCTGCCGTTCAGCACTAAAGCCGAGTCGTTCTCGCGCTCTTGGGGTCTAAACTAGTGTCAATGCGACGCTCTGTCCTGAATGCGCTTCTCTCCCTGACGTTGTTCACGGGAGTGGCCGCGCTCCTCGTGCAGCATCCGGTCCTTCTGCAAGCCCAGCAGCGCACCCAGCGCCTCATCCTGAAAGATGGCTCCTACCAGTCAGTGGTGAAATACGAGGTCCAGGGTGACCGGGTCCACTATCTCAGCGCGGAGCGGTATGAGTGGGAAGACATTCCGAGTTCGCTGATCGACTGGGATGCAACCAAAAAGTACGAAGCTGACTTAAGCAGCGGCAAGCTCCGCACGCCGCGGGCGGAAACCGCCGAGGAAAAAGAGGAGCGCGAGAAAGAGGAAGCCAATTCGCCGCAGATCGCGCCCGGTCTGCACCTGCCCGGGAGCGGCGGGGTGTTTCTGTTCGATCAGTACCAGGGCAAACCCGAATTGGCGGAGATCATGCAGAACGGCGGTGAGCTAAACAAGAACAGTGGTAAAAGCGTTATGCGTTCCACCATCAATCCCCTCGCCAGTTCCAAGCAGTCCATTGAACTGAAAGATGAACACGCGAAGGTCCAATCTCACCTGCCGCGTCCGGTCATCTACATTGATATCGACGAAGGGGCCCCGAGCGGCACGGAGATCGCGGACCGCTTCCGCTTGGTGCGGGTTGCGGTCAAGAAAGACGCCCGTATCGTCGCCAACCTGAAAGTTACCTTCACCGGCAAGGCCAGCGAGCAGAGCATCGCGGTGCCCGCACAGGTGGAGAAGCTGGGCACCGGACAGTGGGTGAAGCTGACTCCGGC
Source organism: Candidatus Korobacteraceae bacterium (assembly GCA_049520555.1). GTDB lineage: Bacteria > Acidobacteriota > Terriglobia > Terriglobales > Acidobacteriaceae > Bog-257. The sequence goes on from JBEKPR010000031.1 coordinate 48,074, forward strand.
ACAGGACCTCGCCGCCGGCGAGTACGCGGTGGTTGAGATGCTGGACCAGCAGGAGATGAACCTTTACGTGTGGGACTTCGGCGTCAATCCCAAGGCGCCGGCAAATCCGAACACCCTGCAACCCGACAAACCGAGCGCGGAAGCATCGCCGAAATAAGGAAACCGCGACTGGGGCAGGCCCAGCCTCGCGGGATTAGGAGGTCGGCGGTTCTGCCTCAGGTCCCACGATTCCGACACCCGCTAAAGCAATGTTGTCACGCCCCGCCTGCTTCACCTGATACATCATTTCATCGGCGCGCTGCACAATGGCCTGCGGGGAAACTGCGTCCGCGGGAAAACTTGCAACCCCGATGCTGGCCCGCAGGCTGAGCGGCACGCCCTCCGCCGCGAGCCATTGCCTGGCATGAAAAGCCGACAGCAGCCGGCGCGCCACTAAGACGGCCCCCTCCTTTGAAGTTTGCGGCAGAAGAATGGCGAACTCGTCTCCGCCATAACGAAAGGCGGCGTCGATCAAGCGAAGGTTTTCGCGCAAGGCCTGTCCCACCTGACCCAGAAGCTTACTGCCGGCCAGGTGTCCATGCTCATCGTTCACCCGCTTAAAGTAGTCGAGGTCAAGAAACAGCAGGCTGAACTCGTACCCGAAACGTTGCGAACGATGCACCTCGTCGGTGAGCGTGGTGAACAAATGACGAGCGTTGTACAGACCGGTGCAGTCGTCGGTAATGCTGAGTTCCTGGATGCGCCGGACAGCGCGCGCGTTCTCGATGGCGATGGCGGCGTAATCGGCCAGGGTCTGCAACAGCATTTCGTTGCGGGTATACACCCGCATATCAATATTCACCATCTGGATGATGCCCAGGACCTTGCCACCGGTGCGCACCGGCATGCAGACCGCGGAACATCCTTCTGCGAAGAAATCGTGACCGTTAATGTGCTGGACGCGCTCGTCCAGGGCCACGTCTGCAATGACCAGCGGCGCGCCATGGTTGAGCACCCAGCGTGCCGGGCTCTCCCCCGAGGTCAATTGCAAGGCGTTGAGATTCTCGCAACCCTGCCCGACCGCCGCCGCGTAATAGAGTTCGTCCGAGGCCTCGTCCAGCATGAGCAGAGACCAGGTCGCCGACTCAAAATAAGCGGCCATCTTCTGCATGATGGTTTGCAGAATGGTGTCCAGATCAAGCGAAGAGGTCAGGGCTTTGGCGACGTCGTGAAAGATCTTCAGCTCGTAAAACTGCCGATCATGGTCTGTGGTTGGAAGCGACATGCGAGAACCTGACGTAGATTTTCTCTGCTCGTTCCGAGAAAAGCGAACCAGGGCTTGGCAGTTTTCGTTCCCCGGTCCAGGCTCAACCAATACGCCTGCCTGCCATGTATTCTACCGGACAGCCCAGGCTGGTGGCCTAATTTCCAGCAAGGCAAGCTGACTCACTTGGCGGTTGCCCGCCGGTTTGACACTGCCTGCGCCACTTTCTATGATCGGCAGGGAGCTGGACAATTTCAAGTGTATAAGTCGTTGGAGCAGACTGAGCCTGAGATGGTTGCATTCGGCGAAGGATTGCGGCGCGAGCGCGAGCTGCGGGGTATCTCCCTCGACGAAATCGCCGCCACCACCAAGATTGGCACTCGCCTGCTGCGCGCCTTGGAAGAGGAACAGTTCGATCTCCTCCCCGGCGGTATCTTCAACAAGGGCTATGTTCGCGCCTATGCCAAGTACGTGGGAATTGACGAGGAGAAGGCCATTGCCGGCTATTTGCAAGCCGCCCAGGAAGCGGCGCCGGGCGGCCATGCGATGGCCGACCAAAACGCTTCCAGCCGATTCGACGGATCCAGCCGCGAACTGGCCAGTACCGGACTCCGGTCTCCGTTGCCCGTGGTTCCCATACTGATCGCTCTCGTTTTGCTGGCCGGGATGGCCGGCGGCTGGCGACTTTACCGGGAACGTCAACTTGATCGTAAACAGCAAGCTGCGATCGCGGTCGCGCGCGATACGACGCTGCGCGCGTCCCCTCCCAGCTCTCCAGCAGCAAGCATGTCCACTGCGGAAAAATCGGCGTCGCCTCAGTCCGGCCCTGACACCAGTACTCATGCAGAAACCGACGTTACCATCAGCGCAAAGCCAGCCGAGACGAAAGCCGGCACGCAGTTACCAGCAACGGCTCCCATCAGTCTTGCAACTGGGACCAGCAACGTTGCCAATCCCGCGGGTACGCCCTTCGAATTGACCGTCCGCCCCAAGAATCGCGCCTGGGTTTCCATCAAGTCCGACGGCAAGTTTGTAGTTCGCGGCATCATCCAGCCGCCGGATGTGAAGACGATCCGCGCCACCGACCAGGTGGTCTTTTGGACGGGTAATGCCGGCGCGGTGGCAGTCTCATTCAATGGCAAGGACGTTCCTCTGAGCGGCGGCGAAAATGAGGAGCGTGTGCTGGTTTTCAATTCGCGTGGACTGCTGCCACCGTCGGCCTCTCCCCGGTCGGCCACACAATGAAGCGCTCTCGCGGCGCACCCTCAGACCGGCCCACCAGCAAGAACCTTGGTGAAAACGTCGTGCGCATTGAGGCCGAAGCGCTGCGCGCTCTGGCTGACCGTCTGGCCGGGCCGATGGCCGCCGATTTTGAACGGGCGGTTGAGTTGCTCTACCGATGCGCCGGCCGCGTCGTGGTCTCCGGCATGGGCAAGAGCGGCCTGATCGCGCGCAAGATCGCCGCGACTCTGACCTCGACCGGAAGCCCGGCGCTGTTTCTGCATCCTGCCGAGGCCCTGCACGGCGACCTCGGAATGGTGGTCCGCGGCGACGTGGTGGTGGCGCTCTCGGCCAGCGGCGAGACCTCGGAGGTCCTGCAATTGCTGGCCGCCGTGAAGCGGCTCGGCGTGCCGCTCATCACCATGACCTGCGATGAGCTGCATTCGCGTTCCGATTCCGGCGAGCCACGCAGCCTGTCCACGCTGGCGCAAGCCGCCGACATTACGCTGGACTGCTCGGTCGCCCATGAAGCCTGCTCGCTGGGGCTTGCGCCCACGGCTTCAACCACCACCATGCTCGCGCTGGGCGATGCGCTGGCGGTGGCGCTCTCGCAACGGCGTGGCTTCAAGGAAGAGGACTTCGCCAGCCTGCATCCCGGAGGCAAACTGGGCAAGCGGTTCCTGCGCGTCTCGGCCCTGATGCACACCGGGAACGCGCTGCCGCAAGTAAAACCCGGGACCGCCATGAGCGACGTGATCTACGAAATGTCGCGCAAAGGCCTGGGCATGACGACCGTGGTCGCTGGCAAGAAGCTGGTGGGATTGATCAGCGATGGCGACCTGCGCCGTCTGTTGGAACGGCACGGCAAGAAGGTGTTCGACCTGGCCGCCGCGGAATGCATGACGCGCTCGCCGCGCACCGTCGGCCCTGACGTGTTCGCCATCGCCGCGCTCGACATCATGGAGCAGAAGAAGATCACTGCGCTTCCCGTGGTGGACGCAGCCGGCCACCTGCTGGGTGTGCTGCACCTGCACGATCTGTGGGGCACGCAGATGCTGTGAGAGCAGTAGCCAGTAGTCAGTAGTCAGTAGTCAGCAGTCAGTAGCAGCAACTAGCTGTCAGCCATCAGCTGTCAGCCGAGCCGAATTCGCTCCATGCTCCGAATTTCATCTCAAATTGTCATCCCGACCGAGCGGAGGGACCTGCTGTTCTGCCGTCCCTCGCTGACTACTGGCAACTGACAACTGGCTACTGACTACTGCCTACGCTGTTTCCACAAACGCCAGCACCAGTTCGCGCTCGCGCGGACCGTCGAGCTCGATCAGGACCACCCGCTGCCAGGTTCCCAGCAACAGCAACCCGCGATCTAACATCAGCGTCAGCGACGTTCCGATCAGGGCAGACAGGATGTGATCGGGCACGTGCCCCGGGTTGTGGGGATGGCGATACTCCAGCTTGGGAATCAGGTGCTCGAACGCATCGAGCATGTCCAGATCCGTCCCGGGATCAAGATCGGCCGTAGTCAACGCCGCGGTGGTGTGCAGCAAACTCAAGTGGCACACTCCGGTCTTGTCGCCATACTGCTTCCACAGCACGGCCTCCAGCTGCTTGGTGATGTCCACGATCTCGCGCTTCTTGTGGGTTTTGACCGTAAGCCGATGCATGACTCGCCTACTGAGGGGGCGTGAACAATTCTACTCGCACGCGCCACGCCACCGAGGCGTGCTGGAAGTCTAACAAATCGAGGGGCACCATTGTCCCCATGGATCTCCGGTGGTGTCCTAACGGGGAGTTGCTAGGATTTCAATGACGGGATGGTCGGGGCCTTGATCTCGCCGTTAAGTTTCTCGTACTCATCAATCACGCGAGTCATTAGGTCGCGGGCATACTTAACCTGCCCCCATGACATGGTGATTACTGCACGCTCCTCTACCGCCCATTTAGTGGCCCGACTAGGAATGTTTCGAGGTTCCGGCACAGTTTGACCAAATCGTATGCGAACCTCAAATGCAGCCCAATTCATGTGAATGACGTTGGAGTAAGCCTCGACGCAGTCTTTGGAGGGCACCCATTCGGTATCCACTGTCTCGGGAGTTGGTGTCTGAGGAGTCGGTTTGGTTGTTTTTTCTTCTTCACTCATTTTATGCTCCGCCTACCATAGCGCCGGGCTGGCTTCCGAGGTTAGGAACCGGCTGCGGTGGAATTGGCATAGGAAGGGTTGTATCGTCTGCATCCGTTGGGTCGGGGCGCTGAGACAGCCCAGAATTGGACGGCTTAGCTGACTCTCCAATTGTGTTCCCCGGGTCAAATTTTCGTGGTATCCCTCCGAATGTGCCATAAAGAATTAGATCGCGTTGCTCTACGGCAGCAGGATTGAGAAATTCGCGATCATTCTCTAGCCTAGTCACGTCAACATCAGGAGAAAATGAATTCTCCCAACGCAACATCTCGCTATGAGGAACAAACTTTACAATAACGCCCACTCTCAATCCTGCCGCTACTTTAGCGAGCGTTTCCAGTGTCATGTTGGCGGCTCCAGGAGTTTCGAGCATGGAAATCCTAGATTGCTGTTTTATCTCTGATTCTCGCGCCAAATCTTTCTGATACGGCATTGGAGGGTTGGTTGATTGTAGACGCAACGCCCGAATCTGGGCGGGTACAAGTACGCCTAATTTTGCCTTGATGTAAGCCGTTCTAGATTTCTGACTATTGAGCAGTCTAGAAATCCGACCTGACCTCTCGCTTACGGAGTTTTGCTCTCCCATCGCGTACCTCTCTCGCTCGTTTGATGGCCGTATCTAGGCACTTTGGAGGTGTATAAACGTTCTGTTTGTGGGAGCAGCCGATAAGAAATATCGCCGTTCTGCGCCCTTCTCCAAAAATACCCAAAATCCTCTGCTGACAATCATCGGCAGGGAAGCGCCATTCCCATATCCCATCCTTCTTACATTTGCCTTGGAGCATTTTGCAGCCAATCCACTGGGACGGAATTGATGCTTTGGAATTGATCTTGAGTAGATTTTGAAAGGTCTCCTGCCCTTCGTCTTCCGATAATGCCCAATACCACTTCTCCACCTCGTCCGCGTAGTCGAAGAAGCTCCAGCCCGACGAAGGGAATGGTATCACTTTTGTATGATTTTGCAAGCGAATTCCCTTGACCACCGGAAATCACTTATACATGACATGGAGCGAATGGCCAGCGAATTCAATATCTTGCGAGAACCCGCTGGCCGTTCTCTGAAGTGTGGGGCTGGCTTGGAGCTGCCAACGGACACTGGACCCGGACGGCAGAGGGCTCGAATCCCTCCAGCTCCATCACTTACTAAACGCCCAACCCGTAGCTGGTAACTGCGAGCTGGGCTTGCCTCTGGATTGCGGCCAAAGACAGGGTTTACACCCGCTGTCATTTTAGCCGCTTGCCAGAAGAAAGCAAGGATGAAATGACATGCCACAATTGCCAAACTGAATGCAAGCGGTTCGGCAGAAACAAAGCTGGGCATCAACGCTTCCGCTGTCGCCAGGCGACTTCTTAGTAAGACACCACCACACTCCCGCGACTGGTGTTCGTAGCAAGTCAAAATGTCCGCTTTTTGTAGCAAGTGAAATGTCCGGTTTTGATTCTTGGGTTTACTCATATAGCCGTCGTGGTCGCTGTGGGAAAGTGGGAATTC
>JBEKPR010000032.1:0-48319 GCA_049520555.1 Candidatus Korobacteraceae bacterium
ATTGCCCGCTCCATCGCGGCCTTCGAGTAGAAATCCATGCTTCGCATGGTCTCCTACTCTCGCCGCCGGAAAAGCGGACAGATCACGTGCTATCGCAACCGGACATATCATGTGCTACTGACACACACTCCCGCGACTGGTTGACATAAGGCCCCCCACGGGCTACATTGCAGACGCAAGCTGTGTGCTCCTCTCAACCCCCATCTTGGCGTTCCACCATGCACCTCGGTCCTAACGAAGTTTCTTTCTGGAGATTAATACTCATGAAATCGCGTAAATTTCTGCTTGGAGCAATTCTGGCAGCACTTATAGCTGGAATCGTTCCGTCAGCCTGGTCAATTCAGACTGACGAAATGAATGGCAAGATCGCCTCCCGCGTTCTTGCTGAGACCGCAAACGGCGGCTCGACCGAAGCTCTGGTTGTGCTGACGCAGCAGGCCGACCTTAGCGCGGCTGCGACCTTGAAAACCAAATTGGAAAAGGGCTACTTCGTAGTTAATTCGCTGCGCACCGTTGCCAGCCGTACGCAAGGTCCGATCCTGAGTCTGCTGCGGCAACGCGGCATTCCTTATCAGTCTTTCTTCATTGTCAACATGATCAAAGTAACGGGCGATCGCAATCTGATGGAAGAACTCGCAGCCCGCGCCGACGTGGCGCGGATCGACGCCAATCCTACCGTTCACAATCCCCTGCCAACCGGCCGGGGGATGGAGACGCCCGGCCAACTCACCGGCATCGAATGGAACATTGAGCGAGTGAAGGCGCCTGAGGTCTGGGCCCTGGGCTTCCATGGCGAAGGTCTGGTCGTTTCCGGCGCCGATACCGGAGTGCAGTGGGACCACCCAGCGCTAATAAACCAATATCGCGGCTGGAACGGCCAGCAGGCGGACCATGACTACAATTGGCACGACGCCACCCCCGATCATTCGCCGGTGCCTATCGACCCCAACAGCCATGGCACCTTCACGGTCAGCGAGATGGTTGGCGATGACGGACAAGGCAATCAGATCGGCGTAGCTCCAGGCGCGAAGTGGATTGCCTGCCGCAATATGGATGCGGGCGGCAACGGTACTCCCGCGCGCTACACCGAGTGCTTCCAATTCCTGATTGCGCCTTATCCCATCAGCGGCGGCCAGGGAGATCCTTCCAAAGCGCCGGATTCCGTCAACAATTCCTGGACCTGCCCTCCCAGCGAAGGCTGCTCGACTCTCACCCTCAAGAGCATCATCGACGCGGTACGCGCCGCGGGTATTTACCCGGTCATGGCCGCCAGCAATTACGGTCCTAGCTGCTCTACCATTCAAGAGCCACCCGCCATTTACGCCAGCTCGATTGATGTTGCCGCCCTCGACTCCTCCAACAACGTTGCCAGCTTCAGCAGCCGCGGTCCGGTTATCGCCGACGGCAGTCACCGCACCAAACCTGACTTGTCGGCCCCTGGGGTGAGCATTCGCGGCGCCGTGCCGGGGAACGGCTATAGTTCCGGTTGGTCGGGAACGTCCATGGCTGCTCCACATGTGGCGGGCGGCCTGGCCCTGTTGTGGCAAGCCAAGCCCAGCCTCGACGGAAATATTGACGGTACGGAATCCCTCATGGAGCACACCACCGTACGCTTGAGGGATTTGCAGGCCTTGGGATACTGTCCCGGTCCGACCCCCTTCCAGGACAATACCTTCGGCTATGGGCTTCTCAACCTGCTGCAGGCGGTACAGGCACATTAGTTTCGCCGGCCAGTAAATTGAAGTCTTCCAGCGCGGCTCCGCAGGGTGCGGGGCCGCGACCTTTTTGCTGGCTGGACTGATAGGGGAAGCGCTTCGGGTGCCCCGTTCTAGCCTGGTTTTGGCTAGGGCGGGGCAGTTGCTCGCTTGCCAATACGAAGCTGCGGCGCATCCCAAATGCTCGCGCTTCCGACCCCGTTCACTCCGATTTTTCCTACGAACCCGACGAGCCGAATCCTTTCGCGCCGCGGGCGGCATCGTTCAGTTCGCCTTCCACAACCTCATGGGCAAGAAAGGGATGCTCCAGCAGTTGAGCAATCTTGTCGCCTTTGCGGATGGCATACGGCTGGTCGCCCAGGTTTTCCATAAGCACAATGATCTCGCCGCGATAGCCGGCGTCAATGACTCCGGCATTGCACAGCATCCGCTTTTTGGCGAGGCCCGACCTGGTCTTCACGATTCCCCCCGCCGCCGGCACAAACTCGATGGCGATGCCGGTATGCACCCCGGCCGCGCCGTGCGCTGCAAGGGTGAGGTCCTCGCAGGAGTAAAGATCGTAGCCGATGTCTTCTCCGGGGTGAGCCACGGTCGGCAGAACAGCGCCAGGCGAGAGCTTCTTCACTTTCAGCATGAGCCCCCATTGTGCCAGAAGTGCCTAACCCATGCGAGGAGGCCGGTCGAGGCAGAATCCTCTCGACGCACGCGGTCGATCTGCTTAGAGTGATCAGACGAGCGCCTGCTGGAGACCGGCCCGATACTATGAATCACCTTCCCCATCCGCCGACCGCCGTTCCCTTCTTCGACGAAGCCGCCGTGCAACGAGTGCTGCGCCTCGAGGCGCTGCTCCCCGCCATGGAGCGCGCCCTCATCGATTTTTCCGCCGGCCGAGTAGTGCAGCCGGTTCGCAGCATCATTTCCGTTCAGCAACACAGCGGGTTTATGGGGCTTATGCCGGCGGTCTATGGCGACATCATGGGCGCCAAGCTGGTCAATTTTTATCCCAACAACGGGGCGCGGGGACTGCCCACCCATCTCGCCATCATCGCGCTGTTTCGTGCGGATACGGGAGAGCCGTTGGCCATCATGGATGGCCGCCTGATCACCGAATTGCGCACGGCCGCGGTATCGGCGGTGGCCACACGGCTGCTGTCTTCCCCTGACGCTCGGCGGCTGGCAATCCTTGGCAGCGGCGTGCAGGCGCGCGCCCACGTTCGGGCGCTCAGCCTGGTGCGAAAATTCGACGAGATTCGCATTTGGAGTCGCAATCCGCAACATGCAAAGTTGTTGGCCGACGAGATTGGCGGCATCGCGACCTCGGCGGAGGAAGCGGTGCGCGACGCTGATGTTGTGGTCACTGTGACCGGCTCCGCCGAGCCGGTGCTGCGCGGAAAATGGTTGAAGCCGGGCGTGCTGATCAACGCGGTGGGCGCGGTCGGGCCCAAGCGGCGCGAACTCGACGACGACGCCATGCGGGGCGCATTCGTGGTTGACTCGCGCGAGGCCGCGCTTGTGGAATCGGGCGATATGTTGCTGGCGGGAGCAAGTATCTATGCGGAGTTGGGCGAATTGCTGGCCGCTACCAAGCCCAAGCCGGAAACAGAAATCACGGTGTTCAAATCGCTGGGCCTGGCGGTGGAAGATCTGGCCGCGGCGAAACTGGTGCTGGATGCGCTGCAAGAAACGTAGATGGATGGGAGACTGTGTGGGCAGTTGAAGCACGGAACACGTTTCACCCACGCGTCGAGTGGGCTCTCGGCGCGGATCACTTGTGTAATGGCGATTTCGCGACAGTTGTGCAATACGAGTCTCAGGCTACTTCCATTCGCGGGAGTCATTTGGCGTGAATCAGTTGGGAGAACGATTCCTCGACGGAGTTTCAGGGGCGCTGGACGTAGCCCGCTGCGTCCGCTGGAAGCGAGGGAGTCGAATCCCGCCATGCACCGAAATGCATTCTTAGAACGAGGGCCGCAATCAGAAGTATTAGAGAGATTAACCCGGCCGCAAGCGACCCTATTACCCCCCTTTCATTCGTTGCGGCCTGAAATAGATAGGTCTCCTGGTAGCTCTGAATCGTCACTCCATCGCGTTTCAGCTCCCATATATTATGGTAGTAGCCAGCGAAGGGCATCACGCGCGCGGTGATTCGATCGCCGGGTCTCAAATTCATGATTTCCCGGGAGTGACTTAAGTCTTGCTCATGAAGGTCGTACAGACCGTCATCCATTTTGACGCGAATAATTATTATTGGTAATTTGCTTCCACCCTTGCCCCTTGCCCATCCAGGCGCTTGCTGGACTGATCCGGCGACAAACTTGAGATCGCTTTCCTTGGCCATAGCGAGTTTTCCCATCACGGGGATGGCAACCGCGAAGACGCCAAGGACAAGTGCAAAACCGAGAAAAAGGGCAGGCAAATCGCGCGGGGTTACCGGACGCCTAGCTCTCCTCCCAGGTGCAGGTGCGTTAAAGGTGGGCATTTCGCCGAAGCCTCACTTGTAAACTGGCCGAAGTATACACGGGAGACGGGGGCCATTGAGCGCCTGAGTCGTCGGGTGGTGAGGCGATTTTCGGGAGACAACTGGCGAGCATTTGGAGCGGCGGCTTTGCGCCTTCGACGGATTGTTGGCGATAACAGGCGATGTCGCAAGTTTGCGCCGTCTGTTCGCCCGTCAGCCGCCATACTTGTGATATGGCGATATTACAACAGCTACCAGCGCATACTGTCCTATCGCAGAAACGGCACAAACAGAATACCCAGCAAAAAGAACCAGACCGCTAGTCCGAAAACCCCCAATACCATAGATTCAATCCAGCCAAAACCAGTGGGGTAATAAGAACGCTCCGGGTGCCGAGGATTGACCTGTACAACGACCTGCTCACCCATTGCGTGACCGAAGGCAAGAGCGTCGGCAGCCCTGCTGTTGAACACGAAATCCCGAACGGCTCGGCCTGTGTATCGCACCCCTTCATATTCGTAGGAGTAACGGAGTTCCGCTCGCGCAGCGGAGCGCCATCCGGTTCGAGTTTGTCTAGTTGAATCGACCGTCGCCTGAACCGAGACTCCCTCTCGCGTCTGGTTGCGTAGCCAAACTTCCCGAATCAACCACCAAAGCACGGACACATTGGCGAAGGTTTCGACGGCTGGGGCAAGCTCATGCTCCGGCGGCTCCGCGCGTCTATCGACAGCAACCTCAGCTTCTTTCGCAATGCCTCGTCTGCGAATCTCCTCGCGTAGGGCTTCCTTTGCTTCGCCCACTAGTTGAGACCGTTCTACCCAGAGCTGCAATAGCTCATCGTTGTCGAGCTGGCGATAATCGGTCGCGAACTGGTTCATAGGAGGGGTTTCACCGATTGCTCAATGTAGCAGACCGCGTTAGGTGTTGATAACAGGCGTTCGCACAAGGAACCGCAGAACCGTGCCGGTACCCCGTACAATGCATCCATGAGCCCCAAATCCGAAGAGCTATTGCGGCCGCGCGATGCTGCCGCCGTTCTGGGCGTCAGCTACGCCAGCCTCAAGCAGTGGATCTACAAGGGCAAGCTGCGCACGGTGAAAACCGCGGGCGGGCATCATCGCATTCCGCAAAGCGAGATTGACCGCTATCTGTTCAAGTCACTCGGCAAGCAACCTGCCGAGAGGCGCGCCAGTTTCCGCAGCATCAGTGGACGGAATCAGTTGGTCGGGCGCATCGTCGAGGTCCGCATCGAAGGACTGCTTGCCCAAGTGAAGCTTTCGATCGGCGGCCAGCACATCACTTCCATCATCACCGCCGACGCCGCCCGCGAGATGCGCCTCCAGCGCGGCGACAAGGCCGCCGCCCTGGTGAAATCCACCGAAGTCATGATCGTCAGGGTGTAGGGCTCCGGCAAGCCGCACGCCGGGAGCGCCGCAAGAAAGTCACGCTGAATCGCGATAAGACGCTGCGCAAAAAAATGCCGGATGGCCGGCGGAGGACCGGCCATCCGACTGGTTGCTTACGGCAGGTAATAGCGGAAGGAAGTGAAGAACATATTATCGATGGCCGTCGGATTAGCTCCCGGCGGCGCGGGGATGTGGGTACCGTATCCGCTCCAGGCCATCCTGGTCAGGTACGAGTACTGCAGACCGAACTGCAGCCTGCCCTTGGGGCCGTTGTAGGGCTTGTACCAGAAGCCCAGGCTGCCTTCCCAGATGTCCTTGGTATCGGCGTTGCAGTTGGACAAGCCGCCCGGATCAAAGCCTCCACCGAAGGCCGTGCTGGGCAGAGTCTCAATGCCGCAGCCGGTGTTGTTGAACAGCGGCGAGCCGTACCCCACCGGCGCGCCCTTGGCGTTCAGGAAGGCCGTGCGGCCGGCATACTCAACGCCGCCATTGCCGTACCAATCCCACTTGGGATTGTGAAACTCCAGCGTCAAGAGGCCTTGGGCAGTTTGGATGGGCGCCACGGTGCCGTTGGGACGAATGGTTACATCCGAGAGCGTGGAGGTTCCGTAGCGTCCGAGGCCCCTGCCCTCCAAGGCATGCAAGCCGAGGTCAATATGCTTCTGGAACATCGACCAGCGGGCATTGCCGCCTACGCCGCCAGTCCACGTCGAACTGTTGTAGGCGCCAGCCGAGCTGGGCGTAGATGCGCCGGCTTTGGGGAACACGCGATCGCGGAACTCGGTGGCCACACCAAAGATTTCATAATGTCCGAATCCCGGCTGGAAGGCCAGTTTCCCGACCAAATCAGGCGCCGGGTTGAAAGAGTAGTTCGCCAGGGCCGAGCAGGTCGTGACCGGCGCGCTGCTGGTGCCGGTGCTGGTGCAGCCGCTGATGGCTCCGTTATACAGTCCGCCCGAGAGGCCCGGCCCGCCCAGTAGGTAGGAACCAGCAGTGTTGCCGTGGGTGGTAAGCGTGGCTTCCGAGTTCTCCACCGAGAAGCCGAGCCAAGCCTTGCTGCCGAGGTTCTTGACGACACGGAAAGCATACTGACGCGACCAGCTAAAGCCCACGGTATATTGCGGGTCGATGGTCATGGGCAGCGCTTCGGCACGATTGTCCAAACCTTGCCTTGTCTCGGTCACCAAGCTCCACATCTGACCGCCGGTGAAGATCCAGCCGTTTTTCAGCGCGGCTTGGCCCCATGCCTGCCGCTGGCGGAGCACGTAGGAGTTGCTCTGGTTGTTGTTGGAGGTGGTGCCGGAGCCCAGGAAGTCAGCTTCCACGTAGCCCGTCATGGTCATGTTTTCGAGCTTGCCCTGGGCCAGCATCGAGATACGAGACTGACGGCCCGACCCGTAGAACTCCGACATGCGCGCTTGCGACGAACCACTGTACGGAATCCCGTTCAGGTTCGTATTGATGTCCGCTCCCTCGGCGTGCTGCCGCCATACCGTTTCTGCCGCCAGGAAGCCGCCCGGCGTAATGGTGATTCCCTTGTAGTGAATCGCCAGCGGGCTCTCCAGTCCGGAAATGCGCTTCTGCGCCTCCTGTAACTCATTCACGGTGTTGCCAGAAACCGTCGTCAGATCGGCAACGTCATGCTGCAACGTGCCGATGTACTGCTTATCCAAGTCTTCGGCCTTGGGGACTGCGGCGTTGGCCGTCTCTTGGGCCTGCTGGGCGGCCGATTGCGCCTGGCCCACCTGCTGCTGCAACTGCTGAATCGCCGTGTCCCGGCTCTGGATCTGCTGCTGCAACTGCTGTATCTGCTGCTGTTGCGCGGAAATGGCGTCTTTCATGTCCTGGAGCGTTTTCGAAACCGGGGCAGTACTGCTGTGGCGGGCAGTCTTCGGTTTCGGACTCTCGGACGGTGTTTGTGCGACAACGCTCGTCGTGATCAGAACCGCGAGCGCTAAAGTTAGTGGTCGTTTCATTTTCTCTCCTGAAAACTCAGTTGGGCAGATGAATCACAACCAAATGTGCGAAACCCTGGATCGTCGATGCGAACTGCAATTTTGTTGATTGAGGCTCCCCCGAATCGTAAGTTGGAGAAGTTACAAATTTGTGAAAACCTGATGAATGTTCCACGAATAAGCCTGGGGTTCTGATCTGCGCAGCACGGGTCAATCTGGTTTTTCTGCAGGGCCAGTCTGGCAACTCCTGTCCGGCAATGACATTCATCTTCCTGTAATGTTTGTTCTCTATGCTCGCCGGGAAAGCTGGCCGAGGCTGCCTGCGTGCACGGCCGGGTATTGCGGATGAAAGTATCGCGGTCAGATGAATTGGGTTGGCGCACTGCCGTTTTGGCGCTCACCTGCAACCAAGCTGGGGATGGAGGAAGTCATTGAGAAAGCTACTGACTCTGAGATGTCCGTGGAGTTCGCTTGCCGCCGCTGTATTTGCGGTGGCCTTGTTGATTCCAACTCACGAACTTGTGGCGCAGACGTCCGCTGGGGCGTCCGCGCAAGCGCAAGAGTTCACCCAGAATGTGAAGGAAGTTTACTTCCCCTTCAACATCTACAACCGGGTCACCAATCCTTCGGTGTTGGACTCCGATGCAGCATGGCTAAAGCAGCACCCCGACGCGCATTTCTGGATACAGAGTTACGCTGACATTCGCGGCGACATCTTCTACAACCTGGTGCTCTCCTACCGGCGATCGCAGTTCGTAAAGTCAAGCCTGCTCCAGCGGGGAGTGAATGAGTCGCAGATCGGCTTCGCTACCGGGTGGGGAAAACTTTATCCCGTTTGCCGCGCCGACGATGATCAGTGCTATCAGCAGCAGCGCCGTGGCGACATTGTGCCACCCGACATGATGTAGATGCCGGCGCCTGGCGATCACTTAATTGGCGGCGCAAGCCGGCAAAATTTGCCATGCGGAATGCCGCGAACGGCTAAACCTTTAGCTGGCCGCTGGAGTTTACAAGACAAACGGGTGGCTTTCAGCCTCTCGATGTCGCTGGTGGAGCAGGGGCGGCGGGCCGGGGTTTGGCAGGACCGTTAAGCGACTGGTCTGTTTGCCAAGTAGTGCCTCAGTTGAGGCACTACCGTTTGCCAGGTGAGTTTGGCGCAGCCGTTGTTGCGTTGTTATAATTCAGGTGCTGCAGTAGGTTTCTTTGCGCACTCGCGCCGCGTGGCCAGGTAGCTCAGCTGGTAGAGCGCAGCCCTGAAAAGGCTGGCGTCGGCGGTTCAACTCCGTCCCTGGCCACCACATTTTCAATGAGTTATGCGAGCCTGTTTCTATCTTCTGTTCTTGTTGTTCTTACGCCACAGATTTCGTCACAAGTTCAGACATGGTGTGTTCTCCTTCACAAAAAAAGTCTTCTAAGCCCGATCAACGTGCATCCCGAACGATTGCGATTAAGCCAGACGTGAGGGGAGTAAAACAATTGGACGATGGTATCGGCCGACACCTTCGCAGTCGGTGCGGCGACAAAAGAGTGGGGGAATCCGAAACTCCTAAGTCTTTTGGTAAGCCCGCGGCATCCCAGGACTATGCTGCAAAGCAGGTCATCCTCCCAGATGGCGAACTCTTGAGTTGTCGGAGAACAGAATGGCTGGCACAACTGAAGTTTCGGCTGACCTCCTGGCGCCGCTTACCCCCGACGAGCTGCGAAAGATCGATGCTTACTGGCATGCCTGCAATTATTTAGCGGCAGGAATGATCTATCTCCGCGCCAATCCTCTGCTTCGCGAGCCCTTGCGGCCGGAGCACATCAAGAATCGACTTCTTGGTCATTGGGGGTCGGATCCGGGACAGTCTTTGATTTGGATTCACCTGAACCGTCTCATCAAGAAATATAACCTGAATGTCATGTACATCTCGGGCCCGGGTCACGGCGCCCCGGCCACGCTGGCCAACTGCTACCTTGAAGGCTACTATTCCGAGATCTATCCCGACAAGAGTCGTGACGAAGCTGGCCTCCTCAAGTTCTTCCGGCAGTTTTCGTTTCCCGGCGGGATCGGCTCGCACTGCACGCCGGAAACACCCGGTTCGATTCACGAAGGCGGCGAGCTGGGCTATTCCATCTCTCATGCCTACGGGGCCGCTTTCGACAATCCTGATCTCATCGTTGCCGTCACTGTAGGAGACGGCGAGGCCGAAACCGGTCCGCTTGCCACCTCCTGGCATTCGAATAAGTTCCTAAATCCCATTCGCGATGGAGCTGTCCTTCCTGTGCTTCACCTCAACGGCTACAAGATCGCGAATCCCACGATCCTTGCGCGCATTCCACACGAAGAATTGAAAGCGCTGCTGATCGGATACGGCCACAAACCTTATTTCGTCGAGGGCGATGAGCCCTCTGCGATGCATCAACAAATGGCTTCCACCCTCGAGCAATGCATCCTGGAAATTCGCTCGCTCCAGCAGCACGCCCGCTCAACCGGCGACGTCACGCGGCCCCGCTGGCCCATGATCGTACTTCGCTCGCCCAAGGGATGGACAGGACCGAAAGTGGTAGACGGCCACAAAGTAGAGGGTTCGTGGCGGGCGCACCAAGTTCCCGTTTCCGACCCCGCGACGAACAAGAAAGATTTGAAAATTGTCGAAGACTGGCTGCGCAGCTACAAGCCCGAAGAGCTATTCGACGCCAGCGGAAAACTGATGCCAGAGCTGCAGGAACTTGCGCCGTCCGGGACGCGCCGTATCTCGGCCAATCCCCACGCAAATGGCGGGCTGCTGCGAAAAGAACTCGAACTGCCAGACTTTCGCGACTACGCCGTCGAAGTGAAAGCGCCGGGTGTGGCTTACGCACCGCCGACCGATGTGCTCGCACACTTTCTTGCCGAGGTGATGCGCCGTAACATGAGTTCCTTCCGAGTGTTCGGACCGGACGAGACCGCCTCCAACAGGCTGACTGCCATCTATGCTGCCTCGAAGAAAACGTGGCTGGCCGAGTACAAGCCGGAAGACGCAGATGGCGGCGAGCTTGAGGTCGCCGGACGCGTTATGGAGATGCTCAGTGAGCACACGCTGGAAGGCTGGTTTGAAGGTTACGTTCTGACTGGCCGCCACGGGTTCTTCTCAAGTTATGAAGCCTTCATCCACATCATTGATTCCATGTTCAACCAGCACGCGAAATGGCTGGAGAAGTCCAAGAAAGAGCTCGATTGGCGAGCGCCTGTGCCGTCGATCAACCTTCTCATTACATCTCTGGTGTGGCGGCAGGATCACAACGGCTTTACGCACCAAGATCCCGGATTTCTCGACGTGGTCACCAACAAGAGTCCCGATATCGTGCGAATCTATTTACCGCCGGACGCAAATTGCCTACTGAGCGTGACAGACCACTGCCTCCGGTCGCACGACTATGTCAACGTCATCGTCGCGGACAAGCAGGACCATCTGCAGTATCTCACCATGGAAGAGGCCGTCACCCATTGCACCAAGGGCATCGGCATCTGGGACTGGGCGTCCAGCGACAATGGTGAAGAGCCCGACGCGGTGATGGCTTGTGCCGGCGACATCCCGACGATGGAGTCGCTTGCGGCCGTCGCAATCTTGAAGGAGCACTTCCCCGATTTGAAGATACGATTCGTCAACGTGGTGGATCTTTTCCGCCTCATGCCGGCGACGGAACATCCGCATGGACTCTCCGATCGCGATTTCGATTCACTCTTCACCACCGACAAGCCGGTCATCTTCAACTTCCATTCCTATGCTTCGCTCATTCACAAACTTAGTTACCGGCGCAAGAATCACGACAACCTACATGTGCGCGGGTACAAGGAAAAGGGCAACATAAACACTCCGCTCGAACTCGCGATTCTCAACCAGATCGACCGTTTCGATTTGGCAATAGACGTCATCGACCGTGTCCCACGTCTGCGCTCGGTCGGCGCCCACGTCAAGGAATGGCTGAAGGGTCAAATCATCGCGAGCATTAGCCACGCTCACGCCGAAGGCATCGACAAAGAAGAAATTCGAAACTGGAAGTGGCCGGGATAGGCATGGCGAACGAGTTGGGGAGAAACGACGGATCCATCCTGGCGCTCAACAGTGGCTCGTCTTCACTGAAATTCGGCATCTACCAGCCCGGGGCCACCGACGAAGAGCCGCTGCTGACGGGGAGCGCCGATGGCATTGGGCGCGACAATGGATCCTTACGCATTCGCTCCTCGGATGGAAGACCGCTCCTGCTGCGCGACTGCATTCACGAATCCCAGAGCGACGCGCTTAACACCCTGGCTGCGGCAATACGGGAACATATCGACACCACACCCGTGGCTGTGGGTCACCGCGTGGTGCACGGCGGCCCCCATCTCTGCAGACACCAAATCATCACGCCACAAGTTCTCGATCAACTGCGTTCGGCAACCCACTTTGCGCCTCTGCACATCCCCCAAGCCTTGTCGCTGATCGCCACCGCACGATCGATATTCCCATCGGCCGCACAATTCGCCTGCTTCGACGACGCTTTTCACCTGACGATGCCCGAAGTCGCTTCGCATTTTCCGCTCCCGCGGCGCTACTTCGACGAAGGCATCCGCCGCTATGGTTTCCACGGCATTTCTTACGAATCGCTGGTGCATCACTTCGGCGCAAAGCTTCCCAAACGAGCCATCTTCGCGCATCTGGGTAACGGATCGAGTCTCTGTGCGCTTCGTAACGGCATATCGATCGATACCACGATGGGTCTCACTCCTACTGGCGGCATTCCCATGGGGACGCGCTCTGGCGACCTCGACCCCGGCGTCATCCTCTATTTGTTGCGCAATGGGAAACTCGACGCCGACAGTCTGGAGAATCTCCTTAATCATCAATGCGGCCTTTTCGCTCTCTCATCCGGCGAGAGCGATGTGAAAACGCTGGAAGAACGCATCCGATCCGGAGACCCAAACGCTTGCCTTGCACTGGACGTCTTTGCCGTTTCAGTACGCAAGACAATCGGAGCCTACATGGCCCTGCTGGGCGGCGTGGACCTTGTTGTTTTCACGGGCGGCATCGGAGAGCACAGCAGCCGCATTCGATCCGCGGCAACCCACGGGCTCGATTCTCTTGGGCTGACTCCAGACAAGATTCAGATCGTCTCTACTCAGGAAGAACAACAGATCGCGCGCCGCTGCCGCGAGATGATGGATCCTTCCCCCTAAATTGGTGGCTGTTTCTTACTGGCTCAGTTCATTCGAAGAGCGGCATTGAGTGCCTCGAGCAGAACAGTGTCGCTGAAAGGCTTGAACAGGCACTCGGCTGCACCCTGTTCGAGCAGTCGTGGGCGAACACTCTTGTCGGTGCTAGCGGTGATGAAGATGATCGGAATCTCGCGCCCGCGAAGCTTCAATTCCCGCTGCAGGTCGGGTCCGCTCATCCCTGGCATAGCGATGTCGAGGACCAGGCATTTGGTTTGGGGGACGCAACCGGACGCGAGGAACTCTTCTGGCGACGAGAACGCGCGGGCTGCGATTGGCGACGCCGCGGCTTCATTCCGCGGGTGTCCATCCTTGGCTTGGGTTGTAATCCTTGATGGATGCGGCGATCTCGGTCGTCTTCTCGCCCAGGTCCTTCTGATAGACGACACCGTCCCGGCTTAACAGAAACGTCATCACTCCCGATTCTCCATATTTGACCGGAGTAGCCAGGATGGCGAAGCCGCCCGTCATCTTTCCGCCAGCCATGTAGCTCTTGGTCCCGCCCGGTGCCGCGTCACCCTGGGCGGTGAGAATGCGAAAAGAATAGCCATCGAAGATAGGCGGCGTGCCGGGTGAAGTTGAGACAATAACGTCTCTTGCGAAATCATTCAGCCGTCCGAGAGGACTTGATGCCTGGTCTGCGGGAGTCTCCCAATACAGTCCATCCTGTTTTCCCGCGCTGCTCAGGATTTTCTGCGCGTATTGGCCGGCAGGGTTGCCGTCGTGTGCGCCCCGGAAGTATAGGTCTTGCGCCTTTCCCATCGCTGAGGTGGCATCAATTGCCAGCAGTTCGTTCTTCCCGATGCGGCGCGCCAGAACCTCTTCTTCCCCGGCCGGCGTATCGAAATGCCATCTGGACGACGAATCCTGCGCCAGAGGTATGGGATAGGGATAGTTGTCAGCTCCGATGTAGAGCACTTGACTGCCGTCGGTCATCGTGACCCAGCGGTGCATCTGGTCATACTTGGCTACGAAGGAAGCAATCGCCTCCTTGTCTTCCGCCGCGTCTCCGGAAGATAGAATTACCTTCGAATCCGGCCCCAGGACGTGGGCAAGCGCGCCCTCGTCGTCGGTCTGCGCTGCTGCTCGCAATGCCTGTCCGGCCTCTGCTGGGGTTGTAAAGGTCGCTTGTGAATCGACTTCTGCTGTCGCGCTGGCCGACTTTCCAGCGTATCCCAGGATGACAAACAGGATCGCCAACAGAAGTACCGGAGCCACCAGCGGAGTTTCCAAGTTCATCGAATATTTTGCGTGCGGTTTCATGTTTCTACTCCTCGTTCTCTTTCTTTCGCTAGAAGTTATTTTGAGATCGTTTAAGCCCAGCGTTTGAGTGAGCGCTTAGCGGCGGCGTTCGCCTCCGCCGCTGCGAGCCGGTTGCGAGTGCATTGCCGGTCTCCGCGCGGCTGCATTGTGCATGCCACTCCGCTGCATGCTGGCGCGACCGCGGTTAGACTCTGCGCGGGCCGAGCGACCGTTTCCGCTCATGGGGGAGCGGTTCTGCTCGACGGCCCCATGGTTACTGTCTTTGCGGTTTGCGCCCATGAGTTGGCCACCGTTGTTGCCGTTGTGAGCGAAATCCGCCTGAGCCGGGTGCTGTGTGCCGCCGTTGCCGCCGATCAGGCCGTGATTGCCGTTTTGTCCGCCATTTGGCTGATCCTTAGGATTGCTGCCAGGAACGTCGGGGTGGAGAGCACCCTGGGGGCCGTAATATGAATCCGGGTGATACGCTCCGTTCGGGCCATAGTGCGTGTCGGTGCCGGGACGATAACCGGGGTCGGGATGATACGAGCCGTTCTTGTCGTAATACCCGGCATTCTCCGTACCTGTCGCACCGCCTGCATGATTCACATCTGGGTGCCAGCCGCCGTCAGGACCGTAATAGCCGTTCGCGCGATATTGGCCGTTCGGGCCGTAGTGCGTTTCAGTGCCGGGATGGTAGTTAGCGTCGGGGTGATACGTACCGTTCGCAGCGTAGTACGCATTGTTTTGCGTTCCCGCCGCGCCACCTGCCCAAGGCCGATAGCCGTTGTAGGGCCGGTTATTCCAGATGTGGTTGTTGATATAGGTGTTGTTGTTGTAAATGATGGTGGAACCGCCGCCACCGCCCCAGTTCACGTTCCAGGCGTGCCAGCCCCAGCCGAAGCCTCCACCCCATCCACCGCCTCCGAAAGTGGCGCCAATCGTGATACCAGTTCCAAAGTAGAGACCAACTGCAGCCACAGGCGCCGGCGGAGGCACGTAGAGCGGCACCACCACGGGCGCGCCGTAAACCACAGCCGGGTTGTACTGCGGAACGTAAACGACCTGGGGATTCGCCGGCTGAATCACGATCGTACTGGGGGACGATTGAGTGACTGCGATCTGATTCGTGGACTGCAGCGTCCCCGCCGCTTGCGCTTTGGCACGCATCGTTTGCACTGCTGTCATCACGTCGGCTTGCTGACTAGCGAAGGCCTGTCCGAGGCTCGATGTCCACGAGAGGTTATGCGCCAGGTTACCCAGCACGGTAGGAAACTGCGTCAAAGCCTTGACACTGGGATCCCAGGATTGCTGGTCGACCGCCTGCGCTAGCGCAGTACCCGTCAGGCTTTTGTTTTGCGCCAGCCAGTCGTCCGCATACGCGACCTGGTCTGGATTCGCAGAAGCTGCCAGCACCTGTGCCACCAACGCATCGGGGTACAGCGCGATGGGAGCAACTAGTGAGTCGAGTTGATCCGCGGACAGAGGCTGGGGTGTTGGCCCCGAGGTGCCTTGCGTGGCGGTGGCCGTCGCCGGCGGTGGTGCAACATATTGATTTACAGCAACGGGTGCAGGCGGTGGCGCCGGAGGTGCTAAAACCGGCTGGTACGCATATACAGTTCCTGTTACAGGCGTCGCGGCTTCGGCAGCCGGGGTCGTGCGTACGGCCTGCCACGCCGCATGCTTGCCGTGAAGCCCGTATGAGCCTGAAATCCTATCGCCATAGACGTGGCCGCCGAAATTCAATACGTTCTTCGTAACCGTACTGAATCGGATGTAATTCCCGTGGATCTCACCCTGAATCGGACCCGACTGGTCAGGGCCTTCGAAGAATCCCGCTAACTGGTTGCCAGATTGTGTGATCTGAACGTGCTTCACGACTGTCTCGCCGTTCTCGATGTTGGTTGAGTAAATCGTCCAGTTGCCTGCCACATTGTCCGGCGGCTGTTGGGCCAGCAGGATCGGGCAAGCCATTAACAACAGGAGAGCCAAGCCTGCCAGGCTCAGCTTCGCTTTCATTCTTTTCATGACATCCCTCCTAGTTGGTTCTGCGGGCACGCTGTGCATATCGGAGCGTCCCGGCTCGGCAATTAACTGCTCTGCTCTTACCGGCTGCGTGCTTATCGCTTCCATGTCGGTACTATGCGGCCTTCACACCCGACCGCACATCACGAGATAAGAGGTTTTTTCACTAACGCTGCTGGGGATGCCGGGACATACCACTATCGGGTAAGGCAGAAACAACCCTGGATCGACCAGAAAGGAACGGAAGGCGAGAAATGCTGGATCGATCGCAGGAATTGTGGCGCTGGCCGCGAACGGCGTGGCGGCGGACACAATTGCGCTTGATGTAGAATCAGCTCTCTATTCCGGAACACTTCTGTGCAGGCCGAACCATTACTGTCACTTGCCGCAACGGTAGCCGGCGAGCACCGTACGGACGAGGTTCTGGCCGCTGTCGTCCGGGGTCTCGCCCGTCAGCCTGGAGTTGCACTAGCGCGGATTTGGCTTCTTTCTCCTGGCGATCTGTGCGATTCCTGTTTCCTCCGTGCCCAATGCCCTGATCAGGCGCAATGTCTTCACCTGGCAGCTAGTGCTGGATCTCCGCTCCATTCCGCTGGCGAGGACTGGTCATTTCTTCAGGGCCATTTTCGCCGAATACCCCTGGGGCACGGCAAGGTTGGGCGGATTGGCAACACTGGACAATCGGTTCTTGTCGGCGATTTGGCTCCGGAAAGCCAATGGTTCATACGTCAGGATTGGGCCGCGCTCGAGCAGATTCGTGGATTCGCAGGCCATGCCCTGGTTCACAGAGGCAAGATCCTTGGCGTTTTAGGTGTCTTTACTCGCGAACCTCTCTACGAGCAGGACTTCGCGTGGCTGAAAATGTTCGCCGACCAGGCGGCGGTTGCCATTGCAAACGCCCGGGCTTTTGAGGACCTCGTGCGCGCCGAAGCCGCGCAACGGGAACGGGAGTTACAACTGCACGAGCTCCGCCTCCGGCAAGTGGCCGGTTACATGCAAGCCAAGCTGGAAGAGCGTCTCGAGGAGCGGGAGCGGATTGCGCGCGAGCTACATGACACCCTGCTGCAGGGATTTCTCAGTGCGTACATGCAACTGGATGTCGCCAATGACCGTTTGCCTGCCGACTCGCCGGCGAAACCTCTGGTGCAGCGTGTTCTCGATCTCATGAAGCAGGTGAGTGAGGAGGGCCGAAACGCGATCCGCAGCCTACGCTCGCCGCACACTGCGTCCGATGGTCTGGAAGAAAAGCTTTCCGGAATTCGCGAAGAGTTTTCCCTCCAGGAACAGGTTGATTTCCGAGTTGTCGTGGAAGGAAAGCCTATTGCGCTACATCCGCTCATTCGCGAGGAGGTTTACCGCATTGCCCGTGAAGCCGTGATCAACGCATTTCGCCATTCCGAGGCGGCCCGGATTGAAGTTGAAATCAAGTATGCGGCGCGAAGCCTGCGGGTCATGGTGCGCGACAATGGCTGTGGTGTCGATCCCCAGGTGCTCCAGGCCGGACGCGAAGGACACTGGGGTCTGTCGAATATGCGGGAGCGAGCGGAGAAGATCGGCGCCAAGTTCGCAGTCCTGTCCCGTGCCGGCGCGGGGACCGAGGTGGAGCTGTCGGTGCCCGGCAAAGTAGCCTTCGAAGCTACGGCTTCGGAGGGCTGGTGGAAGCGGCTAACCAGATGGTTTCCAGGGCAGACCAGAGCCAATGTTCCTCCCAGCAGAGAGTGAGCGAGAACCATGAACGACCAGGCACCTATACGCGTCTTGAGCGTCGATGACCACCCACTCTTGCGCGAGGGAATTGCTACCCTCATCAACAACCAACCAGACATGTGCATAGTGGGCGAGGCGTCCAGCGGGCGCGAGGCTCTTGAACGCTTTCGCGAACTCCATCCCGACATCACCCTTATGGATGTCAGGCTCCCCGATATGAGCGGCATCGACGCGATGATTGCCATTCGCAAGGAATTCCCTGAGGCACGCGTCATCATGCTGACGACGTCCGAAGGCGATGTCGAAATCCGGCGGGCGCTCGAGGGAGGTGCCAGAGGTTACATGCTGAAGAGCATGCCACCCAAAGACCTGGTCGAGGCGATCCGTCAAGTTCATGCCGGAAAAAAGCGTATTCCGCCAACCATTGCCGCCCATCTCGCGGAGCACTACAGCGACGAGGCCCTCACCGCGCGCGAAATCGAAGTCCTCCAACAGATTGCTGGCGGCAATCGCAATCGGGACATTGCCGAACGGCTCTTCATCTCCGAAGAGACGGTCAAAGTACACATCAAGCACATTATGGACAAGCTGGGAGCCAGTGACCGCACGCAAGCCGTCGCCATAGCCGTACGCCGCGGGATCATCCACCTCTGAGCCCGAATTGCGTTGCACCAGGCTGGTCCCTCGATAGTGGTAGGACAAAATGCCAAGCTGTAGGGATTCGCTTTACGCTGGCAGCCGCTAGTCTGGCTTACGCGGGGTTCAGGGACACTATGGATCCCAGGGAGTTGGGCTTGCGAAAGCTGTATTCCACATTCCCCGGCGGATGGCCTGGCATCGGTTTGCTGCTGTTGCGAGTGGCGATCGGTGGGACACTGATCTTGCAGGGTTCGGCCTATTTGTCTCAACTTCGGGAACTGAGCTTTGAGATGTGGTCCGTCTCCCTGCTGACGTTCGCAAGTGGTACGGCACTTCTCCTGGGGTTTCTGACTCCAGTGGCGAGTAGCCTGGCCGTCTTGGGTGGAACGGGCATTATGTTCTCATGGCTTCCCACGGCGAATTGGAATGTCTTCAACTGCAACCCATTGAGTATGGTTGCGATCATCGTGGCCATCGCGTCTGCTCTCCTGGGTCCCGGGGCGTTTTCGCTGGATGCCCGCCTCTTTGGACTGCGCAAAGTCATCATCCCACGGTCGCCCCGCCGCGCCTAAGCCATAATCTGTGCGGCTAGCCGTTCCGTCATTTTTTCTTTTCCATTCGATCATCTTTACCGGCCGACCGTGAGCAAGTTATCTCTCACCCTATCGTGGTAGTAGAGGTACTCCTGATCGATCACTCCGGCGCGGACCTTTCACCCGCTTGTAGGCAGCCAGCTTCTCCTTGGCGAAGAGCAAGGCCTCACGGGCAATCTCCTCGGTGGGGCGTGCGTCGGCCACAAACGCGCATGCAAATCATGTGTCGCAAACAGAGCTGGAATTGCCAACGCGCCAGTCCCGCGCAGCGGGACGAAAGAGCTTAGCCCAGCCTTTCAAGGCTGGGTAGGCGTGAAGAAGAACCCCGAGTCCCGTAGGGACGGCAGAGACAAACATCGCAACGTGCCGACGATCACCGCAAACCCTAATTCCACGCGACTATTCTCGCCTCATGGCGCACACCCACACTTGCAACCTGGTTCACTGCGTCTTTAGTACGAAAGACCGGGCCGACCTCATCCCTGACCCGGAAAGGCTATGGCAATACGTCGGTGGAATCGCGCGCCAGAAACACATTCTGTTGCTGGCTGCCGGTGGTACTGCCAACCATCTTCATCTGCTCATCTCGCTGCCGCCGACCATAACGCTGCCCAAAGCGGTGCAGGAACTCAAAGGGAATACCTCACGATGGCTGAATGAATCGTCCCGATTCGCGTGGCAGGAGGGTTATAGCGCGTTCAGCGTGGGCCAGTCCCAACGCAAGACCGTGGTGGACTACATTGATCGCCAGGCTGAACATCACGCGAAATGGAGCTTCGAGCAGGAGTTCCTGACGATGCTGAAGAAGTCCGGTATTCCCTACGATCCGCGGTTTGTGCTGGGATAGGTTTTCTCTGCCGTCCCTACGGGACTGGGGCCCAGATTAAACGCCCACCCAGCGCTGAAGCGCTGGGCTAAGCTCTTTCGTCCCGCAAGGCGGGACTAGCTAGAAGCGCCGCCACAAACTGATCGTCCCGCCGTGTGGATTCCGAGCTTCACCGACCTTTTCCACCAAATCTGAACACTTATTTTTCAGAGTGTGGGTGATCTCACGATGCGCAATTTGCACCGCATGTGGCCGATCCCACGCCCGAGGTGAATTCAAATAGCGCCGTACTAGCCACTCATACTCTTGGCTGTGATTCGCGGAAAATCCATTGCAGAACTGTACGCTGTCGAAGCGAGCTGGCATTGCCAATGCTTGATCGCGAAGTTCTGGCCCCGCATGTCGATAAAAAGCTTTGTTGTAGTGCATGGAGCCACCTCCGCCTTCTCACTTCACCGCGATATTCACCAGCCTGCCCTTCACCACCAGCACCTTCACGACTTCTTTGCCGGCGATGGCGGCTTTGACCTTCTCGTCGGCGAGCGCGAGTTCGCGCACCTGCGCCTCCTCGGCGTCGGCGGGGACGACGATGCGGCTGCGAATCTTGCCATTCACCTGGATCGCAATCTCGACTTCCTCTTCCTTCGCCAGCGCGGGATCGTATTGCGGCCAGGGCGCGCGCAGCAGCTCGGAAGTCTCTCCCAGCATCTCCCACAATTCATGCGCGAGATACGGCGCGAACGGCGCCAGCATCAGCACCAAGTTGCGCTGCGCATCGGCGACCAGCGCCGGCGGGGCCTCCGCCTGCCCGCGCTGCACGCTGTCTTCGTAGGAGTACATCTCGTTCAGCAAACTCATCAGCGCCGAAATCGAGGTATTGAAGTGCCAGCGACCCCCAAAGTCTTCGGTGATCCGCCGAATCGTCTGGTGCACTTTACGCTGCATCTGCCGCGCCGCGGGCGACAACTGTCCCCCATCGCGACTAGCCGACGCCGTGCCGTTCGGCTTCGCATTTCGCGCCACAAATCTGTACACCTTCGACAGGAAGCGGCTGATACCCTCCACTCCGGCGTCCTGCCAGTCCAAGTCCCTGTCTGGCGGTCCCCCGAACAGCGTGTACATGCGGGTCGAGTCCGCGCCGTAGCGCGCGACCATGTCGTCGGGCGACACCACGTTGCCCAGGCTCTTCGACATCTTGGCCCCGCCCTTGATCACCATGCCCTGGGTGAACAGCCGTTCCGCCGGCTCGGAATTCTTCACCAGGCCCATGTCACGCATCACCTTGGTCCAGAAGCGCGAATAGATGAGGTGCAGGATGGCGTGTTCGACCCCGCCGATGTATTGATCGATGGGAAACCAATATCCCACAGTGTCAGAGTCGAGCGGCTTGCTGTCGAGCGTGGGATCGGTGTAGCGATAAAAGTACCAGGACGAATCGACGAAGGTGTCCATGGTGTCGGTCTCACGGCGCGCTGGGCCGCCGCACTTCGGACAGTTCACGTTGACGAACTCCGGCACCTTGCCGAGGGGCGATCCGCCCGCCAGCGTGATGTTCACGTTGTCGGGCAGCAATACCGGCAAGTCCTTCTCAGGGACGGGCACGATGCCGCAGCCGGCGCAGTAGATCATGGGGATTGGTGTGCCCCAATAGCGTTGCCGGCTGATGCCCCAGTCCTTCAGACGATAAGTCACCGTCGCCTTGCCGAAGCCATGCTCTTCGGCAAACTTCGACATCTTCACAATCGCCTCCTGGCAAGGCATTCCGGTGTACTCGCCGGAGTTGATCACCAGGCTGTTCATCTCCGTGAATGGCAGGACCGGCTCGTTGGGATCGCCATCGGGCGCATCTCCCTCGCGGCGCGGCAAGATCACCACGCGAATGTCGAGGCCGTACTTCTTGGCGAACTCGTAGTCGCGCTCGTCGTGCGCCGGGACCGACATGATGGCGCCCGTGCCGTAGTCGAGCAGGACATAGTTCGCCACCCAGATGGGCACCTGCTCGCCGTTGAACGGATTCAGCGCAAAGCGCTCGGTGAAGACGCCGTGCTTTTCGATGGCGCCAATGTCGCCGACTTCCTTCGCCTTGTGCTGCTCGGCCATCAGGTCTTCCACCTTGGCGAGCAGGCCTGGATCGTTGGCGATCAAGTCGGCCACCAGGGGATGCTCGGGCGCAAGCTGCAACGAGGTCGCGCCATAAATCGTATCCACGCGCGTGGTGAAGACGGAGATGGTGTCGCCCGCCGGTCCAGCGGCGCCGTCCAGCTTGAAATCAACCAGCGTGCCTTCGCTGCGGCCGATCCAGTTACGCTGCATGGTGCGCACCTTCTCCGGCCATCCTTGCAAAGTATCTAAACCCTGCAACAGTTCGTCGGCGTACTTGGTGGTGCGCAGGAACCATTGTTCCAACTCGCGCTGCTCGACCGGCGTGTTCTCGTGCCGCCAGCAGCAACCGTTGGGCAGCACCTGCTCATTGGCCAGCACAGTCGCGCATTCGGGGCACCAGTTGACTTTGCTCTTCTTGCGATACGCCAGTCCCTGCTCGAAGAACTTGAGGAAGAACCACTGGTTCCAGCGGTAGTACTCGGGCAGGCAAGTGGCGATTTCCTTCGACCAGTCGTAGGCAAAGCCGAGGCGCTTCATCTGCGCCTTCATGCTGGCGATGTTGTGCAGCGTCCATTGCCGCGGCGGAGTCTGGTTCTGGATGGCCGCATTCTCCGCCGGAAGTCCAAACGCGTCCCAGCCCATGGGATGAAGCACGTTGTGGCCCTGCATCCACATGTAGCGCGCCAGGGCATCGCCGATGGCGTAGTTGCGCACGTGCCCCATGTGCAACGCGCCCGAGGGATACGGCAGCATTTCGAGCACGTAATACTTCTTGCGGGAGCTGCTCGGCGGTTCGGCGCGATAGAGATCGGGATTCTGCGCCCAGCGCTCGGACCACTTTTGCTCGATTGCCTGCGGGTCGTAGCGGTCGACGCGGCTGGCGACGCCACCATTGACGACTTCAGTTTGGGCGCGCGATTGCGGCTTCGTGTTCGGCTCTTTGGACTTGGAGTCGGCCATAGGTGTTCTTTTGACGCGCTTGGGTAAATCTTGATTTTACAATGTGCGGACGCGCGGTTTGCGTTTGCCGCTTGCCTTCGCACCGGCGACCAGCGCTTTCAGCGCATTCACATTCGTCAGGTCGTCCAGCGGCTCGTCAATCGGCGTCTCGGCGATGAACGCCGCGTGCGCCAGCCGCGCATCATTCAGCAGCCGCCGGAATGGCGCCAGCCCAATCGATCCCTTGCCGATGTGCTGATGCCGGTCGAGCTTCGATCCGCGCGCCGCCTTGGCATCGTTGCAATGCCAAACGTACACATGCTTCAACCCAATCGTCCGCTCCAGTTGATCCAGCGTCTCCGCGAACCCGGCTTTGCTCACGATGTCATATCCCGCCACATGGGTGTGGCATGTATCGATGCACGCTCCCGCCGGCACGAAGTCGCTTAACAAGTACAGCAACTCTGCAACTTGCTCGAAGTTGCCGCCGAGGGAGAACTCCGATCCGGCGGTGTTTTCGATGAGGACGCGCAACTTGCCCGCCGCCAGGTCTAGCCCCTCCGCTGCCTGCTCGATGGCCAGCGCAACGCGCTGCAATCCTTCTTCGCGACTGCTTCCGCGGAACGAGCCGGGATGCAACACCAGAAAATCGGCGCAGAGAGCCAGTGCCCGTTCCACCTCGCCGCGAAAGGCGGCGATGGACTTGGCATGAAACTCAGGATTGCCGCCCGCCAGATTCACCAGGTAGTTGGCATGGATGACCAGCGGCTTCAGTCCATACCGCTCGCGCAGCCGGGTCATCTCCTCGCACTGCGAGCGCGCCAAATCGTAGGGCTTCCATTGTCGCGGGCTGGAGGAAAAAATCTGGAACGTGTTGCAGCCCAGCCGGTAGGCACGCTCGGCTGCATTCTCAACTCCGCCGGCCGTCGAGGTGTGGATGCCGATCCTTCGCGCCGTCAGCTTGGGCGGCTGCTTGGGCGCAGGCAGCAGCTTCAGGATGTCTCGTTCTTTCTTCTCCAAATCGCGTGCCATGAACGTTTGATTCTAAACGTGGACATCGTGCGGATGTTTGCCCGCTTTTCGTTCCCAGGGCCGCGCCTTCCGCGATACACTATCTGGCACGGAAACAAGGGGTCCCTGATGCTTATCGTGATGAAGGCGCACGCCTCCGAAGAGCAGGTGGAGCGCGTCTGCGAAAAGATCGAATCGCTGGGCTTTCGCGCCCATGCCCTGCCCGGCGCGCAGCGCACCGCCATCGGCGTCACCGGCAACCAGGGTGAGGTGGAGACCGGCACTTTCGACGAGATGGAAGGGGTGCAGGAGGTCATCCGCGTCAGCAAGCCTTACAAGCTGGTCAGCCGCGATTTGAAGGAAGAAGACACGGTGGTGCGCTTCCCCGGTTCTGACGCGACCTTCGGCGGCGATGAGGTAGCAGTGATCGCCGGGCCGTGCGCCGTCGAATCCCGCGAGCAGGCATTCGCCGCCGCCGAGTGCGTGGCCCGCGCCGGCGCCCGCTTCTTCCGTGGAGGCGCTTACAAGCCGCGCACGTCCCCCTACACGTTCCAAGGTCTGGCCGAGCAGGGCCTGAAGATCTTGGCGGAGATCCGCGACCGCTTCGGCCTGCTGATCGTCACCGAAGCCATCGACAACGAATCGCTCGAACTGGTGGAGAAGTACGCCGACGTCATCCAGATTGGCGCGCGCAACATGCAGAACTATTCGCTGCTCAAGCGCGCGGGAAGGGCGCACAAGCCGGTGCTGCTGAAGCGCGGCATGTCGGCCACGCTGGAAGAATTGCTGATGGCCGCCGAATACATCATGAGCGAGGGCAACTACAATGTGATTTTGTGCGAGCGTGGCGTGCGCACCTTCGCCGACCACACGCGCAACACCCTCGACCTCAGCATTGTGCCGGCGGTGCAGCGTTTGAGCCACCTGCCGATCATCGTCGATCCCAGCCACGGGACTGGCAAGCGCAACAAGGTGACACCGCTGTCGCGCGCCGCGGTGGCCGTAGGCGCCGACGGTCTGATCATCGAAGTCCACCCCGATCCTGACCGCGCCCTCAGCGATGGCACCCAATCGCTCTTTCCCCAGCAGTTTGCCGATCTCATGGTTGAGGTCCGCCAGATCGCCAACGTGCTCGGCCGCTCCGTCGCCGAGCCTGTCGCCAATCCGGTAGCTCACCGAAGCAACGTAACCGCTGGATCGGCCGCTGCTCGCTGATGCGCACGGCATCGCTGTGGCTGCGGCAACTTTCGGCGCGGCAATGGCGCTGGGCGCTCTGCGTGCTGATCTTCACGCTGGGCCCGACCGGCTGCCATCGACGCCCCACCGTTGAGCCCGGCTATCACGAATACGCTTACGTCACCAACGGCAAGAGCAACTCGGTCAGCGTTCTCGATCTGCTTCAGCTTCGCAACGTCAAGACCATCGCGGTAGGCGCAGGTCCAACCGGCGTCGCCGCCAGTCCCACGCGCAACGAAATCTATGTTGCTAATGCTGATTCGAACAACATTAGCATCATTAATGCTGAGCGCAATGTAGTCGAGGCGACCATTGGCGTTCATCGCGCGCCCTACTTCGTCGCGCTCTCCCCCGACGGCAAGCGCGCTTACGTCGCCAACTCGGGCTCGGCCAATGTTTCGGTGATCGATCTCGATACGCGGGCGGTGATCGCGACCATTCGAGTGGGCGGCGCGCCCGGTCTGGCCCGAGTTTCGCCCGATGGAAAGCTGGCTGTCGTCAGCAATCGCGCCGACAACACGGTTTCCATCATCGATACGCAGAAGCTGGCGGTGCGCAGCACGGCGCCGGTCTGCCAGCAACCGCAGGATCTGGTCATCTTGCCCGATTCCAGCAAGGCGTTCGTGGCCTGTCCGGGCTCGAACCAGCTCGCCTCCGTCGATCTGGTATCGGGCCGGATGCTGACCCTACTCGACGTGGGCAACATGCCGGTGCAGCTGGCGCTGAAACCCGATGGCGGTGAGCTGTTCGTGAGCAATTTCGGCGGCAACAACTTTTCCATCGTCGAGACTGCCAACAACGAGGTGGGCGGCAGCTACCTGATCGGCGACCAGCCCACTCGCGGAATCGTCACCTCCGATAACAGCCTGCTCTATGTCAGCAATTTCGGGTCGGACACCGTCAGTGTCTATGCCATCGACGAAGGCCGCGTAATTGGCACGGTGCAGGTGGGCAGCCATCCCGATGGGCTGGCGCTAAGCCCCGATGAAGCGCATTTGCTGGTGGTGAATTCGCGCTCCGGAGATGTCGCCGTGGTGCGCACGGTGAAGACGCGCGACAATTCCAAACTCAGCGCCGACCGCGCGCTGGTCACGCTGATTCCCGTTGGCAATCAGCCCAACGACATCGTTATCAAGGCCTTCCAGGTGGGAGAAGCGAAGAAGTGAAACGCGGGAATCACGGATTCGACGAGTAGAATGCGCCCTATGAGACTCGGTCTGTTCGCACTCCTGACCGTCTGTGGCTTCCTCATCTTCGCCCTCACCATGACATTTGTGCCCCTTCTGCCGATGTGGGCCAACTATGCCGCCAGAGCTGGATTCCTCGTCATCTTCGGCGCTCTGTGGTGGGTCGCACGCGACGAGGGACGGCTGGGCCGCTTTCGACCGGTTTTCTTTGCCTACTTCACGGCGGTCCTCGGACTTTCGTTGGGGTTCTTCTTCGCGGACAGGGCACTTAAGCTCTTTGGCCTGACGACGCAAACGCCAGTGGGAATCGCTATGGCGAAGTTTTTGCAAGTGTTGCTGATCGTGATCGGAATTCTCGCGGTGGCGAGGCTCTGCGGTGAAGATCTCGCGTCGCTCTACATCCGGAAAGGCCGTTTGCTGCTCAGCCTCAGCGTGGGCTTGCTCACCGCTGCCGCACTTTCGCTTCTGACCTTGCTGCAACCGGCGGTCAGGGCGCTCGGCACGGCCAAGCTCATGTCATTGGCCCCATGGATACTGCTCTTTGTGGTATCCAACGCCTTCATGGAGGAACTCCTTTTCCGCGGATTGTTTCTTGGACGATACGAGCCATTGATCGGGAAAATGGCTGGCCATTCTTTCCACAGGCCTGGCCTTCACCCTGGCACACATGCAGGTCACCTACGCGCCAAACTTATGGGCTTTTCTGCTCGTCACCTTCGGCTTCTCGATCGCTTGGGGATGGCTGATGCAGAAAACCGAGAGCTTGTGGGGATCGGTCTTGTTTCACGCCGGCTCAGATTTGTTGATTATCTTGCCCATCTTCACCAGTCTCGGCGCCGTGTGAGGCGGGGAACGCCGGGGTGCTGTCTCTAACGCCCGCGCAGCTTTCGCAGGCGGACCTCTGATCCCCCGTGCCCATAGCTGATGTCGTTCATCAGGCTGCGCATCAGGCAGATTCCTCTCCCATGCTCGGTGGTGTTGAGGCGGGGACCGGCGGTCTGCGTGGCGGCCAGGTCAAAACCTGGACCGGGGTCTCGAATGACGATCACGAAAGCCGATGGATCGATTTTGATGCAGCAGCGAACGGTCTTGGCGCCGTCATTTTGGCAGCCGTGGAGTACCGCGTTGGCCAGCGCTTCCTGGAGAGCGACGAAAATGTCGATCTCTTCGCCTTCGCTGGCGCCATTTTTCTTGATAAAGTCCATTATCGACTCGCGCGCATCCACCATGGATTCCGAGTTCCCCGGGAAGGTGAACTCCCTGGAGATGGTTTGCTGTTCCATGGATTGACAACCGTTCGGCAGGCAGCACCTCCCCAACTACGCGCTCATGGCCCGCTCCGCACCTGTCGCTAAAGCGGCGCGTTCCCACTCCTCAAAACTGCCAACTTTCTCGCAATCCCCAACCTGAAGGAGGGACTGCAAGTTGGTCAGATCGACCAGTCTCCGTACACATGCCGAGGGCTTCGCGATGCGCAACGCCTTCTTTTCCTGATCTGCCCAGCATTGCAACTCGACCAACAACCCGATTCCCGCGGCATCGAGTGCGCGGATACCACTTAGGTCTAAAGTGAGACAGTTCTCGGTGCGTGATGTCGCCATGCAGCGCAATGTTTCCGTTTCAAGCCCAAGCACAATTCTGCCCGAACAGTGCAGTGTCACGTTCGGATGCGCAACGTGGACGCTAATTCTCAACATGATTCCACCCCGACCAGCTAGTCGTTACGGCAAGAGCCTTTCAATGCTCCTTATCAGTAAGTGACGTGGAGCTTAGCTACAGTGTGCCTGAACTTGATTGCAACAAGATGAAAACCGGGACAAAAGGCCTTCGATTTGCAACAAAATTCGGTAATCGCCGGCCCGGACTCCTGTCCATGCGCGGGACCTGGCCACACTTGGCCGGTTCCCCGGCTCTCGGCGAAATGACCGCTGGTTCCGCATCCTTATTGATTGTCAGCTAACCCGGAGTCTGCGAAACTAGCCGGTTCTCTGGCGGATGCTCATGGTGGTGCGCGAATTCTCGGCGGGAGGTGTGGTGCTGCGGAAGATGCGCGGCCGCTGGTTTCTGGCGGTCATCGAACCGCACATGACCCGGCCCCAGAAATCGCCCAAGCGCTCGAACGGCCCGCGAAAAACGGAAGCCCTGGTGGCCCTGCCCAAGGGCGCCATCGACAAAGGCGAGAAGCCGGAGCAGACGGCGGTTCGCGAGGTCAGCGAAGAAACCGGAGTGCAAGCAAACCTGGTGACCAAGCTGGCCGACATCAAGTACTACTACGTACGCAACTGGGGCGATGGCGCGCGGGTCTTCAAGATTGTCAGCTTCTATCTTTTAATCTATCGCTCGGGCCGCCTGGGAAACATCTCGCCCGACATGCGGATCGAAGTGCAGAACGCCTATTGGCTTCCCCTGGAGGATGCCCCCAAAACCTTAAGCTATGGCGGCGAGCGCGAAGTCGCCAAGAGCGCGCTGCAATATCTGAAAGCTCATCCGGAGCTAGGAGATCATGCCACAGACACCACACATTGAGCGCCACTTCACGGCGGGCGCAGTTGTCCGCGACGTTGTCATCGGCATGTCCGACGGGCTGACGGTGCCCTTCGCGCTGGCTGCGGGTCTCTCCGGCGCGGTCGATAACAGCCACATTGTGGTGGTCGCCGGACTGGCCGAGATCGCCGCCGGCTCCATCGCCATGGGGCTGGGCGGCTACCTGGCCGCCAGGAGCGATGCCGAACACTACGAAAGCGAACGGCTGCGCGAAGAGCGCGAGGTGCGCGAGATCCCCGACGAGGAAGCGCTCGAAGTGCAGAAGGTCTTCGCCGATTACGGTCTGGCGCACGACGAGAGCGTTCCCGTGGTGCAGGCATTGACGCGAAAGCCGAAGCAGTGGGTGGACTTCATGATGCGCTTTGAATTGGGCCTGGAAGAGCCCGATCCCAAGCGGGCCATGCAGAGCGCGTTCACCATCGCTGCCTCGTACATTTGCGGAGGCATCATCCCGCTGGCGCCCTACATGACGTTGCACAGTGCGCGCATGGCGCTCGTCTGGTCCGTAATGGTCACCCTAGTCGCGCTGGGAGTTTTCGGCTATATCAAGGGGCGCTTCACCGGCTCGCGGCCGGGCCGTTCTGCCACCCAAACTGTTGTGATTGGGGGACTTGCTGCCGGGGCAGCCTTCTTGTTGGCCAAGCTGATTTCCTAACCCAATATGGGAAAAGAATTTAGGTAAATTTCCCTTGACTGAATGAGGATTCATTCAGTACGATCAATCCAACTTAATAGGCGCGCGCCGTTGCCATCCTCACCCCACATCTTACGGCGCGCGCTGCTTGTATTTTGGGCCGTCATATGTGCGTTGCCGTTTCACCTTTGAGGAGAGTTGTCCGGACAATGCTGTCCATTCTTACGTCTCGTTTGAACCATCTCACTCAGCAGCCATTCTCCATTAACCACAATCGAAGTTCGTAGTCCCGGATCGCGTCGGCGTTAGACGCGCCTTTGCGCGCAAGCTCTCAACCAATAATAGTTTTAGCGCTGGAGTCATCATCATCCCATGACGAAACGGATTGAGAAGGTCGCTGTTCTAGGCGCCGGCACCATGGGCGCTCGCATCTCCGCGCACCTGGCCAACGCCGGTGTGCCTTCATATCTGCTGGACATCGTTCCGCCCGATGCCGACGGTCCCGCGCGCAACCGCTTCGCTGCCGCCGGACTGGAAGCTGCGGTGAAATCCAAGCCCGCCGCCTTCTTCGAGCCTTCGCTGGCCAAACTGGTCACCATCGGCAATTTCGATGACGATCTGAAGAAGCTGGCCGAGGTGGACTGGATCATCGAGGCGGTGGTTGAAGATCTCGAGATCAAGCGCACCTTGCTGCGCAAGGTGGACGCAGTCCGCAAGCCCGGAACGATTGTCACCACCAATACCAGCGGATTGCCGGTGGCCAAGATCGTCGAAGGCTTCCCTGACGAGTTCCGCCGCCACTGGTTTGGCACGCACTTCTTCAATCCGCCGCGTTACATGCGGCTGCTGGAACTGATTCCCACGCCCGACGCCGATCCCGCCGCGATGGACGTCATCGCGCACTTCTGCGATCTGCATCTTGGCAAGGGCGTGGTGCACGCCAAGGACACGCCGAACTTCATCGCCAACCGTATCGGGACGTTTTCCGCGCTGAATGTCATGCGCCTGATGCAGGAGATGGACCTCAGCATCGAGGAAGTGGATGCCCTCACCGGACAGGCCGTCGGCTGGCCCAAGATGGCGACCTTCCGCCTGACGGACATGGTTGGGCTGGACGTGCTCGGCCACGTCGTACGCAACGCGAGTGCCAATATCCACGACGAGCGCAGCGATTTGAAGCTGCCCGATTTCTTCCTGGCCATGCTGGAGCGCAAGTGGCTGGGCGACAAGACCAGAGGCGGCTTCTACAAGAAGCAGAAGAGCGCCGAGGGCGACCAGCGTTTCGCGCTCGACTGGAAGACGCTGGAGTATCGTCCGCAGCAGCGGCCCAAGTTTGCCTCGCTCGAAATGGCAAAAACCGTGGAGAACCTGCCTGAGCGGCTCCATATGCTGCTTACGCCGTCGAAGGACAAGGCTGGCGCCTTTCTCTGGTCGGCATTGGCGGACCTTTGGACGTATGCCGCCAATCGCATTGGTGAGATCGCCGACTCGGTGGTTGAGATCGATCGTGCCATGAAGATGGGCTTCAACTGGGAGATGGGGCCGTTCGAACTGTGGGATGCCGCCGGCGTTGCCAAGACCGTAAAGCGGATGAAAGTGGACGGTAGGCCGGTTTCGCCCAACGTCGAGAAGTTGCTCGCCTCGGGCGAGGAGAGTTGGTACGCCGATGATCCTAAGGCCGCCAGTGGACGGGTTTACTTTGACCTGCGCAGCGACAACTATCGCCCGGAAGTAGTGCCGCCGGGAGTGTGGTCGGTCACGGTTGCCAGGAAGTCGAACTTCGTCGTGAAGAAGAACGCGGGCGCGTCGCTGGTCGATCTCGGCGATGGCGTCGCCTGCATCGAGTTCCACTCCAAGATGAACGCGCTGGGCGGCGACATCGTGCAGATGATCACCCAGACGCTGAAGCCGGGCGGCGCGGGCGAAAATTTCGACGCCTTCGTCATCACCAACGACGCCGCCAACTTCTCCGTCGGCGCCAACATCATGATGCTGCTCATGGCGGTGCAGGAAGAAGAGTGGGACGAAGTTGATCTCGCCGTCCGCCAGTTCCAGAACATGACCCAGGCCATCAAATTTTCGTCCAAGCCGGTGGTAGTCGCACCGTTTGGCATGACGCTCGGCGGAGGCGCCGAGGTTACGCTGCATGCTGCGGCCCGCCAGCCGCATGCGGAGCTCTATGCCGGACTGGTCGAGGTCGGCGTAGGTCTGCTGCCGGGCGGTGGAGGCTGCAAGGAGATGACGTTGCGCGCTCTCGATAAGGCTTATCACGTTCGTCCTCACGGACGCGGCGAGAGCGTCGAGTTGATGGAGGCGATGAAGCAGGCATTCGAGACCGTCGCCATGGCGAAAGTGTCCATGTCGGCCTTCGAGGCGCGGAATCTTGGGTTCCTCTCCAGCGGCGACGACATCACTATGAATCGGGAGCGGGTGCTCACCGACGCCAAGGAGCGGGCGCTGGAGTTGGCGAGTGAAGGCTATCGTGCCCCCACGCCGCGGACGGATATCCCCGCGCCCGGCGAGAGCATTCTGGCGACGCTGAAACTGGGCGTGCACATCATGCACGAAGGCCAATTCATTACCGATCACGAGGTCAAAATCGCCAACAAGGTGGCGGAGGTGCTCTGCGGCGGTGCGCTGAATCCGGGTACGTTGGTCAGCGAGCAGTACCTGCTCGACCTGGAGCGCGAGGCGTTCAAGTCGCTCTGCGGCGAGAAGAAGACGCAAGAGCGTATCCAATACACACTGAAGACGGGCAAGACGCTAAGAAACTGAGATGAGGCGACTGACTCTATTGTTTATTGTGGCGTTTGCTGTGGTCGGTGCGCTTGCGGGGCAAAACCCACCCTCGGTCGTAATCCGTGGGAGTTGTCCGACGGACTTGCCTGGATACAAGCAATGGTTTCAGCAAACGAGATTGCCGTATGGCGAGCCGTACGTCGCTGGAGAACGGCGGAAGCAGCAGATCATGGGGAATTACTCAAACCTGAGACTAGGAATGTCGGTCGCTGAGGTAGAAAAAGTCATAGGGAAACCCGATTTTGCATCTCCGCGTCCAGCAGCACGTCTCTCATCTTCGCCGCCACCGGCTGTGGCGACCTGTAGCAATCAGATCGGATATATCTTAAAAAAGAACAGCGAAAACATGGCGGATGTGGAAGACGTTGCTATCTACTTGTTCTTCTCGGCAGATGACAAGCTGTATTGGGCGGCCCCGCAGAATTTGTCGGAGCTGAAACCTCTCGGGTCGGCTGCGCAGTAGATCTAGCGGAAACCAAGCCGCGGAGCGGCGGCACCGAGTCGAAATGGATTCAACTGAGTTACAGGCCGGCTACGAAGAGATGTCTCGCGACGCTGAACATGAGGCAGAGGCACTCGAATGGTGCGAAGGGCTGGTCGGAGATGCGTTCTCCGATCCCGATGGCTAAACCGCAGGTCCCTCCGCTCGCCCGCCGCGGCGGGCTCGGTCGGGATGACAATCGCGAAGTTGATTTTGCTAATTGCTAGTTGCTGATTGCTAGTTGCTAATTGCTAGGAGCTTTTCATGCGTGAAGTTGTAATCGTTAGTGCCGTGCGTACGCCGGTAGGCAAGGCTTACAAAGGAACGCTGCGGGCGACGCGTCCCGACGATCTGGCCGCGGTGGCCATCAAGGGCGCGCTCGAGCGCGTGCCGCAGGTCGATCCCAAAGAGATCGAGGACGTCATTTTCGGCTGCGCCATGCCCGAGGCCGAGCAAGGCATGAACGTCGCGCGCATCGCGTCGCTGCGTGCCGGATTGCCAGTTGAGGTTTCGGCCATGACCATCAACCGCTTCTGCTCGTCGGGCCTACAGGCCATTGCCATGGCCGCCGAGCGCATCATGGCCGGAGGAGCGGAGATTGTGGTCGCCGGGGGCGTTGAGTCCATGACCATGATCCCCATGGGCGGTCACAAAGTTTCGGCCAACCCGTGGCTGGTGTCGAATTATCCCGACGCTTATCTCTCGATGGGCCTCACCGCTGAACGGATGGCCCAGCGCTACCACATCACGCGCGAGCAGTCGGACCAGTTCTCGGTCGATAGCCACCAGAAGGCCATCGCAGCGATCCAGGCGGGAAAGTTCGACGAAGAGATCGTTCCCGTGCCGGTCAGTCTCACCACCCCGAACGGCAATAAGCCAAAGCGCACCGACATCGTGTTCAAGATGGATGAAGGCCCGCGTGCCGACACCTCGCTGGAAGCGCTGCTTGCTCTCAAGCCGGCGTTCCACCTGAAGGGCACGGTCACGGCCGGCAACTCGTCACAGATGTCCGACGGCGCAGCAGTCGCGGTGGTCATGTCCGCCGAGCGCGCCAAGGCGCTGGGATTGAAGCCGCTGGCGCGCTACGTGGCGTTCGCAACGGCGGGCTACAAGCCGGAGGAGATGGGTGTCGGCCCGGTGTTCGCCATCCCGAAAGCGCTGAAGTTGGCTGGCCTGAAGCTGAGCGACATTGACGTGATCGAGTTGAACGAAGCGTTTGCAGTGCAGTCGCTGGCCGTCATTCAGGAAGGAAAGCTGGACCCGGAGCGTATCAACGTCAACGGCGGAGCCATCGCGCTGGGACATCCGTTGGGATGCACCGGCGCCAAACTGACCGCCAGCATCATCCGCGAACTTAAGCGCCGCAACGGACGCTATGGCATGGTGACGATGTGCGTCGGCGGCGGCATGGGCGCGGCGGGCATCTTTGAGAATTTACAGTAGAGCCGCTATTCGCCGTTCGCTTTTCGCTATTCGCCAAAAGCAAACGGTGGGCAGATTTTGAAGAATGCCTTTAGCGAAGAGCGAAAGGCGAAGAGCGAAAAGCGACAACGGAATCGAGGAACGTATGGCAACTACAACGACGGCAGTTCCCAAGACCAAAACCACGGGCGGAAGTTTTCTGCTCGAAGATCACAACCTGGAAAACGTCTTCACTCCGGAAGACTTTAACGAAGATCAGCAGATGGTCGCCAAGCTGGCGGAGGAGTTTGCCACCAACGAGATCCTGCCCAATGCCGAGAAGATGGAGCACAAGGACTGGGCGGTGTCGCGCCAACTGCTGCAGAAGGCCGCTGAAATGGGCCTGACCAACGCCGACGTCCCGGCCGAATATGGCGGATCGGAGATGGACAAGACCTCGTCGGCGATCATCGCCGACTTCATGGCCAAGTACGGCAGCTTCATGGTGAGCATGGGCGCGCATAGCGGCATCGGCACCCTGCCCATCGTGTTCTTCGGCACGGAAGCGCAGAAGAAGAAATATCTGCCGCGCCTGGCCACCGGCGAAATCATTGGCGCGTATGCGCTATCGGAAAGCACCAGCGGCTCGGACGCGATGAACAGCCGCACCCGCGCTGTGCTGTCGGCCGACGGCAAGCACTACCTTCTGACCGGCGAGAAGATGTGGATCACCAACGCCCACTTCGCTGACCTGTTCACCATCTTTGCCAAAATCGACGGCGAAAAGTTCACGGCCTTCCTGGTTGAGAAGGATTTCCCCGGCTTCTCCGTCGGCAACGAGGAAAAGAAGATGGGCATCCGCGGCTCGTCCACCGCGCCGCTCATCCTGAACGAGTGCAAAGTGCCGGTGGAGAACGTGCTCGGCGACATCGGCAAAGGGCACATCATCGCCTTCAACATTCTGAATGTTGGCCGCTTCAAGCTGGGCGCAAGCTGCGTTGGCGGCGCGCGCACTTCATTGCAACATGCCATCGCCTATGCCAAGGAGCGCAAGGCCTTCGGCAAGAGCATCGCGGAGTTCGGCCTGATTCGCGAGAAGCTGGCGCAGATGGCGGCCTGGCTGTACGCGTGTGAGTCGATGGTGTACCGCACCGTCGGCATGATGGACACGGCACTTTCCGCGATCGAGCACAGCCCCGAGACCGTGCGCAAGGCGATTGAGGAGTATGCGGTCGAATGTTCCATCATCAAGGTCTCGGCATCGGAGATGCTCGACTTCGCGGTGGACGAGACCGTGCAGGTTTTCGGCGGCTACGGCTTTGTCGAGGAATATCCGGCCGAGCAGGCGTATCGCGACTCGCGCGTGAACCGCATCTTCGAGGGCACCAACGAAATCAACCGGCTCATCATTACCGGATGGTTGCTGAAGCGGGCCATGAGCGGACAACTCGCGCTGCTGCCGGCCATCAAGAAGACCATGGACGAAGTGATGGCGGGTCCGTCTCTGGACGAACTCGAAGGCGTGCTGGCCGCCGAGCGCAAGCTGGTGGAGAACGGCAAGAAGCTGGCCATGTTGGTGGCGGGCGCGGCTTCGCAGAAGTACATGCAGAAGCTGGTCGATCATCAGGAAGTCATGAGCGCCATCGCCGACATGGTGATCGAGACTTTCGCCATGGATTCCAGCCTGCTGCGCGCGCGCAAGTACGTCGAGGCCAACGGCGAAGCCAAAGGCGCGCTGGTTATCGCCATGACCCAGGTCTATCTGGAAGGCGCATTTGCGAAGCTGGAAGCCGCGGCCAAGAAAGTGATCGCCGATGTGGCGGAAGGCGACATGCTGCGCACCCAGATGGCAATTGTGCGCCGTCTGGCGAAGCACGACCCGGTCAACGTGATCGGATTGCAGGAGTCCATCGCCAACCGCGTGCTGGAGACCGGGAAGTACGTGACGGCGTAACGTTTTGTTTTCACCACGGAGGCACGGAGACACGGAGACACGGAGAATGCAAAATGACTTCTCTGTGGCTTCGTGCCCGGCGCGTTAGAGCGAGCAACTGTGGCGGGGTTGTTGGTGTAATCGCCTGTTAACAAACAGCTGAGCATGATAGGCTTGCTGCCTGATATGCCTGCCGATGAAACAAAATTCCACACCGCACGAACTCGGAAGCTCAGGGCAACTGTCTTGTCCAAAGAGGACGAGCGCACGATCAGTCACATCGAGGAATTTGGCTGTTCTGTCGTCAACGTTACTCGGACGAAGTATGGCCTCGGCTGGTCGTATACCGTTGGAGTTTTCGATACCAGCGCCAAGCCCGAAATTATCACTGTCGGACTGTTACCAGAAACCGCACACTTCGCGTTGAACGAAGCCGCGAAGCTGCTAAGAGCCGGGGTCGATCTAACTAGCGGTCGACGCCGTGATCTGATCGGGCAGGTGGATTGTGAGTTCCGCCTGGTTGACCCAAAGTGGGTCGAGCACCTTATGGGTTGGGCGCTCTGGTACTACGATGGCGATGACTTTCCTGTTATTCAGGCTGTTTATCCTGATCTGCAGAATCGGTTCCCAGAGGATGAAGGCTTTGACAAGTCGTTTGAGCAGCCTCTGATGCAGCCTGATGCTCCCATGGCCAGCGCGGAGAACGATTTTTGGGCCTCAGCTGATCCGAAAAGCAGCCTGTTCAGCTGGAAGTTCCCAGAGGATCCGCACGCGAGGGTTTTCCTTTCCGAGACGGTCCACAGCGGGGCTGAGCCTGTCACATACGTCTCACACGACGCTGAAGACGGTGCGTGGCAGTTTTTGAGTGACAGTATGTCCGATGGGGGCGGTCCCGTAATCTCCTGCTTTCACCACCCGATCGACCGCGATCCAAGTCTCGCTGAATTGGCTGATCTGCCGTTGGGCTGGTATGCCGAGCGGGGTAGAGTCGGAAAACCGTGGACTCGAAAGAAGCACTCAAGAGACGACGGGTCAGAGTAACTATCCTCTTAACTGTTGAAATATCGTGTGGCTGTTGAAAAACTCTTTCGGTGCCGTTGCCCTGAAAACTCGACGCGCTAAGATGCCCTATAAACGATTTTCTCGACCTCGGGATACATTTCTGGTCACCCAATTTCGGCGGTTCTGCACTTGAAGGGACTTTTTCAACAGCCACTCGTCATATCACAAGCAATCGGGATCTTGGTTTAGTCGCGTTTCGAGGGCTCATTGCGCCTCTTTCGCCTTTCTGATCTCTTCCATCACCGACGAGATTAACTCTTTCGCGTCGGTAATGCCTTTCATCACGATCTGGATGTCCATGGCCGGCATGCCCGCCTGG
Organism: Candidatus Korobacteraceae bacterium; assembly: GCA_049520555.1. Classification (GTDB taxonomy): domain Bacteria; phylum Acidobacteriota; class Terriglobia; order Terriglobales; family Acidobacteriaceae; genus Bog-257. The sequence continues at coordinate 37,431 of JBEKPR010000032.1, forward strand.
CGGGCGCTCTGGCAATAGACGCCATGCTGGCCCACCATGGTCAGCGCGTCCGTCAAGACATCGAGCGCCACCGCCAGCCGTCCCCGCGGCACACCCATCATGAACTCGTATTGCTCCAACTCTTCACGCTTTTCGTCCAGAATGCCCATGGGTTGAATTGTATCGTTCCGCCCCGTTGTGAATAATAGAGCGGCAACAGGAAGTGACAATTTGCAATCAACAGGAGAATGCAATGCGTAAGAGCCGTCTAGGAATGTTCGTCATGCTTGCCATCGTCGTATGCACCGCAGTCTGCGTGGCGCAAGAGCAAGAGAAAGATAAGAAGCCGCTGAGCCCTCCGGGCGAAGCCTCGGTCAAGTTCGGCGACGGGAAAACCGTCACCATTCAATACAGCCGTCCTTCCATGCGCAGCCGGAAGATTTTTGGCGGACTGGTTCCGTACGACCAGGTCTGGCGCACCGGCGCGAACTCCGCAACCAGCCTCAAGACCGACGCTGACCTGACCATCGGCGGCGCGAATGTCCCGGCGGGCAGCTACACGCTTTATACCTTGCCCGGGCCGAATAGCTGGAAGCTGATCATCAACAAGCAGACCGGCCAATGGGGCACGGAATACAGCGAAGGACAGGACTTGGCGCGGGTGGACATGAAGGTGAGCCAGAAGAACGCGAAGATGGAGACATTCACCATCTCGCTCGACAAGACCAGCGCCAACTCGGCGGTGTTGAAGCTGAATTGGGAAAACACCATCGCCAGCGTAGAGGTACAGGAGAAGAAGTAGCAAAGAAACTGCCGATCCCTCGCCGAGCTGACAAGTGAAAAACTTCGACCGGGGTCCTGTGTAAGGATCTCCGGTCGAGTCGTCCCATACGTTAACCGGAGTTTAACTCCCTCGCAATTTCTCTTTTATCGAAATTTAACGGCGTGTTCACCACCGCAGCTTCGTGCGCAGCTACAGTTCTCTCTCGTTTCTAGTCTAACGAGGAGGAATGCGCATGAAATCTCTGCTCACATCCTTGCTGGCAGTCGCCGTAAGCGTGGCTCCCCTGCAAGTCTCCGCCCAGAACCCAGGCTCCGCGACAAGAGGACGCCACAACAGCCAAACTTTTCAACATGTGCTGCTGATCAGCGTCGACGGCATGCACTCGCTGGACTACCTCAACTGCGCGAACGGCGTCCGTGGCGTAAACGGCGGCGCGCCTTACTGTCCGAACCTTGCGGCACTGGGCACGACCGGCAGCACCTACCTGAACGCTACTACTTCGAAACCTTCCGACTCGTTTCCCGGGCTGATGGCCATCGTGAGCGGCGGCTCTCCCCGCTCGGTGGGAGCTTTCTACGATGTGGCTTACGATCGCTCGTTGGCTCCGCCGAGAGTTACCACCGGCAATGGAGTGGCTGGCGGTCCTTGCGGCGCGACTCCCCCCGGCACGACCACCGAATATGAAGAAGGCATCGACATCGATCAGACCCAGCTTAACGGTGGCGCTCCCTCGGGCGATGGCGGAATCAACTCCATCAACCCGGACCGCCTGGAACGTGATCCCAGGAAAGGCTGCGCGCCCGTATGGCCGTGGAACTTTGTCAGGACGAACACCATCTTCGGGGTGGTTCATGCGGCTGGCGGCTACACCGCCTGGAGTGACAAACACCCGTCCTATTCCTCCGTGTCCGGACCCGGCGACGGAACCAATGTCGACGACTATTACTCGCCCGAGATCAATTCGACGGTGATAGCGTTGCCCGTCACGACTCCGCTGGGGATGCCTTGCAACCCCATTCCCGATCCCACTCAACTGGGCGCTTACACCGACAGTTTCCAGAACGTTCAGTGCTATGACACGCTCAAAGTCAACGCCATCCTCAACGAAATCGATGGCAGAACACACAATGGCCACTCGAGCGCACCCGTGCCTGTAGTCTTCGGCATGAACTTCCAGTCGGTAAGCGTAGGGCAGAAGTTGATTGAGCACGGCTTTGGCTCAGGCGGCTACCTCGATGCAGCCGGGACCCCCAGCAACTTGCTGGTGGGCGAGATCCGGCTCGTCGATGCCGCCATTGGAGAGTTCGTGAGCGAACTGCAGAGGCAAGGGCTCCTGGATTCGACCCTCATCGTAATTACCGCAAAACACGGTCAGTCGCCGATCGACCCGAACCGTTTCTTCCCAATTCCGGGACACAGCGGACACAACGGCATGTCCCCGGCAAACCTGATTGCTTCGCTGCTGCCGTGGTCCGAATCGCCGTTGAACCCCAACGGTATCGGACCCACCGAGGATGATGTCTCCCTGCTCTGGCTCACGTCGCCAACCCAAACGTTGAATGCGGTGTCGACCTTGGAAGCCAATGCCGCCATGGCTGGCATCGGTCAAATCTCCTATGGGCCGTCGATTACGACCATGTTTACCACCCCCGGAATCAGTCCCGGCCAGGACCCGCGCACGCCGGACATCATTGTCACCCCTAACTACGGCGTGGTTTACACCGGCAGCAGCAAGAAGCAGGAAGAGCATGGCGGTTTCTCGCATGACGATACCAACGTGATTATGCTGCTTTCCAATCCCACCTTCCAGCCGAGCACGATCAACGCGCCAGTGGAGACCATGCAGGTTGCGCCTACTATTCTCAAGGCGCTCGGACTAGATCCCAATCAACTTCAGTCTGTCCAGTTGGAGGGCACTGCAGTTCTGCCAGCGACCCAGTTCTAGCCGCAAAGGCCAAGCCTGCTCGCGGAAGAGTTTACGAACTGTTAACCAAGCGGCTGCCAAAACCAGGTTGAAAGAAGAAACGGCGTTCCAGAGTATCGGGGCGCCGTCTTTGTATTCGGTGGTGATTTCCACGCTCGATTGTCGCAATTGGAGTTGTTAGGGTACATTCTTTCCAACTGACCTGAGTGGTTAGGAAGACCCCATGTCAACTTCACCCGGCAATGATCCAGCGAAACCGCGGCTGACCATCCTCTGCCTCGCCAGCTACTTTAAGGGACTCGATTTCATTGGTGAGTGCCGGCGGCAAGGCTGTCGCGTGCTATTGCTTACCTCGCACAGCCTGCGCGACGAAGAATGGCCGCGGCAGAGCATCGACCAGGTCTTCTACATGCCGGATGTGGAGAAGAAGTGGAAGATCGAAGATGTAATGCTGGGCGTCAGCTACATGGCGCGGTCGGAAAACATCGATCGCATCGTTCCTCTGGATGACTTCGACGTGGAAACCGCCGCCATGCTGCGCGAGCATCTGCGCGTCCCCGGCATGGGCGACAGCACGGCACGATACTTTCGCGACAAACTCGCCATGCGCATCAAGGCGCGTGACGAAGGCCTGGCAGTGCCGGAATTCATTCACGTCCTGAACTACGGCAGGCTGCGCGATTTCATGAATCGCGTGCCGCCGCCCTGGGTGCTGAAGCCGAGATCGCTGGCTGGATCCATAGGCATCAAGAAAATCGCCAGCGCCGAGGAACTGTGGGCGGCATTGGATCTCTTGGGCGATCAGCAGTCCTATTACCTGCTCGAACAGTATGTGCCCGGCGATATCTACCATGTGGACACCATTGTCTATGAGCGCGAACTGCTGTTTGCCATCGCCAGCCGCTATGGCCGTCCTCCTATGGAGGTTTCGCAGGAGGGCGACATTTTCACCACGCGTACTTTGCCCCAAGGCTCGGCGGAGGAACGGCCTCTGCTGGCGCTCAACGAAAAAGTCTTGCAGGCCTTTGGTTTGGTTCGGGGCGTTTCTCACAGCGAATTCATCGCGGGGCGCGATGGCAGATTGTATTTCCTGGAGACCTCCGCCCGTGTCGGAGGCGCGCACATCGCTGACCTGGTGGAAGCGGCCACAGGAATCAATCTCTGGGCGGAATGGGCCAAGATCGAAATCGCCGGCGGAAAGGCTCCTTACCAGCCACCGGTTGCGAGAAACGACAGTGCCGGCCTGCTTATTTCGCTGGCGCGGCAGGAGCAGCCCGACACCTCGGGGTACAACGATCCGGAAATTGTCTGGCGCCTGAATGACAAGAAACACCATGCCGGCCTGATCGTGAAATCGCCCGATCCCGGCCGGGTGCAAGAGCTGATTAACAACTACGCGCAACGCTTCCGGCAAGACTTCTTCGCGTCGGAACCACCGCGGGACAAACCGAACTACTGAGGCATCTCTTCGTCAGAGTTTTCCGGCTTCTTCCTGAATGCGTCTCCAGGCATTCTGCACGTGACGCAAGCCGGTGTGTGTCTGGCCGACGCAGAAGCGCAAAGTGAAGCGATCGTTGAGTCGGGTATGGGTGAGGTATAAATCGCCACTGTGGTTCAGGCGGTCCATCAGGAGCTGATTGCTCTCATCGCCGCCGCGATGCCGGAAGCACACCAGGTTCAGCGGCGCTGGCGCCACGATCTCGAAGCGCTCGTCCTGCTTGACCCACTGGGCAAATTGCTGCGCTATTTCTATGTGCCGGCGCACGTGATATTGCAGCCCCTCCACTCCGTAGTGCCGGATCACGAACCATAGCTTGAGCGAACGAAAGCGGCGGCCAAGAGGAATGTGCCAGTCGCGATAGTCGAAGACTGCGCCCGATTCGGTGGCCTGGTTGCGAAGGTATTCGGGCAGGATGCTCAGGGTATCGATGAGGGCCTTGCGGTCGGCCACATAGAAACAGTTGCAATCGAAGTTGGTGAACATCCACTTGTGGGGATTAAAGGTGTAGCTGTCGGCAAGTTCGAGCCCATCCTGGATGTAGCGGAACTCCGGACACAGCGCGGCCGTGCCCGACATAGCGGCGTCCACGTGAAACCAGAGGCCGTTCTCGCGGCAGATTGTGCCGATGGCCGGCAAGGGATCAAGTGCGTTAGAAGACGTAGTCCCCACCGTGGCTGAAACGAAGAAAGGTACCAGACCCGATTGCCGGTCCTGCTGAATCTGGCGGGCCAGGGCTTCGGGCCGCATGGCAAAGCGCTCATCAACCTCAAGCAAGCGCAGGTTGTCTGTGCCAATCCCGGCGACCATGGCAGCCTTCTCGATGGATGAGTGGGCCTGGTTGGAAGTATAGGCCACCAGTTTGCCGTCGCCGCCGCGGCGATTGCTGCGATTATTCGTAGCACGTTCGCGAGCGGCCAGCATCGCGCACAAGGACGCGCTTGAAGCGGTATCCTGGATCACCCCGCCGCCGCTGCCGGTGGATAGGAACTTTCGCGGTAGTCCCAGCATGGCTACCAGCCAATCGAGCACGTGCGATTCCAATTCCGTGCATGCCGGACTGGTGGCCCATAACATTCCCTGCACTCCCAAAGCGGAAGAGAGCAGGTCGCCCAAAATCGACGGTGCGGAAGCATTAGCGGGAAAATAGGCAAAGAAATTCGGCGACTGCCAGTGCGTAACTCCGGGCAGAATTACCTGGTTAATATCTTGCAGAATCGCGTCGAAGCTTTCGCCTTCGGGTGGAGCTTCAGCGGGAAGGGCTTGCCGGACTTGGCCCGGCTCTACCTGGGAAAGCACGGGCAGGGTCTCAATGCGCTCATAATAGTCGGCAATCCAATCCACCACGGCCCGTCCATGCTGGCGAAACTGCTGCGGCGTCATGTGGTAGCTCTTTTCTGACGGCATAAGGACCTTGGTGGACTGTCCCGATTTGGTCCGCGGCATAAAAGAAGGCACGAATAGCTAAGTGTACGGCGGCCTGGTTGTGCTATTCGGGTCGATCTTCTGCTCGCCGGAGGGCCGCTCTATCCAAGCTACAACCACTCTGTAACTGCTCCGACCATCGCGCCCTTCCGGCCGCCTGGCGCCGCAGACTACCACTCTTGCCATTTATGGTTGCTAATCTGTAGTGTAAACCACCAGTATCGCTGCTACACTATCTCGGGGTTGTAATAGTTCGAAAGGAGAAGTATGGATATTCAGAACATATTGGCAGACCTAAAAAGAGAACGTGAAAATCTCGACCGGGCTATTGCTGCATTGGAAGGGCTGGGTACTCAGACTCGCCGTCGGGGAAGACCGGCAGGCAGCCATCAGGCCGCAGCCACTCCCAAACGCAAACGTCGCCACATGAGCGCCGCCTCTCGCAAACGCATTTCTGAGATGATGAAGCAACGTTGGGCGGAGCGGAAGAGGAAGGCGCGGTAGGAGAAGGGCGGATGCCGCCCGAACCGCGCATTTCGTCTTGCTATTAGATATGCCACTCGTTGCTGAGTGGCATATTCATGCTTGCGGGATTATTGATTAATCTATGGTCGGTGCGGGCAGACCATGGCCTCCTCGCACAAAGGCGCTCCCGGCGGAGCGCCTTTGTAATGTGCGGAGAGGGTGGAATTACCAGGCCGTGACTTTCATCTTGTCGACCCAGACGGAGTAGTCTTGCTGGTTATAATCTCCGTCAAGCTGGACAGAGGTATTCAACTCAGATGCGCTTATGTAGTAGGTATTGAAGGTACGATTGATCTATTTTACCTGTTCCAGACTACCCTGCGCTCTGATCGGAGGGAAGGGGTGATTGGCCTAAAATAGCGCAGGTTTCGGCCTTAGTGAGAACTACGGGCGATGGCTTAGTCCGCTGCCATGGGGGCGCCAAGAACGGCTCACTGCACATCCTTGCAAGTGCATGGCCGGACCGTTTTAGCCCGCATTGCGCCGGGCAACTAATCCTGCGCGCAGGTTGCCAGGGCTGCGGAGCAGGACGCCACTTGGTGGACAGTGGCGTACCGCTTGGGACCGCGCTTGCGCACTAGCAGCACGCGTATGCGCTCCAGCAGTTCCATGGGAGCGAACTCGCCCTTCGGCAGCCAGCCGTCGGCCAGGCTGTCTTCCGCGCAACAATTGACCGAGCCCGAAAACAGCAGGGCCGGGGTATGCGGCGAAATCGCCTTGATCTGGTCAATCAGTTTTGCGCCGCTGAGTTTGGGCATCATGAGGTCGGCCAGCACCAGATCGATTCCGCCAGCCCGCATCATTTCCAGGGCCTGTTGAGGGTCGGTACAAGTGAAGACATGATACCCGCGGGTTTCGAGCAAAACTTTTCGAATGGAGAGAGCCCGTTCGTCGTCGTCCACGCAAAGAATGGTGCGCTTGGGTTTCATAAACCTCGTTGGGCCTTTTCGGGAGTGCCACGCGTGCCGGGCAAACCTGTGAGCCGCCGCGGGGCAATCATGAAGTGGCTTCTTATAATTTTTTCGCCAGAGCAGTTAGCGTGTCCGGATGGTACGACCGTTGACCGTGCTGCACAAGTATTGCGAAGGTCAATTGTGCAGGAAATTTTCGGCCCGCAGGAAAAAACCAAACCGCACCACGCAAGGTGAATTGCATTTCGCTGGTCGGTTGAAAACCCTTGGCTGGAGCGGCCCTTCAGCCTGCACAGGATATCCGCAGAAAATTCACATCGTTACTTCGCCGTCAACTATCTGCACTACGTGACCTCCAACACGCACATTGGTGACAGCGTCGCCCGACTTTCCGGCGCGGATGTAAATGAAACTGGGACGCCGCGTTTCCATTCCCTGCTCGATCACCCCTTGCGCCTCCGGCGCCAGTACACCGTGCCGCACCGCCCAGGCAGCGCAACATCCCGCGGCCGATCCGGTGGCCGGGTCCTCGCCGTTGTAGAAGATCATGCGCGCGTGCAGCGCGGCATGCGGGTCCTCGGTTTCGCGGCACACGAAATAAAAAAAGGCAGGATTGCCGATGGTTGCCAGATACGGCGCCATCTGGTGCCAACTGACGTTCAACTTCTGCAGCGTGGCCAGTGAACGGAAGGGGACCATGGTGAAAGGCATGCCGGTAGAGACGGTCTGGATGGGCAGGTTCTCGTCCAGTTCCGCCACGGGAAGGCCGAGCACCTTGGCGACAACATCGTGCGGATGCGTCGCGCCGAATTGCGGTTCGGCCTGACGCATCTCGCCAAACAGCAGACCGTTGCGCTGCGTGAAGCGCACAGCAATCTTGCCGACCTTCAGGTCGAGTACGATTTCATCCGCACTGGAGTGCTGGCACAGGTACCAGGCGGTGCCGAGCGTAGGATGTCCGGCGAAGGGCAGCTCTTCGTTCACCGTGAAGATGCGGACCTTGTGCCCCTCGCGCTGTTCGACGTCAGCATCGCGCGGCAGGATGTAGGTGGTCTCCGACAAATTGGTTTCGCGCGCCAGCTTCTGCATTTCGTCGTCGCTCAGACCATGGGCGTCGCTAAAAACCGCAAGTTGATTGCCCTCGAGCGGGCGGCTGGTAAACACATCAAGCTGAACAAACGAGAATTTGCGCGTGGGCATGGCATGGCTCCATCACCAATGTATCAAGATGCGCCGCCCGAGCGGAGGTGCTGAAAATATTTTGCTGCCAGTGGTATTGTTGGGCCAGTCCATTGCGGAAGCGAAGGGGGTCCGGTGACTCTCCCGGTCTTCAAAACCGGCGATTGGCGCCTTGCGGTGTCAATGGTGCGTTCGACTCGCACACGCTTCCGCCAAACTTCTGTAAGGGTTTACGGGAATTAACGGTGCTTGCTCAGGCAAGTAGCGCTTCGAACTCCGGATCACCGTGCAAGCGTTCAAAATCGGAATCCTGGCGCGCGTACCCCTTGTTTAAATGGCCCATTTCGTCCAACTTCTTCAGGAGCCCTAACGCCTCCTGCTTGTTTTGCAGGATGGCGTAAGTGCAGGCAGCGTTGTAGAGGATGTTGGCATCGTTGGGACGCAATGCGATCGCGATCTGCAAGGCCTGAGCGGCCTCCTCGTTCCTTCCCAGCCACGCCAGATTGCTCGCCAGCAGAATTCGGGCACGGACGTCTTCCGGCACCAACGAGAGCTGCTGTTCGAGCGTTTCCAGGCAACGTTGCCGCAGGCGGCCCGCAGCCTCCTTGTCCCCGGAGCGCTCGAGCGCGACCATCAACGGAACATAGACGTTGTAATCATCGCCGTTGGCCGCCAACGCAGCCTCGGTGATGGCAACCACCTTCTCAGGATGACCTGAGGCGATGTACGCCCGCGCCAGCACGAAGTAGGCCCCATCGCAATCCGGTTTGCGCTTGATGGCTTGCTGCGCGAACTTAATACCTTCTTCAAAGCGTTTCACCGCATAGGCTATGCGACCTTGTGCCAGCAGCGCCTCGGCCAATTTGGGCTCCAGCAACAGAGCATTTTCTGCTGCCGTGGTGCCCTTTTCCAGCCAGCGATCGCTGTGATCGTGCCACTCGTAATACTCGCCGCAAGCGTTGGCGACGCCGGCATGCGCCAAGGCGAAGCGGGAATCCAGTTCGATGGCCCGCTCGAACATCTGCATCGCAAATTCCAGGTCAGTGCGGGTGACGCGCCGCGCCAGGCTGCGGCCACGCAGGTAGAAGTCATAGGCCTGCAGGTTCTCGGTCGGCTTGCTGGCCAGGGCAGTTTCTTCCTGGGGCGACAGGGTAATGCGCAGCGCCTGGGTGATGCTGCGCGCAATCTCGTCCTGCACGTCGAAGACGTCCTTCAACTCGCGGTCGAAACGTTCCACCCACAGCGCATGGCCGGTACGCGTCTCCACCAGTTGGCCGGTGATGCGCAGCCGATTGCCCGCCCGGCGTAAGCTGCCAGTGAGCACGTAGGTGGCGTGGAGTTGCTGTCCGACTTGCGGCCCTGTGACCGGCTGGTCGCGGAAGGCAAGCACCGAAGCGCGCGGAAAAACTTTCAAGGTCTTGATGTGGGACAACTCGGTGATGACGTCTTCCGTCATCCCATCGCGGAAATACTCGTCTTCCTTGGCGCCACTGAGATTCTCGAAATACAGCACCGCGACGGAACGCTCCGCCTGCGCGTCAGTGGCTGCGGTACGGCCCGAATCGCTGGCCGCGGTGCGGCCCGAATCACTGTCCCTCTTCAGCCGCTGCAACTCAGCCTTAAGCCGGGCCGCACTCTCATAACGAGATTGCGGATTCTTCTCCAGCATCTTGTTGAGAATGACGTCTAAGCCGGCCGGTAAGTTCGGGTTCAGACGGACTGGATCGGGGGGCGTACGGTTCAAGATAGCATCGAAAATCACCGCCGAGGTATTGCCGGCGAAGGCTTCCTTGCCCGTTGCCATCTCGTACAGCACCACGCCCAGGGAGAAAATGTCGGTCCGACTATCCACTTCCTCGCCGCGCGCCTGCTCGGGAGACATGTAGGCGACGGTGCCCAGAGCTGTGCCAGGATTGGTGAGGTCCTCGGCAAATACCGCCGTGTTCTCCCACTCGGTAGCACCTACCGCGAGGGCCTTCCGTCCGGCCCGCTCCATCAGCTTGGCCAAACCGAAGTCGAGGATCTTTGCCTGGCCGCGAGTGGTAACAAAGATGTTTGCGGGCTTGATGTCGCGATGAACAATGCCGCGTTTGTGAGCGACATCGAGCGCATCTGCCAGTTGAATTGTCAGGTCGAGCAACTCATCGGCCGGAAGAGGCCCCAGCGCCAGGCGGTTCTTCACCGTCTCGCCTTCGAGAAGCTCCATCACCATGAAAGGTTGGCCATCGTACTCGTCAATGTCGTAGATGGTGCAGATATTGGGATGGTTGAGCGCGGAAGCGGCGCGCGCCTCGCGCTTAAAACGCTCTACTGCCTGCGTGTCTCGAGCATAGCTGTCGGTGAGGAACTTCAACGCGACGGCGCGACCCAGCCGGTCGTCCTCGGCGCGATACACAACGCCCATGCCGCCCTCGCCAAGCTTGTCCGATATACGGTAGTGGGAAATGACCTTACCTATCATTGTATTTTTGCATTTTTGAAAGGAGGAGTGACAATCTTAGGGTGTAAGAGGAAGCGTGTCAAGGCTCATTAGAGCGGTCTGTCAGTAGCACATGATATGTCCGGTTGCGATAGCACGTGATCTGTCCGCTTTTCCGGCGGCGAGAGTAGGAGACCATGCGAAGCATGGATTTCTACTCGAAGGCCGCGATGGAGCGGGCAATG
>JBEKPR010000033.1:0-48198 GCA_049520555.1 Candidatus Korobacteraceae bacterium
TGGTGGATGGCAATTCGGTGACCGGCCAGCCGTTCAACACCACCGTCACGGGCACCTATTTTATTGCAGCCAACGGCTTGAACACACTCACCATCCAGGGCCAGTCCTATGGGCCGGTCACGTTTGCATTTGTGCTGGACGCGTCGGCCAACGGAAGAATCATCGAATACGACGACACCACCGGCCAGGGCAGCCGCGGCTCCGGGGTGCTGCGCAAGGCCAACTCCAGCGCATTCTCGCTGAGCGCACTCAACGGTGGCTTCGTCCTTGGAATGACGGGAGTCGACAACGAGGGGTCTCGCTTCGGTAACGTTGGCGTCTTCACGCTGGCCTCCGGGAACATCAGCAACGGAGTATGCGATACCAACGCCGGCGGAGAGTATTTCACCTGCACCTTCTCGGGCACCATGTCCGCAGTCGACCCTCAAACTGGCCGTGATGAAGTTGCAGTTCAGAGCAGTAATGGTCTCAGTCATGAGGCCGTCTATGTGGTCTCTACGAGCGAGTTGGTGATGGAGCAAATTGACTCGGTTCCCGCAACCCACACTTCATTGCAGGCAGGCTCGATATTGAAGCAGACCGGGCCCTTCAACAACGGCTCGTTGAACGGCTTAAGTGTTCTCTATTATCAGGACATCCATGGCGGTGACGGCCTTGACCAATCCGGCGCCATGATCTTCAACTCGAACGGTAACGGCACCGGTAACGTAATCGCATCCGACGAAGACTTGGCTGGCACGATCACACAGAGGCCGCCAGGGCAGGGAAACTACACCGTGCAATCCAACGGAGCGGTAAACTTCGGGGCCGGAAATCCGGCGGGCTTCCTGATCAGCCAGAACCGCGGATTCTTTGTGGGCACGGGTTCCAATTCCATCTTCGGAACCATCGAACCACAAACCGGCGGACCGTTCTCGAACGCATCGATCGCTGGGACCTACGCCGCGGGCTCGCTGGCTCCGCTGGATTATGCAAATGCAAGTAACGAGGTGGATGTGGGACCGGCGAACGGCCTGGGTACGCTTACCTTGAATGGAGATTACAGCCAATCCGACGGGCTTGGTCAATCGCTTGGCGCAGTCGTTACCTACTCGATCGCTTCCAATGGCAGGGGCACGGCAGAGGCTCAAGGCGACCAGGCTGCCTCCGTTATTTACGTGATCTCACCCACCAAATTCATCGTCATGATGCCAAAGACGGACGCAAGAATGGACGTGTTTACGCACTGAGCTTTGCAGATCAATCACCTTGAGCTCACAGCCGGCGCCTTCCGACGCCGGCCTTTTTCCAGGGATCCGAGGGGTCATCCTGAGCGAGGAGGTCGCCGTGGCGACCGACGAGTCGAAGGACCCCTATGGCTGCCCAAAAGCTAACGTGTGCTCTTTGTGGTGACGCACTCGAAACTGTAGATTGCCGGTGATGCCGATGTACAGCGCACCGAGAATCTAAACCGAATACCGATGCGGACGCTCAGTACGCCATGCTTTTCACCAGCCATGGGGCCCTTCGCTGCGCTCAGGATGACACTCCAGAAAATTATCTAAAGCGAACAGCGAATAGCGGCTCTTAAATCACCACCGTCTCGTGATACTCGCCGTACACGTGGCGCATGGCATCGGAGATTTCGCCGACCGTGGCGTTGGCCTCGACCGCTTCCACAATCGGCGGCATCAAGTTGCCGGTGCCCCGCGCCGTGTCTTCCACCTTCCTCAGCGCCGCCCGCCATTTCGCCGGATCGCGCTTGGCGCGGACGGCTCGCAAACGCTCCACCTGCTTGCGTTCCAGAGACTCGTCCATGTGTAGCAGCGGGATCGGCTTTTCTTTCTCCTGTTCGAAGGCGTTCACGCCCACGACGATTGCCTCCCGCTTGTCCACCGACCGCTGATACTCGTACGCGGCGTTTTGGATTTCCTGCTGAATGAATCCGCGCTCAATGGCTTTCAAAGTCCCGCCCATGGCGTCGATCTTGTCGAGGTACTCGCGCGCCTGGGTTTCGATCTGGTCGGTCAGCGATTCGATGTAGTACGAACCCGCCAGCGGATCGACGGTTTGCGCCGCACCTGATTCGTAAGCGACGATTTGCTGGGTCCGGAGGGCGATGCGCGCCGACTGTTCGGTGGGCAACGCCAGAGCTTCGTCGAACGAATTGGTGTGCAGCGATTGCGTCCCGCCCAGGACGGCCGCCATGGCTTGCAACGCGGTGCGCACGATATTGTTCTCAGGCTGCTGCGCGGTCAGCGTCGAGCCCGCCGTTTGCGTGTGGAAACGCAACATCAGCGATTTTGGGTTCCTGGCGCCGAAATGGTCGCGCATGATGCGCGCCCACATGCGGCGGGCGGCGCGAAACTTCGCCACCTCTTCCAGAAAATTGCTGTGCGCATTAAAGAAGAACGACAGCCGCGGGGCAAAGTCGTCCACGCCCAGTCCCGCATCAATGGCCGCCTGCACATAACTGATGCCATTGGCCAGCGTGAAGGCCACTTCCTGCACCGCCGTGCATCCGGCTTCGCGCATGTGGTAACCGGAAATGGAAATCGTGTTCCACTCGGGCACATTCTCGTGGGCGTAAGAAAAAATGTCGGTGATGATGCGCATGGCCTGCGCCGGCGGATAAATATACGTCCCGCGCGCAATGTACTCCTTCAGCACGTCGTTTTGCACCGTGCCGGAAAGCTTGCGCACGTCGTGACCGGTGCGCCGTGCGGTCACGATGTAAAGCGCCAGCAAAATCGACGCGGTGGCGTTGATCGTCATCGACGTGGAAATCTTCTCCAGGTTGATGCCGTCGAAGAGCCGCATCATGTCCTCGATGGAATCAATGGCAACGCCGACCTTCCCCACCTCTCCCGTAGCGAGGGGGTTGTCGGAGTCGAGCCCAATCTGCGTCGGCAGGTCGAAGGCCACGCTCAATCCGGTGGTGCCATTGCTCAGCAGGTACTTGTAGCGGCGATTCGATTCTTCGGCATCGCCCATGCCGGCGTACTGTCGCATGGTCCACAGCCGCCCACGATACATCGTGGCTTGCACGCCGCGGGTGTAGGGGAACTGCCCCGGAAAGTTGAGATCACGGTCGTAGTCCCAAGCTTCCAAGTCGGCTGGCGTGTACAGCGGATGAACGCTGATGTGGGAGGAGGTTTCTTGCTCGGGCGCCAGCTTGGTAGCCACCGGCCCTTTATGTTTGTTTTCGGGCATAAGATCAGTTTCCAGTTTCGAGTTTCCAGTCGAACCGTCTAATCTCAGTCTGAAGTTTCCGGTTTCCAGTGGGGGCGAGAAGTTAGAGGTGACGATGCGAGAACGCATCAACGTCCCCCTTGAAACTCGAAACTTGAAACTTGAAACTCGAAACTATCTTTTTCGCGACCTGGCGAACGAACTCACGCCGAAGTACAAAAAAGCCAGCGCGAATGCGGCCGCCAAGAGCACCTTCCCCACTCCGGCAGTACCGTTAGCATGTCGATGATATTCGCGCACCGCAGCTCCGCCGCCAACCACCGCAAGCACCAGGAAAAATAGTCCCGCTACCTCCAGCCAGAGCACATGCAGCACACGGCCTACGCTGCCGAGGGTGACGCTGCCTGCCCGGTAAAAAGCCCGCACCCAACGATTCTCCCCAGTCTTGCGGCCCGCAACCCGCAGAAACGCCCGGCCTTGGGTGCCGAAATTGTGGGATGACACGCTTTTACCTTTCGCTCAATGCTGTTGCCTGCCTGACCCCTCATTCTATCAGCGGACTATCGCGGGGAATGGCTCTCCTTGCGGCGCAACAGCGCGCCATAATCACAAAACTCGGCCCCCACAGACAGCATCCAACGTATTAAGCTGGTAGAGTGTGCGGGTCGAGGATTTTCAGCACCATCGCCAAAAAGAATTGAGCGGTCCGTCGCCAGCCAGCTAGCTTGGGTGCAATCGTGGATAAACGACTAAAAAGCCTGATGGAACAACTGGGGGAAGCGATCAACAACTCGCTTTCCGATTCCGAACAAATCGCGGAGGTCATCACTCGTATTAAAGCCGGGGGATACGATGTATTTCTCGTACTCGAGGCGACCATAGGACTCAACGAGCGCGACGAAGCCGCCGAGCCGACACCGGTCAATGACCGGCGCCCAGCCGCCGATTTTCAGGTGACGTCCCAGGATGTGAAGTTTCTCAAGTCCCTTCGCATCAAGGTCGATGAGGAGAAGTAGCCTCGCAGCCTGGCGTCCAGCCTGACGCGCCCCGCCTGCGTGGGGTGTGCTAACATTCGACTTCGCCTGTGGGCCGGCACACGCCACCAAGGCGCGCCGTCAGCCCTCCAGCAAGCGAGGATTCTTACCCCCATTGGGGAAATTTGTAATCGGAAACCATCAGGATGAGAGACACCCTCGGAGTCTTACTGGCGGGAGGAGCGGGCGAGCGTTTATATCCGCTGACGCGCGATCGCGCCAAACCGGCCGTCACCTTCGGCGGCATTTACCGCATCATCGACATTACGCTCTCCAACTGCATCAACTCCGATCTGCGAAAAGTCTATATCCTGACCCAGTACAAAGCCCTGTCTCTGAACCGGCACATCCGTGAAGGCTGGGGCAACATTGTGGGACGCGAACTGGGAGAGTTCATCGAGATCCTGCCGCCCATGAAACGGGTCAGCGAGAACTGGTACATGGGCACGGCCGATGCGGTGTATCAGAACCTCTACTCCATCGGCTCCGAGCAGCCGCGCCACGTGCTGGTCCTGTCGGGCGATCACATCTACAAGATGAACTACGACCTGATGCTGCGCCAGCACAAGGATTCGGGCGCCGACGTCACCCTGGCCACCATCCTGGTCGATCCGGCGGAGACCAAGCTGTTTGGTGTAGTCGAGATTGATCGCACCGGCCGGGTCGTCGGCTTCCAGGAAAAGCCCGAGCAAACCGATCTGCGCTCACCCTACAACCCGCGCATGGTTTCGGCCTCGATGGGCATTTACCTGTTCAACACCGACGTGCTGATTCCGGCGCTGCTGAAAGATGCCGAGGACGCGACTTCGCGCCACGATTTCGGGCACAACATTCTGCCCCGCATGGTGGACGACTACAAGGTTTACTCCTTCAACTTCATCGACGAGAACCGGAAAGAGGCGTTGTACTGGCGCGATGTCGGGACCCTGGAAGCCTATTACGAGGCCAACATGGACCTGGTCTCGGTGGCGCCGGTTTTCAACGTGTATGACGCGGCCTGGCCGATTCGCACCCACATGCGGCAGTACCCTCCGGCCAAGTTCGTCTTCAGCGATCCCGGCCGCACCGGCGAAGCGCATGACTCCATCGTCTCCATGGGCTGCATTATCTCCGGCGGCTCAGTGCGCAACAGCGTGCTCTCGCCCGACGTGCGCGTGAACTCCTACTCGGAGATTGATACCAGCATTCTTTTTTCCCATGTGAACGTCGGCCGGCACTGCCGCATCCGCAAGGCCATCATCGATCGCGATGTGGACATCCCCGAGGGAACGGTCATCGGCTACGACACCGAGGCCGACCGCCAGAAGTATCACGTCACCGACAGCGGCATCACCGTGGTGACCCGCGATTATTCGCTGTTCGAGAACCCCATCACGGTGGACTACTTCACCTCGGAGTGAAATTCGGATTGCCGAGGCGTACACCGCCTTACTCGCTCATCATCCGCGCTTTCACCGCGATCGCGCCCACGCACCACAGCAACGCATCTTCTACGTGCTCTCGCAGCGACGGGTTGGTAAAAATATTTCCCAACGACGCGCCTTCCGTCAGGCGCGCCGCCAACTCGGTCAAGATGCCCTGATAGCGGTCCGGCATGTGCAGCTTGGTGGCGCGCACCAGGTCGTCAAAGACCAGCAGGCAATCCAGGACCACGCCGTCGGGATCGGTTTGCTGCGAATTAACCCGATACAGGGCCTCCCCGATATCACAAAACGTTTCGATTGCCTCCGGCGGAGGACCAAGTCTCGCCATGCTCGGATCGAGCGCCAGCGCCTTCGCAGCCAAGCCGGGATGAGTGAAGAATACGATGCGCCCGTCGGCTGTCGGCGGGCGTTCATCATCGCCGCCCACTGCCAACAAAGTGTAAAACTGCGGACCATCATGACCGCCGTCCACACGGAAGCCAATGAGGATGAGTTCTTCGTGCGGCCGGTGATGAAGAACGTGTAACTCGGGCATGGGGAAATAGTACAGTTGCCAGTGGCCAGTTGCCAGTCGGAAAAACCTGCCGATAGAAGGTGTACGGGTAACAAAGGGTCCTTCGACGCTGCGCTCGTTCAGGATGACAAGGGTGGTGTAGCCGGCTGACAACTGGCAACTGACGGCTGGCTACTGGTTCACTGGCAACTGATTTCCGCAACCGGCCACCGCCGCCATCATCTACACTTGTGGATATGGGAAACACCTTTAAGACCGCATTACTGCTGACCGCATTGACGCTTTTCCTGTTGTTGATGGGCGAAATCTTTGGCGGCCAGCGAGGTATGGCCATCGCCCTCGCGTTCGCCGTCATCATGAATTTCGTTTCCTATTTCTACAGTGACAAAATCGCGCTGGCCATGTACCGAGCGCAGCCTGTCACCCGCGAACAACTGCCGCGCGCCTACCAGGTGGTTGAGCGGCTGACGCAAAAGATCGGCATCCCCATGCCGAAGATGTACGTGATTCCCACCGACTCGCCCAACGCCTTTGCCACCGGACGCAATCCCCAGCACGCGTCGGTGGCGATGACCGAAGGGATCTTGAATTTGCTCACCGACGAGGAACTGGAAGGCGTGCTGGCGCATGAACTGGGACACGTGAAGAACCGTGACATTCTCATCAGCTCGATCGCCGCAACTCTGGCGGGCGCCATCACCATGCTGGCGCGCATGGGCTATTGGGCTTCGCTCTTCGGGGGCATGGGCGGGCGCGACGATCGCGATCGCGGAGGCGGCGGCTTGGTCGGCCTCTTGATGTTGGTCCTCGCGCCGATCGCAGCCACGCTCATTCAGCTTGCGGTTTCGCGATCGCGGGAATACCAGGCCGACGCCACCGGCGCGCAGATCATCGGCAATCCTTATGCTCTGGCCAGCGCGTTGAAAAAGCTCGATGCTGCTCCGAAGCGCATCCCCATGCAGGCTTCGCCGTCGAATGCGCACCTGTTCATCGTCGCGCCGCTGCTCAGCGGCGTCACCTTCGCGAATCTGTTCTCGACCCATCCGCCCATCGCCAAGCGCATCGAGCGGCTTACCGGGCGCCCAGCCGAGCTGGATTATTAGATCTCAGTCGCTTGGAGTTGACGGTTCGCTTTTGGAATGTCATTGCGCCTGAAATTGTCATTACGAGTAAAGCGAGGAATCTGCTTTTTGTTTGCACTGCAGCGACCGTTCGTTCCACTTACTATGCGTCCGTCTCGGTAATATCCCACGATGTCGGATACTAAAATTGGCCGCAGCAAAGTGCGCCTGAACCTGCGGAGGAGTGTGGCGGCGCTAGCGCCGCTGTGGAAAAAGTGCGACTGCCGCGAGAGAATCATCCGCTAAGGTCCTTGGGCGCACCGCCTCTTTCGCGCGCACGAGAGAATCGCCTCCTTTAATTTCTTGCAGTTAGCAGGTGGCAAGGTGATTGCAAATCCTAAAATGGAATGCGAAGCCCAAATGCTCTCCCTTGGCGGTTTACAAGCGGACAGCCGCGGTTCATAATTGGAATTCAGTAATCGGTCGACCCAGGGCACTCACCTTTCTAAACTCACCGAGATTTCTGCATATCCCACATTGTGGGAGGAGAATTATGATACCAAATTCCGACAATCCTAAAGAGGCCAACCCTCGAGAACGTATTTGGTTTTTCCCGGATAAGTTTTGGCGGGCGACCAAGAACATGCCTCCGGACGAAGTTGCGAATCTGATGGCAGAAGTTGAGGGCTACGCCGCCGCCGGCGATGTGCAGGCGCTCCGCAAATATCCTTTTGTGGTGGTTGGAGATCCTTACAAGAAGAAATCGGTTGCCTGATTCAGAATTAAGCGCCTGAGCGCGAGCCGGCGGCTACTTTGCGCGCACGTCCCGCAACGGGAGAGGCGGCCGCCTTGATGGCCTGAGGACGGACCATAATCGGGCACGCGCAGGTCGTCTCCAATAAGTATCGCGCGCGCGCCAGGCGTTCCGCCACCGGACTGATTTCTTGCAGGCCCCGCCCGTAAACAATCAGCATTCCGTCGCGTCGTTCCACCGCAACCCGATCGATCTGCCGATCGTGGGAGAAATCGAAAGCGTCTGCCAGTCTCAGAATGCCCGCGATGGGCAACAGCGCCCTGCGCCGTTTTGGCGTGAGTCCCACAAACGCGGAGTTGCTGGTTTGTGGCAATGCCCCGCCATGATAGCGGGCAATCACGGCGACACACTGCAGTTCCTCGGCGCTCCATCCCAGCGGAGGCTGGAGCCGGCGAATCATGGAATAAGCGCGCTTGCGGTGGCCCTTGGGGCCGCGGCTTCGTCCCACTTCATGCAGCATGGCGGCCGCCTCCAGGATACGGCGGTCCACTGCGTCGGCAATGACGGTCCCCTGCTTCGCCAAGCCGTCGTAAAGTTGCAGCGCCAGCCGGGTCACATGCGCCGAGTGGTTCACGTCCGGATCCAGGAAAGAAGCCCAGGTCCGCAGCTTTTCCAGGGCGGCCTGTTGCAACGAGGGACCGCTGGGCAGTTCCGCGCGCCACACCCGCCAGAGTGAATTCTTGCCCAACATTTTCTGGCGATACAAATCCAGCCGCTGCCGCCGTTCCTCGGCAATCCGCCTGTTCCAACGTTCGCGATCCACGGCCTCAATTCCAGGATGCGCCTTGATCGTGGCCTTCAGCACATCGAAGTCATGCACCTCGCCGAGAGCGTCCTGCAGTTGGCGCAGGTCCTTGGCCCATTGTTCATGGCGCTGCGGAAGAAAATTTTCGCAGGTGTAGCGGAAGCGTTTGATGCCGATGCGCAACTGGTGGTAGCCGACTTGCGTGCGGTTGCGCAGGGCCTGCCGGTGTAACGCGCGCGCGTCCATCCAGCGCTCCAGCGCGAGATGCTGAAACACCAGCCCTTCCAGTGGGACCCGGCCGGCCCGTTTCGCTAACCGCGCATTCAGCGCAGTCCAGCGCTTGCGGTCGAAGTTGTGCAGCGCCTCTTGCGCGGCAGCCTTGAGCTGGCTCTCCTTCTGGCCCAGGGTTGCGAGCAGAACCGGGCGAACCGGATCGTCAGGCGCCGAGAGGCGGGTAACCCATTCCACCATGACCTGCACATCGCGCAGATCGCCCAGGCTGCTGAACAGGGCCTTGCCCAGCTTCTTCATCTCCTTCCACGCCGGATCGGGATCGACGGACAGGAAGCCGTCGGCCATCGAGCGGCAACGGCGAATCGCGACCCGCAGATCGTGCACGGGATCGGCGGCAAATTCATGGCTGGCTTTGTCACACTCCTCCAACGTGCGCTGCGCCCAATAGGCGAGCCCAGCTTTGTTGTCGTGGGTGTGAGGACGAGGCGGCATGAGAGTAAATCCTGTTTGCCTTTACTCTACAGCGATTCCGCGTGTGGGGCAGCAGAAATGGTGGGGGTGTCAGGAGAAGCGTATCGGCTGCGACAATTTTGCATTATTCACGAACTTGAGGATGTCAATTCAAAAAACTATCTTACGAAGGCCAATGCGCCACAACAAAATTTGCGGGCCCTACAGGTACACGCGTTCGGCGCTGCGTAGATTTCGATAGCGCTGAAAAACTGTCTTGTCGCTTTCCAGACCGAGCAGCGACTTGATGGAAGTCCCGCGGAAGGTGTGCGCCAGCATCTTCCACCAGTTGCGCAACACGAACAGCGGTTCATGCGCTATTACCGCCGGAATGTGGCGGGTCTTCATCCAGCGCTCGGCGCGCCATCGCTCGTACTCAATTTCCTCGGGTTGCAGGTGCTGCGTGGCCACCACCGCAGTGGTGCCGTCGTACTCCTCCATCTTGTCGATGACGATCAAATTGCGCGCGCGAAAATCTTTCGTCATCGGCGTACCCGGATAGGGAGTCGGATGCTGGATGTAGGGCCAGTCCACATACTTGCCGGCAAACTCCAGGTTGGCGCGGATGGATTCGCGGGTGTCATCGGGATTGCCGACGATGAGGCCGCCCACCACATACATCTTGTTTCTGTGCAAATGCTCAATCGCTCGAAGGGTCGCATTGCCCGTGGTGCGTCCATCTTCGCGGAACTCGTTCTTGGCCGCCGCTTTCAGGAAGTGAAGATCGTCTTCGAGGATGTTCTCGATGCCGAGAAAAACGTAGCGAAAGCCGGCCTTGCGCATCAGCGGCGCCAGCGTCTCGCCATGCATGGCAATGGGCGACGTCATCGCCTGCACGGTGTAATCGATGTCGTTCAAACCGGCGTCGATGATGGCGCGGCATAGCGCTTCAAAGCGGCGGATGTTAAGGCTAATATTGTCGTCCACGATAAAAATAGCGCGCGCACCGCGGTCCCGCGCGTCGCGAATGTCGGCCAGCACGCGATCGAACGAGTAGGTGTGAAAGTTGCGGCCGCGCATCTCGATGATCGAGCAGAAGCCGCAGTCGAAGGTGCATCCCCGCGAAGTCTCCACCACATCCACGCCGCGGCCAAGCATGGTGTAGCCGCTAAGCACGCGCGCGTCGCGCTTGGGCAGACGGATTTCATCGCCCTCGAGCGTATACACGGGGCGCGGCGGGTTCTGATGCCAGCCATCCGCGGCGTGATACGACAGTCCCTGAATCGCAGCCAAGCCCTCGCCGCTTTCGAGCGAGCGCAGCAGCTCGCGGAAAGTAATCTCGCCTTCGCCGCGGACAATGTAATCGATGCCGCATCCGGCTTCCATATAGGCTTCGGGCGCGAGGCTGGGATCATAGCCGCCCACGACGACGCGAACGCCCGGCCGCAACGCGCGCACCAGTTGAATGATGCGCCGCGCTGTCTTGCGCTGGAAGGTCATGACGGACAGGCCAACCACGTCCGGCTGGAGTTCGCGCACCAGCCGCTCCACCGTCTCGCGCACCGTGTGCTGCACCAGGATCAGGTCGGCCGCTGCCACTCGATGGTGCGCATCGATGTTTCCGGCCAGGGAACACAGCGCTCCATTGGGCATCCGTACCGCGACCGTCGGCATGTGCTCGAACGAGTCGGGCATGGAAAGTAGGAGAACATTCATGACACAGATCCTGCTGAAACGGTGGTCCCCACGACCTGAAAGGTTGGCATACATGCTACACCGAAATCGGGGTCAATTGACGGGAAGAATGGGCTGGGAGCGAAGCGGGAGATAAGGGTACCAAGCTGAAGGTATTGGTTTGATTGGTGGCGGCGGCTGGACTCGAACCAGCGACCTACGGATTATGAGACCGTCGCTCTAACCACCTGAGCTACACCGCCAAACGGTCGGGAGCGGCCGCCACGTGGGGCCGCAGAGGACGCGAGCAGAGAACCTGCTACCTGCCCGAGCGCGCAAAAACGCCTGCCGCGCCCGATCATACGAAAGGCCGGACGTGACCGCGTCCAGCCCACTTTTGATTCTAGAAGCGGCCCTAGGGGCTGTCAAACCGCGGTTCACGATAGAATCCCAGCGATCGGGCGCCAGACTCCCTCATTTCAAGTACGCCCGCACGATCTCGATCAAGTCGTCGGTCACCTCGCGGGAAGGTTTCCCGCCGGCAATGTGATCTTTGATGTGGCCCTCCAGGACCTCTCCCATGAGTCCGTTGATCGCCCCGCGGCAGGCAGCTAGCAGTTGGAGAGTGTCAGCACATTCTTCCTGATCGTCGGACAAGGCGCGTTCTACGGCCTCCACCTGGCCTTTGATCCTCTTCACCCGATTCAGCAGCTTTGCACGTTGGTGGTCAGCTTTTTTCACAGCAGGCTCCTTTTTGTTTGACATATACCCTACCCTAGTATGCTATAAATAAACCGGTGCGACAAATTAGGCCCCGACCCACGAGGAATATGAATCACCAAGAACCTCCAAGTAGCTCGCAAATCTCCGATCGTCGCGAGTAGTGCCGCCAGCGAAGCAATTCACGTCGGCTCTTGCACGCCTCACGCGATCACAACCGTGAAGTGCGCGAGAGTGACCTCTCCATGGACGCTCCTGCCCACACTGCCAGGTTCCGAAGGGAGGGACGTCATGCTCAATAACCATCTGCGCAAGGGATCCGGACGCATCCTACGACTCAACTGGGTCCCAACGGGTGATCAGTTCAGGCCACTGGCATCAAGTTGGTCGCTTCACAGGCCGGACGAGATGGCAATCATCAGAACGGACGATCTCTCCGAAGTCTGTAACCCTGCTGTAATAGAGAAGTGTAAAACTTCAAGATTCGCTCGCGAAGGGGAACAGATGCGATCGCTTACAATGTGCGGGAAATAGGAGCCATGCGCGATCATCTTCCAGTTCGACCGTCTCGGTCTCCGACGGAAACCTGTTGGCTCCTCCAGGGTTTCCCTCGGAGACTGGTGATGCTCGGCGTTGCTCTCACGGTTCTGCTTGCAACCTGTTTTGCGCAGGAGGCTCAAACGGGTGACGCGCCAGAAGCGCCTACCCCCGATCCTAAGGCAACGTTCTTCGAGCACTCGCAGACCTCGAAGTGGTGGTTTTCCGGCCAGGCAAACATCGTCTTCCAGGCGCACGGCGACTTTTACGCGCTTTATAGTGGCACCAACAGTCTCCACAACAAGGCCGAGACTGCGACCTCGCGGGTGCTGACCTTCTTCAGCGGCTACGAATTCAACCCCAACACCATGGCTTACTTGGATGTCGAGGAGGCAGGTTGGGGCGGAATCAGTGGCGCCTTGGGGTTGGCCGGCTTCACCAATCTTGACGTGGTGCGTAACCCTTCCATCGGGACCGCGCCCTATATCGCGCGGCTGATGATGGAGCAGATAATTCCGCTTTCGAAGGAGAAAATCGAAGCGGAGCGCACGGCGTTGTCGCTCGCCACTCAGGTTCCGGTGCGGCGATTGGAAATGCGCTTCGGAAAGTTTTCTCTGGCCGACTTCTTCGACCTGAACGTCGGCGGCACTGACAGCCACTACCAGTTTCTGAACTGGGTCATCGACAACAATGGCGCCTATGATTACGCGGCCGATACCCGCGGCTACACCGTCGGCGCCATTTTCGACTACGAAGACCGCAACTGGGGCCTGCGCTTCGCGGAGACGTTGATGCCGAAGATCGCCAACGGCCCCGCACTCGATGCCGATGTGGCCCGCGCTCGCGCCGAGAACATCGAACTGGAACTGCGCCCGAAGCTGCTGAAGAACAAAGACACGACCATCCGCGTTCTGAACTACGTCAATCACGCCAACATGGGCGATTACCAGCAGGCGGTGCAGCTTTATCGGGACCATGTCACGCCCACGCCCGACGTCACCGCCACTCGCAAGCAGGGAACAATCAAGTATGGCGTCGGATTGAATTTCGAGCAGGAGGTGTCGAGCGACATTTGGGCGTTCGGCCGCTGGGGATGGAACGAAGGACAACACGAGTCGTTTGCCTACACGGAAGATAACGAAGGTGTGGAGTTGGGGGCGTATGCGAAGGGAACGCGCTGGCATCGCAGGCTCGACCGCGCCGGAGTGGTGTTCGTCTCCAGCGGCATCTCGAAGGCGCATCAGGTATACCTGGCGGACGGCGGCCTGGGATTTCTTCTGGGCGATGGCGGTCTCACCTACGGCCGCGAAACCATCGAGGAAACCTTCTACACCGCGCACATCTGGCGCGGTGCGTTCTTCGCCTTCGACCTGCAACACATCAACAATCCCGGATATAACCGCGTCCGCGGGCCAGTGACCGTGCCCGGGTTGCGGCTGCACTTGGAATTCTAAGAGCAGTTGTCAGTAGCCAGTTGTCAGTAGCCAGTTTGCTATATAGGCTTTGTCATCCTGGGCGACCGCAGCGAGTCGAAGGACCTCTATGCTGCCCACGCAATTTCCAGCGGCAGGTTTTTGCAACTGAATACTGACTACTGGCTACTGACCACTGACTTGGTAAACTAGTCAGGCAATGATCCTCCCGTTCGTTCGCGAACTCTTCGCGGACGTGGAAAAGTCTTCCGCCTTTGGGCGTGCGGTAACCCGGGTAAAGGGTGGCGCGGGGCGGACTCGTGTTTCTGGACTCACTCCGACGGCCAAGGCCCTCTTCTACACGCTGTTGCATCGCTCTACTTCGCGGCCCGTCATCGTCATCATTTCTGACAACCGCGCGGTGGATGAATTGCTGCCGGTCGTGCGCTCCTTGGGCGAGCTGACGGGCGCCGTCGCTCCGGACGCGGTGATCGGCTTGCCCGCCTACGACGTGTTGCCTTTCGAGAACCTGTCGCCTCATCCTGAAATTCAGGAGGCCCGCGCCACCGCGTTGTGGAAGATTGCCACCGGAGCCGCCAGCATTGTGATTACGCCGCTGGCCGCGACAGCGATGCGTTTACGCGACGCCGAATTTTACGCCGACCTGGCCAAGGTGGTGCGACGAGGCGAGATGATCGATCCCGAGCGCCTAGTCGAGCACCTGCGAATCGTGGGCTACAACCAGGTGGACGTGGTCGAGATGCCGGGCGAGTTCGCGCATCGCGGCGGCCTGCTCGACGTATATTCGCCCGAGATGGACCGTCCGGTCCGCATCGAGCTTTTCGGCGATGAAGTGGAGTCAATCCGCAAGTTCGATCCTGGCACCCAGCGCTCGGCCGTGGTGACCGAAGAAGCCATTCTGCTTCCCCTGACGGAAACGCCCGTGGAAGAAGAGACGCTGGCCGCGATCAATGCCCGGCTCTCCGGCGCGCGGCTGGCGGGAGACGAAGAAGTGATCGAGGAGGCGGTCCGCGCGACCGGCGTTGCCGTGTTTCCCGGCTGGGAACTCTACGCCCCGGCGGCCGGCACGAGAGAGCACTTCTCCGATGATCTGCTGCCGGGCGCGACTATCGTTCTCGACGAGCCCGACGCTCTGAATATCGCGCACGATGCCTGGTGGACGAAAGTGACTGAGGCCCACGAACGCAGCCTCATCGGCAATCTGGTTCGTCCGGAAGATCTGTATCTCACGCCGGAACAATGGCACGAGCGCTTGCAGTACGCGGCTACCATCGCCGTCGAACAACTAGGGATCGAGGGCGCCGACGACGAAGAACATCTCATGCTGCAAACCCAACCGACAACCCGCTTTCACGGCTCGGTCGCTGCCATGACCGAGGAAGTCGGGCGCCTCGCGCGGGAAGGCAAGCGCGTCGTCTTTGCCGTTTCGAGCACAGGCGAGGTCGAACGCCTGGCCGGCGTCTTCAATGAGTACAACCTGTCGTTCCGCATTGGCAGCCGCACTCCGAAGCCGGGCAGCGAAGTGTATGTGGACGAGTCCTCGTACTTCGCGGAAGAGGTAGAGGCCACAACCATCGTGAAGGCGTATGTGCCCGAAGGGGTCGCCTTGCCTGAGGCGAACCTGGTCCTCTTCGGGGCGCGCGATCTGTTCGATGAGCCGGAGGTTTCGCTGGCCCATCCGCAGCGGCAGAAGTCCAAAGTCTCGGCCTTCCTCTCCGACTTTCGCGATCTGGCGATCGGCGATTATGTGGTGCACGTCGAGCATGGCATTGGCCAGTACCAGGGACTGAAAGAGATCCCCCAGGAAGACGGCGGCACTGTGGAATTCATGGTCCTGGAATATGCCGAGGGTGCGCGCCTGTATGTTCCGCTCACCCGGCTGGACCTGGTGCAGAAGTACCGCTCCTCTGAAGGCGTAAAACCCGTGCTGAATCGGCTGGGCACGCAGCAGTGGCAGAAGACCAAGGCGCGTGTGAAAAAAGCCATGCAAGACATGGCCGAGGAGCTGCTCAAACTTTACGCCGTGCGCAAGACCGCCGAGGGACATGGGTTTGCCGCCGACAGCGAGTGGCAGCGGGAGTTCGAGGGCAGCTTCGAGTTCAACGAAACCGAAGACCAAATGAACGCCATTGTTGACGTCAAGCGCGACATGGAGTTGGCCACGCCCATGGACCGCCTGCTCTGCGGCGATGTGGGTTACGGCAAGACGGAAGTCGGGATGCGCGCGGCCTTCAAGGCGGTCAACGACAATCGCCAGGTCGCGGTGTTGGCGCCGACCACGGTGCTCGCCTTCCAGCACTACAACACTTTCCGGCAGCGCTTCGCAGCCTTTCCCATCAAGATCGACATGCTCAGCCGCTTCCGCACCGCTAAGCAGCAGAAGGAAACCATCGCCAAGGTCGAGGCGGGCCAGGTGGACATCGTCATCGGCACTCATCGCGTGCTGTCGAAGGACGTCAAGTTCAGCGATCTCGGGCTGGTCATCGTGGACGAAGAACAGCGCTTCGGCGTTCGCCACAAGGAGCGGCTGAAGCAGCTTCGCAAAGAGGTGGACGTACTTACCATGTCGGCCACGCCCATTCCGCGCACCTTGCACATGTCGCTGCTGGGGCTGCGCGACATGAGCGTGATCGAGACGCCGCCCAAAGACCGCATGGCGATTCAGACCGTGGTGGCGGCATGGGACGAGAAGCTGCTGCGCTCGGCGATCGAGAAGGAGTTGGAGCGCGGCGGACAAGTTTACTTTGTGCACAATCGCGTGGAAAGCATCTACGAGATCGCCGACAAGCTGCGCGAGATGGCGCCGAACGCGCGCATCCTGATTGGCCACGGCCAGATGGCGGAAAGCGAACTGGAGCGCATCATGCTTGCCTTCATGCGGCACGAAGCCGACATTTTGGTTGCGACCACCATCATCGAGAATGGCCTCGACATTCCGCTGTGCAACACCATCATCATCAATCGCGCCGATCGCCACGGGCTTTCGGAGTTGTACCAGTTGCGCGGACGCGTTGGCCGCTCGGACCGCCGCGCCTACGCTTATCTGCTCATCCCGCCCGACTGCGAGCTGAGCGATCTGGCAAGACGCAGGCTGGCGGCGCTCAAGGAGTTCAGCGATCTGGGCGCAGGATTCAAAATTGCGGCGCTCGATCTGGAATTGCGTGGCGCGGGAAATCTGCTGGGCGGCCAACAGAGCGGCCACATCGAAGCGGTCGGCTTCGAGCTTTACACCACCATGCTGGAGCGCACTGTGCGCGAGCTGAAGGGTGAGGTGCAGCCGGAGATCGCCGAAACGCAGTTGAACCTGGGGCTGAACATCCGCATTCCCTCCGATTACATCCCAGAAGAGAACCAGCGGCTGCGTATGTACAAGCGCGTCGCCGGTGTGGAGACATCGGCGCAACTGGAGGATGTCGCCGGCGAGTTGGGCGATCGTTACGGCACGCCGCCTCCGCCGGTCCGCAGCCTGCTGGAGTATGCAACTCTAAGATTGCTGTCGCAGCGTATCGGGGTGGCGCAGATTGAGCGCCGCCGCGAGGCCGTCAGCATCCGCTTTACCGAGAGCGCCTCGGTCGATCCGGAACGCCTGGCCCGATTTGTTGCCGGAGAACCCGGAAGCCAGTTCACGCCGGCGGGGGTGCTGAAGTTCAACCTGAAAGAGAAGCAGTCGGAACAGGTGCTGGCGCGGCTGAAATCGTTGCTCGAACAGTTGGCGGGAGAGCAGCAGGCAGTTGCGTGATAATTTAGCTGTTCATTTCACCGCACGAGGATTCATGAAAAAGCACGTTTGCAAAGCGGTTTTTCCGGCGGCGGGACTGGGCACACGATTTCTGCCCGCCACCAAGGCCCAGCCTAAGGAGATGATGCCGCTGGTGGATAAGCCCATCATTCAGTACGGCGTCGAAGAGGCGCTGGCTTCCGGCTGCGACCAGATCATCATCGTGACGGGGCGCGGCAAGAGCGCCATCGAAGACCACTTCGACGTCAGTTACGAGCTGGAGAAGATGCTGGAGGAGCGCGGCAAGACCGATCTGCTGGCCATCGTCCGCCAGATTTCGGAGATGATCCACATCGCCTACGTCCGGCAGAAAGAAGCCATGGGCCTGGGTCACGCAGTCTTGATGGCGCGCGAGCTGGTCGGCGACGAACCGTTCGCGGTGATCCTGGCCGACGACATCATCGACGCCCAGGTCCCGTGCCTGAAGCAGATGATCGAAATCTACAACGAGACCGGATGTTCCGTGCTGGCGACGCAGGTCATCGAGGGAAAAGCAATCTCTTCGTACGGCGTGCTCGATGCCAAGCCGGTTCCAGGAAAATGGAATGGCCGTCTCTTCGAAGTACAAAACCTAGTGGAGAAGCCGAAGGTGGAAGACGCCCCTTCGAACCTGGCGATTATCGGGCGGTACATTCTGACGCCCGCAATCTTCGAGATGTTGGATTCGACTCCGCTTGGCGCTGGCGGCGAGTTGCAACTCACCGACGGCCTGAAACAGTTGCTCAAGAAGGAAAAGATTTACGGATACACCTTCGAAGGCAAGCGACACGATACCGGCGACAAGCTGGGCTTCCTGAAAGCCACGGTGGAGTTTGCCTTGAAGCGCGACGATCTGGGCGGCGAATTCCGGCAGTATCTGAAGACGCTGGAACTGTAAGCGGGGACAGTCCTTAGACTTTGCTCGCTACTTTTTGCTCTCTTTCAGCTTGCGCGATTTCGCTTCCACGCCCTCGGCCAGTTTCCGTTTGTGGGTTTCAAGCTTCTTCGCCACCGCGTCATCGTAAAGTCCAATCATCTGCGCGGCGAGAATTCCGGCATTGGTCGCGCCCGGTTTGCCGATGGCGACGGTCGCAACCGGAATTCCCGCTGGCATCTGCACCATTGCCAGCAGCGAGTCGAGTCCCAGCAACGCGGTCGAAGGGATCGGCACCGCAATCACCGGCAGCGTAGTTTCAGCGGCGATGACGCCTGCCAGATGGGCGGCCCCGCCCGCGCCGGCAATAACCACCTTCACGCCGCGCGCCTTCAGCCCGCGCGAATACTCGCTGGTGCGCGCCGGCGAGCGGTGTGCCGAGGTGATGTCAATTTCGTATGGAATGCCAAACTCGGCGAGCGCCTTCGCGGCCTCGTTCATGATCTCGAGGTCGGAGTCGCTGCCCATGACGATGGAGACGAGAGGATGCTTGTCCATGGTGATTATTTTCCCGCTCGCAAATGTTTCAGCCCCCGCGCCGCGATGTCTTTGCGGTAGTGCATGCCGTCGAAGCGGACCTTCATGACTGCATCGTAAGCGCGCTCCACCGCATCGGGCAGGTCTTTGCCGCGCGCGGTCACGCCCAGCACGCGGCCGCCGGAGGTGTAATACGCGCCATCACGCCGGATTGTACCGGCATGGAAGACTTTCACTCCGTAGATTCGCTCCGCTTCGTCGATGCCGCTGATGAGCTTGCCCGCCTCGAACCCGCCGGGATAGCCGCCAGACGCCATCACGACGCAGACCGCCGGATCATGTGTCCAGCGAAAGTTGCCTTCGCTGACGCGACCCTCGATCGACGCCTCAATCGCCTCGAGCAGGTCGCTTTCCATGCGCATGATGATGGGTTGGGTCTCCGGATCGCCGAAGCGGCAGTTGAACTCCAACACCATGGGCCCGCGCGCGGTCATCATGATGCCGCAATAAAGGATGCCTTTGTACTCGGCGCCCTCGGCCCTCATGCCGGCGATGACCGGACGCGCGATGTGGGTCACCAGCCAGTCGCGCATCTGGGCATCGACCATCTGGTCGGTCGAATAAGCGCCCATGCCGCCGGTGTTCGGGCCCTGATCGTTGTCGAAGACGCGCTTGTGGTCTTGCGCCGCCACCAGCGGAACCACACGCTCGCCGTCGCTCATCACCAGGAACGACAGCTCTTCGCCCTCCAGATACTCCTCCAGCACCACGCGCAATCCGGCCTCGCCCAGCGTCTTGCCGCTGAGCATGTCTTCGGCGGTGCGCTGCGCGTCGTCCTTCGTTTGCGCGATGACCACGCCCTTGCCCGCTGCGAGACCGTCGGCCTTCACCACGACCGGAGTATGGAATAACTTAAGCGCTTCGAGGACCTCTTCTTGGTTGACGCAGACCGAGTATTTCGCTGTCGGGATGCGGTGGCGCTGCATGAACTCTTTGGCAAAGCTCTTGCTGGACTCCAACTGCGCGGCGGCGCGCGTCGGGCCGAAGACAGGCCAGCCACGCCTCTGGAATTCGTCCACCACGCCGAGCGTCAGTGGCAGCTCGGGGCCGACCACGGTTACGTCGGGACTGAGCCGGCTGGCAAGCTGCACCAGTGAATCCAGGCTCTTGAGATCCACGGCGACACATTCAGCGTCGGCTGCTATACCGCCGTTCCCCGGAGCGCAGTAAAGCTTCGTGACCCGCGGCGACTGCCGCAGCTTCCATACGATCGCGTGTTCGCGACCACCGCTACCGAGGACGAGTACCTTCATTTGGCAATGCTTCGCGGCTACCCTTGCGTTTGATAAGACGATTTGCGAAGCGAAAGAAAAGAGTAGGGTCGCAGTGCACCCGATGTCAAACTCGTCCCGAATGTCCGGTGATTTCGAGTTGTCATCACGAACGGCCGAACCGGGGCCCCAACGAGCGCCGTTTTTGCGCTTGTTGGGGTAAAGTTCAGGCCGTGAGGGATATGCTGTTTCTCCGAACAGTTCCAGCGTTAGCCAAAGCAGATTCCTCGCTTCGCTCGTAATGACAACTCCGGGCGAATGGGCCATCTACCGCCCTTGCAATCCGTTATTAACTGTCGTTAACTAAGGCTTAACAAGTCCTATGATTACGGTTTCCAAAGAAGATTACCTCAAGGCCATCCTGGAAGCGGAGGGCGAAGGCGAACAGGTCATCTCGGCCCGCCTGGCGCACTGGCTTTCGGTTTCCGCGCCGGCGGTCACCATGGCTTTGCGGCGGCTCAAGCGCGACGGACTGGTCCGCGTGCGCAGCGACGGGCGGGTACAACTCACGGCAGAGGGACGCAAGATCGCGCGGAGGCTGGCCGTACGCCATCACCTCATCGAACGCATGCTGCACGAGATCTTTGGCATGGCATGGTACAAAGTGCACGACGAAGCGGAGCGCCTGGAACACGCCGTCTCCAGCGACTTCGAGGCCATGCTCACGCGCAAATTGGGACGCGGGGGGCCTTGTCCGCACGGCAATTCGCCCACTCCGGAGTCTCCACGTAGAAAGCGTAAGCGTGGCTTGCTGCTGCTCTCCGAAGCGCAGCCCGGCAGCCGTTATGCGGTGCAAAGCGTTTATGAGCGCGACCGCAGGCTGGGAGAATTTCTGGAGAAGCTTGGTATTCGCCCCGGAGCCGAGATCGCGGTTCATCTCCGGAACTACGACGACACCCTGAGCCTGGTCACCACGGCAGGCAAGGTGTCGCTGGGCCGCAGCGCTGCGGAAAAAGTGTGGGTTGCACCTGCCAATGACGACAATTCCTCCCATCCAAGAAAGAATTAACCACGGTTTAGTAATTCCTGTATACTTCGGCTAATGATGTGGATCTATGGCGACGAGTTACGCCGCCTCCTTTTTCGGTGAGCTTTGAACACGAAACCCCAGGCACCGCCTAGCCCGCAGAATGTACGACCGGATGAAACCGGAGACGCCCTTGGCAACCATGTGTCGCTGGAGGGGATGCACAGTACTGTCGCGGTGCCGCACCACGAGGCCGGCTTCTGGCAGCAGTGGCGGGCTTTCGTCGGGCCCGCGATTCTGGTCAGCGTCGGCTACATGGACCCCGGCAACTGGGGGACGGACCTGCAAGGCGGCGCACAGTTCAAGTACGGACTTTTGTGGGTGGTCGGGCTGGCCAGCCTGATGGCCATCTTTATGCAGGTCATCTCCGCCCGCCTGGGCGTGGTGACCGGCAAGGATCTTGCGCAATGCTGCCGCGACTGGTATCCCACGTGGACGCGCTGGCCCAATTGGCTCATGAGTGAGGTGGCCATCGGCGCTTGTGACTTGGCGGAGGTGCTGGGCAGTGCGGTGGCCCTCAACCTGATGTTCCATATCCCGCTGCTCTGGGCGGTCATCATCACCGGGCTGGACGTGCTCTTGCTGCTGGCCATGCAGCAGTTTGGCATGCGCACCATCGAGGCCATCGTCGTCCTGCTGATCGCCACCATCGGGGTGTGCTACTTCATCGAGATTTTCATTCTGCCGCAGACCCAGCCCAGTTTCCTGGAAATGGGACGGGCGCTGATCTCGCCACACTTTCGCCAAGCAGGGATGTTATACGTCGCCGTCGGCATCATCGGCGCGACCGTGATGCCGCACAATCTGTACTTGCACTCGGCCCTGGTGCAGAGCCGCAAGCTGCAGAAGGACGAACTGTCCATGCGGCGCGCGGTCCGCTTCAACACCATCGACTCAACCGTAGCGCTGACCATCGCTTTCTTCGTTAACGCTGCCATCCTGGTCTTGGCGGCGATGGTGTTCTTTGGCAAGGAAAGCGTGACCATGACCGGCGGCCAGGTAGTCAAGTTCGGAGCTAACAGTGATTGGATTCGGGTCGCGTATTTGACGCTGGCGCCGTTGTTGGGGACGGCTTTCGCGAGCACACTGTTTGCGGTAGCTCTGCTGGCCAGCGGCCAGAGCAGCACCATCACCGGCACCCTCGCCGGGCAAGTCGTGATGGAAGGCTTCATGCACTGGCGAATCAAACCTTGGGTGCGGCGGCTCATCACTCGCACGCTCGCCATTCTGCCGGCAGTCTTCATCATTGGCCTGCGCGGCGACAGCAGCGTTACCGATCTGCTGATCCTCAGTCAAGTGGTGCTGGCGTTGCAGCTTCCGTTCGCGATGTTTCCGCTCCTGCAGTTCACCAGCTCCCGCAAGCGAATGGGGAATTGGAGGAACGGTTGGTTTCTACTGCTGGCGGGTTGGGGCAGTGCTATTCTGATCACCGCGATGGACGTTTACAGCTTGCCCGAATCGCTGAAAGCTGCGTGGCAGGTCATTGCCGGCACGTAACCCGGCGACCACACAAACGGGACGACTATGTACGACACCATTCTCGTGACGTTGGACGGTACTCCGACCGACCGCGCGATCATCGAACACCTCAAACAGCTCGCGAAGCTGGCGCACAGCCATTTGGTGTTGCTGCATGTGGCTGACGGATGGGCGGCCCGGACCTATGGCCCGGACGCGATCAGTCCGGAAATCGCGGAAGACACTGCGTACTTGGAGAAAGTGCGCGCGGAGTTTCAGGCCCTCGGCATTCCTACAGAAGCGGAACTGGCATACGGCGAGCCGGTCAAGGAAATCATCAAGTGGGTACAGCGAAAGGGCTGCGACCTGGTGGCCATGAGCACCCACGGGCACCGCTTCCTGGCCGACCTGTTTCTCGGCACCACAGCCACTCAAGTCCGGCATAGCGTCAGCGTGCCTGTACTTCTTCTCAAGGCGAAGTAACCCGTTGGACGTAAGGCAATGATTCGGGGCTTCTCGTTCCTGCTACTGGCGTTGTTTCTGGCCGCGGCGCTGGTGGCTGCGGCGCAGCAGCAGGAGCCGTCCAACAATCCGCCAGCAAACGCAGCCCCGGACGATGCCGTAGCCAATCCTGCCAGACCCACCGTCTCCACCCCCGCAACCCTCACTCCGGTTGGCTATTTTCAATTTGAGACCGGAGTTCTGGCAGCGTGGAACTCACCCGACGTTTCCTCGCAGCAGAATCTCAACGAGGTAATAAAGTTTTCCGTATCGCGCTGGATTGAACTGTTGGTCGCGGCAGAGCCGTATGCGCATTCCCACGCCTCCGATGGACCCACGAACGGCTCGGGAGACGTGGACCTCGGGATCCAGGGAATTATCCATCACGGGGAAGGCGTTAATCCGACGGTTGCGATGAGTTACTTCGGCCGAGTTTACAGCGGAGATGCGCCTGACCTTGACATTGGTAGCTTCAGAAACTCAGCGATCCTGCTTGTCAGCGCGGATGTGAAGGGCTTCCACTACGACACCAATTATCTCTTCAATGAAGTCGTGGACGGCGCGGTCCGCCGGGCCCAGTTTGGGCAGACGCTCTCGGTGTCACACTCGCTGTACAAGAAACTCGGAATCTCCGGAGAGATTTGGCATTTCACCCAGCCTTTCCTGCGCAGCAATACCGTCGGTACCTTGTGGGCGCTGAACTGCAACATGCGAAAAAACCTCGTGCTCGATGGCGGTTTCAATCGGGGACTGACCAGCACGTCCACACGGTGGGAAGTGTTTGCCGGATTCACTTACCTGCTGCCGCACAAAGTCCGTCTGCACTGATGGCCCTATCCACTTCCCACCTCGGCAGTTTAAGATAATAGTTTCGCTTTCTAAGAACCTGCGCCCAGTCATCGCTCCTCTAATAAGAAGGGATTCATCCATGAACAGTTTTAGCAGTCGTTCCGTCCTCCGCGTGGGCAAGCGGGAGTTTGAAATCTACCGTCTTGACGCGCTGGAAAAGCAGGGCTGCGCGGTCGCGCACCTGCCTTACTCGCTACGCATTCTGCTGGAGAACCTGCTGCGCCGCGAAGATGGCAAGTCGGTGAAGGCCGACGACGTGCGCGCGCTAGCCTCGTGGACGGGCAAGACCGTCCCGGTGCAGGAGATTGCGTTCATGCCCAGCCGCGTGCTGCTGCAGGACTTCACCGGCGTGCCCGCGGTGGTTGACCTGGCCGCAATGCGCGATGCCATGAAGGCGCTGGGCGGCGATCCCAAACTGATCAATCCCCTGCAACCGGCGGAGTTGGTAATCGACCACTCGGTGCAGGTGGATGAGTTCGGCACCCCGCAGGCCTTTCAGCTCAATGCCGAGCTGGAATTCCAGCGCAACAAAGAGCGCTACGCCTTCCTGCGCTGGGGACAGACCGCATTCAAGAACTTCGCCATCGTGCCGCCCGACACCGGCATCGTTCACCAGATCAATCTCGAATACCTGGCGCGCGTCGTCTTCGTCGGAGCGAACGGCGAGTCCGGCAAGCCGCTGGCTTATCCCGACACGCTGGTCGGCACCGACTCGCACACCACCATGATCAACGGTCTCGGCGTTCTCGGCTGGGGCGTCGGAGGAATCGAAGCCGAGGCCGCGATGCTGGGGCAGTCGGTGTCCATGCTGATCCCGCATGTCATCGGCGTGCGCCTGAAGAACCAATTGCGCGAAGGCTCGACCGCGACCGATCTCGTGCTCACCGTGACCGAGATGCTGCGCAAGAAAGGTGTCGTCGGCAAGTTCGTGGAGTTCTTTGGTCCCGGTCTGCACAACCTGCCGCTCGCCGATCGCGCCACCATCGCGAACATGGGCCCCGAATACGGCGCGACCTGCGGCATCTTCCCGGTGGACGAAGAGACGCTGCGCTATCTCCGCCTCAGCGGACGAACCGCGGAGCACGTCAGCATCGTCGAGGCCTATTTCAAGGAGCAGGGCCTGTTCCACACTGCCGACACGCCCGAGGCGGAATACACCGACGTGTTGGATTTCGACCTCGCAACGGTTGAGCCCAGCATCGCCGGTCCGAAGCGTCCGCAAGACCGCATAGCGCTGTCGGCGGCTGCGAAGTCGTTCGAGCAGGCATTGCCCAGTTTGCTGAAGCCGGGCCAAACCGTGCCTCCGAAGCAGGCCGAGCGTTGGGAAGGCGAGGGCGGACATCCCGCCGGAATGGACTCGCAGACAGACGTTGTCGAAGAGCACGTGGTGCTGAACCAGGCGCTCACCCACGGCAGCGTCGTCATCGCTGCCATCACCAGTTGCACCAACACCTCGAACCCATCGGTGCTGGTCGCGGCAGGACTGCTGGCCAAGAAGGCCGTCGAGAAAGGGCTGTCGGTGCCGTCCTGGGTGAAGACCTCGCTCGCGCCGGGATCGATGGTGGTCACGGATTACCTCACGCGCTCCGGCTTGATGCCTTACCTCGAAAAGCTGAAGTTCCACCTCGTCGGCTACGGTTGCACAACGTGCATCGGCAATTCGGGCCCGCTGCCGCAGGAGGTGTCGAATGTCATCACGGAGAAAGACTTGGTAGTAGCGTCGGTGCTCAGCGGCAACCGCAACTTCGAAGGCCGTATCAACTCTGAAGTTCGCGCCAACTACCTGATGTCGCCACCGCTGGTGGTGGCCTTCGCGCTGGCCGGCCGCGCCGACATTGACATGTACAACGAGCCGCTCGGCTACAGCACCAACGGCAAACGCACACCTGTTTACCTGAAGGACATCTGGCCGACGTCGAAGGAAGTGAACGACGTGCTCGCGAAGTACGTCACTGGCGACATGTTCCAGAATGCCTACAGCAAAGTTTTTGAGGGTGATGAACGCTGGCGCAGTCTGCACGTGCCCGAAGGAGAGACCTTCGCGTGGCAGGACAGCTCGACCTACGTGAAGAATCCTCCCTACTTCGACAACATGCCGAAGACGCCTGCGCCGGTGAAGGATATTTCCGGCGCGCGCGTGCTCTGCTACTTGGGGAACAGCGTCACCACCGATCACATCTCGCCCGCCGGCTCCATCAAGCCCAACAGCCCGGCGGGACAGTACCTGATCGCGCACGGCGTCACCGTGGGCGACTTCAACTCCTACGGATCGCGCCGCGGCAATCACGAAGTCATGATGCGCGGCACCTTCGCCAACGTGCGGCTGCGCAACAAGCTCACGCCCGAGCGCGAGGGCGCTTACACCCGTCACCTGCCGGACGGGAAGGAAATGTTCATCTTCGAGGCGTCGGAGAAGTACCGCGCCGACGGCATTCCCCTGATGATACTGGCGGGCAAGGAGTACGGTTCGGGTTCGTCGCGCGACTGGGCGGCCAAGGGGCCGAGATTGCTCGGCGTACGCGCGGTGCTGGCCGAGAGCTTCGAACGCATCCATCGCTCGAACCTGGTGGGCATGGGCATCCTGCCGCTGCAGTATCTCGACGATGAGACCGCCGAAACCGACGGCCTGACCGGCGAAGAGTCATTCGACATCGTCGGCTTGACCGATGTGCTGAAGAACTTCGCGCCCGGCAAGACTGTGAAGGTGCGCGCCACTAAGAACGACGGCACGACGACCGAGTTCGATGCCACGGTGCGCATCGATACGCCACAGGAAGTGCAGTACTACCAGCACGGCGGGATTCTGCAGTACGTGCTGCGGGGATTGTTGCAATAGCGAAGCTGACGGACGTCATCTGTCAGCTACCAGCTCTCAGGTGTCAGCCATCCGTTTCCTCATGCTGTTATCCTGAGCGGAGCCGTCAGGTTTTGGCGGCGTAGTCTAGGGACCTGCTTTTCAGACGCTAGTCCCTTAGGCGAATTGAAGCCGCTTCAGCTTGATGCGGTCGGCGCGAACCTGGGCAAGGTCATAATGGGCCTGCTGCGTAAGCCAGGTTTCGGCGCAGCCACCGAAGACCTTGGACAGGCGTACGGCCATCTCGGGAGAAATCCCTCGTTTCTGGTTTACCAGTTCTGACAGCGTGGTGCGCGTGACGCCAAGCGCCGCCGCAGCCTGCGTGATGGTCAAGCCCAAAGGCTCGATACACTGGCGTAGCACAAAGCCACCGGGGTGCGGGGGGTTCTTCATCGGCATGATTGGCCTCTTTAACCATGGTAATCGACATGATCAATCTCTAGCGCGTCGCCCTTCAACACAACTTTCCCCTTGGAGATGGTATTCTCGATATTCCTGAACTGCGGCATCGAAAACTCACAGGAATTTGGCCAACTCTTGTCGCGCAGTTGTGTTTTTACATTGTGTCTAAGAATTGAACGTGGGGCGGAATTGGCAGTGAGGAAACTTCTAATCTCGATGTTGCTGCTGATCGGGCTCATCCACCCGTTGCTGGCACACGCCGATGCAGCCTTGCTGGTAGAAGAGCCCTATGGTTCGTTCGGGGGCGCCGTCCCCATGGGACACTCTGCCATCTACCTGCCTAAGGTCTGCGCCCCCACGCCCACCGAATTGCGGCGCTGCAATCCGGGAGAACTGGGGGTTGTCATTAGCCGGTATCGCCACGTCGCCGGCCGCGACTGGCTTGCCATACCCCTTCTTGCATACCTCTATGCGGTGGATCGCATTGAGGATGTACCGGTCTTCGCCAGCCAGGAAACGGTGCGCTCGCTGCGAGACGAATACCGGCGTGCCCACCTGCGGAATATCGTTCCGGACTCTGCGGATGGCGGCCTGCCGAAGGCGGATTGGACGCAATTAGTGGGGGCCTCATTTGACCGGCAAATCTATATCTTTCACTTTGAGACTACGGCGGAACAGGATGAGAAGCTCATCGCTACTCTCAACTCCAGAAATAACAGGTCACACTTCAACTTGTTCTACCGCAATTGCGCCGACTTCTCCCGCGACATTGTCAACTTCTATCATCCCGGGGCCACGCGCAGGAGCGTGACCGCGGACTTGGGAATCACAACTCCCAAGCAACTGGCCAAGTCGCTGGCCAAATACGGCAAACGTCACGAGCGGCTGGATCTGACAACCGCCGTGATTCCGCAGGTCCCTGGAAGCGTGGAGCGCAGCCATACGCCGCATGGCGTGGTCGAGTCCCTATTGAAGAGCAAGAAGTACGCCATTCCTCTGGCGCCACTTGCGGTCGTCCATCCCTTTCTTGCTGCCGGCGTGGTGGTGACCTACTTCTTCTCGGGACGTTTTGGCCCCCCGAAATCGGCCGAGGTGCTGAGCGATCCCGAGCACGTGCAACTGCTGGCCCAACGCTACGCGGGAGCGGGTGCACCTGACGGGCCGGAAATGGCGCTGGGAACAGGGGTCCCCCCGGAGCCGTTTCAGGGTGGTTGCATCGTGAGTAAAGTCGGTCTTCAGGCGCGAGGGATAAGCTGCTTTGTAAATACTCCCGGGCTTTAAGAGGCTTGTGTTGCATTCAAATTGAGCCACCGGCGATGCCCTGCCTTCGTTGACACCCGGTCTGACGCTCTGTTAGTTTGAATAGTTCCACTTATACCCTAGCGCCCTCATTGCGTCTTCAGCATTAGGCATTCACGAACCAGAATGGATCTGATCCTCAAACAGGTAGGCGAATTACTGCTCGGAGCCGTTCCGACCATAGTAATCCTGCTGTCGTTGTACGCGATTTACAGCGTGCTGCTCCACCAGCCGCTGAAGCGCGTGCTGGAAGAGCGCCGCCAGCGCACCGAGGGGGCGTTGGTGAAGGCGCGCGCCGACATAGCAGCTGCCGAGGCCCGCACCCAGGAGTACGAGCAGCGCCTGCGAGAGGCGCGCCTGGTCGTCTTCAAAGCCCAGGAGGCCCGCCGCCAACAGGCCCAGCAAGCTCGTGCCGATGCCGTTCTGCAAGCGCGCACCCGGGCCCAGCAACAGGTCCGCGAAGCACGCGCCGCCATGGAGCAGGACATGGCCGCTGCGCGAGCGGGATTGCAAGCCGAAACCGAGCGGCTGGCGGCAGAGATCATCCGCACCATTCTGCGGCCTGCGGGTATGGCTCCCGTGGCAGGCGGTCAAGCGCGATGAAGCCTGCAGCCCGCCTCGCGACCCTGAGTTTTCTGTTCGTAGTTCTTATGTTCGGCGTCCTCGCCGCGCAGCAGCCGGCTGGATCTTCTTCTTCCTCTGCCTCCGCCGGCCAGACGCAAGCTGCCGCGGTACAGCAGCCGCCAGCCTCTCAGAATCCCGACACGGTGACCAGCGAAGAACTGAACGGCGCGGCCAGCGGCGAGGTCGGCGAGAAGGAAGAAAACACGCAATTCAAGTACTCCAAGTCGGTCGTGTGGATGGGCCATCTTGTGGGACTCAGTCCGCGCGCCAGCTACCTGGTTTACTGGTTCCTCAATTTTGTTCTGGTCGTCTTGTTCTTTGTC
The DNA here is from genome assembly GCA_049520555.1 of Candidatus Korobacteraceae bacterium. Lineage (GTDB taxonomy): Bacteria > Acidobacteriota > Terriglobia > Terriglobales > Acidobacteriaceae > Bog-257. The sequence goes on from JBEKPR010000033.1 coordinate 29,648, forward strand.
TTCCTTTTTCGTTCGTCTGTGCCCAAGATGTTCCGCGATCGCACCGCAGCCATTCAGAAGGGGATACGCGAGGCGCAGGCCGCAAGTGCCGAAGCGGCGCGGCGTTTGAGCGATATCGAAGTCCGACTGGCGAAGCTGGACACCGAAGTGGCGGAGATTCGTGGCTTGGCGGAACGGGAGGCTGCGGCCGAAGAACAGCGCATCCTCCAGGCCGGCGAGGAAGACAAGCGCAAAATATTGGAGTCGGTGGAGACCGAGGTCGGCGCCATCGCGCGCAATGCCCGCCGCGAATTGAAGACCTATGCTGCCACCCTGGCGGTTGATCTGGCAGCGCGCAAAATTAAGGTGGACGACACCACCGATCAGGCGTTGCTGCGTGAGTTCGTCGGCCAACTGGGAAAGGACGGCAAATAAGCATGGCCGCCATTGCCAGCCGATACGCCCGCGCCCTGGTCGAGGTTGTCCTTGAGCAGAAGATTGGTCCTGACATCGCCCGGCAGCAACTGAATGCCATCGTGAATGCCGTCCACGAAAGCAGCGACCTGCGCCGCGTGTGGGAATCGCCGGCCATATTGGCGGAACAGAAGCGGGCAGTGCTGGATGCCGTGGTCCGGCAGATTGGCGCGGCCAAGCCGGTCCGCAATTTCGTGGCGATCCTCATCGATCACCGGCGCATTGCGATGTTGGACGACGTGGCCAAACAGTTTGACAGCGAACTGAACGCCCACTTGGGATTGGCGGAAGCGGAAATCTCCAGCTCCCGCCCGCTTTCCGCGGACGGGCAGCGCCAGTTGGAATCGCAGTTGGAGCGCTTGACCGGCAAGAAAGTTCGCGCGACCTACTCCTCTGACCCCGAGCTTCTGGGCGGAGTTGTGGTCCGCGTGGGCAGCACGATTTACGACGGCTCGGTGCGCGGGCAACTGGAGAAGATGAAGCAGGACCTCAGCACCACGTAAAGGCTGCGGTGTCTCTGCGAACCAAACTTGGTATTTGCCAGTGGAATCTGCTGGCCAAGAGTCCAGCGCCGTAGGCGCGAAAGAGCTTAGCCCAGCGCTTCAGCGCTGGGTAAGGTTGAGAGTAAAACCGAGTCCCGTAGGGACGGCAGAATTTTCGATTAGCAATACTGGAACGGAATTCTATGGCGCAGATCAAAGCAGACGAGATCACCAAGCTCATCCGCGAGCAGATCGACAACTACGAAACCAAGATCGCCGTCGATGAAGTTGGCACCGTGATGTCCATTGGCGACGGCATTGCCCGCGTCTATGGCCTGGACAAGGTCATGGCGGGCGAACTGCTGTCCTTCCCCCACAATGTTGCGGGCCTGGCCATGAACCTGGAAGAGGACCAGGTCGGTGTAGTGCTGCTGGGCGAATACACGGAAGTGGAAGAGGGCGACGAAGTCAAACGCACCGGCCGCATCATGAGTGTGCCGGTGGGCGATGCCATGATTGGCCGCGTGGTCAACGGCCTGGGCGTGCCCATTGACGACAAGGGCCCGGTCAATACCGACAAGTACATTCCGGTTGAGCGGCTGGCGCCCGGTGTGATCGACCGTCAGCCGGTGAAAGAGCCCATGGCCACCGGCCTGAAGGCCATCGACTCGATGATTCCCATCGGGCGCGGTCAGCGCGAACTCATCATCGGTGACCGCCAGACCGGCAAGACTGCGGTCGCGCTCGATACCATCATCAACAGCAAGGGCCGCGACCTCATCTGTATCTACTGCGCCATCGGCCAGAAGCGCTCCTCGGTCGCGCACGTGGTGAAGACGCTGGAAGATTTCGGGGCGATGGAATACACCATCGTGGTTTCGGCATCGGCCTCCGATCCCGCTCCCATGCAGTACATCGCGCCCTACGCCGCCTGCGCCATCGGTGAGCACTTCCGCGATAACGGAAAGCACGCACTGTGCATTTACGACGATCTGTCGAAGCACGCTGTCGCGTATCGCGAAATCTCGCTGCTGCTGCGCCGGCCGCCGGGACGCGAGGCCTATCCCGGAGACGTGTTCTATCTCCACTCGCGTCTGCTGGAGCGCGCCGCGAAACTCAGCAATGAACTTGGCGGCGGCTCGCTGACCGCTTTGCCCATCATCGAAACCCAGGCGGGCGACGTTTCCGCCTACATTCCGACCAATGTCATCTCCATCACCGACGGCCAGATTTATCTCGAGACCGATCTGTTCAACTCCGGCGTACGGCCGGCTGTGAACGTCGGCTTGTCGGTCAGTCGCGTCGGCGGCAACGCGCAGATCAAGGCCATGCGGCAGGTTGCCGGCACGTTGCGCTTGGACCTGGCGCAGTACCGCGAACTGGCGGCCTTCTCGCAGTTCGGCAGCGACCTCGACAAGGCAACGCAAGCGCAACTCGCTCGTGGTGGCCGCCTGACCGAGATCCTGAAGCAGGGCCAGTATCAGCCGCTGCCGTTCTCCAAACAGATTCTCATCATCTACGCCGGCACGCAGGGCCTGCTCGACGACATGCCGGTCGATCAATTGGGCGAGTTCGAAAAGGGTCTGTACAACTACGTGGAGACCTCAAATCCTGGAGTGCTGAAGGCAATCGAAGAGAAGAAGATCCTCGATGACGATCTGCGCGCGGCCCTGACCAAAGTCATCAAGGAATTCAAAGAGCGTTTTGCCAGCGAGCGTCAGGCTGTAGCGCAGGCAAGCGCCTAAGACGACATGGCGAACATACGCGACATTCGGCGGCGCATCCGCAGCGTGAAGAACACGCGCCAGATCACCAAGGCCATGAAAATGGTTTCGGCGGCCAAGCTGCGTCGCGCCCAGGAACGCGCCCTGGCATCGCGTCCCTACGCTCAGATGCTGGTCAACGTGCTCACCTCGGCCATGAGCCGCGCCGACCTGGTAGAGCCCGAGACCGGCATGCCGAAGCATCCGCTGCTGGCCGTGCGTCCCGAGAAGAACATTCTGCTGGTGCTGGTGACCGGCGATCGCGGACTGGCGGGCGCGTTCAACTCCAACGTCCTGAAAGTCGCAACCAAGTTCCTGCAATTTTTTCCCGATAAGAACATCGACATTCTGGCGGTCGGCCGAAAAGGGCGCGACTTTTTGCGGCGTCGCTATCCGGTAATTAATCCCGCAGATCCGGTGCGTGTCGGGCGGATACAAGTTGTCGGCGAACACTTGAACCTGCTGGCCAAGGTGGAGTACGAAGCGGTAGATGAAATTGCGCTCCGCATCGCCAAGGCTTACGTGGATGAACAGATCGACTCGGTCTATGTCATTTTTAACGAGTTCAAGTCGGTGATCTCGCAGCGACTGATCGCGCAGCGGATTCTGCCCATGCAGGAGATCGGGCGGCGCGAAGTTGCCCTGACCGAAGAGTTCACGGTGGAACAGCGCGAGCGGATGGGAGAGGCGGCCCGCGCGGCGGGGATCAGCCTAAAAGAACCGGGTCCGACCGAGGGCGAGCACGAAGCCGCGAAGTTCGGCGCCGCGCCCGTGGACTACATCTACGAGCAACCCGCGGAGGAGCTGTTCGCCGACATCCTGCCGCGTTACCTGGCCATGGAGCTTTTCCAGGGACTACTGGAATCGGTGGCTGCCGAACACGCGGCCCGTATGACCGCGATGGATTCGGCGACCAACAACGCCAACGACGTGATCGATTCCCTGACGCTCACCATGAACCGTGCACGCCAGGCCGCGATCACCAAAGAGATTATCGAGATTGTGAGCGGCGCAGCAGCGTTGTAGGAGCAGTGGCTAGTGATTAGTGGCTAGTGGATAGTCAAACCGGCTGCTGCGGGCGCTGAGATTTTTGCGTATTTCAAGTGGCGTCCCACAATGTGGGATGTTGGTGGAACGGGGTTAACTAGCCACTGACCACTACCCACTAACCACTGAGGTTTTATGGCAGAAAATATCGGACACATTATTCAGATCGCGGGTCCTGCGGTGGACGTGCAGTTCTCCGAAAAGGCGTTGCCGCCCATCTATTCGGCGCTGCGCGTCACCAGTGACGGCTTCACCGTCCCGCAGCCCATCAACGTCATTCTCGAAGTGGAGCAGCAACTCGGCGAAGGCCGTGTCCGCTGCGTTGCCATGGAGCCCACCGAAGGCATGGTGCGCGGCATGAAGGCCCTCGACCTGGGCGGTCCCATCACCGTGCCGGTTGGCCGTGGGACCCTCGGCCGCGTGCTCAACGTGATTGGCGAGCCGGTGGACAAGCTTGGCCCCGTGTCCTATGACAAACGTATGCCCATCCATCGCGAGGCGCCTGCCTTCGACGAGCAGTCCACCGAGATGGAGATGTTCGAGACCGGCGTGAAGGTCATTGACCTGATCCAGCCGTTCCTGAAGGGCGGCAAGATCGGCCTGTTCGGGGGCGCCGGCGTCGGCAAGACCGTCGTCATCATGGAACTCATCAACAACGTGGCCCTGAAGCACGGCGGCTTTTCCGTGTTCGCCGGAGTGGGCGAGCGCACCCGCGAGGGCAATGACCTCTGGCTGGAAATGCAGGAGTCGGGCGTGGTCAACATCAAGGAGCCCGCGAAGTCCAAGGCCGCGCTCATTTACGGCCAGATGACGGAGCCCCCTGGAGCGCGCCTGCGCGTGGCCCTTACCGCGCTGACCGTTGCCGAATACTTCCGCGACGAAGAAGGTTCCGACACGCTGCTGTTCATCGACAACATTTTCCGTTTCACGCAGGCAGGTTCGGAAGTATCCACGCTGTTGGGCCGCATGCCTTCGGCTGTGGGATATCAACCCAACTTGGCCACCGAAATGGGGGAGTTGCAGGAGCGCATCACCTCCACCAAGAAGGGTTCGGTGACGTCGGTACAGGCCATTTACGTGCCCGCCGACGATTTGACCGATCCGGCGCCGGCCACAACCTTTGCTCACCTGGATGCGACCACCGTGCTTTCGCGTCAGATCTCCGAGCTGGGCATCTATCCTGCGGTCGATCCGTTGGCTTCCACCTCGCGTATTCTCGATCCGCGCGTGGTCGGCGACCAGCACTACAACACGGCGCAAGCCGTGAAGCGAGTGTTGCAGAGCTACAAGGACCTGCAGGACATCATCGCCATTCTGGGCATCGACGAACTTAGCGAAGACCAGAAGCTCACGGTGTCGCGCGCCCGCAAGGTCCAGAAGTTCCTCTCGCAACCCTTCTACGTGGCCGAGCAGTTTACCGGTCTGGAGGGGCGCTACGTCAAGATCGACGACACGGTACGCAGCTTCCAGGAAATTGTGGACGGCAAGCACGACGACATTCCCGAGCAGGCCTTCTACATGAAGGGCTCCATCGACGAAGTGCTGGAAGAAGCCGAGAAGATGAAGGCGGCGCAAGCGTAATCTGCCATGGCTGACACGCTGCACTTACAAATCGTGACTCCCGATCGACTCCTCGTCCGCGAGGATTGCGACCAGGTCCAGATACCCGGCAAGAACGGGGAACTCGGTATTCTGCCGGGACACGCGCCGCTGATAACCGAGCTGCAAATTGGTGAGATCAGCTATCGGGTGGGCACAACCACGCAGTATCTGGCCGTCGGGTGGGGCTTCGCGGAAGTTTTGCCGGACAAGGTGACGATTCTAGCCGACGTTGCCGAGCGCGCTGAGGGCATTGACGTCAAGCGCGCCCAGGAGGCGAAGGCCCGGGCTGAGGAAGCTCTGCGCCAGGCCGCCGCTGATCTCGACTACGACGCGACGCTTTACGCGCTGCGCCGCGCCGAAGTTCGCCTGGCCGTCGCCGCCCGCGCCGGACAGACCACAGCCGCGCACTAGCGCATCGCTTCGCATTCGTTTTGCCGCGCCAGGAGTTCCTTCCCAGCGCGGCTTTGCCCTTGGGCTCTTTCATGGACAACTGGGAAAGACAAGTTCTTCTTTTGTGTTGAAGTTGAAGTACGCCAGAATCCAGGCTTGACCTGATCGGTAAACAACAAACTTGGCGAAGAGCGGCCCTTTCTCGAAGTCTAGGACCAAATAAATCACCCGCGTTTTGGGCGAAAGGTCTTTGGTGCTTACGATCTCAAACGCCCGATATGCGCCGTAGTAATCTTGAATTTGCCGCAAGAGGTTCGTCTGGCTGAGCGCGTCCTTACTTCCATCTATCGCGCTACCCTTAATCCAGGCTTGAACGGCTTCTTCTGGACCACTGCTCTTGTATGCTTCCAAGCCCAAGACAACAATGGGCGGGAGGCTTTCGCTGGCTACCTTCTCTTTTGGGCCAGAAGTCTGTGCAGCGGAAACCAATGGCACGAAGAAGAGAGCACAACAACACAGGAAAAACACACGCTTACGCATTTTGCCGCCTTTCAGACCAACAGTGCCGACAAAAATAGCTTCCTTGCGAACGCAAGCCCAAGAGCCTGTACCGGACATTGCGTTGTTTTGAAAAGAGCCGCGCCGGAAAGGACTTCCGGCGCGGCTTTGCTTTGTCCTGCGTTACGCCGAAACCGCTTTCGGTTGCGGTGCGGCGAAGTGAATCACTTTGGCCAGAAGAATAGTCTCAATGCAACGCAAGGCGTCGAGCACCTTGTCGCTGATCTCACCGTCCACCTGCACCACTGCTACTGCCGATGCTTCCTGCCCATTCTGCCGGCGGCCGAGCGAGAAGTTGGCGATGTTGACATTGTGCTGCCCAAGCACCGTTCCGACGCGGCCCACAACGCCGGGCACGTCGAGGTTGCGCAGGTAGATGAAGGTGCCTTCCAGCGGCGCCTCCACGTCGATGCCATCGATTTCCAGCAGTCTTGGCAGGCCGCTGGGCTGAACGCAACCGGCCACCGTGTTTTCCTGCTGACCGGTCTTGAAGGTCATGCGGAGTACGCTGGAGGCAGGCCCGCCCGCGTCGCGCGCTTTCTTGCGCTCGGTGATGCGGATGCCACGCTCCTCGGCGATCGACGCCGCATTCACCAGGTTTGCCCGCTCATGAGCGTGAGCGATCTGGTTCAATGCGCCGGCCACGGCCGCATTGCGGATGAGCGCCGTCTTCCACTCGGCGATTTCGCCGCTGTAGCTCAGGCCCATCTCTTCCACGCCGCCTTCGCTGGATTGCGCCAGGAACGCGCCCAAACGCTCGCCAAGCAAGATGTACGGCAACATCTGCTGATACTCTTCTTCGCCGATCGAGGGCACGTTGACGGCATTTTGGATGACACCCTTCAGCAGGTATTCGCGGACTTGCAGCGCGATCTGCACCCCGACCGCCTCCGACGCCTCGTGGGTGGAACCCGCGATGTGTGGCGTCAGGATGACGTTCGGCAGAGTAGCCAGGGGAGAGTCTTTGAGCGGCTCATGGCTGTAAACATCCAGCGCAGCGCCACCCAGTTGTCCCGACTGCAGGGCTTCGATGACAGCGGGTTCATTCAGCAACTCGCCGCGAGCGCAATTGATCAGGCGCACGCCCTTCTTCATCTTGCGAATGGAATCGGCGTTGATCATGCCCTGGGTCTGCGGCGTGAGACCCACATGCAACGTAATGTAGTCGGACTGAGCGAAGACCTCATCGAGCGATCCCAGAGTGATGTTCAATTGCTGGGCCAGACTGGGCGCCACGTACGGATCGTGCCCGACGACTTTCATGCCGAAGGCAATGGCGCGACGGGAGACTTCGACTCCGACACGGCCCAGGCCGACGATGCCCAGCGTCTTGCCGCGAAGCTCGGTGCCTTGCAGCGTCTTCTTTTCCCATTTTCCGGCATGCATGGTTGAGTCGGCGCGCACCAGGTGACGCGCCAAGGCCAGCATGAGAGCGAACGTGTGTTCGGCGACAGCGACCGCATTGCCGCCAGGCGTATTCATCACCACAATGCCCCGTTTGGTGGCAGCGTCGAGATCGACGTTGTCCACGCCCACGCCGGCGCGCCCGATGACGCGCAGCTTGGGGGCCTTGTCCATCATGGCGGCATCGACAAAGGTGGCCGAGCGCACCAGTATGGCGTCCGCTGTGGCGAGCTCACCGGGGAGCGTCTCTTTGTCGGTGGTTACCACTTTCCAGTCGTTGTGTTCGCCGAAGACGGCGGACGCGGAAGATGAGATTTTGTCAGCGATGACGATTTTCATACGCTAGCCACCTCGGCGAATTGGCCGGCAAAAACTTCTTGCACGGCGCGCACGCCTGCGCCCAGTTCGATGTGATGGGACGGCGCGACCTTCAGTAGCACATGTTCCAATGCGCCGATGACGCCGATGGCGTCGAGATAGTCATAGTAGCCGAGATGGGCGATGCGAAAAATTTTACCCTTCATATCACCCTGCCCGTTGGCGACAATCATGGCAAAGCGCTCGCGGAATTCCTTCACGATGGCGCTGGAATCCACGCCCGCCGGGGCCAGCACTGCGGTGACGGCAGCCGCCGGACAGGTGGGCGCGAACAGCTTCAGGCCGAGGGCCTGAACGCCGGCGCGGACCATGGCCGCGGAAGTCTCCGCATTGTGGATGAGGGCCTCGCGTCCGTCGGCAAGATTGCCGTTGCCGCAGCGGCGAATGTAGTCGAGCGCTGCAGCCAGTCCACAGACCAGCGCGACGGCCGGGGTAAAGGCCGATTCGCCCTTGGCCGCCGACTTGCGCTCCTTGCGCAGATCGAAGTAAAAACGCGGCTGCTTGGCCGTCTCCATACGTTGCCAGGCGCGCTCGCTCACACAGAGATAGGCGAGTCCCGGCGGGATCATGACCGCCTTTTGCGAGCCGCCGATGAGGATATCGATGCCCCAATTGTCCACCTCGAAATGAGTGGTGCCCAGACCGGTGATGGCGTCAACCACGAAGAGCGTATCGGTGCCTTTCAGCAACGCGGCGATGGCCTTCACGTCGTGACGCGCCCCGGTGGAAGTCTCGGTGGCCTGCATATAAACCACGCGCGCGCCGTCGAGCTTGGACTTGATTTCGCGCAGGTCGAAGGTCTGCCCGTAAGGAACCTCGATGAGCTCGATCTGGCAGGCAAAAGCCTTGGCGAGATCGCGCCAGCGTTCGCCGAACTTTCCGGCGGTGAGCACAACCACCTTCTCGCCGGGAGAGGTCAGGTTGGAAACCGCGGCCTCCATGGCGCCGCTGCCAGACGAGGCGAGAATCAGAACGTCGTTGTTGGTGCCGATGAAGGTCTTGAGATCGGCGAGTGTGCGGGTGAAGATTTCACGGAATTCGGCTGTGCGGTGATGCATGTCCGCGGCGGCAATGGCATTTTGTGCGGCTGGAAGAAGGGGAGTTGGACCGGGAGTGAATAGACGTGTCTTACGCAGCATGGCAAAGTACCTCTACAGGTTGATTGCGGCGCAGACGAGCGCCGACACTACAAATATAGGCTTCCACGGTCGGGCAAGCCACGGACATGTGGGTAGTGGCTGTGTGCTCCGTATCACCAGCCAATGTGACTCACTACTCTATAATTATGCACATGACCTTGACCCAACAGGTGCAAACCGACATGGTTGACGCCATGCGCAAGAGGGAAGAGTTGCGGCTGTCAACCTTGCGCATGATGAAAGCCGCGTTGCAGAACAAGCGGATCGACAAACGCGCCGACCTCGACGAAAAAGAAGAGCTGCAGGTCCTCACCACCATGATCAAGCAGCGCAAGGACTCCATCGAACAGTTCGAGAAGGGCAACCGCCCTGAACTGGCTGCTCGGGAGGCCCAGGAGATCGTAATCATCGAGACCTACATGCCCAAGGCGGTCGGGGAAGAGGAGATCGTTGCCACGGTCCGCGCCGTCATCGCCGAGATGGGATCGCCCACCATGAAAGACATGGGCGCGGTGATGAAGAACGCCAAGGCCAAGTTCGGCGACGCACGCGTGGATGGCAAGCTGCTGAGCGAGGAAGTGAAGAAGCAGCTAGCAACTAGCACTCAGTCGAACTCGCCAAAATCAAGGCCTGCAGGGGCAAATCACGTTATCCTGTGGGTAAGAGGGTGTGCGAGAACATTCGCAGTAGGAACATGGAACGATAGCGCAAAATCAGCCCGCAGGGGCGAAAGAGCTTAGCCCAGGGCGTAAGCCCTGGGTAAAGTTGAAATTAAGGTTGAGTCCCTTTAGGGACGACACAGTCATCACACACCAATTCAAAGTAAATCAGCGTACTCCAGGATTCCGACCTGCTAATGCTAAATGCCAAGTGCTAAATGCCAAATGCCAGCTGTTCCTGCTCATACCCTTCTTCTCCTCTCGAATGTTGTAATCTGAAACTGCCCGCATGAGTTACCAAAGCACCGTGGAGCAGCTCTACGCGCTGGGACACGAGCTCGCCAGCACGCCAGCGCACAAGTTCGACCTGGCCTATGTGCGCGAGATGCTGGACGCGCTCGGCCATCCCGAGCGGCGTTTCGCCAGCGTGCTGATTGCGGGAACCAACGGCAAAGGCTCGACTGCCGCCATGCTGTCCTCCATCTTGCGCGTCGCCGGATACCGGACCGCGCTCTACAGTTCGCCGCACCTGGTCCGCATCAACGAACGGATTCGCGTTAACGGCGAGGCGATTTCCGACGCTGAGTTCTGCGAAATGCACGATCGCGTCGAGCGCACCGCGCAAGACCTGCTACGTGCTGGCAAGTTGCCTTGGCACCCCAGCTTCTTCGAGATGCTGACGGTGATGGCCTTCGAATATTTCGCCAGTGTTGCGGTCGAGATCGCAGTGCTGGAAGTGGGCATGGGCGGGCGCCTCGACGCCACCAATGTCGTCGAACCGATGATCTCCGTCATCGCCGATATCGCGCTCGATCATCAGAAGTATCTCGGCGATACCCTGGCCGAAATCGCGCACGAGAAGGCAGGCATCATCCGGCAGAACGGCATTGTGGTCACGCTGCCGCAACATCCCCAGGCCAACGACGTGATTGGGCAAGCCATCCTGGAGAGACATGCCCGCGGCGTGAGCGCCGTGAAGTATGTTCCGTCGGTGTCGCCGGGCGCCGAGACCTATCTTGAAGGACGCCCTCGTCCCGTGCCCGGGCGCAGCCGTTATCCGCTTACTGTGATGGGCGAAGAGATTGACGTGGACTCGCCGCTGGCCGGACGGCATCAACTGCGCAACCTGGCATTGGCGATCGCCACGGCGGAAGAATTGGGACAGTTCTGGTTCAAAGTGACGCCCAAGCAAATGGAGCAGGGTATTCGCGAGACCCACTGGCCGGGCCGTTTTCAGGTGCTGCCGCCGTCGGCGGCGACCCAGCAACGCGAGATGGTGCTCGATGTGGCGCACAATCCGGCAGGCGCCTGGGCTTTGCGATCTGCGCTTTCGGAGAATTTTTCGGGACGCGAGCTGACCATGGTGTTCGCCGCCATGCGCGACAAGGCGCTCGAGGAGATGGCAGGGATATTGTTCCCCATTGCCGAGCAGGTGATCGTGACGAAAGTTGCCAACCCGCGGGCCGCCACCACCAGCGAACTGGCGCAGGCCGCCTCGCACACCGGAACGCCCTTATACGAAGAGCAGAACGTCGCTGCTGCGCTGGCCCGTGCGCGCGAGGTCAGCAAGCCGCAAGGACTAATCGTAGTGACGGGCTCCATCTTCCTGGTGGGCGAGGCCATGTCGGCGATGGGTATTCCGGTATGACGCGATGACGAACACGGAACCACAAGTCGAAAGTCGCGAAGCGCGCCGGGGCTCGCTGCTGAGCCGTCTGCGTTCGTACCTGTTTTTCACGCCGATGATCTATGTGTACACGGGAGTGATGGGGACGCTTTCGTTGCTCTCGTCGCTGTCGGACCGCGAGGGTCGCGTGCAGCACTGGTTCGCGCGCACCTGGGCGCGCATGATCCTGAAGACGGCCCTGGTTCGCGTGCGTGTCGAAGGACTCGACCACGTCAGCCCGACGCAGACGGCCATCTATGCCGCCAATCATCTGTCAGCGCTCGACATTCCCGTGCTCTACGCCTGCCTGCCGGTGCAGTTTCGTATCATGGCGAAGAAGGAGCTTTTCCGTTATCCGTTTCTCGGCTGGCATCTGAAGCGGTCAGGGCAGATCCCGATTGATGCGGGCGATGCGCGGGCTTCGCTGCGCAGTCTCACTCACGCCAGCGAGTCCTTACGCCACGGCACGCCGCTGATGGTGTTTCCCGAAGGCGGGCGCTCCCTCACCGGGCAGCTTCAGGAGTTCATGGGCGGCGCGGCTTACGTCGCCATCAGGGCGCAAGCTCCGATCGTGCCCATCGCACTCGTGGGAACCGACGGAGCATTGCCCATGAACAGCTTCCATCTGGTGCCGGGTGAGGTGGAGATGATCATCGGGCAACCGATCCCCACCGCCGGGCTGCGCGTGCGTGACATGGACAGGCTCACGATGCAACTACGGCAGGCGATCGCCGAGATGTACTATTCGCGTTCGAAGAGCGCATCCTTACCGGACGCGAGCGGCGAGGCCCGGTCCCAACCCCTGCTGACGCCCAACTCGGACCTCCAGCGAAAAGAACCGACATGAAACCGCGTATTGCCATTCCAACCCCCAACTCGACGCGGCCGCTCTATGTGTTTCGCGCGCTGCCGAAATATGAGCGGGCGATTCGCGCGGCTGGAGGCGAGCCGGTCATCATTGCGGCGACGGCCACCAACGCGGAGATCGCGCAGGCCGTCAAGCGCTGCGACGGCGTGCTCCTGCCGGGCAGTCCGGCGGATGTCGATCCCGAGAAATATGGCGCGCAGCGGCATCCCGAGACTGCGCCCACCGACGCCTTTCGCGATAACGCCGATGAGCTGCTGTTGCAAGATGCCTACAACATGCGCAAGCCGGTCTTCGGCATCTGTTACGGACTGCAATCGCTCAACGTGTGGCGGACGGGCACACTCGACCAGACATTGCCTGCGGGAGTCAATCACAAAGCGGGCAGCCGGGTTGCTCAGGCGCATCGGGTGCAGGTTGATCCGCAGTCGAAGCTGGCCGCAATCTTGCGCGGCGCGGGCGCTCTGCCCGCCGGCAACGAACTTGTCATGCCGGTAAATTCCAGCCATCATCAAGCGCCCGAAACCCTCGGCGATGGGTTGCGGCTGGTGGCGTGGTGCCCCGAGGACGGAGTGAAGGAGGCGGTCGAGGGAACGGCGCCCGATCAATTTGTGCTGGCGGTGCAATGGCACCCGGAACGGACCTTTGACAGCGATGAAGCTTCGCGGGCCATCTTCCGCGCCTTTGTTCAGGCGGCTGCCGAGTGGCACAAGAAATTGGCGAACAAGCAGCAGGACTTCGAGTCGGTGACGGGAAAGAGTTGATTCACCACAGAGACAGAAAGTCTTTCGCCACGGAGAACACGGAGGGCACGGAGACTGGGAAGTCCTTGTAACAAAGGCGCGGATTCACAGGAACAGAGAAAGCTGAATCCAAAAAGTAATTCTTAAGAAACAAAAAGAACAAAAACTCTGTGTCTCTGTGCCTCTGTGGTGACAAATTCTTTCTTGGCTTTCCGTGCTCTCCGTGAACTCCGTGGTGAAAATGAGGTCTCTATGGTGGAATCTCTTCCCTTGGTGATCGGCGGCGTCTTCGAGTAACCTGATCTCTTATGCTCGACCTAGGCTTTGTACGCGATCATCTACCTCTAGTCGAAGAGAAGCTGCGCCAACGCGGCATGAATCCCGCTGGCGTTCTCGAGGATTTTCACGCCATCGATGTCGAGCGGCGCGCGGCCATCACCAAGTCTGAAACGCTGAAAGCCCAGCGCAACCAGGCCACGGAAGAAATCGCCAAGCTCAAGAAGGACAAGCAGGACGCCACGGCGCTGATCAACGAGACCAAGGAGCTGCGCGAGAAGATCTCTGAAGCCGAGAAGATTGCCGGGGAGGCGGACGCAAGACTGCGCAACATCCTGACAGGCCTTCCCAATCTGCCGAACGACAGCGCGCCCGTCGGCAAGAGCGAGGCCGACAATGTCGAGGTGCGGCGCTGGGGCGCGCCTCCCCAGTTCGACTTCACGCCCAAGCCGCACTGGGAACTGGGCGAAGAGCTTGGCGTACTCGACCTCGAACGAGCCGCTAAGATCACTGGGGCGCGCTTTGCCGTGTACTGGGACATGGGAGCGAAGCTGGAGCGGGCGCTGATGAACTTCATGCTCGACCTGCACACGCGCGAGCATGGTTACACCGAGGTGTTGCCGCCGTTCATGGTCAACGCCGATTCGATGTACGGCACCGGCCAGTTGCCGAAGTTCGAAGCCGACCTGTTCAAGGTGCCCACGGAGCGATTTGAGCCCGATCCACACCACGAACCCATTATTGGCGAGAAAGTATTCGCTCTGGGTCAGGTCGGTGCTTTCACAGTGAAGGAGGTTCGCGGCTGGGATGTGGTAATCGACCTCTTAGGTGTTCCGAACGCGCCGTATACGATCACCGTTCCGCGCGGAGTCTTGTCCTACCGACGCGATTTCTACCTTGTTCCCACGGCGGAAGTGCCGGTCACGAATCTCTATCGCGACGAAACGCTTGACGGCGCGCGCCTGCCGATCTCGCTGGCGGCGTACACGCCGTGTTTCCGCAGCGAGGCCGGCTCGTACGGCAAAGACGTGCGCGGCATCATTCGCCAGCACCAGTTTCAAAAGGTCGAGCTGGTGAAGTTCGCCAAGCCCGAACAGTCATGGGAGGAGCACGAAAAACTGACGCGCAATGCCGAAGCCGTGCTGCAAAAACTCGGCCTGCACTATCGCACGGTGGCGCTGTGCACCGCCGACCTGGGTTTCTCGGCGGCGAAGACCTACGACATCGAAGTGTGGCTGCCGGGACAAAATCTCTTCCGAGAGATTTCCTCGTGCTCGAACTTCACAGATTTCCAGGCACGACGCGCGAACATCCGCTATCGCCCTGAAGGCGGCAAGAAGACGGAGTTGGTGCACACCCTCAATGGCAGCGGACTGGCAATCGGACGGACATGGGTTGCGATCGTCGAGAACTATCAGCAGGCCGACGGCAGCGTGCTCATTCCCGAAGTCCTGTGGCCGTACATTGGCAGCGATCGCATCACAGCGAAGAAGTTCTAGCTAGCCTCCATTATTCATGAACATTTGAATTGTCATCCTGAGCGACCCCGAACGTAGTGAGGGGGAGTCGAAGGACCCCTATAGCTACGAGAAATCACGGTGTGTCCGCGTGGCGCAGCAGAAGTTGGATTGCCGGCGGTCAAAGGGTTCCTTCGACTCCTCGCTACGCTCGTCGCTCAGGATGACACCCAAAAAATATGTGCGCTGACGAATAATCCAGTGAAGCGCCCTACCGCAAGCACTCTAACCTGCTATGCCTCAAAAGCAGGTTACAATGGAGGCAGTGCATACCGGCAAGCTACAGTCGGGATATCACTTCGATCTCAGCGGAGGAGCGCTTTGCCTTGATTTCGCCAACACCGTAAGCCACCGCCATCTTCCGCAACGCCGCGCCGAACATCTTGACAGCTATGCCGATCTAATAGCGTTCGCGCAGCAATCGAAGCTACTGCCCCCGAAGCTGGCCGCCAGCTTGCGCGCCCACGCCAACCGCGACCATGCCGGAGCGCGCCGCGCCTTCCGCCGCGCCATCCTTCTCCGAGAAAGCCTCTATCGCGCCTTCTCCGCCATCGCCGCAGCCAAGCACGCCCTTTCCGCAGACGTCCAGCAGATCAACAACTTTGCGCTGGTGGCGCTGCGGCACCGCAAACTGGCGCGAAGCAACGGCGACTATCGCTGGGAATGGCAATCCGGCGGAAGCGATCTGCTCGACCGCATACTGTGGCCGATCGCGGAGTCGGCCGCCGAGCTTCTTACCTCGGACGCGCGCGCCGCCATTCGCGAATGCGGGGCCCCCGATTGCGAGTGGCTCTTCCTCGACCACAGCCGCAACCGCAGCCGCCGCTGGTGCGACATGAAGTCATGCGGCAACCGCCAGAAGGCCCGCCGTCACTACCAGCGCGCCCACGCATAGTTATTCCGTACGCGAAACGGGAACAATGGCGCGGATTGCTTATGAAATGGGATTTAACAACAGTTGACCGCCGGGTCACGAAACCCAAGTCGAGGCTGTTTCAGTCACAACCCATTGGCCGCCTGTCTTTCGCATGTAGACGAATTTCCCTTCACCGCACAATCCACACAGGTGTTCGGTGTAGAAGAACGCCTCGGTCAAGTCGCGATTGAAGGCAACTCGCGAGAATGTCAACGCTCCGTAGCTGGATGGGAATCTCGCGAAGAACGCTTCTGATGGGTAGAGGTTCATCTCCTGCTCTGTGGCTAGTTCGTAGCGTGCAGGCAACTGAAACCTTCGCTCAAACGTCATGTCGCGCAGGTTAGCGGCCCAGAACTCAAACACGAGAGAACGGCTCAACTGGCGAATCGTCGCTGTGGCATGACCCGTACTCAAGAGGAGAGACGTGTACTGCTTGAGCTTGTTTGAATTGACCAGCGGCTCGCAAAATGTGGTTTGTCCGTCTATTACCACCAGCGCGTTGCGGCTACCCAAGTCGTGAGACTCACCAGTGAGGATCGGCTCAATGTACGCGGATAGCACATGGTACTGCTCGGCAGTGGCGAGTTCAGGGCTTGGACGGAGAGCCAGATGAACCGTGAATAAAGCGACGACGCCTAGACCAAATCCAATCAGGAGCCATCGTGCTACCCGCAGTAGTCGTTTCATTATGTCCAAATTAGACACCGCCGCCGCTTGAACCGGACGGACAATTGACGTTAACAGGCCGCCCCCCGCCTTTATTGCGCCTTCTTCTCCAGTTCGAGACAGCGATTGTGCAGTTTGGCGTCCTGGGTGAGCCCGTCGGCGATGATGCATTCGTCCGCTGCGCCTTTAGGGTCTGTGTCCTTCAACAGGTTGGACAGCATGAGATGCGGAGTGGGCCAGTCGGGCTTGAGCTTGGCTGCGGCCCGCAGCTCAGCGACTGCCGCCGGCATGTCGTGCTTCTTCTGATACACGATGGAAAGGTTGTAGTGAATGCTGGCATTGGTGGGCTGGAGCTTTAGCGCTTCTTTGTATTCGACGATGGCTTCGTCGGTCTTGCCGGAATCGTCGAGCACGCTGCCCAGGTTCATGCGAGTCTGCGCGTTCTTCGGGTCGATGGCTACAGCCGCCCGATAGTGCTGGATCGCGCCCGCGAAATCGTGCCGCGCATAGAGCAGGTTGGCCAGGTTGTTGTGTGCCGAGGCCATCTTGGGATTGATCCGCACCGCCTCCCGGTATTCAATGGCCGCGTCGATGGGATCGCCGTTATGCTTCAACGCCAGACCCAGGTTATTGTGCGCGTCGGCATCGTTGGGCTTCAACCGCACGGCCGTCTTAAGCTCGGCGATTGCGTCCAAGTAGCCCTTGCGGTCAATGTATAACCGCCCGAGGTTATAGTGCGCGGCCGCGTAATCGGGATATTCCTTGATGGCGGTCTTGTATTCGTCGATGGCGGCGTCCATTTCGCCATCTCGCTCGAACGCCACTCCCTGGTGGAAGTGCCGTTCCGCACTCGCGGGGACCATTTCCTTCTCCGGCGCGGGTGGCTTCTCGGACGCCGGTGGCGGCGCGGGGGCAGGTGCAGAGGCAGGTGGTTTCTCTGGCGCGGCTGGCTTTTGCTGCGCGTAGGCAAAACCGCAAATCAAGAGCGCAAAGATCGCGGCGGTCAACCCGTGGCTACCCTGTGACTTCTTGCGCCAATAGGGGTCCTTCGACTCCCCCTCACGATGTTCGGGGTCGTTCAGGATGACACCTCAACTTTCATGAGTAATCCAGCTTCACTGGCACGATCTGAGCATAACACCGGCTTCGTGGGGAAGTTCAGGCGAGCGCCGCTTTGACCTCGGCGATGGTCTTGTCTTTCCACAAGCGAGCGTGGAGATCGAGGGAACAGAAAGTACGACTCAACATGCGGTCGAGATACAGCGTCCCGCGCAGGTGATCGATTTCATGTTGCAGAATGCGCGCGTACCATCCAGAAGCTTCAATTATCCGAGGCGTTCCAGTCTCATCCTGGCACAGCACACGCACCTGGCGCGAACGCGGCACAATTGCGGTGAAGCCGGGCACGCTGAGGCATCCCTCGAAGAACTCAACCTCGCCCGCGGGCTGCTGGTGCAGCGTTGGGTTAATGATGACATGGAAGGGAAGCGGCTGGCGCTCGCGCTCGGCGATCTGTTCGGCGGTCAGGCTGGCAAAGTACTCCGGCTTGTCTTCGATGACGGCGAGTTGCAGCGGCAACCCCACCTGGGGCGCGGCCAGGCCGACCCCCGGCGCGTCGTTCACGGTCTCGCGCATGTGCTGAATCAGTTGCTGAATTTCCGCACTGCGAATCTCGGCGGCCGTCACGGGCCGGGCCGGCTGTCGCAGGATCGCTTCACCAACGCTGACGATCTTGAGGCGCATGGTGTTCCTCGGTAATTCTAACGCTGCCATCCCGAGCGGAGCGCCCGCAAGGAATTTCCGACCCGCTTCTTCTCGGGGTCCCCAACGAGCGCGGGCGCGACGAAAACGGTGAGACCTTAGCCGGCGTTGTTGCATCCATTTTGTGACTAAGGTTTTCGGTGTTCGTAGCAAGTCAAAATGTCCGCTTTTTGTAGCAAGTGAAATGTCCGGTTTTGATTCTTGGGTTTACTCATATAGCCGTCGTGGTCGCTGTGGGAAAGTGGGAATTCCGCGCACTTTGCGGG
>JBEKPR010000034.1:0-47121 GCA_049520555.1 Candidatus Korobacteraceae bacterium
CATTGCCCGCTCCATCGCGGCCTTCGAGTAGAAATCCATGCTTCGCATGGTCTCCTACTCTCGCCGCCGGAAAAGCGGACAGATCACGTGCTATCGCAACCGGACATATCATGTGCTACTGACAGACAACAGCCTGGTCTAGTTTCTTCGCCTCCCGTGGAGTAATGTGCTTTAAATCCACGTCATTTTCTCCGACCTCCGACTGAATTTCCAAGGCCATGTTCAACACTCGAGTCCGTACTGCGTCTACAAGTTCGACGAGAGCGCCCTGTGTGATTTCCTGATAAGCGGCAACGAGGTTCATCCCCTTGCTGTTCTCTATCTTGTCTTGGTAATAGAGTACGAGATTCGTCGGCCACGAGATTGCGGAATTCCCCTTCGCCTTCGTAGTCAAGTTCTCATACGCACTGATTGCCTGAGTTAGGCGCACCTCCTTGGCGAACCGTTGATGCCGTGGTTCCAGCAACGCCGGAGGAATTGGCCAGTGGTTCATTGCTGAACCACCCCAACCGGAAAAGTGCCCCCTTGCCTGAGCGGGGGTTACACGATAATCGGGTAGTTCGTCGTCATTGCCGTAGCCGTTCAGCTCCTTGTTCGCCCATATCTTCAATTTGTCATTCTTGATTTGGTGGGCAAGGACGACGCACTTTCGGAGCAAGGCGGAAACGGGCTGCTTATTATCGGTCGCAAGGTCAATGATGTCGCTTAGCAGCATTCCTCGCCAGTTTACGACAATTCTGTCCCGCTACGCGGCGCTTTTCATCCGGCTGCGCTGATAGAAGAACGACACCGCCAGCAGGATCGCGCCCAAGACGATGAACGCGGCGATGCGGTAGCCGCGCTCCAGCGTGCTGATGTCCACCAGAAATACCTTCAACACCGTCATCGCCAGCAGAACAATGGCCTGCCAGCGCAGGAACGCCGAGCGTTTCCAGAAGCCGACCAGCATCAAGCCGCTGCCGTAGATCATCCATACCGCGGAATAGGCGAAGTCGCGCACCGTCATGATGCTGTGCCGTTCCTGGAACGAGTATGCCGTCGCCAGTTGCTGCTGAAAGTAACCCAGCACCTCGAAGTGCAGGGCCAGCAGCGCCAGCACATTGACGCCGATGATGGCTGCTCCAGCCCATTGGCGATTTTCGGCGCTTCCTTCGTTAGTGACGAAATAAGCCAGCAAAGCCAGCGCGCCGATCGCCAGCAGGTAGAGGCCAAATCGCGGGTTGATCAGCAGCGGCTCGCGGTTGAACGAGTCCACCATAATCAAGCGGAAGATCCCGAGCAGAAATGCACCTGTGCCGAGAATGCGCAGCAGCCTACGTCGGCTGCGATGCGCTGCCCAGAACAGCGCTCCGCCTTCGACGATCCAGCCCAGCGTGTTCCAGTAACTCTCCAGCTTGATCGGAATGGCAATGGTGAGGAAGCCGACGCCCAGGGCAAGATATAACGGTCCGAACAGTGGATGGGCGCTTCCTTCCCGCCTTTGCAACGCCCGGGTGAGGACGAGGAACAGGGCCGCAACCGCCACCGTGAGCCAAGCCAGTTCCAGGCGGTAGTGCTGGTACAGCATCGAGTAGGTGGCTGCGAAATAGCAAGTGGCGCTGAACAGCACCAGCGCCACCAGAACATTCGGGTACCGTTCCAGGGCGGACTTGCGTCCCAGGAAGGGCGCTGCTGCGTACAACAGAAAGAAGAAGCTGGCGAAGGCCAACGTCGTGGCAAGCTGTTCCTCAGTGTAGCAGCTGGATGCCCAGGCTGCGAAGAGTAAAGCCGTGCCGACAGAGCTGGCCAATAGCAGCCGTTGCCAGCCGCGCACCGCGACCACCCACACGATGCCCAGGTCAAGCAGCGCCACGTAAGAAAGCAGCGCGACCTCATGATTTTGATTGGTCGAGACCAGCACCGGAGTTAGAAATCCGCCTACCAGCGCGAAGGCGGCCAGCAGCTCGGAATTCTGGGTCAGCGACATGGCCACTGAGCCCGCAGTGACCAGGATCATGGCGAAGAATGCCACCGGCGCCGATACCAGGTGATAGAACTGGAAGGCGGCCCATAACGACAAGTACAGCGCGCCGATGCCAATGGCCTTTAGGGAGTAGGCGAAAGCCAGGAAGGCGCGCGCGCGAAAGCGTTCGCTCCACAGGATCAGCCCGATGCCTGCTACTAACCCGATAGCAACGCGGGTGCCCGGTCCGATCCAATCGTTTTCGATGGCGAGCTTCAGGAAGTAGGACAGCCCAACCAATACAGCAACGATGCCGACGCGGTTCAGCCATTGGCCGCCGATGCGGGTCTCCAGCGAGACTCCGGTTTGCGCTGAGTCGGTTTTCGGCAAGGGAGATGGAATCTGCGGAATGCGCTGCGGCTCGCGGAACTCAGGCGGGACCGCCGGTTCGCGAGAGTCGCTCAGCGTGGGCGACGCCTGAGCCACGGCAAGCGGCGGTTCGGCCGGCGCGGGTTCCACGCGCGGAGGCGGACTCTTTTCCGCGCTACTCTCTGCGGCAATACCGGTTCGCAGCAACTGCTCCAGACGAAAAACTCGTCGCGTGAGCTCCGCCATCTGCTGCATCAATTGTTGCAGTTCTTCGGATTGCCTGGAATCCGTCACGTTGTGGCACCAATGACCACGCTTACCATACGCGAAAGCCAAAACCGGGGCAAAGGACGGAGCGATTTCTAAATTCCTAGTGGAAGCCCCCGCATTTATGCGGGGGGAGGAGCGCTTCAGCGCTCCGGAAAAAGCTCAACTTCAATCATGCGCTTTAGCGCTGGACCGAGAAACCGAGGCTGAAGCCTATCTTAATAATGGAAACTTTTCCGCTGGACTGAAGTCCAGCTCCCCCCTGCTGAAGCAGGGGGCTTCCACCAAGGACCCCGATGATTTCTCCGCTGCGTTGGCGGCTAAGTAAGCGCTCGCCTTAGATTCCCAGTCTGGAACATGCGTTTGATTCATGGGCTCACGACTCGAAGATTTTTTGCCTGCGCCGACTCGCTGATTTTGGAGGCGTTTTTGCTTGACCGATGGAGCAGCTTTGCCTATGCTACGGGCGTCGAGCAGAGCCACGGCTCGGCAGCAAATACACTCGGGCGGAGCAAGTATGCGCTTACTCTCGTCTGTTTCATTCGCTGAGGAGCAGCGAAGTTCTCCGGGTCTCGAGTGGAATGAAAATGTTGGCGAAGTCAGTCCTTGCCGTACCTCGCCGGACCTTAGGAAAACACCTCATCTAACTGAGGATGGCAGAGCCTTGCCCACTCTATAAGTTCAAGCCGACTAGTTCCCCCAATTGAAAGCCACCCACCCTACATTTCAATACACAGCTAGAGGATAAGAAGATTGTGAAAAAAACAGCGGGAAGAAGTGTCACCGAAGTGCGTATCATTGAGGCCGCTGTTCAGCTCTTCTCCCGTCAGGGGTACAAGGGTACCAGTACGCGGGAGATTGCCCACCTGGCCGCGGTGAATGAAGCCACCCTGTTTCGCTGTTTCGTTCGCAAAGCCGATCTCTTCTGGGTGGCGGCCGAATCGCGGCTGAACCGGCTGAAGCTGGGACGAGAGCTGCAACAGGGCCTGGCGAGTGACTTGGATCCATCTATCGTGGTTCCCATGTTGGTGACCTTCGTGGTGGAGAATATGTCACAGCACCCGGAACTGATGCGGCTTTTGTATGTCGCCGGCTTTGAACTGCCGGGAGGAGCGGACCGGATGTTCCGCGAGCATCTGGGCCCGATCTTCGACGCGGTGAATGCCTACTTCGGCAGGTGTGCGGCGCGCGGCGTAATTTGCGATCTGGAACCCACGATTGCCACGCTCGGGCTGGCAGGCGCGGTGAGCGCTCACCAAAACCTGCACCACCTCTTTACCGGACGCGACTTACCGTGGGACGCTCGCGAGGCGGCCCCAGCCTACGCTCAATTCTGGCTGAACGCGCTTCGCCAGCCGGCCCCGACGCGGCAGGTTGTTAATAGTAGCGACTAGATTGCCGCAATGTTGCCTGCCCCGAGCGGAAATTCCTTGGGGCTGCTGGTTAGCATCGTCGAGTACTACTTCATACCGGACCCAACTTGGGTCTTGGGGAGATCGAGATTGAAAGTTTTTCTGAAAGTGAATGCAGATTTGCGAAACTACTGGAAGCTTCTTGCCGCGATGATGCCGCTGGTGCTGTTGGCAACGGTGATGGCGGCTGCGCCGGTCGCCATCGCGCAGGAGCGGCCAAACGCACCCGTGGGCCAGACTTCAGCGCCAACCCAGATGCCGCCCTGCACGTTGACCGCTCCGTGCCCGCCCAGCATCGTGCTGGACGACATCAAGGCTGCGCCATCGGCGAATCCGTCAACTGCGAATCCGCCCAATGAGACAGCGCCTAAGGCGATGCCGCCCGCGCTCTGGAATCTCCCCAAAGTTGTCGAGCTCACCGATTTTCAGCAGATGGTGCTTACTTCTCTCGGCAAGTCGCTGCCCATCTACGGGCTAAGCCTGTTTGAGACCGTGCCCAGCACCTTCGCTCCCGTGGATCGCGTCCCGGTCACGGCGGATTACGTTATCGGTCCCGGCGACGAGCTGTTGATCCGGGCCTGGGGACAGATCGACCTGGATGTCCACGCCCGCGTTGACCGCAATGGCAGCATCTTCGTCCCCAAAGTTGGAAACCTGAATGTTGCCGGCCTGAAGTACGCCCAGGTCGAGGAATTTCTCAAGTCGCATATCGGGCGCATCTACCAGAATTTCGATCTGAACGTGAGTATGGGCGAGCTGCGCTCGATTGACGTCTTCGTGGTCGGTCAAGCACGGCGTCCGGGGCGTTATACGGTCAGTTCCTTGAGCACGCTGGCCAATGCAATCTTTGCCTGCGGCGGACCGTCGCCCACCGGTTCCATGCGCCACATCCAGCTAAAGCGCGGCTCTACCGTCATCACCGATTTTGACCTCTACGATTTACTGCTCAATGGCGACAAGAGCAAGGATGTCATTCTGTTGCCGGAAGATGTGATCTACGTGGCTCCGATCGGACCACAGATGGCCATGGGTGGACAGGTCAATGTGCCCGCCATTTATGAGCTCAAAGGCGGGACCGACTTAGCGGAAGCTCTGCGCCTGGCCGGCGGGCTGTCCACCACCGCCTCTGGCGGCAAAGTCTTTGTGGAACATATTCAGGACCGCCAGATGCACACTGTGGAGCAGGTAAGTTTGGACGCCACCGGCTTGGCCCATCCCATCCAGGATGGCGATGTGGTGAATGTCGCCCTGGTGTCGCCGCGCTTTGAAAATTCCGTGACCTTGCGCGGCAACGTCGCCCAACCCGGCCGCTATCCCTGGCATGAAGGCATGCGAATCAGCGATTTGATTCCCAACCGCGAGTTTCTCATTACCCCGGAATACTGGAAGCAGCAGAATGCTGTGGCCCTGCAGTCGCAGGAAAGCAAAGGCCGGGTAAGCAGCGCCACCAACGAGGTCAGGCGCAATGCCCCGGAGATCAACTGGGATTATGCGGTGGTGCAGCGCATGAGCGCGCAAGACCTTTCCACGCAGCTTTTGCCCTTTAACCTTGGCAAGGCCATTCTGAACCACGACGATGCCAGCAATCTGGCGCTCCAGCCCACTGACATTGTCACGGTTTTCTCGCAGGCTGATCTGCGCGTCCCCGAAAACAAACAGACCAAGCTGGTCAGACTGGATGGAGAGCTTGAAGCCGCCGGGATCTACCGGGCCCAGCCGGGCCAAAGGCTTCGCGATCTGGTGATGCAGGCGGGAGGACTTACCCCTTCAGCCTATCTTTATGGGGCGGAGTTCACCCGGGAGTCGGCGCGGGTCGAGCAACAACAACGGCTGGACATGATGATTGCCCAGACCGAACAACAGGTCGCGCGGCAGACGGCGCAGATGGCACAGAGTGCCAGGACCTCCGAGGAGGTGACTGCGGCCAGGGCCGTGCTGGAGACGCAACGCGCAAGTCTCGATAAACTTCGCCAACTGCGGGCCGACGGCCGCATCGTTCTGAACCTCCATCCCAACGACCAGGCAGTGGATGCAATTCCGGACGTCACGCTGGAGGATGGCGATCAGTTTTTTGTACCCAGCCGTCCCATCGTGGTGAATGTTGTGGGCGATGTGTACAACCAGGGGTCCTTCATCCAGCAACCCGGCAAGACGGTGGCGACGTACTTGCGCAGCGCCGGAGGTCCCACGCGGGACGCCGACAAGGGCAGGATCTTCGTGGTCCGCGCCAACGGAGCGGTGGTCAGCAAAGATGCCGCCTCGCACTTCTGGGCGGGAGGCTTCGAGAGCATGGTGCTGATGCCCGGCGATAGCATCGTGGTCCCCGAGCAGACCAACAAAGGCAGCCTGCTGCGCGGGATTAAGGACTGGTCGCAGATCCTGGGGAACCTTGGCTTGGCCGCGGCGGCGATCAACGTGCTGAAGTGATAGCCCAATTCGTCTCCAACCGGAGTTGGCACTTATGATGGAAAGCTCGAGAGTATCGGAAGCGCATACCCCCAGCGGCGCCGGAGGGTACGACCGCGACGTCCTATCGAACCTGCCGCCTGCAGTCGAGGATCCGCGCGAGGTCGATGCCATTGCCGTGTTGCAGGTGCTCGCCAACCACAAAATGCGCATCTTGAAGGTCACGCTGGCGGCCGCATTGCTGGCCTTCATCGTGGCCATGCTGCTTCCCAAGATGTACACCGCCACCACTACGGTTTTGCCACCGCAGCAAAGTCAATCGAGCGCGATTGCCATGCTGGGGCAGCTCGGGGCCATTACGGGGCTGGGTTCGACAGACCTGGGATTGAAGAACCCTGACGATCTGTTCGTGGCCATGCTGCAGAGCCGCAGCATTGCCGACCGCCTCATCGACCGCTTTGATCTGCGCCGCGAGTACTCGGTCCAGCAGTATCAGGCCGCGCGTAAGACCCTGGAGAGCCGCAGCAAGATTGTTGCCGGGGATGAAGGGCTGATCTCCATCTCAGTTACCGACCGCGATCCCAAACGGGCCGCGGAGCTGGCCAATGCCTACGTGGATTTGCTGCATGAGCTGAACGGCAACCTGGCCATTACCGAAGCCGGCCAGCGGCGCGTGTTCTATCAGCAACAGCTCGACACTGAACGCGAAGCCCTCACCCAGGCGGAAGTGGCCTTGAAGCAGGTGGAAGAAAAGAGCGGCCTCATCCAGCCCGACGCCCAAGGCCGGGCAATCGTTTCGGCGGTGGCCGACATGCGCGCGCAGGTGGCCATTCACGAGGTGCAACTGCAGTCCATGCGCGCCTACGCGACCGCCAATAATCCTGATGTAATACGCGCCCAGCAGGAACTGGCCGGCTTACGAGCGCAATTGGCCAAGCTGGAGCGCAATACCGGCGAACTGGGAAACGGCAACCTGCAAGTGCCCACCCGCCAGTTGCCTGCCGTTGAATTGCAGTATCTCCGCCAGTTGCGGGACGTCAAATACCACGAGGCGCTCTACGAGTTTCTGAGCAAGCAACTCGAGGCCTCCCGCATCGATGAAGCCAAAGATGCCATCCTGGTGCAAGTGGTCGACAAAGCCGTCATCCCGGAAAGGAAGTCCAGCCCCCGGCGAGCGCTTATCGTGTTGGTGACGGCAGTAGTTGCCTTCTTCCTGTCTTGCCTAGGCGTGCTGTTGATGGAGGCGCTGAGGCGCAAGCGGGAAGATCCCAGGCAGGGTACGCGGCTGGCTCTGCTGAAGCAGTCACTGAGGTTTTCGTCCTGGAACGGTTGACCCCTTCTTATGAGCAACTAGACTTGCACCGCGCGGCCGGCGAGGGGGCCGTGGTCCCTCCCTGTGGCGATGCGATGGTATCGCTAATTGTGGCCACTCGGAACCGCGTGGCGGAAGTGGACCGGCTGCTTACCAGCCTCGATGCTCAGACGTACAAATGTTTTGAAGTTCTCGTGGTCGATCAGAACCCTGACGAACGGTTGACATCCATATTGCGCCAGCATGAAGGGCTCAGAGTGCGCCACCTCCGCTGCGAACCGGGACTCTCGCGCGCCCGCAATGTGGGGCTGCGCGCTGCCCAAGGCAGCATCATCGCGATTCCGGATGATGACTGCTGGTATCCGGAGCATCTCCTCGCCTCAGTAGTCGAATGGTTCGAGTCGCATCCTGAATTTGGCGCATTATTCGCGACCATGCGCAGTGCTGACGGGGAACCGATCGGGACCAAACGGCCACCAGAGCCGTGCTTGTGCACAAAGAAAAACGCTCTCGTGTGTGTAACTTCGATTAATGGCTTCTTACGCCGTACAGTTACGGAAGCGATAGGGTTCTTCGATGAGAATCTAGGGCTTGGCGCCGCCTCCAAGTATACGTCGGGTGAAGACACCGACTATTTTCTTCGCCCATTTGGGCTCGGCGTCCGGATGTGGTACGAGCCATCGATTTGGGTCGGGCATCCGAATCTTCATTCCCTGGAGCGGCTCAAGCGGACCTCCTACTCCTACGCTCTGGGGTCAGGCTATGTGATGCGTATTCATGGGTACTCCTGGTGGCACTTAACCCGGCGACTCGCCCGTTCCTTGGCTGGTGCAGCATTCAGTCTCTGCCAGGGAGACTTGGGGCGGGCGCAGGGCTATGTCATGCGAGCTGCGGGTCAACTTCATGGTTACTGTTTCGGCCCAAAGGACCTTGCGCGCAGGGCTGAATCGCCAAGGGATTGATTCTCCACAACAGATGGCAAGTTCGGTCGGCAGGTTAATTCGAAGTGTTGCCCAGCTGGCTCCCGGCGAGGCCTTGAGCAGGCTCTCTTCCGTGGCGATTGTGATGTTCCTGGGGCACTCGTATGGTGTGGTTATCCTGGGCGTGTACGCCCTGGCGGTAACCATTTCGCAGTATCTCCAGCCCATCATCGACTTTGGGTTGAGGCACATAGGGGCGCGACTGGTGGCCCAGCAGCCCCATCTGGCTGGAGAAGTCGTCCGCCAGGTCCAGTATCGCCGGCTCCGGATGGCAGGCGCGGCCTTGCCGTTGATCGTAATTTATATTCTCGCCGTCAGATTGCCTGCCCCGATGAAGGCCTTTCTTCTCGTTTTCTCCTTCTCTAGCGCGCTGTATGCGGTTTCGCTGGACTGGGCGGCCTGGGGCAGAAATCAACTGCGCTTAGTCGGCTTCGCCAGGGCCGTGGTACCCGTCAGTATTCTGGCTTTTCTCTTTCTCGGGCGCGGGAATTCCGGGCAGGTCCTCTGGTGGGTGGTTGCCGGCAACATTTTCGGGTACCTCGCTCAAGCAGCGGCCTTTTGGGCCTGGTGGGGGAAGCATAAGCCTCAGGGGCCTGCCCTCCTCGAGGAACAGAGATTAATCGGCGATTCTGTGGCTTGGAGACGCAGCCGGATCATGGGATTGGCATGGCTGGGAAATCTTGCCTTCAATTCCATTGACATGCTGATGCTGGGATTGATGTCTAGCCCGCAGCAGGTCGGACTGTACAGCGCCGCCTATCGTATTTTGAACCAGGTACTGGTGGCTTACTACCTGTTCTTACAGGGTCTTTATCCCGAGCTGAGCCGGCAAAACGTCGCGCAGCGCATCCGGATGCTGCGGCCGAAGATCCTGCTGATCTTGCTGGGCGCAGGAGCAGCCATCGCCGCGGTGTTGGTGATGGCAAGGCAACCGTTGCTGACGCTGTTGTTTGGACATCAATTTCTCGCCGCCTGTCCGTTGCTGCTCCTGCTGGCTTGGGCGATACCGCTCGATTTCCTGACCTCGTATTTGAGCAATGCCTACATCGCATGGGGCATGGAGAACAGCATCTTGCTATGTACGGCGATCGGCGCCGTCAGCAACATACTTCTGAATCTCCTGTGGATTCCGAGGTATGGCGCAGCTGCGGCAGCGGTTAACACTCTTCTCTCATATTTGATCTTCCTGGCCAGCCTGGCTTTGGTAGGACGATACACGAAAGAACTCGCGCGCGAGGCGCCGGCCATTCCGGAGCTGGCTAGATAGCTGGGATGATTGCTTGACCACTCGAACCGAGAGCTGCCAATTCGGCGAACTAGGTAAAGCGTTGCCGTGCCGCACCGGCCTCATGGGGGGCTCATGAGCACATTAGGACTGCTGGCGCTGATCGCGGTCGTGCTGCCCCTCTGCTATGTCTACAAACGTTGCGTCTCGCACGGGCGGGTGGAAATCAATCACGTAGCGACCTTTACTTTCGGATATCTCTTCTACTGGATCACGCCTCTGGTGGTCCGTATCTATTTCGCGAAGGTGAATTTTCCCATGGTGTCGATTTGGTCCAGCCTGTTTCGCGCCAGGCTGATCGTCCCCTACGCGCTATCGTGCATCGCCCTGTACATTTGTTTTGCATTGGGGGATTCCCTGGGCCTTCGGTTGTTCCGCAACCAGCCACGGCGACCATCGCACAAGGTACCTCGTTTGGCATTGTCGTTCATGACGGTTGCCGGGTGCTTGCTGCTTGTATATACCGCGTTTGCGTTTCGCGGTGCGTTGTCTCGCCGCGCCTCCCCCACAGACCTGGCCGCCCAAGCCGCCAGGGGAGCGGTTACGACTTGCGTAATACTACTGGGCATCGTATGCCTTATCTGGATCATTGACCGGCCGGAAGTATCGTGGAGACGGAGGCTGGGTAGTAGCTATTTCCTCTCCTTCATCGCCGGGAGTCTATTCATGCTGTGGTTGGGAAGCCGGCTTTACGTGGCTTCGTTTGTGGTGGTTTTCGCTATCTACCAAACCTTGTTTCGCAAGAGGTTAAAACTGAAGATGGTTGTGGGTGGAGCAATCGTTCTTGCTCTGTTCTTCGGAGCGGTCGGCATGTGGCGAGAAGAGGGCGATATATCCGGTGCGCTCTTTAATGTGGCTGAAGAGCCGATGCTAAATAGCCTTTCGCTGGTGCACTATCTGCGATACGAAGGAATTTCCTGGTTCAATACTCCGACGCAACTGGCGAGAGACTTCATGAACCTGATTCCCACTGTCCTTCTACCCAATAAATATGAGATTTTGAAGAAACCGAAGGTGTACCAGCCATTGGGCGGACTCAGTTCGTTCGTGTCCCTTAACTTGAACTTCGGCATCATTGGCTCCGCGCTATTCTTGTTCCTCTGGCCGATTCCATTTCGATACCTGAAGAGCCGGTTATCCAACACTCTCTACGCAACGATGTACGTCATGTGCTCGGGATGGCTAGCTTTCACGTTTTTCCGCGATGCTTTCTCGATATCGCTGGTGAAAGCCATTTTTCAGGATTCCATCGTGATTCCGCTTGTGATTGTTGCCCTTGGCTATCTGCTGACCGCAGCCTGCTCGCCGGCCGCCAATGCCGACGGCCGTTTTCCGGAACCCCGAACGGAGACTCTCTAAGCTGCTCGACCAGCGATGCGAATCCTCTACGATCACCAGGTTTTCTCGCTACAGGACGCGGGTGGCGCTTCCCGGTACTTTTATGAGCTGATGAACTTCCTGACCACCGTGCCGGATGTGCAAACGGAATTGCTGTTGGGAATCAGCGACACCGTGTACCCGTTTCGCCGGCTGCCTCGTTCCAAGGCGCGGGTGATGGCATGCGGCGAGTGGTTGCCAACTGGAACGTTGCGCTATCTGGCTAATGAGGTGTGGAGCAACTTGAGAGTCCCGTTTCGCGGCAAAATGGATGTCTATCATCCGACGGCGTACCTGCGCATGCCGATGGTGCGGGCGCGCCGCGTGGTGGCCACTCATCATGACTGCACCCATGAACGGTATCCGGAATTATTTCCCGATGCGAAGAAGGTGCTGTGGGCGCGGAAGTGGCTATTCCCCAGAGTTGACGCCATCATCTGCGTATCCGAGTCCTGCCGTCGGGACCTGCTCCAGTTTTACGCCATGGATCCGGCCAAGGTCCGCGTGATCCATCATGGTCTCAGTCCGCTTCCGCGGAGTGCGGAGGCGGCCGCCAGCCTTCGTCAGCGGTTGCGGCGCGATTACGTGCTCTATGTTGGCATGAGGGCCGCCTTCAAGAATTTCACTGGTCTGTTGCAGGCGTTTCACGAAACCCGGCTGCAGGACTCGTTTGACTTGCTGGTGCTAGGCGGCGGACCGCTGACAGCGCAGGAAAAGACGTTGATGGCCAGCCTTCAGATGACCGACTGCGTCACCAGCCTGCCGGTGGTTTCCGACGAGCTACTGGCGGAAGCTTATGCGGGCGCCAAGTTGTTCGTGTATCCGTCCTTGAATGAAGGCTTCGGATTTCCTCCGCTGGAAGCCATGGCAGCCGGCTGTCCCGTATTAGCCAGCCGGGCGCCGTCCATTCCCGAGATCTGTGGGGACGCACCGTTCTACTTCGATCCCATGGATCCAAGCTCATTCCATCGCGCACTGCTGCAGTCGGTCAGCGACCAGGCGGCACGCCAACGGGCGGTGGAGCGAGGCCGGGAAGTGGCGGCACAGTACAGTTGGGAGCGGTGCGGCCAACAGACCCTGGCCTTGTACCGCGAGTGCCAATAATGCCGGCGAGTCCGGGAGCAAGCGAAACTGTTACTCTCAAAGGGCACAACTGGGCATCCTCGGAAAACATGTCTCGTCTCAAGGAATTGCTGTACAGCGATCTGGCTCGACAATACGCATTGGAAGGCAGGTCAGAGGTCCGGCCAAATTTCCTCCGCTTTCTCGGACGCCTGCTGCATTTCCGTTTTCTTCCCAACGTGCTGTGCCGGACGAGCCGGACGGCCATGCTCGCCGGGATTCCAATTGTACCGAGGCTCCTGACCTATCTGAATCTCGTGCTCTTCGGGCTGGAAGTTACACCCAAGTGCGAGATTGGCGCAGGCCTGTTCTTTGCCCACCCGGTGGGAAGCGTGATTGGCGCTTGGCGAATCGGCAGGAACGTGACGGTTTTCCAGGGTGTCGGGTTGGGGGCCTTAGTGCCGGATATGGGTTTTCACCAGGAACTGCGCTGCGAGATAGGCGACAATGTGGTCCTCGGCACCGGCTGCAAGGTGCTGGGCCCGTGGCGTATCGGCGATAATGTAACGGTGGGAGTCAATTCCGTCGTCATCGGTTCCGTGGGGCCTAATCAGACAGTTTTCGGCATTCCAGCAAGGGTAGTACCATCCAAGGTAAGGGTTACGGAATGACAGAGCCTCTTCTCGATCTTACGGTCATCATCCCCAGCTACAACACTCGAGATCTGCTGCAAAACTGTCTCGATTCGATTTACCGGTACACCGACGGCATTACGTTTGAAGTCATATGCGTGGACGGCAATTCTCCCGATGGCAGCGCCGATATGGTGGCCGAAGTTTTCCCTGACGTGATTTTGATCAGGAACAGTGTCAATGAGTCGTATGCGAAAGGCGTAAACCAGGGCATTCGCCGATCGCGCGGGCGTTACGTGTGCCTGCTGGACAGCGACACCTTGATGATTGAGAACGCCCTGCAACAGTTAGTACGCTTCATGGACGAACATCCCGCGGTGGCGGTCTGCGGTCCCAAGCTGCTTAATCCCGACGGGAGCATCCAGCATCACATTCGCAGCTTCGCCAGCTTGGCTGTCTTCTTTCTTCAAACCCTCAATTGGCACAAGCTATTTCCGCGCAGTAAGTTGATGAACCGCTACTACAATACCGATTTCGATTATTCCAAGCCCCAGCCGGTGGAGAGCATCGGCACCTCGGCGTACGTGATTCGCCGGTCCACTTGGGAAACCCATGGTTTGCTGGATGAACGCTTTCGCTGGGCCATGCCTGATCTGGCCTACAACTACACTCTGCACCGCAAAGGGTGCAAGGTGTTTTACACGCCCTGCGCGCAGGTGGTCCACTACGGCGGCAAAACCGCCAGCCAGGATGTGCTCCGGGCACTTCGCGAGCAGCGTCAGGGATTAATCGATTTCAGCGAAGCCTACGATTACTTCGGCAAGGGCCGGTTTACCAAAGCGCTGGTGCGTTTCGGCGTTCGGGCCCGCTACTGCACCAAGGTGTTGGGATACTGCTTCGGCTCCGATAAGCGAGTCATCAAAGGGCCCGGTGCTCCCCCGAAAGAAATAGCCGCACAGTCGGCACTCGCGGCTGAGCCGCGCGCGCGCGGAGCAAGTCGAAAAGAGGCCACGCGTGCCTCCCTTTCTCAGTCCGGATCAGAAGTGAAATCCGTGCCCAGCCAATAGGGACGGCGCAGTCTCCGCCGAACTCCCCGCCAGACGCGAACAAAGGGCCGTGACATCAGCCAGATTACAGAGCCATCCCTGAGCATTCGCACCAGCCCCGAGCCAGCGGTTTTGAGGCTGCGCATCTCCTCCAGCGCCAACGCGGTGCTGTACGTCATGCGACGGTAGGCAACAATGCGCGCATCAAGGCACTCCGCCCATTGCTCGATGATCAACAGCGGTTCCTCGTGCAACCTGTGCCGATTGGTCTGCGACATGCTGCCCGAGTGCATGCGATAACGGCACACCGCTCCCTGCACCGCCCGGGCCGGATACCGCCGCGCCACGGCGACGTAGAGGTAGTAATCGGGGACACTTTGAATCGCTTCGGGAATGGGGCCAACTTCCTCCACGGCTGCGCGGCGCAGCATGGCCGAACTCATGGCGATAAAGCAGGCGTCCGTGAACAGTTGGGAGAAGATGTTGCCTTCGGGCAACGGCTGAAATTCGTGCGCGTAATCGTAGTCCCGCTGTTTCCCGCTGGGAAAAAACTGAATGGCGCGCCCATAGATGATGCCCGTGCGGTCGTCGGCCAAGGCCATCTGCTGTTGCAATTTTCGGGGCAGCCAGATGTCGTCTTGATCGAGGAAGGCCAGCCACTCTCCCTTGGCCTGGCGGATGGCGTTGTTCCTGGCTTCCCCTAACGGCGTATCTTCCGGGGAAAGAAAATAGCGAATTCGTGGATCGTGATACTCGGCAACAATCTTGGGGCTGTCATCGGTGGAGCGGTCGTCCCAGACAATCAATTCCCAGTCCTGGAAGGTTTGCGCAAGCACGCTGTCCAGCGCCTCGCGCAGAAACGAAGCACCGTTGCGAACGTTCATGATGACGCTGACCCGGGGCATGAGATTGTGGGCGGCCACATCACGAGCTTAGAGCAGTTTCACACTTTGCGCATAAAATCCCCATCTGTCATCCTGAGCGACCCCGAACGTCGAGAGGGGGAGTCGAAGGACCCCTATAGCCGCGAGGAATCGTCGTGGGCGTACTTCGCCGTTGCCAACACACTCGAACTGAAGCCGCTCTAACTTCGCCGCGATCCCCACACCTCCATGAAGCTCAGAAACGTTTTCGTTTCGTTCGCCAGGCTGGCCACGGGCGAAGTGTTCGGCAGGATGGCCACGTTCGCGTTGTTCGCGTACGTGTCACGCCGCTTTGGGGTGGAGATTCTTGGAATTGTGGCCCTCGCCCAAACCGTTGCCGGCTACGTCATGGTCGGTTCCGACCAGGGCCTGAAGTTGGTCGGCGCGCGGCTGCTGGCGCGCAATCACGCGCTGGCGGCTTTCGTGGTCCCATTCGTCCTCAAACGGCGCGCGGCGCTTACCGCAATTGCCATTGCCTTGGGCACGATGTATGCGCTCCTGGGTCCCATCCCTCCGGTTGCGCGCGCTTGCGTGCTGGCGTTCGATTTCGCTGTAATCCCGTATGCCTTCGCGCTCGATTGGGTGGCGTGGGGACTCGGCCACTTTGGCATGTTGTCCATCTGGCGGAGCGGCGTCAGCATTTTTTATGTAGCGATGGCCATCACGGCCATGCAGCTTACGATGCGACCGGTTGCGTCAATCTCAGGCGCAAACATCTTGAGCGCGGTGGCAGGAGCCGGATTTCTATGGATCATGTGGCGGCTTCGCTGGAGGAGACGTCAGGGCAACGCGACCGCGGGGCAGATCGCGGCTGCCGCCGAGGAACTACGGCCATCCCGAGTGGCAACGCTGGGAATGTCGAACCTGTTGAACCTGGTGTTCATGAACGCCGACATCCTGCTGCTGGGAGCGATGACCAGCACCGCTGAAGTCGGGCGTTACAGCGCAGCTTGCAAGCCGCTCTACATCATCTTCACCGGGTTCTGGCTGCTCACGGACGCACTCTATCCTTACCTGGCAAAGGTGGAGGCAGGCGCGCAAGCCTACAGAATTCTGCTGATCGCATTGGGCGGTCTGGCAATTACTGCGTCCATCGTTGCACTGGGCATAGGCCTGCTGGCACCGCAAATTCTGACCGTGATCTACGGATCGACTTTGGGCGCGGCCGGACTGTTTCGCATTCTGCTGATCGCGTTGCCCATCGATTTTTGCTTCTCGCTGCTGTGGACTGTGATGGTGAGCCGGGGCTACGAACGGCCCGTCCTGTATTCGTTCGCAGCGGCCGCAGGCGTCAATGTGTTGCTAAACCTCCTGTTCATTCCACGCTTCCAAGCCAATGCCGCCGCCTGGGCAACCCTGGTGTCGTATGCCTTGCTGTTTTCGGTCCTGCTGGTTTTCGTGCTGAAGAACAAGGTGCTATCCAACGCTCCGGTAAGCGACGCGGCGGAGACCAATGTAGTGTGGGCTTGAACGGTTAGCTGTCGCTCAACCTCTGCCAATAGGGACGTCGAACATTCCGCCGGATGATGTGAAACGCGAACATGAACGGCCGCACCAACTGCGAAGCGACCGAGCCTTGCGTGAACAGGCGAGCGACTCCTCGGGCCGCGGTGGCCGGCTTCCGCATCTCCTCGAGCGCAATGGCGGTGAAGTGCCTCTCGCGGCAGAGCGCGAGGGTCCGCGGATCGAGCTGATCGGCCCACTGGTCTATCAGCCAGAGCACTTCCTGATTCATCTTCAGCGCGTTTAACCGCGACGTGTTGGCGCTATGCATGCGGTAACGGCAGACCACTTCCTGCACCGCTCGAATCCGGTAACGGCGGGCAATGGCAACGTAGAGCCAGTAATCGGGGACGATCTGCACTGCATCCGGTATTCCGCCGACGGCTTCCACGGCCGCACGCCGAAACATAGCCGAGCTCATGGCGATGAAACAGGAATCGGTGAAGAGCTGGTTGGAGATGTCGCCTTCGGGCAGGAGCGTGAACTCGTGCGTTTGGTCGTAATCGCGCTCCAAGCCGCGGGGATAAAACCTGACGGTCCGCCCATAGATCAGGCCGGTGGTGTCGTCAGCCAGCGCCATCTGCATTTCCAATTTACGGGGCAGCCAAATGTCATCCTGATCGAGGAAGGCCAGCCACGCTCCCGTCGCCTGTCGAATTGCATCTCGCCTTGCCTTGCCTAGCGAGGTCGCTTCCTGCGACAGGAAGTAGCGGATTCTGGGGTCCTTATACGCGGCGACAATTTGCGCGCTGTCGTCGCTGGAGCGGTCATCCCAAACGATCAGCTCCCAGTCCTGGAAGGTCTGCATGAGCACGCTGTCCAACGCTTCGCGGAGCGTGGACGCTCCATTGCGGACGTTCATGATGACACTGACGGAAGGCATGACGATCTCGCTGGTGCACCACGAGCTTAGCTGATCACCAAGTTTGATGGGACGAAATCATCACGCAGTAAATCAGCACTTGCCAAAAAACCAAGGCGATGCCCGTTACTCCAAAGACGAGCAGGAAGGCGTCCGTCCGGTGCAGGCTCTTCGGAATGCCGATCACCAACCAGGCGCGTACGAGTGCGACGGCGGTGGCGACCGCAATCATGGTAAGGGCGATCCAGGGACCGGAGTTGGCTTTCGCCGCCCCGACCGCGGGCTGGGGCGCGGTATTGCGATACCAGAGCAGGACCCAGACCCCGAGAGCGACCAATCCAATCACGGAGCTCGCCCACTGCAGGGCCATGTACATCGGCATTCGTCCCAGCAGCGGAACCTGGACCCAACGTTGCAGCCAAACCCAGCGCTCCCATGGCCAGGAGAATGGGTGGGTAAACGCATCCCAGACCACATGCGTGGCAATGCCCAGCGCCAGGGAAAACAAGATAGCCATGAACCGGGCAGGGCCGCCGAACTTGAACTGTCCGAGTTGGCCGCGCAGTCTCTGCTGCATGCCGCTAGGCAGCAAAGTTACGACCGGCCGCTTGATGGCGGCATGAAACACCCATAGCACGAAGAGGGAGACCGGGAGCGTGAATTCGATCACACCGGGGAACTGGTGGCCCACGCTGCGATGTTCGGCGGTCCCCACAATATAGGTGAAGTCCGGGGCCATGCTGCCGACCACGAACGCCGACCACACCAGGTTCAATCGGCGCAAAGGCAGCGCGGCGGCCACGTGGGATACAGTGAAGGGCATAGAGTGGAAGTGGTGTCAGTATAGCCGACTGGGTTAGTCGCATGGTTCGATTCAAGCCTGCGGCCACCGGTCACCGCAACGGCTTGCGAATCATTTACAATCGCCTCACATTTAGAACTCCAAAACTGAATCTTATGAAGCGCGCTCCGCTGGCAGGCCCCCATCCAGTTCAAGAACCCAACGGCCTTCCGGCAATCGCGGGAGGGGGGCCCATCCGTGCGCGTGAACGGCGTCTGATCTTCGGGGCGCCGGTGATTGGCGAGGCGGAGATCGCCTCGGTCGTCGAGTGTCTGCGCAGCCATTGGATCGGCCTGGGTGGAAGGGTCGAGCGCTTCGAACAGGAGTTCGCGCGCTACAAAGGCGCGCCCCACGCGGTCGGAGTAAGCAGTGGTACGGCTGCGATTCATCTGGCGCTGGTCGCACTGGGAATCGGCGCGGGCGATGAAGTGATCGCTCCCGCCATGACGTTTTGCTCCACCATTCATTCCATCGTGCACACGGGAGCGAAACCCGTTCTGGTCGATTGCAGCCGCTCGACCTTCAATATCGATCCCGCGCAAATCGAGGAGCGCATCACTTCCCGCACCAAGGCGATACTGGTCGTCCACATGTGCGGCCGCTGCTGTGAAATGGACCCGATCCTCGACCTTGCTCGCCGTTACGGTTTGCGGGTGATCGAAGACTGTGCGCACGCCATTGAAGCCACTCATCACGGGACCGCGGCAGGTTTGATGGGCGATGCCGGCTGCTTTAGTTTTTATCCCACCAAGAACATCACCACGGGCGATGGCGGGATGGTGATTACGCGCGACCGCGAATTGTATGAGCGCGTCAAAATTCTGTCGTTGCACGGCATGACGGCCGACGCCTGGAGCCGGTTTGTCGGCGGCCCCACCGGCTACGAAGTCATCGCGGCGGGGTTCAAGTACAACATGACCGACCTGGCCGCATCCCTGGGCTTGCCGCAACTGACAACCATCGAGGAGCGCTGGCGGCAACGCGAACAAATCTGGCGCACCTACACCGAGCGCCTGAAGCAGCTTCCGCTGTTGCTGCCTCCGCCGCCCGACGCCGGCTCGCGCCACGCCTATCATTTGTTTACGCCGCTTCTGGTGTTGGAAAAGCTCGGGGTTGATCGGCAGACGATCATCACCGCGCTGGATGCGGAGAACATTGGCGTCGGCATCCACTATGTCCCGGTGCATCAGCACCCCTACTACCGGCAGCAATTCGGATTTGTCGATTCGGATTTCCCCAACGCTTCGTTTGTGGGCGAACGAACAATCTCCTTGCCGCTCTCCTCCGCCATGTCCGAACGAGATGTGGACGACATGGCTACCGTGCTGACGCGCATATTCCGCTACTACGCACCTTGACGAACTCCTTCACTAAACTTGTGTTCGCTCTGGCCCTGGGGATTTCCTGCGCCTGCCTTCCTCTGTGCGCGCAGCAGTCAGCAGTTCCTCCGGGTGCAAGCGCATCGCCGCCGCAAGCTACCGCTGTCGCGGTCGATGGCTCCATGCCTCATCCGAACGAGACGCGCTTCCTGCAACATTTGGCCGAAGATCAAAAAGACATCTGGACCAGTCCATTCCACCTGAAGCCCACCGACGCCAAGTGGCTGGTCCCCATGAGCGGTATTGCCACCGGACTGTTCGTCGCCGACCCGCAAAGTTCCTACGCCATGCGCCTCGACCATCTGCACGCGCTCAGGGTTGCTTCGGATGCAGGCGTGGCGTCGGCGGCGGGGATGACGGGCGCCATGTACATCTGGGGACACGTGACCCATAACGAGCGCGCGCGCGAAACCGGCGTGCTGGCGACTGAAGCGATGATCAACGCTCTGGGTGTTGACTATGCGATGAGCTTTGCCACCGGGCGCGAACGGCCAATTCCGTCGAACTTCCAAAACAACTTCTTCCACAGAGGGACGTCGTTTCCGTCCGATCATGCCGCGCTGACCTGGGCGTTCGCCTCGGTGGTCGCGCAGGAGTATCCCCATCCCGTGGCTGAGGTCGGGGCCTACGGCCTGGCTCTGGGAGTTAGCTTGACGCGGGCCGCATCGGACGAGCATTTCCTGTCAGACGTGTTCGTGGGAGGGCTGCTCGGCTATCAAATCGGCCGGCACATTTACAAGACACGGCACAATGCAAGTCTCGATGACGATCTGAAGATCGTGGCGGAACAGACATCGGCACCCCGTCCTGGCAACGTCGCCAGCACCTACGTTCCGCTGGATAGTTGGGTCTATCCCGCGATGGAGCGCCTCATCGCCGGCGGATACATCAACACCGCCTACATCGGCGTGCGGCCGTGGACGCGTATGGCTTGCGCTCACCTGCTGCTCGAGATGCAGAGCAACGTGGAATATCACACCGACCTGCCACCGCAAGTCCTGCAGCTCCAGAAGAGCCTCGATACGGAATTCGCCGATGAGCTGGGGGCTTGGGATGGGAGACCGGTGGACTCGATCCATCTGGATTCGTTGTACACGCGCGTGATGGACATTGCGGGAACGCCGGTGAACGACAGCTATCACTTCGGCCAGACGCTGATCAACGATTACGGGCGCCCGTATTGGCAGGGGGTCAACAACATCACCGGATTCAGCGCCAGCGCCAACGATGGCCGGTTTGCCTTCTACGTCAATGGCGAGTACCAGTACGCGCCTACCATCCCGGGATATCCGCTGTCGGTGCGGCAGGTGATTGCGAACGTCGATCTAAATCCTCTGCAACCAGCGACCCCAATCTCTGCGAACCGGTTTCAGTTGTTGGACACCTATGCCGTGGCAAGATTTGGCGGCTTGGATTTTTCCGTAGGCAGACAAAGCATGTGGTGGGGGCCGGACGAAGGCGGCGCCTTCCTGATGAGCAATAATGCCGTCCCGTTCTGGATGCTGCAAATCAACCGCACCGAGCCGGTCAATGTTCCGGGATTGTCAAAGTTCCTGGGGCCGTTCGAGGTGTCGAACTATTTTGGAGCGCTCCAGGGCCATCAGTTCCCCGTCGGGCCGTACATGTTCGGACAAAAGGCCAGCTTTAAGCCGACGGAAAATCTGGAGATCGGATTTACGCGCAACGACGTATTTGGCGGCCAGGGACACGTACCGCTCACCTTCGGTTCGTTCTGGACCAGCTTCACCAGCCTCAACGACGTCACCCCAGAGGTCAAGTTCTCGCGCAAGGACCCGGGCGCGCGCCACGCCAGCTTTGATTTCTCCTACCGGCTGCCGCTGCTACGCCGTTGGTTAACGTTGTACAGCGATTCGCTGGTGCATGACGATGTCTCCCCGGTCAGCGCGCCGCAGCGTGCTGCATTCAATCCCGGGATCTATCTTTCCCATTTCCCGGATTTACCCAAACTCGACTTCCGCGCCGAGGCGGTTTATACCGATCCAACTGGGCAAACCAACCATAGCGGCCAGTTCCTATACTGGGAGATCATCTATCACGACCTGTACCTCAACGATAGGTTTCTGATGGGAAATTGGATTGGCCGCGAAGGCAAGGGCTATCAGGCGTGGAGTACCTACCATCTCAGTCCCCAGAGCAGCATTCAAGTAGGGGTCCGCAACAGCAAGATCGCCAATGATTTCATTCCCGGCGGAAGCACCCAGTGGGACTGGAACGTTTCCGCCATGCTGCGGGTCCGCAAGACTCTCGAGATCAAGTCTTTCCTACAGTACGAGACCTGGTTGGTGCCGGTGTTGGCCCCGACGCGGCAAACCGATTTCACCACTTCTGTCCAACTCACCTGGTGGCCGACCGGGGCTGGGATGCGCAAGGTATTCCACTAGCTATCCAAG
This sequence comes from Candidatus Korobacteraceae bacterium, assembly GCA_049520555.1. Classification (GTDB taxonomy): domain Bacteria; phylum Acidobacteriota; class Terriglobia; order Terriglobales; family Acidobacteriaceae; genus Bog-257. The sequence goes on from JBEKPR010000034.1 coordinate 22,010, forward strand.
GCTCGCTTTCTGTCTGTCATCCTGAGCGAGCGCAGCGAGTCGAAGGACCCCTATAGCCGCCCAGAAACCTCGCGACTCCCTCCCCTAGAGTTTCTTCATTCCCCTCATACAGTTTCTTCACTCCTTGCGCTAAGCAGGGGACAGGCCCGTTTACCCTGAGGAAGCCGAAGTCAAAGCCGGGCCTGGGTTATGGCCCAGCCCACGCCCAGTCTTGCCGCTCTCACTCGTCCCAGCGTCACAGGTCACTGACAAACGGCAGCCCGCAGGAGTGAAATAGTGCCGGATGTGGCGAGGGAGAAGGTCCCCTCCCTAAGCAAATGACCCTCCAACTTGAATTTGGAGTAATGCTGCTGTCCAATCTGCGAGCTGTTGTCGGCATCGTTGCCGTTCCAGTCTGCGCCTATGCGATCTGGCAAGCTCTTAAAAACTGGAAGTTGCGGGGCCGCCGGAGTCCAACGATCTGGTGGATCGTACTTGTACTCGCTGGGGGAGCCTGCTTCTGGTTACTCGGGCGATGGAGCCGGGTTCCGATTCTTGCCATCATGCTCGTTGTGGTGTTCTCGCTCGTTCGACGCATAACTAAACATCGTTGAATCCAGCCCACGCACGATTAGCCCTCTACCCAACTTTTACTTGCTAACCGTGGAAACCGCAAAGCGTGCGAGAAGGCCTGTGCCGCCGTCGGGCTTGGCCGGACTTTGTGATTCATTCCCTTCGCCATACAATGCTGACTAGGCGCCTACAAATTTCACTGCGGCGCGCAAGGCAGCAGCCGTAACTCAAAATCGGGCCTGTAGCTCAATGGTGGAGCAGGGGACTCATAATCCCTTGGTTGGGGGTTCGAATCCCTCCGGGCCCACTAACCTTTTCAAGCCGATGCGGCCGTTTCGCGAACGGACGAAAAACGCGAGGTCGAAGTGACCCAGTGAGCCTCAGTGGCAGGAGGAATCATCCTGAAAGCTGCCGCTTCCCAACATCGAAGCCAGGAATCGCCAGCACGTTATTAGTTTTTGCGATTGGGGATCATTGCGCACCGCATTCTCTGACATGGAATATTTCGCAGTGTCCATGGCCTTTCCCGCCGCGACCAGCTTGTTGCTCCAGTCACGCACGCCGTCGAACTCATTGGTGAGCAATTGCAGGGCACTTCGATCGGCGTTGGTCGAGGCTGCCACCGACGCCAATCGGAGGCCGGACGCCGCCTGTTCCCGGTATCGGGCCACCCACTCTTCCTTGATTGGGTATCCATTCTGGATGGCATAGCCAACCGGACTGCCCCATTCTCGAATCAATGCGATCTCCTCGATCGCGGCCTTCATGAAATCCCGCGACAAGCCGGAAGCCTCCGCCGGGTTGGGCGAGTCAACGCTGCTGGAAGTGCTGACTGTGGCCGGCGGCAGCGTCAAAACAATCCGATTTGCGTTGAAGCTCAGCGACCCATTTGCGATTTGTGCCAGTGCTTCCAAGTCAACATACGCGCGCCCGTTTTCCTGGATTACGGCGGCTTGTCCGGAATGTCCATTTACCAGCAAGGTGCGCGACTGATGCTCCACTTGCGCGAAAGCCATCCCCGAGGCGACCAGCAGTACGGTTAATGTGCACGCGGCGCCGCAACCGGTGTTTCGCATATATCCTCCTACCATGTCTTGGACACGGATCGTTTGTCCTTGGTCGGAATTTCCGTTTTAGCTCCCAACCGCCCCACACTATGCTATCGCACGCGATCGCCCGTCAGTGATCTGCCTGCCCCGTCGCTTTCTCAGCGTCCTTCGCTGGTATCCATTTTTGCGAGGACATTAAATCGACGACCTGCTTGGCGACGGTCTTTGCCATGCGCGAAGCATCTGCCGAAACGGTTGCTTTTTTGTCGCCCGCAGTTTGGGTTGCAGCTCCGACGGCGGCGGTGGCCGCCGAACCCACGCCCATGGTCACGGCCGCCCCCGGCTTGATGCCGCTGGAGGTGTCGGCCGTGAACTGGGAGAGCACGATGGTCTGCGATCCTGTCTTCAAGGAAACCACCACCTGCGCTTGCACGTCGCTCGCTCCCCTGCCGAAGCCAATCATGATGCGTTGCGAACGGTTTCCCTGATTGACGCTGGTGAACTCCCCTTGAATGAGCAAGGAATTATTCGGCGGGAGCGAATCGGCGCCGTTCCATTTTTCGACGGGGAAAGGCACTGCGTTCAACTCCTGCTGCAACGTGTTGGTGAAGCTGGTTTGGATCTCTTGCGTGACCGCCGCCAGCGAATCGTCGGTCGGCATATCGCGGCGCTGATTGCGCCGCCGTTGCAGACGGGCGGCCGCCGATTGGTCGATGGTGACCACGTCCTCTGGAACGCGGAACGCATACAGCAGCACCCGTTCCGGCTTGGGCAAGGAGGACGAGGCCGGCCCGCCTGGGGCAGCTTGGACGGTTGCGCCTGGAGCCGTTTGAACGGTCGCTCCTGCGAGCGGCGGCTGCTGAGCGGCGATTTCTGGGATTACTCCCAGCGCGATCAGCATAAGGGCACAGCTTGCGCAAACCATGGTCTTTCGGTGCATGATTTTCCTCCTGGCCCAGTACCGCCGGCCAACAGCCTCACTTCTCCCGAGAAACTGCTGCACGCCAAAGCCGGGTACGGCCTGATCAGCTCAACGGCGGCGGCCGCCTCCGTATCTGGCGGCACCCGTGCCGCGGGAGAATGTCTGCTCGCGCGCCGCACCCTGTCGGCGCGACGCTGCTTCCTGGTTGAGTTGCTGCATGGTTTCCGGGGAAGCCGATGAGGGACGTTGACCCTGTGCGACGCCGGCGTTTTGGGCCCGTTGCTGTACGTCGGCGGTCGTCTGCGATGGGGCCGTTCCCTGACGAGACTTCAGCGTCGAGTCGCCGCCGGCGGTTTTGTTTTGTCCGCCGGTGGGCTTGTCCACCGGTGTCCAGTTTCCGTTGTCGTACTTGCTCCAACTTCCGTTGGGGTTCCGCTTGTAGACATTCCCGTCTTTGCCGGCGTAGATGTCGTCATTAGCGGTCTTCGCCACTCCGGCCGCGCCTTGCGGGCCATAAACCACTCTTCCCGCGCCTCCATCCGAAGTCCGGTAGCCTGCTGTTCCTCCATTCGCGGTCGTCACGTGTGCTGTGCGCGCCCAATCGTTGCCTTGCGTGACCACCGAGCTTCCCCACTGGGCATAAGCATTGTGGCCTTGCGCAGTGGCTGCGTAGGTGCCTGTCCAGGGGTTGTAGGCTTGGGCTACGGTGCGTCCGCCGTAAGGCGTCTGCACTGTGGCGGCCCGTCCATAGGTTCCGGTCGAAGGGTTATACCAGGCCGCCCTGCCGGCGGCGCCGTAGGGGCCATACACCGCCCCTCCTACTCCATAGAAACCAGTTGTGGGATTGTAAACAGCCCGGTAGCCATAACTATAGGGATACCCATAGTAAACCGGATAGTGATAAGGCCCCCAATAAGGTCCCCAATAGGGCGGATAGTAATATCCGGTGCCGTAAGCTACGCAAGCTCCTACTGCAGCCCCCAATACGAACATGCCCATGTAGCCACTGGTATAGCTGCTCTCTACCGTCGTGGGAGTGGGATTGCTCACGGTGACATACGTGACGTTGTACAACGGTGAGGTAGCCGGGATCTCATAGATCGCCTTAGGCACCGAGTCGGCGGTTTTCCACGGCCCGTTCGCGCTGGTGGCCATAAACCACACGCCCTGGAAGCAAAGGTAATAGAGATCGCCATACTTGATGACCCTGTCCTGGGTGTTCGCCGCATAGGACAAGGAAGTGCCTTCGATCGGCTTGAACTGAGGGTCGCCGCTGTAAACGACTTTGACCTTCGCCTCGGCTTCCGCGCGATTAACAATCGCGGTCGTGGGCACCTGCGCCAGCAACACCGCGTCGCGCGCCTCCTGGGTCCCGGGAACAGACGCCAACACATGCGCAAACGCATCATTGGCCGGAAGGTCGGCGAAATCCTCCGGCAAGTCATTGCTGGCATACGCCCAGGGGCCGCGCAGCGTTGCAGCGCGGAACCAGCGCCCGGAGATCAAAACATAGACTTGGTGATCTGGGCTGTGCTGAAAGACATCACTCTTGGTGTTGGTGGCATAAGCAAGATTGGTCTTGGGAATCGTCTTGTACGTGGGCTCGCCGGCAAACACCAGCAGTTCCGCCGGCTTAGTTGTAAACATGACCCGGGGCGCCACAGTGGTTGACTTGGCCGGAGGGATGGCTTGCCGGACATCGTCCCAATTCTGTCCCGCGGGTAGGCGTGTCATGTCCGGTGGCAACTTGGTCGTCACCGTCCAGGGCCCGGACAAGGCCTTCGCCTTCAGCCAGGTCTTCTGGTCCAGTAAATAGTAGTCCGATTTGTCGTACAGCAGGTCCCAGTTGGTATTGACTACATATTCCAGTTTGGTGCCTTCAATGGGGACGCGCACCGGCTCGCCATCCACAAACAACAGGATCGCCGGTTTGCTACTGAAGAAGATCTCTGGCGGTTGCGTGCTGATGGCCGAAGGCCGCGCCGGTTCCTGGGCCATCTTGACGCCCATCAGGAGGCGATCGAGTCCAATCGTCATCCCCGTGCCGGGGAAGGTGGCGCGCACTACTTGTTCCATGGCCGCAGAAGCATCCGCATCGAGCGAGGGAAAGCGCGCCTGGGTAAGCTGGATGTCTTTAATTACCACGATGCGCGCCTGGGTATCCGTTACCGTGGTGGCGCTCCACGACACCACGCCCAGGACCGGCTTACCACCCTTCGGGGTAATCGAAACGGCGGTGTCGGACGTGAGTTCGCGAAACCTGTTCCAATCACGAATCTGTGGCTGATAGACGATCAGCACATTTCCATCTTTCAGGAACTCCATCGGCCATTTCGGCGGCGGCGGGATGTTGCTCGTGGGCTGTGGGGCTTGCGCCAAAGCGGAGACTGCACACGCCACAGCGCAAACTCCGACCAGGACGCAAAGCATGAACTTGAATGATCTGCTACCAAATTCCCATCTCTCCATTGTCGGCCTCCTTCGAAGGCAGTGTCTCTAACTCCTGCTGTAACGTGTTAGTGAAGCTAGTTTGAATCTGTGGCGTGACGACCGCTAGGAAATCGTCGGTAAATTCCTACCTCCGCCAGCCATCTGACTCGCTTCTCGCGTGGTTCTCCCCTCCATTGTGCGGCTCACCGGACGAAATGACGAGGGCGTCTTGCGGGCCACCCTTTTACCGTCGAATTCACTAATGGCCTTGCCGGAGCTTGTCCTTCGGTCCGCACCCTGCGCGTGATCTCCGGCATTATCGGATCAATGTGCTCCCAGAATTTTCTGAGTCCAGAACAGAGATAATTCAGGCCGACGTCGCCCTCGGCGGTGCGCAGCAACCGATTCTTCGGGCACTCTCCGTTGCACGCAAACAGATACTTGCATTCCCGGCAGCAAGCGGGCAGCGAAAGAAATTTGCCGAATCCGAAACTCTTCTGCCGCTCCGAGACAACCAGTTCCGCGCTCGAAGTCTGGAGAGCGTTGCCCAGCCGGTAGGCCGGATAGACATAATGGTCGCAGGCGTATACGCTGCCGTCGTGCTCCAGCGCCAAACCTTTGCCGCAGAACTCGTGATAGATACAAACCTGGGACTCCATGCCCATCCATTGGGCGACCGCAGTTTCGAATAGGTTCACAAATACTTTGCCGTAATCCCGTGCATACCAGTCATCCCAAACCTTGCAAAGAAACTTGCCCCAGTCCTCCGGATCAACCGACCACTCGGTTACCACCGAATCGGCGTTTCCCGGCCGCGCCGCCGTCGATCCGAGTTGCGGCAAGCTGGCTGGGTCCCACTGCTGCGGGGCCGTGCTTTGGAAGACTCTTGGTTCGACACAGGGAATGAACTGCAATTGATGTGGGCGGACCTCCCGGCTGATGAAGCGATACACGTCCAAGGGACGGGCGGCGTTCAGCCGGTTGATCACGGTGAGAGTGTTGAAGCGTACGCCATACTTATGCAGCAACTCCGAGGCCGCGAACACTTTCTTGAAGGTAGGCTGCCCGCCTTTGCTGCGACGATAGGCATTGTGCAGTTCTTCCGGGCCATCGATACTGAGCCCAACTAGAAATCGATGTGTCTTCAGGAAGCGGCACCACTCATCATCCAGCAGAATGCCGTTGGTTTGAAGATCGTTTTCGATGCGCTGTCCCGCTCGCTTGTACTTCTGCTCCAGCGCCATCACCTTCTCGAAAAATAGGAGGCCCAGCAGGGTGGGTTCGCCGCCCTGCCAGCTGAAGACGACCTCGTCGCCATCCTGCCCCTCGATGTACTGCCGGATATGGGTTTCGAGGACCTCGTCGGACATGCGAAAATTCGAGTTGCTGCCCAGGAGTTGTTCTTTATGCAGGTAGTAGCAATAGGTGCAATCCAGATTGCAGAGAGAGCCGATGGGTTTCACCATCACGTGATAGCGGCGCACCGCGCCTTCCGCTGCCTGGGCCCGAGTTAAAACAGAATTCGCCATACCATCACTATCGGTTAAGAACTTTGTCATGGCCCGCGTAGGGAAGAGGGCCGCATTGCAGCGGCCCGCCTCGCGTGTAATCTATGGTGTCGGCTTGTCGGCTCCGGCTTTGTCTTTCATCTCTAGTGCACCTTGGTTCATGTTCTTCATCTGTGGTGCAAGGATGTACAAAGGCGGATTATTCGAGAAGAAGCCGATCTTGAATTGCGGCGGATATTTGAGCAGGTCCCTCACATAAACGCCGACCGCCTGACCAAGGAGTGTAATCATCGGGATGTGCCGGATACCTACATTTACGTCTTCTTGCGGGTCGGTATAGAGGTTGATCATGATCGCCCCGCCCGTGTCGGTGACTATCGATCCGCTGAAGCCGCCGAGATCGCCTTTCTGAAACATGCCGTTCTCGATCTCGGCGGTGACGATGTACTTGAACTCATCTATACGCACGGCCGAGAAGTACTGGTTTAAGGTATAGATCCGGCTGCGGCGGGCAGAGTGGCCCTCATCGGCCACTATCCACGAAGCCTGGTCCACACCGTCAATGTAGGTCGTCTTGGGAAATAAGTCAGCGAGTTTGGCGCCCGGCACTCCTGCAAGGGACATCGCGGTTGGCAGAATGTCGGCAAAGTCGAATAGGCCATCGTCTTTGCGCGGATTGATCATGCCTTTCCAATAGGCAAAGGTGGGCACGCGCACGCCGCCTTCCCAGCTCGACCCTTTGCACCCACGGAACGGCGTACGGGCATGAGGCGGAACCTCGCACTCCGGTCCATTGTCGGACGAAAGAATAATCAAGGTATTGTCGAGTTCACCGATTTGCTGCAACTTGTCGTATAACTGCCCGAGTATGTAATCCATCTGCACCATGCAATCGCCATAGCTGGTGCGCGACATCGACTTGCCGGCCCACTCGTCGGAAGGATAGTTGTCGAAGTGGCAGCCGCGCGTAGCGTGGTAGAGGAAGAACGGCTGTTGGCTGCCTTTCATCTTGTCCAGAAAAGCAAGACTGGTATCTAGCCAGTGCTGGTCGAGGTCCTTAATATAGGTTAGGTCAATGAGCTTGCCCATCTCGCAGTTGCTTTTGTTGGCAGGAGTGCAGTGGACCTCGTTGTGGCTGAAGGGATCGTTTTCCATCATGGAGAAGCGCCCCGGCGACAGGGCCACTTCGGGGTTGTAGTACTCGTCGCGCCACTCGGTGTACTGGTCGGAAACACTTAGGAAACCGACATAGTCATCGAAGCCGACATTCTGCGGTAGCGATGGCTGGTTCTCGCCAATGTGCCACTTGCCCACACCTTGGGTAACATAGCCCTGCTTTTTGAGCAGCGAGGCAACGGTGATTGCGCCGTCAAGACCGCCCGGATGCCCGTACATGGCCGGGATCAAGATGCCGTGATGCAGAGGATTCTGTCCGGTCATGATGGTAGCGCGACTGGGCGAGCTGGAGGGCGTCGAGTAGGCGGAAGTGAAGATCAGGCCTGCATTGGCGAGTCTGTCCATCACCGGCGTGGCATTGCCCACAGCCTCTCCGCCGCCGTTGAATCCGGGATCCATCCAGCCCACGTCGTCCATCAGGAAGATAAGGATGTTGGGTTTCTTGCCGGTCTTCTGCTCCAGGGCGGCGAGCTTCTTGCGCGCTTCGGCATCCTGCTCCGGATGCAGGATGACCGGATACATGTTGTCGGCGGGCTTAACGTCTTGCAGGTGAATGTACTGACCTGGGTGGTCGTAGCCCTTGGCCGTGGTGGGCCCGGTGGCCGCGCCGCGGATGTTCTGGGCCATTCCGGCACACGAGGATGCGGCCACGAACATTGCGATCGCGGTCTCCAGTCGCCGGCCAGCGAACTTCTCTCTCAGTGTCTTCATTTCTCCCTTCTCTCTTTGTTGATGAACCACATTCATTGCTCACCCCATGTTGGGGCGCAATCGCACGTCATTTCTCTTCTGCGGGCACAGAGTCAACTGCCAGGGATCTCTACCTGCCCGAGCCGGAGTAACCACCTCCGATTAGCTGCTGCAGCCGGGAATAGGCCAGCCGGTGTTCCAGTTCCGCCTGAAGCATTTCCGCCTCGCTCTTCGCCCGCGCTGCTTCCGCCTCTTCCGGTTCATACTTAACTTCCACCGCCCGGTTGGCCGCATTCATGCGGCGTGCCAGTTCGCTGAACTGACGCGAGCCATCCAGCTGGTAGTAGGCCTTGGTCACGCTGGCGGCAACCTTGGCCTTGACCAGCATTAAGCCGGTCTCTGCCATCGATACTTGCGCGTTGCGTTCTTTCACCGTGCGCTCACGCTTGCCGAAGTCGAACAAGTTGTAGCTGGCCATGACGCCGACATACGAGAAATCGTTCGGCAAGGCTGGCATGACGGTTTGATAGGCATAGCCACCAACCACCGCCACGTCCGGTACGTAATCCAGGGTGGAGAGTTTGGCGGCGGCCCGCGCCTTGATCACCGTCTGTTCCGCTTCGACCACCTCCGGGTTGTTCTGCATCGCCTGTTCGGCTGCCTCGGTTAGCGAGATGTCCTCGTAAAATGCAGCGGGAACGACCAGCTCCAGCTGGGTATCGAGCGGCCATCCCAGCAGGGCATTGAGGGTCGCGGCTGCTTCCTTCATATTGCTGTCGACCAGCACCAGTGCTTTGCTGGCCCCAAGCCACTCCGTGTCGTGTTCGGCCAGTCCCGCAGGCGGAGCAGAGGTGCTGGCCAGGCGCCATTGGTTCTCGACCTTCTTTACCTTGGCGTTGGCGACTTCCCTTTGCCGCTGCGTAACCAGCAGCTCGAAGTACGACTGCTCGACATTGCCGGCCACTTCCTTGACCGGCATCCCCGCTTTGGATCTCGCGATTTGCTCGTCGGCACGGGCAATGGTGAGCACCTGGCGAAGCTTGAACAGTGGGGTAATCGGTTGTGTCGCCATCGCCGCCACCATAGTTTCGTTCTCACTGAATATCGGCACAGCAATTACGGTGCCGCCGCCAGAGGGTTTGTGGATCTCGATAAGCTCACCCATGAACTTGTTGAAGTGGAGATTGGCGAAGGTGGAGCTGAGCTTAGGGAAGAAATCTGATTCCACGCCCAGTCGGTGTTGCTTGGCGGCCTCGACGCCTAATGCGGCGAGCCGGAGCATCGGATTGTTGGCTGTCGCCGCCTGCTGCTGCGCTTCGTCCAGGGTGATGCGGCGAGGGCCGGCACCCGGGAAAGAGCTGACGTTATTCACTGCTGCTGCGCTCCATCGGACCGAAGGAGAAATCGGAACCGGGCTTGCGATGTCAGCCTTTCCGGCTATGGCAGGCACGAAGGACGGCGCAAAGCTGGAAATGCCCGCCGGCTGCGTGCTTGGGGAAACGCCGGCTGCAGGTCGCTCCTGCGCCGCGGGGGTTTGCACGCAGATGCAAAGGCCGGTGACGATCAGCACGCCCAGTACAGCTATCGTGCCACGATGCCGGCTCTCTATCGGATCTGTCATGACTTGACCTCCTCCCCTACTTGTTGGTCACGCGTGGCCTCGACCTCTTGTTGCGGTCTCGCAGATGGCGATGACCACGTCTTCGCGTTGAGTTCTGGCCGTCGCGCGAAACGGGAGGACGGGAAAATGCCAGCCCTCCCTTGTTGCTTCTTATTCCGCGGCCAGCGCCGCCTCCCGCTCCATGTTTCTTATCGTCTCCTGCTCAGCAGCACTCAAGTGGGCCGGCTGCGTATCAATCTAAAAATACAAATTAAGTTTCAGACCGATGTTCTCCAGTTGTTGATTTGGGGTGCAGCCAGTCTGGTTGAAATGCTGGTAATAGGGTTCAAGCTCGGTGTGTTTCTTGATAGGAAAGCTGGCGCCTGCGGTCAGCAGGGTCGCACTCCACTTGCCGTAGTAGCTGTCGTAATATGCCTCGGCGCGGGCGTATGGCGTGAAAGCGTACGAATGAATGGGGACGGCGCGCTCCACGCTCAGGCGATTGCGGTAACGCCAGGAGAAATCCCCGGCAATCATCCGGAGATCGCCGCGATTACGGTCGGTCAGCACGATCTTCCAGGCCAACGGGAAGCGCGGACTCGCCTCCATCACGATCCGGTTCTCCGGCGCAGTCCCAGCCAATGTGAAATAGCGATAGCCCACGCTCAACGTCAGGGTCCGTAGCTTGGCCCGGTCAGGCTGTTCACCCACAGCGGCGCGCAGCCTTACCAGAGGCTTCACGTAAACCTCGAGATTGGCCCCGAACGCCGCCTGCGCCGGAGTGTCTTCTTCCAGTATTCTTCCCGCCTGCAAGGAGAGCCGCGCGTCCTGGCGCAGGTTGACATAGACGTCCATCTCCGGCGAAAACTGTACGGTTTGGGCCGTGGCTATCTGGGACATCAGCGATATGTTCCAGCCCGCGAAGAGGGCGGTCAGCACTCGGGCACTCAGAGCTCGCAGCGTCATGGATCGCCTTTCGGTTTCGGCACTCTCCGCCCTATCGCAAATTCGCATCTGCCGGTTCTCCCGCCGTGCGGGCCGTCAAAAGCCTCCCCCAAGAGCAAGGTGAAGATTGATGCGATTGGCCAGTAGCTCATATTGAACTTCGGCCACCGCGATCTTGGCTCCCAACTCGGCAGCTTGCAGTTGCAACACGGGATCGAGGTCAACCTGTCCGACGCGATACTTCGTCTGTTCAACGCCCAGGGCTTGCTCGGCGTTCTTCAACACCGTGTCGGCGTCTTGCTTTTCCTCACGCAGGAAGCGTTCATTCGAGAGCGTGACCTCGACCTCGCCAAAGGCCTGGAGCGCGGTCTGGCCATAGAGTGCGAGTGCCGCTTTCTGGTTGTCGTTGGCGATTTTCACTTGTGCCTGGAGGAATCCGCCGGTGTAGAGTGGCGCGGCCAGATTTGCTCCTACCGTCCAGATCCACGGACGCAGGGCGAGCTTCTGATAGATCTCGTTGGTCATGTAGCCGCCCGCGCCGGTCAAGCTGATGGCGGGCAAGCGTGCAGCCTTGGTGGACTGGACCATGTGGAACGCCGCATCAAATGTTCGCTCGGCGGCGATGACGTCGGGACGGCGCTCCAGCAGTTGTGAGGGGAGCCCGGCGGGGACCGCAGGAGGCAAAGCAACCATCATCTCCGCTACCTGCAGTTCCGCCGAAGGGTAGCGCCCGAGCAGGATTTCCAGTGCCCGTATGACCTGCTCATATGCGCTATTGGCCTGCGTCAACTGGCTCTGCGCGGCTGCCAAGTCGGCGTTCGCCATGGCAATCTGCTGGTCCTGGACTTCCCCGACTTGGAACTTCGCTTGGGTGAGTTCCAGGTTCCGTTGTTTGAGCTGCACATTCTGCCTGGCGTAGCTCTGCAAAATTCGCGTGTAAACCGCCAGGTACCAGGTCTTAGCCGTCATCGCGGCGAGCGATTCCCGGGCAAACTGCACATCCGCTTGCGTGGCTGCCAATTCCTGCTGCGCCGCCGCGGTCTGCGCGCGAATGCGGCCCCACAGGTCCAATTCCCATGACACGGAACCCAGCAGACTGGACGCGTTGTATCTTCCCTTGTCCTGCCCGCGAACATTTTTCTGGTTGTAGCGCCCGAGATAGGCGCCGGATCCCAAAACGCCAACCATCGGCAGCATTTGCGAGTGGGCTTCAGTGACGATGTTGGCCGCGGCGTCAATCCGGGTGGCGGCCGCTTGCAGATAAAGATTGTTCTTCAGTCCTTCCGCGACGATGGCATCCATTTGCGGATCGCCGAAGCTCTTGAGCCACTCGGTCTGCACCGCAGCGGCGCTGGCGCCCTGGCTGGTCCACTGGTCGGGGATCTTGGTCGCCGCCGGCAACGAGTCCTTAACCGCCTGCGTGGTATCCGGAGGACGTTTCACGGCGCATCCTGCGGTAAACAACACGAGCATGGCGCTCGCCAGGATCAATACCACTGGCCCGCAATGCCTGCTCCGTTCGCCCTCTCTCATGAGTGACCGTCCCTACCCGGAAAGCTCAATATCCCGCAAAGACGTAGTTGGTCCACGTGTACCAGCGCATGATGACCTGCCGGATAATGAACAGGCTCTGCCAGGAATCACCGCGAATGGCAATCCAGCCACTGGATCCGATCGTGACCACGTACTTGCTTAGGTCCTCTTCCAGATGGAGCCGGATGAACATGCGGTCGGGCGGGTGAGGGACCATGCTGGTCGGGAGCCTACCCTCGGGGTCGAGCTGACCCGCTCCCGTCGCAAGTTCAATACTCGTCACCCTGGCTTTCAGGATCTTGCCCGGCAATGCCGGCAGCGCGACCTCAGCCTCCGCGCCGACTTTGAAGGTGTTGAGATAGTTCTGCATGATGGTCGCAACCACCAGGCTTCGCTCGGACGAACTCACGAACACCATCACCGGCGTAAGGGAAGCCATGGCCCCCGGCTGCAATTGCAACTGCGTGATGTAGCCGTCGTCGGGAGCGTAAACCGTGGTTTGGTCCACGTTCCACTTGGCGCCTTCCAGTTGGGATTTCGCTTGCGCCAGTACCGCTGGCCGCATCTGGGTGGCGGTGGCTAATGCGATTTGCGCTTGGGCTTGCTGGGCCTTGGCTGCAGCCAGTTGTTGCTGTTGCGCGGCCATCTGTTGCTGCTGTGCCGCTACTTGTTGGGTAAGGCTGCTGACGTCTGCAGCGTATCGTTCGACTTCGAACTGGCTGCCCGCGTTCTTGCTGGCCAATTCGGTGTATTCCTTCAACCGCGTGCTGGCCAGGTCCAGGTGCGCCTTGGTGGCCTCGATGGCGGCGTTCGTCGCCTGGATAGCGGCCTCGACTGCTTGCGCGTTCGCGACTGCGGCATTGACGCCCTGGCTGGCCTGGGTAATGGCGGTCGCGGTTTGGATGTCAGCCTGCGACAACCCCGATTCGGCGGCATGGAAGCTGTCCAGGTAGGGTTGCGGATCCATCCGAAACAAGACATCGCCCCGCTTCACGCGAGAGTTGTTTTGCACCGGCACTTCAATCACGCGACCGGGGACACGCGCGACCACCGGTGTGGTGAATTCCGACACCGTGGCCCCCATCGTAAAGGGCTGAGTGAAATTCATTCCGAACAGCACGATCAGCAACCCGACGAAGCCGACCATGCCCGCAATGATCTGTGCCACGAGATTGAAAGGCAGAAGCCGAAACTTGATGAAGACGAGGTAAAGACCGACGCAATAGACAATGGCGAGGAAAGCAATCATCGCGGCACCCCCAGGCGCTGGGCCAGCGCGCGATACTCCGTCTCAACCTGTAGCAACCGGTCGGAAACCTGCGTCAAGGCTGCCTTGATCGTGGCGTAATCTGCCGGGCCCGGCGGCATTGCGCCAGCTTTCAGCCGGTCTTTCTCCCGGTTCTTGTGGTCCAGCCACCGCAAGATCAGCACGTAGCCGATGACAAGGATCGCGACGATCATGGCTGTGGTCCTTCCGTGCCCCGCAACATTGTTCTGGAAGCTAGTTCGCGCATTCCGGTTTCCATGGCGGCAATGCGTTGGGAAATCCCTGTGATGGTCGCCGCCAGTTCCGCCGTCTCGGCTTCGCTGATGGCAATGGCAGCACCCTCTCCAGATCTTGGCTTGATGAATGCCGCAATCAGCGCCAGCATCCAGATGGGCGGCAGCAGAATGCCGATCCAACCCGCGACGTTGATGGCTTCCGCCCAGGGACTGCGGCGCTTCTTCGCAAGGTCCCCTGGCAGCCACCCCAAGAGCAGGAGAATCGCTACCACTAAGGCAAGAATGACAAGCAGAACAAAGAGCGAGAAGATGTCGAGAAAGCCCATAGCAAGGCCCCCGGGAGTTCAATGTCAAAGGTAACTGGGTTGACACTTCCAGATGGCAGTGGCTCTCCCGTCCGGGAGTGGGCGCGACACTGCTGCAGGCAGGAACTCGGGTCAGATGCCACCTGTACAGGCAGTTGAATCTTCCACTCTCTGTATTTTTCTTGTCTATGACCCCGGTCACGATCTCGCGTGATGAAGCAGGGCGTCGCCACAACTAAAAAGATCACTGTCTCTTGGGGTCGCGTATCGCGGTGATTGCGGTGGCAAGTCAGGAACAAGGCCCACCCCGTTGAAGTGACGGTCGTCACGACCATACTGCCGTGGCGTTCTCACCGCGGACTATAATCATCGCTCACATCACTGTGGAAGTTGGGTCCTTCGGGAGCGTCCCTTGAACTGGCGGAATGCCGTGTTCGATTTTGCTGGTCATCGCACCTCGTTGGGGCGCGAGGTGGTCGCCGGACTGACGACCTTCACCACGATGTCCTACATTGTGGTAGTCAACCCGGCGATTCTCTCTACCGCCGGAATTCCGGCAGGCCCCTCGTTCGTGGCGACGGTGCTGGTGGCTGCGTTCGGCTGTTACTTCATGGCGTTTTACGCCAATCGTCCTTTCGCCATCGCGCCTTACATGGGCGAAAATGCGTTCATCGCTTTCACAGTTTGCAAGCTCTTGGGTTTTCACTGGCAGACGGCACTGGCGGCAATCTTCATCGCCGGTGTGCTGTTTATCCTGATGACCGTCTTGCGGCTGCGGCAGTGGATCGTCGAAGGCGTGCCGACATCGCTTCGCTACAGCTTCGCGGTGGGCATCGGGCTTTTTCTCACTTTCATCGGATTGAACGAGACTGGCCTGGTCACGCTCGGCGTTCCGGGCGCGCCCGTGCAGGCAGGGCATCTGACCTCGCATCCCGCGCTGGTAGCCATGTTCGGCTTTGTGTTGATCACCATCCTGGTGATCCGAAAGGTCCCCGGAGCCATCCTGCTGGGCATTGTGATCACCGCGATTGTGGCGTTCGTCGTTAAAATCGCCCCCCCGCCGCACGGCCTGGTCAGCATCCCGCCGAGCATCGCGCCAATTGTGTGGCAACTGGATTTTCGTGGCGCGCTGACCTGGCGTGCGTTCCCCGTAGTGCTCACCATCTTCATCATGGCGTTTGTCGATACTATGGGGACCCTGATCGGGCTTTCGGCACGCGCCGGTTTTCTCGACAAAGACGGACAACTGCCGCAGATCGAGCGTCCCATGCTGGTGGACGCGATCACGACCAGCCTCGCTCCCGTCCTGGGCACCACCACCGCCGGCGCTTACGTCGAGTCGGCCACCGGAATCGAGGCGGGCGGCCGCACCGGGTTTACCGTCCTCGTTACTGGAACTTGTTTTCTGCTGGCGCTGTTCTTCTCCCCGTTTGTGGCCGCCATTCCTCCGCAAGCCTACGGGCCCGCACTGATCATCGTTGGCCTGTTCATGCTTGCGCCCATCACCCGCGTTGACTTCGCCGACTATACTGAGTCAGTCCCGGCGTTCGCAGTGGTTTCCCTGATGGCATTCACCTTCAACATCGCCATTGGAATCTGCGCGGGCTTCGTGCTTTATCCCATCTGCAAACTGGTTGCGGGAAGGGCAAGCCACCTGAAGCCCGGGCTCTGGGTCTTGACCGCCCTCTCGCTGCTGTTCTTCATCTTTTATCCGTACAGCTAAAGCCAGGTCTTATGATGGCCTCATACGACCGTGCCTGATATCGCTCAACCTGATGCCGCTATTCTTCCCGCGAACGTGCAGTTTCGCGATGCGGAAGCAGCCCGGCGAAATCTCGCGCGCATTCGCCAGCTCGCGCCTGCGGGAGTGCAGCAGGCGCTTGCGGCCTTGCTTCCCGGCTCGCCCAATCCCGATGCCGCGGTCAATCAGTTTGAACGGTTGGCCGAATCGGCCTCACCCGATTTGTTGCGCCTGCTGGAGAAGCATCAGTTTTTGATTCATTACGCCGTGGTGGTGTTCGCCAGCAGCTCCTGGCTGGGCGAGACGCTGATCCACAATACCGATTTGTTTCAGGGCTTCGTCCGCGACAAAAGCCTGGACCGCAGCCATTCTCGTGAAGAATTTCAGGAGAGCTTCGCGCGCATGCGCTCGCGGTCGTTTGAAACCGATACGGCGGTATTGCTGGCGCGTTTCAAGAAGCGCGAGTATGTGCGCATCATGTTGCGCGACGTGCTGGGAGTGGCAACCTTGGCGGAAACGACAGCTGAGATTTCCGCGCTCTCGGATGTGTTGATCGAAGAGGCTCTGCGCGAAGTTCATTCCCAACTGCAGCACCGCTATGGCTCGCCGCAACGGCTCGACACCGAAGGCCGCGTCACCGATTCACGTTTTGCCGTGCTGTCACTGGGGAAACTGGGCGGCAACGAACTGAATTACAGTTCCGACATTGACCTGCTGTATCTCTATGACGGCGGCGTGGAACCCCCGCACGCGGAGATTTCCAACCGGGAATACTTCATCCGTCTGGCCCAGCAGACCACGGAGTTGCTCTCGCGCCACACGCGCGAGGGGCCGGTCTTCCGCATCGATCTGCGCTTGCGTCCCCAGGGCAACGAAGGCGAGCCCGCGGTCCCGCTGCCCCACGCCATCCATTATTACTCCCACGTCGCCCATGACTGGGAGTTGCAGGCCATGATCAAGGTGCGCCATTCCGCGGGCGATGTGGGCTTGGCGCGCGAGTTTGTGCGCCGGGTGCAACCGTTCGTGTATCGGCCTGAGCTGAACTTCGTTGCCATCAAGACGGCGCTCGCCTCGCGGGAAAAAATGGGAAGTCATCGCCGCCGGCGCCTGCTGAAGCAGACGGGCCAAAACGGTATCGATGTGAAGCTCGATCGCGGCGGCATTCGCGATATCGAGTTTCTGGTGCAGTGCCTGCAGCGTGTTTATGGCGGAAGCGAATCGTGGCTGCGTTCGCGGGGTACGATGTTTGCGTTGCAGAAGCTGTACGACAAGGAACACATCAGCAGCAAAGACTTTCACAACCTCACCAACGCTTACGAGTTCCTGCGTAATCTGGAGCATCGCCTGCAATTGCGCCAGGGCCAGCAGACCCATCGGCTGCCGGAAGCGCGCTGGGAGCTGGAGTCGCTGGCGCGTGGTCTCGCCCGGGAAGGAACTACGGCTCCAATTTCTGAAGAGTTCCTGGCCCATGTGCAAAGACGCATGTCGGCGGTGGCAGAGATTTATCGGCGAGTTATCTATCAGGAACAGAGCCAGGACCACCACCCGCCTGAATTTCAGTTGCATCCGGAGACGCCAGCGACACCGGAGAGCTCCTACAGCCAGATGATGCAGCGGCTGGCGGTCGATTCTCCACGGCTGCGGGAAATAGCCGCTACCGCCGAGTTGTCGCAACATGCGCGGCGCAACCTCGATCGCTTCCTTAGTTCGGCGGGAACCACTTCGGAGCGTTATGGCGCGGTGCTGCGCTCGCCCGAAGCGGTGGGCCGGGCGCTCACCATCTTCGAGTTCAGCGAGTATCTCACCGACATCCTGGTGCGGCACCCGGCGGAGGTCGCGCTGCTACCGCAGATTGACGAGCTGTCAACCTCGGACGCCGGCGAATTGTTCGACGAAGGTCCGCGCAACGAGAGCGTTGTACCCGATCCGGTGTTTGCCTACCTGGCCCAGGAAAAGGTCGATCGCTCCGAAGCCAACGCCATCTTGCGACGGCATTACCGCCGCCGGGTGTTCCTGTCAGGCGCTCGCGATCTGTTCCAGTTGCGTGAAGTCTTCGACTCGCTAAGCGAGAACACCGTCGCGGCCGAGGCTGCGATCCAAGCCGCCTTGGCTATCGCCGGCACTCCCGCGGGATTCACGGTTATGGGGCTGGGAAGGTTGGGGGCCCGCGAATTCGATCTGCTGTCGGACTCCGACGTCCTGTTCGTTTGCGACGAAGCCTGCCCGCAGGAGGAGATGCTTCGAGTGGCGGCGCAGGTGATGGATGCGCTGACCGCCTACACCCTGGATGGCACCGTGTTTTCGGTGGACGCTCGCCTGCGGCCGCACGGTCGCGAAGGCGAATTGATCGTCACCCCAACCCAGTTGGCCGCCTATTTCCAAGACGAGGCCAAGCCCTGGGAGGCGCTGACCTATCTCAAGTTGCGCTATGTCGCGGGCGATGGTGAAGTCGGCAACCGCGGGTTAGAGGCGGTGCGTAAGGGAATTGCAGAGATCGCGGCTCGGCCTGGCTTCGATTCCGAATTGCAGGACGTTCGCATCAAGCTGGACCGAAGTGAGACCGCTGCGAACTTCAAGACCGGCGCGGGCGGAATCTACGACCTCGACTACCTCGCGGGCTCCCTACAGGCTCAGCATCAGCTCTGGCTTGCGGGAAATCTGCGGGAGCGGCTGAATCTGCTGCATGAGCATGGGTTGCTGGAGGCCGCCGAGTATGACCAACTCACGCAGAGCGCACTGTTTCTGCGTACCCTCGAGCATCTACTGCGGCTGGTTACCGGACGAGCGCGCAAATGGCTGCCAGTCGCCGAGCATCCCCATCGCGCCCTGCAAAAGCTCTTGTGGCGGGTGCTGCGCGCCGATGACAGCTTCGATCTCGAAATGCGGCTATCCGAGGTCCTGCGCCAGACCCGCGCCATCTACCGCCAATGTGGTATGCGGTAATCCGGGATTTCATTGAAGCTCCCCGTCTGCGGTGGTAACGTAAAGGGTTCGGGAGAACCCGGCAAGCCTTTCTGATCCGGACGCGGCGGATGGCTGGAGTGGGGCCGCAACTGGTTTTCGTGCCCATGACTCGGTTTTCGGCGTGCTGCTGATTCTGCTAGAGCTTCCTATTCCCGACACATGGCTGTTTACAGCTTAGGGTCACTTTATACCCATACTCCTCGAGGTGCCTTGTGGCGGCTTCTTACAATGAAATACCTTTGCCCTCCAGCGGGACCAAGATCACTTACGAAAACGGTAAGCTTGTCATCCCAGACAATCCCATCATTCCTTTCATCGAAGGCGACGGCACCGGCCGTGATATCTGGAAAGCGTCGGTCCGGGTATTCGATGCGGCAGTTGAAATTGCCTATAAAGGCAAGCGCCGGGTCGCCTGGTACGAGGTCTTCGCCGGCGAAAAAGCCATGGATCGCTTCAAGACCTGGCTGCCCGATGACACCGTAGCCGCGTTCCGCGAGTTGCGCATCGGCATCAAGGGCCCATTGACCACTCCGATTGGCGGGGGCATCCGTTCGCTGAACGTCGCTTTGCGCCAGCTCCTCGACCTCTACGCCTGCATTCGGCCGGTGAAGTATTACCAAGGCATTCCGTCGCCGGTAAAGCATCCCGAGCGCATGAACATCGTCATCTACCGCGAGAACACCGAAGACGTTTATGCGGGCATCGAGTGGAAAGAGGGAACACCGCAGGCCAAGGAGTTGATTGACTTCATCAACACCAAGATGCTGGCAGGCACCAACAAGCATGTGCGGGAAGACTCCGGCATCGGCATCAAGCCCATCTCCATCACCGGCACCAAGCGCCTGGTGCGCATGGCCATTCAATACGCGCTGGCCAACCATCTCAAGTCGGTAACCATCGTCCACAAAGGCAACATCCAGAAGTTCACCGAAGGCGCGTTCCGCGAATGGGGCTATGAGCTGGCCACCCAGGAGTTCCGCGACCAGGTCATCACCGAGCGCGAGAGCTGGATCATCGGCAACCTCGACAAGAATCCGGGATTGTCCATCGAAGACAACGCCAAGATGGTCGAGCCCGGTCTGGAATTTGCGCAGCCGGACTTCCGCGAAGCGCTCTACAAGGAAGTGAGGAGCGTAATCGACAACATCTACGCCACCCACGGTAAGGGTGCGTGGAAGACGAAGCTGATGATCAACGACCGCATCGCCGACAGCATCTTCCAGCAGATTGTTACCCGTCCCGACGAGTACGCGGTACTGGCGACGCCCAACCTGAACGGCGACTATATTTCCGATGCCGCCGCTGCCCAAGTTGGTGGGCTCGGCATTGCGCCGGGCGCAAACGTTGGAGATCAGCACGCTATCTTCGAGGCCACACACGGCACCGCTCCGAAGTACGCCGATAAGGACGTGATCAACCCCGGCTCAGTGATGTTGTCGGGCGTGATGATGTTCGACTTCATGGGCTGGCACGAGGCGGCCCGCCTGATTGAGGGTTCGCTGGAGCACACCATCCTGCAGAAGAAGGTCACCTACGACTTCGAGCGCATGCTGGAAGGCGCGACCAAGGTCAAGACCAGCGAGTTCGCGACCTACATGATCCAGAACATGGCGCCCGTGGCGGAGCTGGTAGCGGAGTAGCGGCGGGCTGAGGTTTCACCACTGAGGCACGGAGATCACGGAGAGGATTCGATAGAGACCAAAAACTCCGTGTCCTCCGTGGCTCCGTGGTGAATGATTTTCGACCTTTTCGTCAGCCGCAAATTTCGGATTCATGCTGTGACACATCATTAAATATTCAAACACTGTGAGGCATCATGCGTAAAAAGGTAACCGTAGTTGGTTCTGGCAACGTGGGCGCCACTGCCGCGCACTGGCTGGCGTCGAAGGAACTGGCCGACGTCGTACTGATTGACATCATCGAAGGCGTGCCCCAGGGCAAAGGTCTCGACCTGCTGCAGGCGATGCCGATCGAGAAGCGCGATTCGTTCGTGCTCGGCACCAACGATTACGCCGACACCGCCAACTCCGACATCGTGGTCATCACGGCGGGCATTCCGCGCAAGCCCGGCATGAGCCGCGACGATCTGCTCAACACCAACTTCAAGATCATGAGCGATGTGGTGGGCAAGGTGGTGCAGTACTCGCCCAATTGCATCCTGATCATCGTCTCCAACCCGCTCGACGCCATGGCGCAGGCGGCTTACAAGCTCAGCGGCTTTTCGCGCAATCGCGTGATCGGCATGGCCGGCATTCTCGACTCGGCCCGCTTCCGCGCTTTCATCGCCCGGGAGCTGGATGTTTCCGTGGAGAACGTCACCGCTTTTGTGCTCGGCGGTCACGGCGACACCATGGTCCCGCTGCCGCGCTACTCGACCGTGGGGGGCATTCCCATCACCGAATTGATGGATGCAGCCACCCTCGCACGCCTGGTGCAGCGCACCCGCGACGGCGGCGCTGAGATCGTGAAGTACCTCAAGACCGGCAGCGCTTACTATGCGCCGTCGGCCGCGGTCGCAGAAATGGTCGAGGCCATCCTCAAGGACAAGAAGAAGATCGTGCCCTGCGCCGCCTATCTGGAAGGCGAGTACGGTATCAAAGGGCTGTTCGTCGGCGTGCCCTGCAAGCTGGGCTCGAACGGCATCGAGAAGATCCTGGAGATTAAACTGACCCCGGAAGAGCAGGCCGCCTTGCAGAAGAGCGCCGACTCAGTGAAGGAGTTGGTGGGCGTGATCGGGGCGTAAGGCTCGGGGCGTTACCGTTTGTTCCGGGCGGGATTTTCGGTGTTACGATGTCCCTGAGAGGGGGAACAAGCAGTGCGCTACACGGTCGTTCTAGAACAGGAAACCGACGGCGGCTACGTGGTCAGCGTTCCGGCGCTGCCGGGATGCGTTAGCCAGGGTGACAACCGCGCCGAGGCCTTGGCCAATATCCGCGAGGCGATTGAACTTTACGTCCAGGACTGCCGCGAGGCTGGGGATCCGGTTCCCACAGAGGCAGGCAAGGAATTTGTTGAAATCGGGGCGGCGTAAAGGGAGAACGCAGGATCGTGGCCAAGCTTCCCACCGACCTGTCTGGCCGTGAGGTGAGGGCTGCTTTGGAACGCGTCGGCTTCGTGTTCCGCCGCCAGAGCGGGAGTCACATGATCCTCCGACGCGAAGACCCCTACGCCCGCGCCGTTGTTCCCAATCACAAGCAAATCCGTACCGGTACACTCCGCCGCATCATTGCTGACGCCGGCCTGACCGTTGAGGAGTTCATGCGACTGCTCGAGCGATGAGATCAGAAGAGCGCCGACTCCGGTAAGGAACTGGTGGGCCCCATCGGAGCGTAGTCTGCGCGAGTATTGTCTCCCGCCACGGTAGTCACGCTAACGTAGGCTGCCGACGGGTTTGAGCAATCTCGATCTGATCAGGCCGCCAGACTCTTTTACGAAGTTTACTGTCATAAGAGCAACGGCAAGGGCTGACAAAGGGTTAAACCGCATCGCCTCGTTCCACTTCCCGTGGACGAGAAAGCAGACGCCTCTTGTTAGCCCGCAGCCGGGGCAATGAACATGAAAAAGCGATTTCCAGACGCAGAGTGTTGGTCCGTGCTCGCAGTAAGGATAGTAGAACCAAGCCGTGATGAGCACGACAGGCAAGAACCAAAGATCAAGATAGAAGGCCAGAAGCGAGCCTATTCTCCGCATCGCTTTTACTCCTCGCTCTCTTCCATCACGGGCGTTAATCACGGGCGTTGGATTCGCCTTCCAAATTCATCTTTCATGCGACCTTGTAAAAGCAAGATGATGTCAACGACCCACCAAATAAGGTAGCCGCCCATAGTCAGCAATTTCACTAATCCAAGGCCAATCCTGCCAGCATACATGCGATCAGCCCCAAGGAAACCTAGGAATATGGACAGCGTGAGTGCGACGCCCCAACTCTTATTGCTCGTGTTCCGTTCCTGTTTAAGCGAGTTCAGCCAATCTTCGCCTGTGGGCATGTGTCCAGACTCTCATTAAGCTGAAACTAGAGAAGCACCGGGCAAATTTCGTGCCGGCAACGCCGCAAAGAAGCTATCTACAAGCCTTTGCGCATGGGGCGGATATGTGACTGCTACATCGCAGCCGGAAGCGACGGGAGTCGTGGTTACAACGATATTTTGCAGGCGTCGAATCTTCTTAATAACCAATAGGTAATAGATCAGACCCGGCACCACTAGGCAGAGAAACAAGAGAATCGCCAACAGGAGGTGAAACCACGGAATCTTGGGGAGACCAACAAAAGTTGCAATGCGATTGGTCTGTGACTGCGCGCGCCAGTTTTCGTTTGTAAAAAACTGAACAGCACGCACCATGACTTCCTCCGGAGGGAGAGAAGTCTGAGTATTGGCAATAAGGTCGGCCATTTATTTTGACGTCCTTTCTAAGGTTGGCAGTGCGCCTACTTACTCCCGCGACAAGGTCCGCCCGTTTTCTTCAGCCGTGACTCGGCGGGCGGGCTAGGTGCAATTCCTATCATTTTGCTCAGACGTCAGAATGTGCCATGCGTCACATCTACACGTGACTGGAGAAAAAGTGGGCCGGGCGTCCATCCAAGCTTCTTTTGCCTGGGTGTGGATTTTCGCCTAAGCCACTGCCCGGCTGGTGCGGACCTGCAAGCGGACACCTTCGCGCCGCTGAAGATAGGCAACGATTCCAAACAGGTTGCTGGCGGTTGGATTTCCCTTTGGGCCAAACATCTGGTGCAGGGTCTTTACATGCAGTTTCGTCTCCGCGGACAGCTTGGGAAACCCGACTGTGGCATTGATGTAGTCACGCAAGAGCTCCTTCCCCAGCGCAACCTCTCCGGCGAGAAGGCCTTCAACGGCATCGCGGAGCAGCCCCTTGCGAAATGCAGCGTCGCGTCGCACTCGCGCCTGTACGGTTTCTCTGAAATCTCGTGTTAGAGCCATTTCTTACTCCTCCTCGGGCCGCGGTTGCCTCTTCGTCCGCTTGAAGTCTTCCCACCGCGCGATTGCCAGTTTGATGTCATTGTGCTGGCGCTGCTTCGTCCCGCCACCAAGCAGGACCACGATGCGCGTGCCGTCCTTGCCGAAGTAGATCCGGTAGCCCGGCCCGAAATCGATCCTGCACTCGTAAACACCCGATCCAACCCCTTTGAGATTCGAGAAATTTCCCAGTCCCACGCGATAAAGCGATGTTGTCACTTTGCGGGCCGCCTCTGCGTTCAACCGGTCGAACCACTCACGGAATGGATTGCGATCATCGCGATCCTGGTATTCGCGGACCTCGACCATGATTATATGGTAACATAAATACTACTATTATCGGAATTTGTGCCCGGGTGCCCCACCCAAGCTTCCTTCGCTTTGGATAGAACTTCGAATCGGGTGGACGCAGGCCTAACGCGTCGCTGACTACGCAAGATCAAGAGCGGTCTTGACCGCAGTTTCAATCCTCTGCATGGATGCCGATGCCAGCGAGCCCAGCGGAGGGTAGACCACCAGTTGCTTCTCCACCGTGGCCGATTGGTCACACTTCACCCACGAGTCGCGGAGCAAGCCGCCTTCTGCGGCCTTCAGCTTGGGACGCAGTGAAAACGCCTTGTGCTCGGCGCTGGAGATCGGCAGTACGCATACGTCCAGAGAATGTGCGTTCAGGCTATCACTGGAAATCACCAGCGCGGGACATTCCTTGTCGAGGTTGATCAGGCAAACTTCGCCCCGCCTCGGATACCATCGCGTAGGCTTGGTTCCTCTTCGCCAGGCGGTCATGGGCGTGACCAGGATCTAAGGCCGGCCTTCTGGAAGGCGCGGCGCTCCTGCCGGTCTTCCGCCGCGCTGCTGAAGAACTGCGCTGCTTCCTGGTAAAGGCTGGCCTTGCGCTCGGTCTCCAGAGCGTACTTCAGCAACTGGTTGACCCGTTCGCTGGCCGAGTTGTTCCCTTTGGTGCGTTCAACCTCCGACAGAACATTCTGGTCGAGCGAAAAAGACCGGGTTTTCCTGACTGCGGACCGCATAGCTGTGGTTCTCCCAAAGCTATTGTGATTTCTATTAGGTATGTTGTCAAGATTCCTACAAGGAATGTGTCAGTAGCACATGATATGTCCGGTTGCGATAGCACGTGATCTGTCCGCTTTTCCGGCGGCGAGAGTAGGAGACCATGCGAAGCATGGATTTCTACTCGAAGGCCGCGATGGAGCGGGCAAT
>JBEKPR010000035.1:0-46233 GCA_049520555.1 Candidatus Korobacteraceae bacterium
CCACCGAGGATGAAAATCACACCCTACAATAACCATGAAGGCTTCTCCTGACTCAGGAGCTTGGTCCTCACAAACCAAAGCATACCGAGTCCGCTGAAGCCTTCGTTCTTATCCCATCAACTCATTCCTGGTTTTGGAATGAGTGGGAATTGATTTGAAATGGACACACGCACTCCCGGCCGGGCCACTGTCCTGTCCCACGCATTCGAAAGTTGCGAATGTGTGGGGCACCCGGCCGTAGCCACGAATTAAGGCCCAAGATTCGAAATCACCTTCTCTGTTCCGGCGCCAGACGCCTTTGCGGCATGGGCGGCCAGCCCCACGAACCTATGGCTGCAATCTCACCTAGAAGCGAGAGCCGCGACAAGCGGTTTGATGCTGCGGCGCTTCCTCTGCGATTTGCGCCAGAGGTCGTACTGGAGCTGCGCCTTGGCGAAGAAATCTGGGGAGAGCGACAGCGCCTCTCCCAGGCGGTTGCTGAGGTCCACGCTCACCGCACTTCGTCCGTTGAGAATGCGCGACAACGTAGCTCGCGCCACGCCAATGTGCATGGCCAACTCGGTTACGCTGCGATCCCCCATGAACTCCCGGAGTAGTTCCCCCGGACTGGCTGGATTGTGCACCATCATGTTCATCCTTAGTGGTAATCCCAATAATCAACGAGAATGGCATCCTCCCCGTTGAACGAGAACGTCAATCGCCAATTGCCGCTATTTCTTCTGTTCCGGCGCCAAATGTCTCCTGCCCGGCATCGGCGGCCAGCCCAGCGACTGTCCCTGGTAGAGTGCGACCGGGTTTTCGTAGCGCTTGCCGTTGCCGTCGTGCACGGCAAAGCGGCGCAGATGTTCGGGCGGCCCGCTCCACATACAGACTCCCGCGTAGGCGCCATCTTTGCGCAGGATGTAGTAGCTCATGTCCACGTACTGCAGCTTTTCCGGATACCCTTCATAGTTGCGCACGATGCGCTTCAACGCATCCATGCCCGCTTCCTGCGGAGACATGCCACGCCGCATGTTCTCCACGATGGTGTGCGCGCCGCAGACCTTGATGTTCTCCTCGCCATTGCCTGTGGCCCCAGCCGAACCGACATCCTGGTCGGTGTAACTGCCGGCGCCGATGATCGGCGAATCACCCGCGCGACCGGCAAGTTTCCACGCCAGCCCGCTGGTGGTGGTTGCGCCCGACATCTCGCCCTTCTCGTTTACGACGGAGCAATGAATTGTGCCAGACGGCGGATTCAGAACGCGTTCGATGGCAGCCATGCGAAATTCCGGCTCGATGCCAATCCTCTCCGCCAGCTTTTCCATACGCTGGATGCGCTCGTCGTAGTATTCGGAAACATTGCCGGCAGTATCGGGAAACTTGAATTTAGGGCTGGCCAGTCCCGGGCCCCACCAATCGTCGTTGGACATGGTCTCGCGCCACAATTGCCAGGTCTTGCGCGAGCGCTCGGTCAACAGGTTCTCTTTGGGGAAGCCCATCGCGAAGCCGAACTTCTGCGCACCCTCGCCCACCAACATCACGTGGCCGGTATGCTCCATGACGGTCTTCGCCAGCAACGAGACGTTCTTGATGTCGCGCACCCCGGCAACCGAGCCTGCCATCCGCGTTGGCCCATGCATGCAGCAGGCATCGAGCTCGACCACGCAGTCCTCGTTGGGCAGTCCGCCCAGACCGACGCTGTCGTCATTGGGATCGTCTTCGGGCCCGGTGATGGCCTGCATCACCGCGTCGAGCGTGTCGCCCCCGCTGCTCAACACCGCGTAGCCGCGATCGAGGTAGTTGTAGCCATTGGCAGCGCTGATGATGACCGCCTTCTTGGGTAGATTAACCGATGGCGCTGCACTGGTGGCTGGCTTGCTTTGTCCCTGTAGATCGAGTGCGAGCGATGCGGAGCCGATAGCGGTTGTGGCAATGAAGTCCCGGCGCGAGAATTTCATAAGCGCTCTCCCTGTGAATTCATGACGGTGCAGAATAGCATGGCGAACGCATCAACGCGGAGAGCAGTGTCGCCGCAATGAATAAGGCACAGCGCGTGGCTGTGCCTTAGACAGTGGTAGCTGATTGTGGCTTAGCTGGCCACTTTCACCGCGGTGTTCTGGTCGGCACGGAAGCGCAGCAGAGCCGCGATTCGTCCGATCTGATCGAACTGATCGTCGTTGGACACGTACACAATATCGATGCCGTTCCGAATCGCATATCCTACGATGGCATCGCCGATGTCTTCCAGTTGCGTGTTCTCTTTTCCGCAAACCGCGCACGCCGGCGCATCATGCAGGTCCATGTGGCCGCATTGGTAGCACTTCACTCCCGGCGCCTGGAAATTCGAGCCCAGCAGAAGAGTCTGCACCTCGCCGACCTCCAGCGAACGCAAAACCCGCCGCAAACCAATTGCGCCACGGCTATTGCGATGGGCTTCCCCGATTACCTCGCGAATCAGGTCCTGCTTTAGACGGGAGTTGTACTGAGCAAGCTGCTCCGTCGCCATCTGCTTTGTCTGGTCGGGAGTCGCGACCTTTGGGTCGATGCGGAAATGTCCCACCAGGCGCTGCTTGGAGTTCGAGTGTAGTTCGCGATGGATTTCGGGCCAAACGTCATCATGGCAACCGATCAGCAATCGATCGCAACTGCCACGCTCGAAATATTGCTCAATGCAATCCGCCACCGTCTTGAAGTGCTGCAGAGCTTCGTTCATCTGCTTGCGCTCGACATGGCCGGCATCATAGCCGCGCCAGCCATCGCTCTTGCCGCGCCGGGTGAGTTCGTTGATGAAGTCCTGCTTCTCCACGATTTCGTCGTTTACCAGTTCGAAGACGCGGGCCTTGGTGCGATCGACCAGTACCACGCAGGCATGTTGCACCCCATCCAGCACGGCGGCCAGGGGTTTCAAATGAAAACGCTGGTTTACGAAAAGGTTGGTCTTGAGTAATTGTGCGGGAATATCAAACTCGCGCCAGAACCCATGTTTGCTGCAGGCAAAAATCGCCTTGGCTTTGCCGCCATTTCCGCGCAGACCCTCGGCCATGCCCTGGATGCGATCCAGATCGGAGCGGGCACCGCCATTTCTGCCGTGCTTCTCCGCCTCGCGCAGCGCATTGCGAACCAGGTCCTTGACCAGGATCGATTCTTCGCGGTGCGACTTATTCAGGGGTGTCGTGGGCTGGTAGTAAAAAGTAACCGCGCAAGTTTCC
The DNA here is from genome assembly GCA_049520555.1 of Candidatus Korobacteraceae bacterium. Classification (GTDB taxonomy): domain Bacteria; phylum Acidobacteriota; class Terriglobia; order Terriglobales; family Acidobacteriaceae; genus Bog-257. Next base: position 3,192 of record JBEKPR010000035.1, read on the forward strand.
GGCGAGTGAAAATTAGCCAGTTCTCGGATGTCATCTCGTGTGATCATTCCGCTTCTCCTCATGGATGATCTCTTGCATCATAAAAACGGGGAACTGCCGGGCAGTCCCATGTTTGTCAGGCGCTCTTGGAATACTCCACGAGCTTCTGTTTGAGCGGATCTTTGATAGGCAAGGCGCGTTGCAAATGTTCGCGGGCCTTGCGAATGGACATGCGCACCTCCTCCACACCACGGTTGGTGATATCGGCGATCTCTTCCAGGGTGAAGTCTTCGAGGGTGTACAGGATGAAAGCTTCGGCCTCGTCGCGCCCGGCATCGCGCAGGGCCGTCTCTACCAGGGTCATCAGTTCGTCCCGCGCCGCCAGCTCTTCCGGATTGTTGGCGGTCGGGTCGGGAATGACATTTTCTTCCGACAACTGCTCGTCGGGCTGATGGAATTGCAGCTTGTCCTCATCGCTGGCATGCACGTTTTGCTGCCCACGCGAGCCTTCCAGCGGGACATGTCCGTCCTCGCGATTCTCCGACGCCAGCTGGTCAATCGCCTGCTTCGCCAACCGATGCACCCACGGTTCCAGCTTCATGGGTTCCGGACTCTCGTGCTGCTCGCTGAGCGCGTTTGCAATCGCCTCTCCCACCACATCCTCTACCGCAACCTGGCCGGGTTGGAGTTGCCCCTGGCTCTCGCGGTAGTCGATCTCTCGTTGGATAAAGCGTTGCAGTCGCGGCAGATTGACGTTGACATAGCCAGAAATATCGTCAGCGGTAATTCGCTCCGGCTTCATTGCCGCGAGCGTGTCTGCGAAAGGCACGGTCCGAACCACCACCCGCTCCGGCCCGCGACGGCGTCCGAACTTGTGATGGTTGCGCAGCAGCTCCTTATGCTTCTTGACCTGCTCTGCAATGGAATCGAAGGCGGCTTTGATGGCAGCCGTTGCCGTCGAGCTGCTTCCCTGGGCCGCCATCTGGCCCGACGGCAGTCGCAGGTTGAGCGTCACGACCACACCCTCGCGCGCGGAGCTGTCTTCGATCAGCCCTTTCAGGTGCACGAGGTCGGGACGGAATACCCGGAGATATCGGCCCAGCTTTTCTACTTGTTGGTTGATTAGTTTTTCGAGGTCGGAAGTTTTTGAAATCTTGTAGCTGAAATGCACGTTCATGCAAAGGCCTCTCCGGATGGAAAGATTCCAATCCGCAGCTACATTCCTTTAATGCAATTTTACTCCTCTTCCTACAGAAGCAAGCGGAAAATAATAAGTTGCATCGCCGGGGCGGGATGAACAGAAATGGCCCCTAAACCAGCCAAAGAGGCTCCGGGAAAACAGGCGTCGGGTTGGTGCGGGCCTGTCAATCCGGCATGCAGTTGTTACCGTTCCGGAATGCGGACCTTCACATCCGGACGCCGGTCCACGTGCACGGTTTCGATGAACCTGACCTTACTCTTGTTCAGCTTCATCACCAGCGACGAAGTGCGCACGCCGTCGCCAAAGAAGCGCACGCCCTTGAGCAGCGGCCCATCGGTAACGCCGGTTGCGGCAAAGATGATGTTCTTGCCGGGGGCCAAATCGTCGGCCGTATAAATGCGCTTGGGATCGGAGATGCCCATGTCCTTCATGCGCTCGCCCTGTTCCGGCGTGTAACCGACCAGCCGGCCGACCATATAGCCGTTCAGGCAGCGAACGGCCGCCGCAGTAATCACTCCCTCGGGAGCTCCGCCGGTTCCCATCACCGCATGGACGCCTGAGCCCAACATTGCGGCCGCCACGCCGGGCGAAAGATCGCCGTCGGAAATGAGCCGAATGCGCGCCCCGGCTTTGCGAATCTCGTTGATCAAGTTCTCGTGCCGTGGCCGGTCAAGGATGATGATCACCAGATCTTCGACGCTCCGGTTCAGTACCTTGGCAATGACATGCAGGTTGTGCGACACCGGGGCCTCGAGATCGACCACGCCTTTGCAGGAGGGACCTACGACGATCTTCTCCATGTAACAGTCGGGCGCGTGCAGCAGGCCGCCATGCTCCGAGGCTGCGAGCACGGTAATGGCGCCGGGCGATCCCGTGGCGCACAGGTTCGTACCTTCCAGCGGATCGACCGCGATGTCCACTCCGGGATAGGTGCCGCCATCCCGCTTGCCAACTTTCTCGCCGATGTACAGCATGGGCGCTTCATCGCGTTCGCCCTCGCCGATAACGATGGTCCCATCCATCGGCACCGAGTCCATGACGCCGCGCATGGCTTCCGTAGCCATCTGGTCGGCGTGCTTGCGGTCGCCCTGGCCCATGGTCTTGGCGGATGCGATGGCCGCTTCTTCCACCACGCGCAAGAACTCCAGCGCGAGGTCGGTTTCCAGATTTGCAGTGGGAGAGTGTTCAACGATAGGTTCTTCAGTTTGAGCTTTGGTTGCCATATGGCCTCCGGGATGCCGCGGATTGCGGCGCCGGAATGTGGGTGCTACTCAGCGCAAGTCCGCAGGCTTACAGCGTATGTAGAAAGACAAAACAGGAACGCTTCCGCGAACCTGGTATCCGGCAAACCGTAAGCATACCGCTACGGCGAGCCTCTTGCCATCGAATTTCAGAACAGAGCGGAACGAACTGCCAGCCCCTAACTACTAGCCCCTGATCACTAGCTCCTACCCCCTGCTCTGAAACACCGCCAGTCCGTGAAGTGCTCCCGATGTTCCCACCTTGGGAATTCGCGTCCGTGATTCGGGATACCCCCCTCCCCCCTGTCCCTTGCAAAATCTTGAAAACAAACGGTCTGGCTAGAAAATTGTCCGCAAGATATTGAGCCGCTAAGACTTACAGCTAAAATCTTGAGCCGCAGTGACTTGCACGCTGGACTTGCGGCGATTTGCCGATTTCATCTCTGGCAGGGTCAGCGGCTAGGTCCACAGCGCACGTCACATTTTGTCAGAGAGCGATCCGCAAAAAGCCGCGACGACACTGAGCCGTCCCTCAGCCGTCGGACACACAACGGCCAACATAACAGTGTTCTCGGTGACAAATCCGCAGGCAAGGAAAATCCGTAGCCTCAAAACACGAAAGTAATCGGTGGTCTGGTCAGATGAGAGTCTGTCTCCCCACTCTCTATCCTAAGGAGGCCAGAAGATCCGGCTCTGACCGTGGAAGGAGTGCGGCATCCTTGGCGCGAGTGCGCGCATGGGTAGGGAATAAGCTCACAAATAAACCTAGAACGCCCCTATTCCCGTGATGTGCTCCCCAATGATCAGCGTATGGATGTCGTGCGTGCCTTCGTAGGTTTTTACCGACTCCAGGTTGGCCATGTGGCGGAAGATGGGATATTCATCGGCAATGCCATTGGCGCCGAGGATGTCGCGGGCCATGCGCGCGCACTCCAGGGCCATCCAGACGTTATTGCGCTTGGCCATCGAGATATGCCACGGCTTGACCTTGCCGAGGTCCTTCAGGCGGCCTACCTGCAACGCCAGCAGCTGCGCCTTGGTGATCTCGCTGATCATCCACACCAGCTTCTCCTGCACCAGTTGATGCGACGCGATGGGCTGGTCACGGAACTGTTTGCGGAATTGAGCGTACTGCAGCGCGCAGTCATAGCAGGCCATCGCTGCTCCGATAGCTCCCCAAGCGATACCGTAGCGCGCCTGGTTGAGGCAGCTCAATGGCGACTTCAGTCCCCCCGATTCAGGCAGCAGATTTTCTGCTGGGATACGGACATCCTGCAAAGAAAGACTTGAAGTAACTGACGCCCGTAGCGAAAACTTTCCGTGAACGTCAGCCGCCTTGAATCCGGGGCGGTCGGTTTCGACAATGAAGCCGCGAACGCGGTTGTCCTCGTCCTCCACCTTGGCCCAGATGATGGCGATGTCGGCGATCGAGCCGGAGGTGATCCACATCTTCTCGCCGTTCAGCACGTAGCTGTCGCCGTCCTTGCGCGCGCGCGTACGCATGGCGCCCGGGTTCGAGCCGGCGTCGGGCTCGGTTAAACCAAAGCATCCAAGAATCTCGCCAAGCGCCATCCTGGGCAAGTATTTTTGCTTTTGCTCCTCGCTGCCGAAGCTGTGAATGGGATACATGCACAGCGCCGACTGCACGCTGACAAACGAGCGCACACCGCTGTCGCCGCGCTCCAGTTCCTGGGTCATCAGGCCGTACTCGACGGCCGACATGCCAGCGCAGCCATACCCTCTGAGGCTGGCGCCGTAGAAGCCCAGCTCGCCCATGGGCTTGATCAATTCCTTGGGGAAACGGCCTTCGCGGTTGCACTGCTCGATGATGGGGATGAGGTTGTCTTCGATAAATTTGCGAGTGTTGTCGCGGACCAGCCGTTCGTCGTCGTTAAGCAACGTGTCGAACTCGATGAAATCCACGCCTTTGAACTTGATTGCCATGCAGTCTCTCGCTTGTGGAAGATTTCCGGGTGGGACAAACAGTTGAAGTTATCAGGCGGCGAAGAGCGGGGTCAAACGGGGGAACGGCGTGATACGTCTGGGGCCGAGCTCCGAACACCCCGTTAGAACTTTACAGGAATGTCGGACCCCTCGATGCTGACGCCACGAAACTCGTGCTTCCTCAAAAGCATCCAGGCGCCTAGCCACGCAGTGACTTTGTCGAGCGTAGGCCCAGATCGGACGCAGGTCAGCGGAAGTTTTGCCCCTTGCTCGGTCGGAACGAGCTTCACATATGGGACAATCATTCCCTTCGACGAGCGAAAATGTACGGGCACCGGTGTTTTACCTCCATCATCCGTACCCTGCTTTAGCAAGTCTCGTTGACGAACCACAAGGCGCCATTCTTTTTCGACCTCGAAAGCCTTGTTCTTGAATCCCATGATTTCTTCTGAGAGGATTTCCGCTACTGCATTCCGGATAGTTGAATACCCGAACACGGAATTGGTGTCCACAGTATCTAACGCATTCGGGAGGGCAGGGTCGTCAAAGATTGGCAGCAGCTCGGCGATGATGGCTCGACACCTGCTCAGTTGCTTTTCGCGTTCGTACTCAACCTTCACCAGTTTGGCTGTGTAGATGCATGGCTCAGGTTTCACCCCACGAGCCGCGCCGGTCACTGGGAGCGTGAAGCCGAGCGAGTATCCTCCTGCTTGCCCGTACGCTCGCCACTGGCTCAATAAGTTGTCCTCTTCGCAGAGGCAAACCAGATAGATGGCATGCATAACATTCCTGCTCAGAAGATCGCCCGCGAATTCTTTCTGCAGTTCAAGAGCCAGCTTCAGAGACAGCGACCCTTCCGGACGTGGATTCACCGCAATCCAGTCTTTCAGGGCTTCGTCGAGAATGCCGTAGCCGTAAATGATCTCCGTTGAATCGTTCAGAAAGTACGCAGAAGTCGCCCAGAGTTCATTGCTTTCGATGATCCCCTTTAATCCATCTGCATTGGTGTAGTGAAACAAACAATGCGACGGCAGTGTTGGAATTGATGCGTCATTCGCATGCTCGAAATTGAAGCGGTAAATACGGTTCGTTGCGTCCGTAATGACGCGCACGTCCTCCGGCTTGGGTCGTTCAGGCATAACCTCTGGAAGCATTTTAGTGGAATGGAGTCACAGGTGCAGGCAACGGTCGGCCAGCCTTGCGCCGAAGGCTGACGCAAAATTCCTGAAGGATCTGAGTGCCCAATACCACGCGACCGGAACTCCACAGTTCTTCTAGTAGGGCTTCCGCGGCTTTATACTTCGGTCCCGCAGATCGGTCATGAGCGTACACCAGAACATTTGTGTCCACGAAGCATTTATCGCTCATGCAATTCGTCTCGGGAGCGAGGAGGCGTCCAGCGCAGATCAAGACCTTCGCGCAACCTGGCTAGGGCGCGCCGGCGCGCACGAGCATAACCCTATGCGCTTCCCGACAATTTCCTCCAACCGGGCGGCGAGCAGGCGGCTGATCGAGCTGCCTTCTTCGGCGGCCAGGATGCGGGCCTCACGTAGAAGGTCAGCGTCAAGTTTCAAAGTGATGTTCGTCTTCATCTCGGCAATTACGTGTAGCACAAGTTTACGTGCCGTTCGTTTATGCGGCAAGCAGCAGGACATCACCTCTCCCGCTCATGTAAACTAAACATGCTACCCCGGCGAGTAGAGAGTGGCGCCCAGGGGCGCCCGCCTGCAGTCGAAGCCGCTCCTTGTGGTATTGGAGCGTGGGCTGATGACATGTGCATCTCGCGCTGACGCGCCCATCCGCTTCCCATCTGCGTTTTACTCCGGCCAAAAGTAGACATCGGTACCGCAGCAGTCTGCGGGCAAAATCTTGTTACATTTCAGGAGAAGAGAATGGCGAAGATCGCAAAGACCGCAGACCGTAAGAAGGTCATGGACACCACCAAGAGCACGGATTGCCCCAAGTGCGGCAAGCCCACCCGGGTGGTCAAGCGCGTGAAAGACCGCGAGAAGGACATCCCGGGCGGCATGTACATCTCGTGCTCGGCGTGCGAATTTTACGAAAAGCTGTAGAACATCGGCCGCCTTGAGCGGGTTGGCAGTTTAGTCAGGAGCGCGGTTCTCGCCGCGCTCTTGCCGTGTGTGAAGGTTTGAAATGCTCCCCGTCGCGAGGTGGGGTTCAGCTTCAAGAGCGTGGCCTTCAAGGCATCCGCATTGCCTCCCCAATCTCTGCGTTGATCTGATCGACGACCTGCTGTTTCCACCCATCGTCCCACGCGCCGCGCCTGGCCATGTAGTGCTGCATGTGCGCGAGTGGGTCCTGGAAATTTGCCGACTCCATTTGGCACTCGATGAGCGTCGGGCCGGCGCCATTGCGCGCGCGATGGATGGATTCTTGTGCCGCGCGCCACACCGCCACCACGTCGTTCCCGTCCACCAGGATGCTGGGAAATCCATAATCCTTTGCCATGAAGCTGAATTCTTCAAGAGCACCATGTTTTCTGCTTCCCGGTTCGTCCAGCCCGGCGCTCTTGGTTACGTAAATGATCGGCAGTTTGTGAATGCCGGAGAACTTCAATGCTTCTTGGCTGGCCTCGAGCGAAGCCGCATCTTCGTCCCAGAAAGCGACGACCACGTTGTTTTTTTTCTCCAGCTTGTGAGACAGAGCAAGGCCCGTTGCCAGATTGAATGGATCGGCGAGGAACGCCGCGGAAGAGATCGAGCCGGGCAGAGCACCTCGGCAGGAGATTATCGCCGCTCTGCTTTCATCTGAATTGTTTGCGTCGGTCTCCTTCAACAAATACTTCAGCGATGTTCCCATCGCGATGCGGGCGGCGAAGTTGCGGTGGGAAGCGGCGATGGTATCTTCTGGCTTCAGGTCGATGGACGCGCCGATCGCAACGGCTTCGTGCCCTGTCGTGAGATCGTAGGCAACCGCAGCGTTGCCATCGCGTGCCCGCTCTTCCGTCATGCGGCACTTCAACATGGCAGAGTACATCCTGCGCAGCATGTCGAGGTTCGACGGAGATGACCCGGTGCCATTAGCGGGTTGCGCTGGAATCGGTGTCAGCGTTTTTTTCGCAGACGTGTTGTCAGGTTTGGCGGCTTTCGATCGCTTCTTACTCTTTGTCACCATTTACCGAGTCCCCAGGAATCCGTCATTGTATCGCAGGAAAATTTTCGCCGTAGATGTGCAAGATGCGGTGGCGAGAATCGCAACGCTCGGTCTGATGAGATCAGCATCGCGTAAAAGTTTTCAACACCAATGTGTATAACGCTGTGGAAAAGACAGACGGCCTACCAGCTAAGTTGTATGAATTTCGAAATCTCGACCACAATGCACCGAACGAAGTGCGGAATGGAACGTTAAGAAAAACTGTCCGACTTTTGTGTGCGATGATCGACCGCCACCACCGGTTCGAACTGTAGTCTCCATCGTGCTAGTCTGGCGCGGTGAAATCGCGTCTCGACAAACTGCTCTTCCAACGCGGGCTCGCGCCCTCGCGGGAGCGCGCCCAGGCGATCATCCTGGCTGGCCGAGTGTTGGTCAACGAGCAGAAGATTGAGAAGGCGGGTGCGACCGTCGAAGAGGATGCCGCCATCCGCATCCTCGGTGACGACCAGCCGTTTGTCAGTCGTGGCGGATTGAAACTGGCGCGGGCGCTGGAACACTGGCACGTTGACGTCCGGGACAAGTGCTGTATGGATATTGGCGCGTCCACCGGGGGCTTCACCGACTGCATGCTGCAGAGTGGCGCCTCCCGCGTGATCGCGGTTGACACCGGATACGGCCAAATGGACGCCCAGTTGCGCCTCGATCCCCGGGTGCATCTGCTGGAGAAGACCAACGCGCGCTATCTCACGCCGGAGCAGATCTGGGCTGGCGCCGAGACGCCGGAACCTATCCGCTTCATCGCCATGGATGTTTCCTTCATCTCTGCTACACTCGTTCTCCCGGCCGTAGTGCGCTGTGGGCGCGCGAGCGCGTTGGGTAAGGCGTTTGAGTTGGTCCTGCTGGTGAAGCCGCAGTTTGAAGTTGGCCGGGGTCAAGTCGGCAAGGGTGGAATCGTGCGCGATCCCCAGGCACAGCAAACGGCGGTGAGCCGGGTCAGTGGCGCGGTGGAAGAACTGGGCGGGACGGAGGTCGAGGTGATCGACTCCCCGATTCTCGGCGCGGAAGGAAACCGCGAGTTCCTGCTGCACGCCTGCTTTCTCCCGCTTCCGGCAAGATAGCTTGCCGCGCTACACTGACGCTGTTGACACCGAAGACATGAAGTCTGTCGCCATCATCTCGAAGCCGTCCAAGACCGAGTTGGCCGGCATCTTGCCGGAGCTGCTGGGCTGGTTTCGCAGCCGTGGTTACAAAATTCTCCTTGACCAGGAAACCGCGCAGTACACCGACGGCGAAGAGACTGTTCCGCGTGAGCAAATCGGCGCCAAGCATCCCAATTTTGCTTTGGTGCTGGGCGGGGATGGCACCTTGCTCTCGGCGGCGCGTTCCGTCGCGCATGAGGGAGTACCCATCCTGGCGGTCAACTTGGGCTCTTTGGGATTTCTCACCGAAGTTCCACTGAGCGAGTTGTACCTCACGCTGGAGGCCGTGGACTCGGGCCTCTGCCCTGGGGAAGAGCGCTCGGTGCTCGATTGCAGCCTGTTTCGTGGCGGAGCGTGTCTGGCTCGCCACTTCGCCTTGAACGATGCGGTGGTGAACAAGAGCGCGATCTCCCGGCTGATTGACTTCGATCTGCTGATTGATGGCGAATACGTGTTCAACTACAAGGCCGATGGCGTGATCATTGCCACTCCCACCGGTTCTACCGCCTATTCCTTGGCGGCAGGCGGTCCCATCCTGATGCCATCGGTGGAATCGTTCGTGGTGACCCCGGTTTGTCCCCATTCCCTCACCCATCGTCCCTTGGTCGTAACGGACAAAGCTCAGATCGAGTTGCGAGTTGAGACCGGGGATGAAGAGGACGCATTCCTAAGCATCGATGGACAAGTCGGCTTGCCGGTAAAACGCGGTGATCGGCTGATTTGCGCGCGCGCCGGCCACACCGTAAAGCTGCTGCGCATGCGAAAGACCTTCTTCGAGGCGCTGCGCGCCAAATTGAAGTGGGGACAACGCTAGCTATTTTCCCGCGCAGGACAGCCCATCCCCAAGAAAATACCTCTGGTGTAACAAGTCATCCCTCAATTTGGCAGGCGGGCAAAATCCTCGGTCACATATACTTGGCCGCCGCTTCTGATGACACTCACTCCGACCGCGTTGTAATTAGGATTCAGGATGTTGTCGTGATGATCAGGATCATCCATGAGCCCTTCATGAGCCGAGGGCACATCCTTGCCGACGGCAGTGTTCTCCCCTCCTTGGTCGACAGCCAGGTTCTCATTGGCGAAGCGAATGTCGACAGAGGGTTCTCCCTCGAACTGATGGGAGACAGTCTTATGTGCGACCATTAGCTTCGTATGTTTGCGGGCGGCCTGCGTCAGACGCGGATCCACGGACAGCGGCTGAAGGCCCTGTATGGTACGTGCCTGATTGATCAGCTCCACCAGTTGTTTCTCGCCGGCCAGATTAAACGGCCCCGGGAGTTCCTCAAGGGAGGCATAAGTTGGTCTCGCCCGAGAAGCACGAGGGTCTGGAGGCGGCCCCTCGCTCGGAATCCAACCATCCTGAAGCTGCTGCAGAACGGTGGGATCGTTATTGAGCGGCAAGTCGGCGCCGGTTTGCGTGTCTTGCATTCCAATGCCAAAGTCCTCGACGTCGTAGTGGGTCCCAAAAACCACGCCCTGGCCCTGGGAAAGCAAAGCCGCTCGTGCGATGGATGGACTGGCAAACGTCGGATTGCGACCGCTCTCGTTATCTCGTTGAATAAGGCGGTTCGCCAACATCAGCAATTTTTCCTGCTCGTCAGGTGGCCGCCCGATCCGCTCTTGAAAGGCCGCAACATCATTCGAAAAATTGCGCCTCTGCTGGATGATCGAGTTGGCTCCGTGGGCTTCGGCCATGTCGTAGCAAAACGCCAGCGCCTGTTCTGACTGCAGTCCGAGTACACTGGCCGCGCCTTGCGCCGAGGCCATCCGCGACGTCATCTGGTCGACCTGCACCCGCTGAAACGAGTGTTCGTATCCCAGCTTGCGGAACCGGTCTCTCCAGGTTGGTTGCAGGTGTCCGGAGTCGTCAAGCACGCGCTTCAGAACGGCTTGGGAAGACGCTTCACAGGGGCCGCTGATGGTCTTGCTCAGCCACTGCGTGTCGGCGCCGAAAATCTCGGCAAAACGTTTCTGGTCGCGCTCTTGAAATTTCAACAGGAGCGGCTGCAGGCTGCATTCGTTCAGACTCCAACTCCCGGCGCCGAAATACATGTCTTTGGCGGTCGCATGAATGGCCGGAAACGGATCGGTCCCTCCGGCTTCGAGGGTGGCAGTAAGCAGGATCAATTTCCATACCAGAGGGTCGCCTCCCCAGCTCACCATGGCTGCCTTGATTTCCGCCACGGACAACCCAAACTTTTGCGCGGCAGCGGCTAAAGCGGCCTTTTGCAATTCCTCATTGGTCGGTGACGCAGCGGGGGACTGCGCTGGCAGACTCACGGCATTCAACCCAACGGTCAGCAGCCGCGCACTTCCGTAATCGAGAAGGGGAGGGTAATTCGAGCGATTACGGGACGTGTGCCGAGGCTGGGACGCGGGCTTCTTTTTCTGAGCTGCGACACCTTGATTGACGCTGGCGTGTATGGCCAGCATTCCGGAACCACTTTCCAGTATGGCCTTGTCAGCGTGTTTCGCCAGCACGACCGGATCGTAGTTGTCTTGTTCATTATCAAAGGGCGGGACCCGGATGCGCCCGTCATAAGGAGAGATGAACGCTAGGTCCAGGCCATCTGGCATGCCCATCAACTGCAGCGTGACCCAGGCGGCCGGCTTGGTGTTGGGCGCGATCTTAAGCCTGGCTTTTCCGTTCTGGTCGGTGAACTGTGGGGACCCGCCATCTCCCGCTGCCCCGATTCGGATATTGGCAAAAGGATGTTGCTCGGTGTCCATCACAACCAGCACCAGGACACCTTCTTCGGCCAGCATGGCGCAGGTCACAAGCAAGAAAACAATAAGCAGCAAGACAGCCCGCCAGCGATAGGCGAATCCGTCGACGTGCATTGGGGCTTCTTCCTCTTTCGCCCTAATTCTTTCCAGACGAAGTTAGTCGCGTTGCAACAAAATGGTGCACGGCGTGTCTCCCGCCGGACACGACGAATTGGCCGCGTGGTATCCAGTCTTCTCGGCATGCAACTGCACTTGCTGTCCGTCAGTCGCATGTGCGGGCAGCGAAAAACTACCAGACGCTTTGGTGACCTGGGCCTCGGAATCGTAGCCGATCACGCTCACCGAAGCGCCCGCAATAGCGCTCTGCTTGTCATCTTCAATGATGCCGATGACCTTGGCCGCACGATCGTTCTGGAGCGCCACCGTCACGCTGGGACTGTGGTCGTCGCCCAACTGAAGCGGCACCTGGCCCTTCAGAAATGCCGCATCCTTTGAGGCATAGAACGTCACCTTGCCGTCGAGAGGCTTGCTGTCCTTGGGGACGACGAACAGCCAGCCGCCCTCTATCCTCATGGGCTCGCCGCCAATCGAGGACCAGACTTTGGCGTCGCCCACTGGCGTCTGATGGCTGTCCACCACGATTACCCTGACGCGGTACGACTCGCTGCCCACGTTCGACGTGGCCCGCGAGATGGACACCCCGTAGCCGATGACGCCACCCAGCATGGCAAGGTACATGACAGCTTTGATCTTGGCATCGGCGTCCTTGAAGAAGAAATATCCCAGAACACCAAGGAACAGAATCATCAGCGCGAGGATGCCAAGAGGGCTCTTTGACGCAGCTTGGATTATGCCGGTCCAATCCTTGGGCATCACATCGGATCCTTGCAGCAGTAGCATGGCGATCGCCACGGCTTCCTCCTCGGCATCCTAAAGTGGAATTGCTGGATTTCCTGGGGTCTGAGAAACTTATCTCGATTTGCTCTAGCTGTCAATCCAGTTACACTAATACGTAACCCCGATTTCCGTTCCTGTCGCCGCCAACATACAATACCTCATCGATTCTATGGGACCTGTTTATGACTGATCTTGCTGTGATTCTGGCCGTTATCGCCGGTGCATTGTTGGGTGGCGCGTTTGCGGCGCTGCTGGCGCGCTCCAAGGTTGCGGCTCTGGCCGAACGGCGAAACGGTCTTGAGCAAGAACTTTCAGGCGCCAGACACAGCGTTGAGCAACAGGCAGCCGAGATCAAGTTACTTTCCGAAGCTAGGGCCGCTTTAAACGCCACGTTAGAGAGCGAACGCCGCAATGCTGAAGAAAAGCTTCGCCTTCTTGCTGAAGCCGGCGAGGAGTTGAAGACGCAATTCAAGGTGCTGGCGGCAGCGGCCTTGGAAAGCAACAACTCGAATTTCCTCGATCTGGCCAAGAGCACGCTGGAGAGGTACCAGTCGGAAGCCAAAGGCGAGCTCGAAAAACGCGAGAAGGCGGTCGAGACAATGGTGAAGCCCCTTGCCGACTCGCTGAGGCAGGTGGATGAGCAGGTTCGGGAGCTGGAGAAGAGCCGGGCGGAAGCCTATGGGGTACTTACCGGCCAGGTGGCATCGCTGCTCGACACGCAGAAGGCCTTGCAGTCCGAAACTGGCAATCTGGTAAAGGCCCTGCGCGATCCGCAGACCCGAGGTCGCTGGGGCGAAGTACAACTGCGCAAGGTCTTGGAACTCTCGGGCATGTTGCGCTACTGTGACTTTCAAGAGCAGCTCACGGCCAGCGACGAGGAACGCCGCTACCGCCCCGATGTGATTGTCAATCTGCCTGGGCAGAAGCATGTCGTGATCGACTCAAAGGTGCCGCTCTCCTGGTATCTCAACTCCCTGGACGCTAAAGAAGGCGAGGAGCAGCGCAATTGTCTGGTGAACCATGCGCGACAGGTGCGGCAACATATCGATTCGCTTGCCGCGAAGGCCTACTGGCTGCAATTCAAGCCAACCCCTGAGTTCGTGGTGCTTTTTATTCCCGGCGAGGCTTTTTTTAGAGCAGCGCTGATGGCCGACCCGAATTTACTGGAATATGGCGATGGAAGAGTAATTCTGGCTTCGCCTATCACTCTGATTGCGATGCTGAAAACCATCGCCTACAGTTGGAACCAGAAGAATCTGGAGGACAACGCACGCAACATCAGCGCGGCAGGAAGAGACCTCTACAAGCGGCTCTGCACCATGAAGGGGCACATGCAAGAGATGGGCAGGAAACTGGGTGGCACCATAACCGCCTATAACGAGTTGCTGCGGTCGATGGAAAGCCGTGTGTTTCCCGCCGCACGAAAATTCCCTGACCTGGATCATTCACTAGCGGCGGCGGCATTGCCGGAAATCGAGCAACTGGACAAGACCCCCTTCGAACTGCAAGCGCCGGATTGGCATGATGGCGAGGAAGAAGAGTCTGGGCTGCCGGTTACGAGCGACGAGGCCGCGAACAGTGCCAAGGTGTGAGCCCTCAGCATTCCCTAAATCAAGCTGAATGCGGCGGAACCGCTGCGGAATCGACCAAGCCGGTTTTCCCGCTGGAGCGAAGCTGTTGGTGCAAGCGAAGTACCTCGCAATGCAGAGTCTGGCTGAGCTGCTTGCGATCGCCGGTTGCAGGCATGGGCTCGCCGAACGCGATGGTTGCACGAATAGTCTTCTTAGCCAGCAGATTGAGAGCGTGGGGACGCAGCGCCATGTCGCCCCACCAGCAGACTTCCCGTTCGACGGCGCCATCATCCAGTTCGTAGCGGATGGAACAGGGCGTTACCTGCGCTCCTGCATCAATCGCGGGCTGCAACATGGTGGAGTGAAAGCGCAGGACGCTTTGTCCATCCGTCGTGGTGCCCTCGGGAAAAAGCACAACCGGAACTCCAATCTTCAGGGCCTCAGCGACACTGGCGTTGGCGCGCGCAGCATCTTCCTGGTCATGGCGTCGCACGAACACGCTCCCCGCCCAGCGGGCATAGCGGCCGAAAATGGGCCAGCGCTCGACCTCCGCTTTGGATACGAAGACGCAGGGCACCGCGGCGCTCATGACGAGGATGTCGAGGTAACTGAGATGGTTGCTGACGATCAGTCCGTGGGACGGCAAGGCTCCGGCGCTCGATAGATGGACGTGGATAGCCGACAGCCCGCGCGCGCAACTTTGGTGCAGCCACTCGGCGCATTCGGCGCGCGAAGCATCGCGCCCTAGTTTGCGATGTTCCCATAGGCCGTACAGGGCTGCCGCCGCGATGGCCAGCCCTCGAATGGATCTTCGCAACTGTGTCGCAAGCAGTTCGCCCATTTCACCACAGAGTGCGTGTTCGCCCCTCTCGAAGTCTACCCGCAATGGCAATTGGCAGCGAAATGCTGCGGGACTCGTTTTGACACTGCTTCTAAGCGGCTGCTAGTATCAACCTGTTCAGGTGCAAAGTTCCCTCCAAGCAACCGTCCCCGTCGTCTAGCCCGGCCTAGGACATCGCCCTTTCACGGCGGTAACACGGGTTCAAATCCCGTCGGGGACGCCAAATCCTTCAGCGAGTTACAGAGCTTGCTTCCGGCAGTGAGGCTATTCCGTTGACTTAGCGTTCAGCGATCCTGAGATCGTCCAGGGTAAGCCGGTTGTGTGCGCGGACAGCGACCCATCAGGATTCCGGCGTTCCCATCTAAGCGCGTGGGGAGCTTGGCGGCGCGGTGGAGGGTTCACTACGAGAGGCGGCCTATCGCAGTGAGGGCGCGCCCCTTCCGAAGTATTTCGTCAGGTCCCACGTTCACCCAAAAAGCAGCGCATCCAACATTTGCTCAGCGATGGATGCCGGAGTGGTCGCTGTCGTTCCCCACTCGAAGCGAACGCCGCCTTCATCGGTCGCGGCGACATCCCACTGTCCGCTCTTGGTGGCGCATTCCCACGACATCCTGCTGATGGCATCATCGAATGAGGCATGCAGCCGCCGAATCTCGCCGTCAACGTTAGAGTGAATGCTCAATTCAATGTCTTCCGTCGGGTTAAATGCCAGCATTTTCTTGTTTACTTTAGTGTTAAAAGCCCTGCAGTTTTCGATCGTCATTTGCCTGACTTCGCGCCATAAAGCCAGGCCATGAGCCCTTTTGATGCGCTGTTGCTCAAGCAACTTTTCGTCTTTCTTTCGTTGATCTTCGCGTTTCTGCTGTAACCTAGCCATCGCGTAATCCGACCAGTCGCTCATAAGGCCTGCCTATCCCCTCTTTCGCTGAAACCCAATAATCAAAACTAGGACCTTCTGTGGCCCTGAACAACCCATCCCGTGATACAAGGTACTACGGCAAGAGCAAGAACCGTATCCTCCTCCGCGACAACCAGACAGGAGCCGGAACCTTCTCTGCGGAACTGCCCGATGATCTCTCATCTCGTCCGCGGGCGGTGCTCTTTGCCGCATCCGTCTGCTTCCGACCGTCACCTCGGCAATGACGTGCCGACCGCTCCATTAGATATATTAGTACTTTCGCCCCCGCGCTGGGTTATTCCTGTCTTCAAGTCGTTGCCAGACTGCCACGAGGGTGGCACGAGTTCAAAATCGGGGATGCCAAGAAAAATCACCGAATCCAGCATCCTTGCCTCTTCCTGAGCTTCATGCGCATCGCCAACACCGAAATTCCCGCTCCCACAAGCAGGAGCGTGGATGGCTCGGGAGTAGGGGCGATTGGCTGGTTGGGCGGGCCAACGTACCCTGCACAACACGGCACAGGCGCAATAAGTACCGGTGGCCAGGACTCAGGCACCGGTTCTGGCGGCCCTTCGCCGGGTGGCTCGCCGGGGCTGAACGGCGGTGGCAGTCCGTATTCGAAGACCTCCAGCGGCGGCTCAAGGGGAGGCGCCTTTGGCGCCCCGGGAGGTAGCTCGAACGCAATGCGGTTACCGCAACGGGCGCGGATCACGTTCGTGCCGTCCACCAGTACCAGCTCTCCCTTAGCCAGGTGGACCCTGCGGCTCGTCCAGTAGATGGCATTCTGCACGCGGTAGGAAACGAACACATCCACGGGCGCCGCAGTTCGCCGCAACACTAGATTCTCGATGTGGAGATCGCGATAGTGCAGCGCCACCACCGGGTCGGAGTCGATTGAGTCCGCGGCATCCCGTAGACTACGCAATCCGCCAGGCACTACCGAGTAGGGAAACACCGGGCGCCCCATTCGAGTGTCCAGCGGCAGCTCAAATTCATTCGTCGCTGCCCGCAGACCGTGCCTCGCCATTTCGGCAGTCATTGATTGACTCGAGGAGTTGCGGAGGCCGAGCAGGAGTGTAGCCAGGGACAATCCGGCGAGGGCAATCAGTAGGACGGTCGTAAGGGCCTTACGGAGCAGCCGGTGGGAACGGCGATGTCGCTTGATCGGACTAATGCGCATGCGAGTTTCTCCCGCCTCGCTCTGCGAAGGCGGATCCACCTCGTACCTTGGCGGCGAGTGCCTTCGCTCCGTGAGGAGCGCCGCCAAACGCCAGACAAGGTGCGCCTCTTGGTTGACGGGGGAAACTGAGAAGCCCTTTTATAGTGCATTCCGTTTGCCAGAGATGGCCGTCTTGAGGTTACCCGCAGAGGGCACACTTACCCTGGCGGATGCTCCTGCAGCGGCCTCTGAAACCCTTGCCGGACTAGGCTTTCCCTAGATGGGAGTGCTGATGGAGTCGTGCTGCGCGGGAGTCGTTTCAATTGCGGAACATAGGATGCGCAACTTCTTGCAGCCTTGTGGAGAATTCCTGCTTTCTTCAGGTCATCAACTTCCCAGAAAGGTCCCGAGAGCAGGGTCCATGCGGTCTTGGTCGTTGTTCGCTGCCGGTTGCCGCCATCGCTCTGGCGGATTGACATCTCCGGCGGTTCAGGATAAATTTCCAACGCCCTTACTTGAGTCGAGATGTAGTTGACCACCTGCACATTCGAGATGTCAGAGGTCCGCATCGGAACCCGCCCATTCCATTTGAAAAACACTCGAGGAGAAAAATGAAGCTTTTGCGAATGCTCGGATTCGCTACAGGAGTGCTTTTGGCTGCCGCAGGCATGGCCAGCGCACAATCGTGGCAGCCCTTAGCGCACCAACCCAGTTTTACCGCTGGCCATGCTCTGCTGCTCACCGATGGTACCGTTATGGTCCATCACGAGGACCCGAATGACGGCTTTTCGGACTGGTGGAGGTTAACTCCAGACATTAACGGCAGCTATGTAAACGGAACGTGGACCCAGCTTGCGTCCCTGGCGTCGGACTATGGTCCGTTGTTTTTTGCTTCCGCGGTGCTGCCCGACGGCCGAGTCATCGTTGAGGGCGGAGAGCAGAATTTTGCGCAATATGTTTGGACCAACAAGGGCGCAATCTACAACCCGATAACCAATGTGTGGACGTCGATGACCCCGCCCAGCGGCTGGAGCAGCATTGGCGATGCCCAGAGCGTGGTCCTGAGCAACGGGACATTCATGGTAGCCAATTGCTGCAGCACTCAGCAGGCCCTGCTCAATGCATCCACTTTGACATGGACTGCTACCGGTACCGGCAAGTTCGACGAGAACGACGAGGAAGGATGGAACTTGCTCCCCGGCGGCAAGGTGTTGACGGTGGATGCCTACGTAAACCTTGGGGAGGGCAATGGCACGAACTCCGAAATCTATAATCCCAGTACGGGCTCCTGGACGAGCGCGGGCAGCACGATCGTGCAACTCTGGGATTCCCACGGCTCCTATGAGGTTGGTCCTGCAATGTTGCGGCCCGACGGCACCGTCTTTGCGACCGGCGCGAATGGCGCCGGCGCAGGTCACACCTCCATTTACAGCTCCAGCACGGGAACCTGGACGCCTGGTCCCGACTTTCCTGACGGATTGGATATCGCTGACGGTCCCGCGGCGTTGCTACCAGACGGCAACGTGCTGGTGAGTGCGAGCCCGGGAATATTTCAAAATGGCACGGTCTTCTTCGAATGGGACGGCACAAACCTGAATTCGGTTCCGGCTACGCCCAACTCCCAAAACAATTCGTCCTGGTACGGACGTATGCTGGTCCTTCCGACCGGCCAAGTCCTCTACACGGATGGCAGCCGGGATGTCGAAATCTACACCCCCGCCGGGATCCCCAATCCTAACTGGGCTCCCTCGGTGGTTCTCACTCTAAGCGGGCCCTTCATCAACCGCGGGAGCACCATCATGCTCGGCGGGAGAAAGTTCAACGGCTATTCGCAGGCGGTTGCCTACGGCGATGATGCGCAGGCCGCCACGAACTACCCGATTGTGCGCCTAACCAATGTCAGCACGGGGCACGTTTTCTACTGTCGCACGCACGACCACAACACCATGTCGGTCGGATATGTCGGCCCTGCTTACACCCATGTTGATATACCGTCCAACATGGAAGTAGGACGGACCTACCTGGAAGTGATTGCCAATGGCATCACGTCGCCCAGATACAACGTTGCAATAAGGTAGAGAAAAATCTGTCGCACGACGAACAAGCGCCCCGTCTCTTAACCCAAGACGCGGGCGCTTTGCATTCGGAACGATGCGCGCGGTCCCGACGCGCCCATGGTTTCTACCATGGACCTTTCTTTCCCGGTGGTGGATGTTCAACGCATTCCGGGCTGTGGGGGCGGAAGAAACAGTTAACTTCCAGCCAATCCTGATTGTTTGGTCCAGAGATCCGGTTGTGCCATTGGTCTTGAATGGCCTTGATCTGGGCGGGGTTCATTTGCCAGGACAAGGGAGGATCGTTACCTTGAAATTCAAAGGTAGCCAGACGGATGGGTACGCTCTTGTCTGACCATTGAGCCGCAAAACTTGAAACTGCTTCGCGGTCGCGAACCAACTGCCCGGTGTTCCGGACATTCAACAAGGCCGACACCGGTGCTTCGGCTTGGTAAAACCAGCCTTTGTTGCCGGCACTTGGGTTGATGGCACTGGCTGGAAACGATCGAATCTGAATAATCAGGATGTCCGGTCTTTTTTCTGGAGGAGTGGAGGACAAGGCCTCGTTCAGCCATTCCAAAAGGCTGTTAACACCGTAGTTGTCGTAGTATCCCCCATCTACAACGTGGTACTGAGGGCCGTCCGCGATGGCCCTGGCCGCGGGCGTTACAAAAGGAAACGTCGCTGCCAGCCGCACGGCGGTGACCACCGGAATGTCGTTGTTGGGAAACAACTGGGCAAAGGTTTTTCGCTGCGGGCCTTCAATCTGGTTTTGCTGAAGGATGCTGGTGGTGGCCAGCAGTAACGGCTCTCCACTTTCCACCAATGTAGCATTGAAGATGACGGCCGGTCGCCATCCTTCCTGAACTCCCTGGCGCCATTCGCTCAAGTTGGCGGTGATCGGTCCGCGGCTGCGCCATCCTTCCTCCAGCGCCCATCCGCGATCAATGAGCTTGTCTTTTTCGGTTTTGAGGTAGGGCAAGAAGATGCGCGACAGGTCGGGATAGACCATAGCCCAGGCGATATCGTCAAGGCTGGGTTTCTCAGCTGCCTCCACGATACTGGGAAGTTCGCTGCCTGTCGCGGTAAACCCGTAAGGCGGCGAGTCGGCGTGGTAGCGGTTGACGAAATACATGCTGCCCACGGCTCCGCCGGAAACCGAGCTGATCAAAGCGATGGAATCGGCGAAGTTGACCGGCTTGTCCGGCGGACCGCTGCGCAGTTCGGTTTGAAGTCCCGTGAGCACTTGTACGGTCCAGGCCGCGGCCTGGATGCCCCCGCCTGCCGTCGCGATGACCGTCACACGTCCGTGCGGATGATCGGCGTCCGGCGCCAGCCGGGTTTGGGCAGTCAGGACTTGCGCCGGGCTTACCTCCGCGATCGTCGAAGCGGGTCGTAACTCGTAAAAGTGGTCCGACTTAGAGTACAAGTTACTGCCGGCAACAAACACGATTAGCAACAACAACAGCGGCACTCGATAGCGATCCAAAAAGAAGGCCGCAATAGCCAGGCTCCAGTTCAACAGAATCAACAACAGGATTACGTAAGCGATGGCTGGGACACCGAATTGTTGGCCGAGGCGCGCATGCTTGAACCATCCCAGTATCAGGTACAGCGCGATCGTACAGAGCAACATGATGAAACTGAGCCACTGTCCGGGATAGAGCAACCCGGTGCGGGGATCGAAATAGCCAGCCCGCAATCCGCCGGGCAAATCTTTGGCCCAATCGCCGAGTTGCTGGCGGGTCTCCGAGGAAACAACGTCGTGACGATAAGCCCAGGCGAGCCATCTCCGCAGGAAGGCAAAGTGCACGGGATAGCGATTCTCCGCGGGTATGTGATAACGAGGCGACAACAACACGGTGAGCCACAAAGCGCCGTACCCTACAACATGCACGGCCACAATGCCGGCCAAAGCGGCGCCAAGCCGCAGGCTGAGTGCGTTCTGGGCCTGCCCGTTGCTGAACACGGTGGCCATCAGCATCGGCAAGGTAAGCGCCTCAGTGAAGAGCAGGGCGCGATGGGTGACGACATCCCGGGTCAGAGCTTGCTGAATCCCGAAGCGCTCTTTGCCATTCAGCAACACCACCCGGAATACCACCAGGATGCTAAAAGCCAGGGTCGTAGTGGCAACCATGGTCCAAAGAATGTTCCAGGGGCCGAGAAGAAACAGATTGCCGAGCAACTGGCGAAGGGCGAACAAAGACACAATCGGCAGCACAAACAACGTGATGCCCACCAGGATGGGCACGCGCAACAGGTAAGCGTACTGTAGCTTCGCTGCCAGGGGCAGCCGTCTTGGCGGCGCATTGTTTGGGTACGCAACAGACGCGGTGGTTGCTGCCATGGCACGACCTCCAAGCTGGCAGGCGAGAATGGGTAAATGTTCTTGTGCAGGACCGATGCACTGGCACGAAACCGGTACCGGCAAATCTGCATACTATATCGAAATTCCTGGACTGGATAGAGAACGGTTCCTATTCCATAAGGGCAGCGATGCGGTTTGAACCCGGTATCACACAGTTCTAGCGATGCGCCATGGTTACTGAGGCTCGCCTTGGGCATTTGTGCTGACGCGGGCCAGGCCGGCGCGCACTTGGCTGGCTTCCGGACCGTTAGGACTCTCCCGGAGATACATTTGGTATTCCGTAGTGGCATTCTTCAGCTGATGCTTATTTTCGAAGGCGCGACCGGCAAGATAGTGAGCCACGGCATAGCCCTCATGCGAAACCTGGTGGACCGTGAGAGCACTGTGCAGCGCTCCGTCGTAATCGCCGGTCCTTAACTGCGCAATCGCGAGCAGGATCAGCGACGCGGGGGCTTGCGGCTCGACCGTGAGTGCCTTCTGCAATAACTCTTTCGCGGCAACGTACTGCTCATCGCTGAGTAAGAGCCGCGAGTAATTGCGGTCAGCATCGGGGTTCTTATCGTTCAATTGCACTGCGCGGGCAAAGGCAGCGCGCGCTTCGCCCGTTTGTCCGAGATTCATGAGGGCGACCCCCAAATTGTCATAGGCGGCGTCGTATTCCGGATAGGTGACAGTTGCCTTCTGGAACAGATCAGCCGCCTTCTTGTAGTCCTTTTCTTGAAAGGCCTCTAAACCTTTCTCAAACGACTTGCGAGCGGCCGAAGGGATCTTCAGTTGCGATGCCGAGGTGATGGCCACATTGCCCGGCTTGGAGTTCGGGTCAGGATCGGAGGTGGCATGCACCTGCACATATACCGGCCTAAAATGGTCCTGCTGGGTGATCTGCACTTCGTCGGAAACGGCCTCCTCAATGCCCATTCCGGAGACCTTCACTTGAAAATCGCCGGACCCCGTGATGTGAAAATGCGCCTCTCCTAAATCGTTGGTAAAAGTTTCCATCGCCGGTACACCGGAGGAGTCCATCAAGTCGACTCGCAACAGTTGGGGTGCAGGCCGTCCATTGGGGTAAGTGACGTGAACTTGGATCTCAACCTGGTTGAGTGGCGACTCCGACCCGCGTTGGGCGAATGCAATCGAGGCGACCAACAACGAAAACAATAGAACGAGGAGCGCTGATTTCGACCGGAACATACTGCCTCCGGAGCTCGTGGTAATTGGGATGCATTCTATCGCAATTCACAGCGGGACAATGTCAACGGTTTGTAGAGAATAAGTTGCGGTCAGCGCCAAACAGATACGCCTAGCCGGGAAGGAAAAGGCGGAGGCCCGTTCCCGACCTCCGCCGAGGATTGAGGTTTTGCCTAGGGGTTCGTATGCAAATAGAAGAAATTTCCCCCCTTCCCAGTTTCCAGCTTGTAATCGGAGGGAATCTGGAACAGGGAGGCGTCGGGCTCGCCGCGGCTGACATTGGTGACCTTGCTCGTCATAGTACCCATCATCGGATCTTTGTGGGTGGTCATCAGCGGAATCTGCAAGTCGGTAGAGAACCAACGTTCGGTGACCACCTCGATGGGCTTCGCGTTGCCGATCTGGCCGGCAGCAATGGTGCGGGTCACGCGCGTGCCCACCGCGGACAGCCCCAGGATAGTCTTGGTGCCCAACTGCTCGGTACTGACGTTCTCTTCGTTGGCCTTCGAGGGGACCCAAGACGGTGCCTCGCCGCCCGACGCTTCGCCCTCGGAGACCCTTGCCCGCATGGGTGGAGGGAACGGCATCTGATGTGCCGTCTTATTCTGTGGATTGAGCATATAGCGTTTGCCGGAAACCGGATCGGTGATCGCGATCATGGTGCCTTTAGCGGCGCCGGTGGTGGGAGTGTTTAGCTCGAATCCGATTTCGCGGCGGACGCGGCCTTGCGAATCGCGATAAATCGTGGTCTGATTTTCCGTGTGGATGGTGTTGCCGTCCCCTAACGTGGTATCGCGGGTCATGGTTACATTCGCGGTCATCGGTGCGCCCTTGACTACCCTACCGTCGGCCATTTCCTCGTGCACAAATCCACCTGCGAAACCGGGCCCTACTTGCATGGTTACCATTCCCCCAACCGGCGGCGGAGGTGGAGGCAAGGGCTCTTCTTGGGCTGCCGCCAGCACGGAGAGTCCGGTGAGCAGCCACCCAATCAACAGGCCCATGGAAAGGGCGTGAGCTTGTACGGCTTTCTTGAGATTCATAGCTTCATCCTCATCCTTAAATTCATTGCTACGGTTGTAACTTCAATTCACGATCCGCACGGCCCGTACCACACCGTCGAGCCCCACTATCACGTCAGCCATCTGCGGCTGCGCATTGTTTTGTGCAGGCAACTCCATGCGCACCACCTGGGCATCGCCGGAGCAACTGAGTGGGTCGCAGAGCATCAGGGCAATGTAGTCAGCGTCCGCGCTGGTTTGTGATGGCTCAGTCATATCTGGACTCGGCTTGCTCGCAGATGGAACGCGCCGGATTGGAGACCGACGAACGTTGCTTCGCGACCCCGCGGGTAGCTGCGGATGCGGCTGGGACTCGAACCTGTCGGCAACGACGGTTGGCGCACTGACGCTTGGCTGTGCCACTTGGCTCTTTACCGGCACATTTATAGAGCGCTGCTCCAAAAGCCGCACCCCCAGGAAAAGTGCTACCACGATGGCTGCCCCGATGGCCACATACGCCCCGACTTCAAAGAACCGGCTCAGTCGCATGGCGATTGGAGTGAAATGGTGCGCCATTTCTGGCTGCACGGGCTGGGAGTTGCCTTGCCGGAATGCCCGGAGCAGGGCCCGTTCCACATCGGGGCTAGCCGCGCAGGCGGCGGTTCGCGCTTGCAAGGTTCGCATTGTAGCCGCGAGCATTCGCTGCTGTTGCAACCAGGCTGCGCACTTCTGGCACCCGCCCGCATGGTCCAGGATCTGCTGGTCCCGCGCCTGCGATCGTTCCCACAAAGTCAGAGCGGTAGCACGATGTTCGAATTCAGGGCATGTCATGATATGCACCTCGCCGTAACGCTCGATATCCCGGGCGCACCCGCTGCCGAGTGTTGCAGCTTCCGGCTGAGCATGTCGTGCGCCCGGTGCAGCCGCGAACGGATGGTGCCAAGCGCGCACCCGAGGGCATCCGCCGCATCTGCATAAGTCAACTCCTGGAGATCGCAGAGCACCACCGCCTCGCGATAATGTTCCGGCAGAGAAAGCACAGCCTTCCACACCGCCGTCGAAGTCTGTTGCCGGGCGATTCCGTCACCGGGATCGCTATTGACGGTCAAAGACTGCGCCTCGTCATCCAGCGGGCTGCTCAACCCGGTCTCCGAATAATTACGCTCCAGCGCCCGCCGCACGTAGTTGCGGGCCACCCCGAACAGGTAAGCTCCCAGCGCGGCGCGGGACGGATCGAAATCGTGGCCCCGCTGGATCAGGAACATAAAAACATCCTGGGTTACCTCTTCGGCGATCAGCCACGAGCCGCTCATGTGCAAGGCGAAGCGAAAGATGGGACCCTGCCGCCGGCGGTAGAGGGCAGTGAAGGCATCTTCGTTTCCGGCCAGCGCTTGCGCAAGCAGCTGTTCGTCGGTTCGCTCGGTCAGCAACTCCACCTCGAGTGGTAAACCCAATCTCGTTTCCGTCAGTATTTCCCCTGGCCAAAACGGAAAGTTCCGAAAAGTTAGGATTCTTTATCGTATGCCCTGGCGGGCTTACCAATACAGAAACACCGGGCAAGGGGAAAAGGCGCTCTTAATCTGCGGGGTTCCTTCGTGCGACGACTCTTCCGCACCTCGGAAGTGAAGCGAGATCCTCAGCTAATCAGCTCCGCCCGCGTCACCTCCAGGGGATGATCGATCAAAGGCGCCACGCGTTCGATGAATCGCACCGTGTGCGGCAACTTGGCGTGAAGGTCGAACGCCTCCTCGCTTGTCCAGCGCGAGTGAATGTAGAACAGTCCCGGATCTCGGATCGAGCGGAACGCGTGAATGCTCAGGCAGCCGGGTTCCTCGCGGGTAGGACGCACAACAGCATTCAGCGCCCCCGCGACAGCACTCTCATTGCCCGCGCTGGCGTGAAAACGGGCGAATATGAACAACTCCAAGGACCACCTCCAGACAACCATCCAACTCCGTCGTTGCTACAAAGTTACTTCCCCGACGAAGCCGCCGCGGTTTGTGACCCGGACGCCTTTCGCTCGCCCGCCTTTAGTTCTTCAAAGCTGAATTGCTTGCCCACAGCCTCATACGGCTTGCCGTCAACCTCGACGTAAGGATAGACGAAATAATTCAACGGCGGGCCGTCCTGTTTGGGCGAAAGGGTTATGTCGCGGCCGCTGGAGAACTGGATCCGGTTAGTGTCCAGGCTGCCGAAGAAATAGTCCTTTTTCTCTTTGGCTTTCCATGCCTCGGAGATATCAACCGGAATCCAGCCGATCTTGGAGGCGTAGAACTCCGCCCAGCAGTGATAGCCGGCAATGTCTCCTTTGTCCTTGTTCTCAGGCAGAGGAAACCCGATGTCGAACTTTGCAGGAATGCCTTCGGCGCGCAGCATCCCGATGAACGGCGAATGGAAATCGGTGCAATTGCCGTGCTTGGCATCGCAGGCCCACAGGGCATCTCCGCGGCCCCAACCGGTTCCGGTCTTGTCGTAGCGCATGGTCGTGAACAGGTAGTCGTAGGCCGCTCTGGCTTTGGCGACGGTCCCAACCTGGTTGCCAGCCACCTCTTGGGCCAGGGTCTTGATCTTGCCATCGATGGGGATAAGCTTGTCAGGCTCGACAAATCGGGTCATCGACGCTGGCACGACACCGGGCTTGCTGTCCTTGCGCTCGAGTTGCGCAAAGTCGCCGAGCGAGTACTCGCGGCGGGTCACTTCGTACTCCAGTGTGAACTCGGCCGTACTCTGCACCGGATTGCGCACCTCCGCGTACATCATGCGGTTGCCGTACTCCGCTTCCTGCGTCATCTCCGTTCGCACCGGGGCTTTGACATTCACCAGGCGCACAGTTTGGTGCTCATCGGTGTGCGCCACCGGAGCCCACACGCGCACTACTTTTGTTCCCGGCGGAATGTCTTTGACGGTGAAGGAATACGTAAAGCGAAACTTGCTTACGGGTTGGCTGAATTTCGGCTTCTCTGGCGAGGATTGCGCACATGCAAGCGACACTGCAATACAGGCCAACAGCAGCGACGACAAAAGGCGTAGCTTCATAACGAATCTCCTGCTCTCGATAGTTAATTTCGGATGAGGAATCGGCCCGCGATTAGAGGGAAGGGGTTCAAGTGAAGCCGATGAGGCGGAGTTGCAAAGGCTGTTGTGCGGCGTGCATTGGCGGACATTCTATCAAATGCAGGCAAGGCTCCCGTCAACCTGCGGTAACGATTCGTAGTGGGTTCGGTTTTCGCGTGACCGACGATCCAGTTGGCGCTGCATCTAGGCGGAAAGCGCGTCCTTCACCAGCGCAAGCGCGCGGCTGCAGGCTGCGGCAAAGGCGCTGACCGTGTTCGGATCGGTCTCCGCCGCCGCATTCCAATTGATGGTCAGGCAAAAATAGACCCAGCGGTCGTCGAAGAGCATTCCTCCGGGCACGCACAAAGCATGATAGCCAGGCACGTCAACGCTCCCGCCTTTGACGAACGCACTCACACCCAGCGGTAGAGGCACCAGCCAGATAGCGTCGCCCATCGACAGGATCCGTCTGAACTCATTCAGCGTCTCTTTGTTGTGGAAGAATTGGCCCTGCAAGGCCCGCGAATAGTAGGACACGAAATCGTCTGCCGAAGCCGCCAGGGACTCGACTTTGTTCATGGGCGAATTGACAATCGACTGGTTGGCCGCCGCTCCTATTTCTTCCCACGTGAATGCCTTGTAATTCTTTGCGCCCAGGAGATAGCCAAAGAACACGCGAGTGCTTTCGGGGACCATGACGCTGTTCAATCCAGCCGAAGCGATGAACTCGCGCACTTTGTCTGGGCCAACGTGCTTTAGGCACATATCCGTTCCAGTGTTGTCGCTGTGCATAATCATCGCTTCCAGCGCGGTACGCTCGGAGACCTTGCCGATCAGATTTGGGGGATTGAACGTCGCGCTATCCAACGACCAGACGCTGGCATCGAGCGCCAGTTGTTGTGCCGTGAGGGTTTTAACCACCTGAGGTGAGTCGGCTTGGCGCAATGCTTCGCAAAGGACAAACGTCTTGATGGCGCTCCCCACAAACATCTGTTTCGAGGAGTTGGATTCCACCAGAAACTCTGGCTTGCCGTTGGCCGCAGGCGCTTGAATCTTGATGGCCACATCCCCCGGTAGCGATTTGAAGAGTGACAAAATCGCTTGCGGAGACGTCTGCTCTTTTCCTTCGGCCATCGTGGGAAGTGCCAGTGGCCCCACTCCAACTGCTGCGGCCGCCCCTGCGGCTCCTGCCAGAAACTCGCGCCTTGAACGAAACATATCTCTACTCCTCTCACCTGATGCCGGCTTGGCTCGCGTCACGCAGTTCCAGAGTCTAACGCTGGTTCGTCACAGTGACCGCCTACGCGGAAGCGGAGCTGCCACCGCGCATTTTACGCGATCGAAGGAACTTTGCCGATATCAGCAAAACGGCTGCAATTGCGCCGAAGATTGCGCCCATTCCCAGCATCACCAGAGGCACAAGGAAAAAGCGCAGGTTCCATCCGGCGCCGATTCGCGCTTGCGTGGGCATCCGCGGATCGTAACGGATAAGATGACGGCTGCCAACCGGGAACTGAGAAGCCCGCTTGGCAGTTTGCTCATAGTTCTGGCTCTGGAAGCTGATCAGCTCTGCCGTGATCGGTCTATCGTCAACGGTGTAGAGCACCTGCAACTTGGCGGCGTAAAGCTGCTCGTGCGGGGGCGCCGGCTGCGTTGCCACGTCGCTGCGGAGGACTTGTGCTTGGGTCTCGGGCCAGGTTTGCAATACCTGATACTGCCGCCAGAAAAAGGGCAGGCTCAAAATCACCGACAAGGTGCAAAGGATGAGGTTGGCAACTCCGAGGAACACCAGAAGGCCGTGTTTTTCGCTATTCAAGCGCGCACCATGAAAATCGTGTTCACCACAGAGACACAGAGGACACGGAGAAAATCAGAACCAAAGTCTGAACAATTTCAGTTTCGACCAGGGGATTAGTTTCTCAGTAAGCCTGCAACGTTTTTTGAAGGTTGCTGTGTGCCTCTGTGTCTCTGTGCTGATTCGTCTTACCCCCCGCGCTTCAGGTCCTTCATTTCTTCGCGGACCCGGCGGAAGCGGCGGAGCAGTGATCCGAGGTATCCCAGCAATATCACCCACGTGACGATGTATGCGGCTTTCAATGCGACTGGGCCGGTCATCGCGAGTCTCCTTGTAGGGCTGCCGCGGCGTGCGTGGCTTCAACCTTTTCTTCCAGCATCTGCAAGCGGTAACGGACCACCATCAGCACAATCCCGACGCAGGTGAACGCCGCCAGGTTCCAGAAGAAGGCGTGCAGCATGGCCGGATCGAGGCCCGAGTTTTCGCCGCCTCCCATCACCGGGGAAGGATGCTGGGTGCGAAACCAGCGTATCGACATGTAGACAATCGGCACGTCCACGAATCCGAAGATGGCCAGGGCCGCCGCCAGCACTTGCGTCTGTCCTCCCGCCGAAAAACGCCGCAGCACCAGATAGCTCACGTAAATAAGCCACAGCACCAGCGTGGTCGTGAGGCGCGCATCCCATGTCCACCAGATGCCCCACACCGGGCGCGCCCAGATCGGACCCGTGATCAGGACAATAGTGCAGAACGTCACTCCAACCTCGGCGGAAGCCGCGGCCAGAGCGTCGCTGGCGAGATTGCGTTTCCACAGGTACACCACCGACGCCAGAAAGTTGACGAAGAAGCACACTCCAGCCGTCCATGCCGAGGGGACGTGATAGTAGAAGATGCGCTGGACGTCGCCCATGGTCTGCTCAGTGGGAGCCACGAATAATGCCTGGTAGGTGCTGAAGGCCAGCAGCCCGAGGGTGAGAACGACAAATGCGATAAATAGCTGTTTCATTTCGTACTCAACATACTTTCACATTGGTTCCAGAGTTTTTCGGCAAACTGTCTAGCCACTACCCACTAACCACTAACCCCTGGTGTTTCATTCCGCGTTTAACACACTTTCAAACAGAAGAAGGCAGACCGCCGTGAATACCACATCGTAAACCGCCAGCATCTTGATCCAGAAATCCGGTGAAGCTTCTCCCGTTAGGATGGAGGTGGTGGCATCCACCATGGCTAGCAACGCCGGTATCGAGATTGGGAACAGAATGAGGGGGAGCATGATCTCGCGACTGCGCGTGCGAATCGAAAGCGCCGCGAAGAAGGTGCCATTGACCACCAGCGCCCAAGTTCCGAGCAGCGCCACCACGATTAACTGCCAGACCGGCCCAACCGAGCGCAAGTCGTAGAAAACTACAAACAGCGGAGCCATCAGCGCTTCCAGCACCACCACGAAGAAAAAATTGCCGATCGCTTTGGCCAGAAACAACGCATTCGGAGGAGCTGGCGACACCCGGTAGGCATCGAGCACTTGATTGCGCAGTTCGCGCGCCCAAGTCTGGTTCAGTGCCACCACTGCCGCGAACAGGAAAGCCACCCAGATCAGGCCGCCCGCGATGCGGCGCGACTCCTCCGCGGTGGGATTGAAGGCGAAGCTGAAGATCACCACCACCAGCAACGCGAAGAACAGCATGGAGTTGATTGCGTCCTTGGAGCGCCACTCCATGAGCAGATCTTTCAGCAGGGTCGTGCGCGTCACGCCAATGGTGGTCATCGCGGCGTCCACTCCGCATTCGAGAGCGCTGCTTTGCGGACTGCTTCTTCGCGGGACACAATCTGTCCGGCAGCCATGTGCACGAACTCGTCGGCCACGCCCTCCATCAGTGTGGCCTGGTGGGTCACCACGAAGATGGTCTTGCCCTTGTCGCGGACCCTTCCCAGCACCGCGGCCATCTCGCGCGCCGAATGCACATCCACGTTGGAGAACGGCTCGTCGAGCAAAATCAACTCCGGATCGTGAAGCACGGCGCGAGCCAGAGACAGCCGCTGCCTCATGCCTTGCGAATACTGACCGATGCGGCGAGACAGTTCCGGGTCGAGCCCGACCATCTGCATCGCCTTGCGGCAAACCGTGTCGTCGTCGAGACCGTACAAGCCCGCGAAGTAGCGCAGGTTTTCCATCCCGCTTAACTCGTCATAGAGCAGCGGGGCATGTCCCATGTATCCCACGCGATGAGCGACCTTGCGATGATTTTTCGTTCCCAGCAGCGTGAAGCTGCCCTGGCTGGGCTCCATCAGTCCGGCGACCATGCGTAGCAGGGTGCTCTTGCCGGCGCCGTTATCACCCAGCACCACGTACAGGCGCCCAGGCGCAAAGCTGGCTGAGATGCCGCGGATGGCGGCAAACCGGCCAAAAAATTTCACCAGATTATCGAGGACTATGGCAGGCGAAGAAGAGAGATCGCTGCTGCCTGTCATGTTGTGTGCTTCCGTAACACTCGTTTCCAGCCGGGAATTACTGGCCCGGCGTGCCCGGCTGTCCCGCTAGATCGGCTTTCTGCGCATTTCCGTTGGCGGCCGGAGCGGCGTCCGGCTGCCCTGGCTGTTTGGGAGCGTACTTGGAGGCGCACTTGGCTTGAATGTTGGTGGCACGGAAGACGCCATCGTATCCAAATTTTCCTTCCGCCAAGGCCTGCGCATTGTCCTTGAAAGTGTCAGGCGGCGCTTCGCTGCCGTTGTAAACCACTGGCAGGGTGCGATCCTGCTCGACCAGCAGGAATTCCAGATGAGTTCCCTGGCGCTTAATCGACCCGGGCTGAACGTTGCCGGCCACGCGCAGCCGTTTGCTGAAGGCGTCATTACCCATGCCGTTCAGTTCCTTGATCGTGACATAGTAGCTCTTGCTGTCTTGCACGCCGGTGTAGGCAAGATAGCCGAGAGCCACGATTATTATGACGATCACCGCGCCGAAGCGTACGTACCTGCGTCCCTGATCTGACATCAAACTAAATCCTCTGAGTTGTTGAACGCCTGACGGTGGAAGCGTCAGGGCATCCGTCGTGCTTCTTTCCGAATGGCTTAAGGATAACGCTTTTGAGCGCACAGCGCCATGTGATTCAGATCACATCGTTCGTTGACTTTTGCCATAAGACAGCAAGAACAAGCCAGCACTGGCTTGCGGGGAACGCTTAAGCCGCGCCGCGCTGGCGATTCGCCTCGGCCAGGCTTGAGTGCACCAGTTCGATCAGTTCGGGCGGCGGCAGCGGTTTGGCCCGGAAGATAACCTCCAGCCCTTCGTACTCGGAGTGGGCGTCCGGCAGGCCACTGAGCACAATGACCGCGATCCAATCGTTTTCCGCGCGGATTCGGCGCACCAATTCCGGCCCACTACTGCCCGGCATCAGGTGATCGGTGACGATCACTCCGATGCGATCGCGCATCGTGCGAAGCGTAGCCAAGGCCCTCTCGGCGGTGGTAGCGATGGACACCTGGAAGCCAGCCCTTCGCAGGACCGCTTCGCGGACACTCAGTTGCACAGGATTGTCGTCAATCAGGAGAACTTGGTTCAAGAATCCATCTCCCGCACCTCTTCCCGGAAATTTGGCTTACCCAAAACCCGAGAATCACTGCCGACTACCTCAAGACCCTAAGCGGTACGCTGCTGGCCGCAAACCTCTTCCTTCGCTCGCAACCAATCCTGCTCGGGAGAGCCGCCCACACCTCCGCGCTGCAGGTACAGCTCATAGGCGCGTGTGCGGATCTTCTCCTCTACAACCGGCGAGGGTTGAGACGCGTGAGCGAATTCGGGCGTCGTCGTCACCGGTCGCGCTACCTGAGCGGCACTTCCGTTTTCAGGCTGAGTACCATTCCCGACTGCGGGAGTAGGTTTGCGGCTCCGTTTTTTCGGCGTGGTGCCATCATTGGCTCGTGTTGCTTTAGGCATCGTACTTGACTCCTGGACCAAGAAATTTGCAGCCGGTCCGCGCTCAACGAACAGTCGCGGCCGATCACTACAGCTTCAACTATAAACGAATCCGCCGCTCTGCGAAGAGCCGGGGTACCTTTTTCCACAACTTTGTGCGACTCAAATGAACATTCTGTTACTGATCACAGGTGGCTATCGTTTCAAGGTTCTTTGTTGTCCAATGTGAGGTTGGCAGCTCGACGACTCAGGAACCAAGCTTCCTGGGCTTGCGTATAACTAAACTAGGGCGGAGTCCCCGTTCACTGCGATGCTATTTTTCGAGATCCTGCGACAGATGTTGCGAACCTTGTGGGCGCACAAGCTACGCTCGTTCCTGACCATGTTTGGCATCGCCTGGGGAGTGGGGTCGCTTTTGCTGCTGGTGGGACTGGGAGAGGGATTCCGCTCAGGCAACCGGCGCGAGTTGAACTCGCTCGGCGAAGACATCATGTTCATGTTCCCCGGACGGGCCCCGGCGGTCGCAGGCAACATGAGCTCCGGTCGCGAGTATCGCCTCACATTTAAGGACTATCTTGACGTTCAGCGCGAAGCCCCACACGTGCGTGCGGTTGCGCCCGTGCTGAGAAGGCAGGACATTCGCGAAGTCAGCGACTACGGCAACACTAACGGCGAGGTTGTTGGAGTTCCTCCGCACTTCAACACCATTCGTTACCTGCCGCTCGACAGCGGCCGCTGGATTAATGACGCCGACGATACCCAAAAGCGGTTCGTGTGCGTGGTTGGGGACGAGATGGTGAAGAACCTGTTTCCCGGCGGCAGAACTGCAGTGGGCAGCGCGATCCTGCTGAATGGCATTCGCTTCGAGGTGGTGGGAGTGGTGCAGCGGGTAGGTCACGGCGATGACAACTCGACCAACAACCGCGTCTTCCTCACCTACACCATGATGCACCAGTTCTTTCCGTTGGCTGGGGAACAGCAACAGGACGCCGTCTCGTTCTTGAACTACCGTCCGCGGGTGCGCGACGAGCATGATATCGCTCGTCAGGAAGTTCGGAAGATCGTCGCCCGCAATCATGGCTTCGATTGGCGTAACGACGATGCCTTCGAAGATTGGGACACGGTCAAGAACGCGGAGACGGTGGGCAAGATCTTCGATGTGATGGATATTTTTCTGGGCGGAGTTGGCCTGGTCACGTTGACTCTGGGCGCGATTGGCATCGTCAACATCATGCTGGTGGCGGTGAGCGAGCGTACCCGCGAGATCGGCTTGCGCAAGGCGCTGGGCGCAACCAACCACAGCATCCTCTTGCAGTTCTTTCTGGAAGGCGCCTTCCTCACCCTGATGAGCGGCGCCATCGGCATGGGTGGGGCTGCGCTTCTCATGCACCTGATGAGCGGCATGGGGCAAGTGCCGGGTTTCGATCCTCCGACGATGTCGTACATGTCGGCGACGGTCGCCATTGGAACCCTGGCGCTCGCGGGAATTTTTGCTGGACTCTATCCCGCCCGCAAGGCCGCGCTGTTGCAACCGGTAGACGCACTGAGGCAGGAGTAGCCATGGTCAAAGATCTAATGACGCAGGCTTACGGTGCCATGCGACACGATCGGCGCCGCACCGCGCTGACCATGCTCGGAATGGCTTGGGGCATTGCGACGGTGGTTCTGCTGCTGGCCTACGGCGCAGGATTCGGCCGCGCCATCGAGACCATCTTTGCCAACTGGGGCACGCGCATTATCGGTGTCTTTCCCGGGCGCACTTCGCAGCAAGCCGGCGGGCAAAAAGCCGGCACCAAGATCAGGTTCACCTTCGATGACATTGATCGCATTGTGAATGCCGCCCCGCTAGTGCATCGCATCACCCCGATGGTGGCGAAGGACTGCGTCGTACAGCAGGATGTTCGTACCTACACCCTTCCCATCAACGGCGTTTATCCCAGCATGTTCAAGATTCAGGCTCTGAATCTTGGCGAAGGCCGCTTGATGGACGAGGACGACGAGTTGTCGCGCGCGCGGGTTGCGATCATTGGCTCCGAGGCCAAGAACAAGCTGTTTTCCGGCCAACCCGCTCTGGGCCAGTACGTACGCATCGACGGTATCAGTTACCGGGTCGTCGGTGTTCTCTCGCCGCACATGCAAGAGGGGGACGACAGCATCAACAAGCTGATCTACATCCCTTTCAGCACCATGAGCGATTTTAAGGATACGCACTACCTGGATGGCATCTGGCTCGATTACGAGGGCAATGAATACGAACTGGTGGAGCGCCAGGTGCGCGGCGTTCTCGCCCAGCAGTACAACTTCAAGCCCGATGACAAGCGCGCCATATTCGTCTTCAACATGATGAAGCAATTGAAGCAGTTCCAAATTATCACCGCGGGTTTGCAGGTCCTGCTGGCCTTTATCGGGACGCTCACCCTGGGCATTGGCGGCGTCGGCTTGATGAACATTATGCTGGTGTCGGTCACCCAGCGCACGCGCGAGATCGGCGTGGAAAAGGCCCTCGGCGGTCGGCGTCGCGACATCCTCTTTCAGTTCCTGGCCGAAGCCCTGGCGATCACCTTCGCCGGCGGCATTGCCGGCATCGCCATGGCCTATGCGATTTCCATTGGCGTGGGCCGCCTCACCTTCTACAGTGCGGTGGCCAAGAATGCCGAAGCCGCCGATATCCGGCTGATTATCGATCCCAAGATCGTCTTCATCGCTACTATCATTTTGACCCTGGTGGGCCTGGTAAGCGGAATGCTTCCCGCCATCAAAGCGTCGCGGCTCGATCCCATCGAAGCGCTACGCTACGAGTAGGGAAGCGGCTTACTCGGGAAATCAACCTCCAAATCTCCTCCCAGTTAGAATAGAAACCTAACCTTATGATCCGATCGATTGTTTTCCCTCGCGTTGTCGGCAAGTCGCTGGAGGAGTTGCAGCCTGCACTCGAGTTGTTCCGCGCCCTGGGTTTCGCCCCCGGCAATGAGTGGCATGAGGGCGGAAACCACGGAATTGAGATGCTGGCCCCAAGCGGAGGCATCGAGTTCCTTGCCGCCGCGGATGCGCCCAGCGTCGATGCAATGGTGGAGGTCTCCGATGCCGACGGCGCATGGCAGATCGCTAAAAACCTTGGTGTGACCATCCGTCGTGAGATTGCCGACACGCCTTACGGGGCGCGCCTTTTCGAAGTGGAGGTGGGTGGGCTTCGCGTCGGCTTTCTGACCTACGCGAAAAAAGTTGGAATGCATTGCGGGCTGGAAGCTTCGCTGAATGCAGCAGGCAGGCAATTCGCCATCGTAGTGAGCCGCTTTAATTCCTTCATCACCGAGCGTCTGCTGGATGGTGCGTTGCTGGCCTTGCGGCAGTCCGGAGCGAGTCCAAACGACATCACTATCGTTCACGTGCCGGGGGCCTTCGAGATTCCCGCCGCAGCCCGGCAGTTTGCGCAGACTGGGCGCTACCAGGCCGTCATCTGCATCGGCTGTCTCTTGCGGGGCGGTACCTTGCATTACGAGGTGATTGCCAACGAAGTGGCGCGCGGAGTGGGCCAGTCGGCGCAGGAAACCGGAGTGCCACACGCTTTCGGAGTGCTAACGTGTGACACGCTGGAGCAGGCCATCGACCGGGCGGGATTGAAGGCGGGCAACAAGGGATTTGAGGCTGCTCTGGCGGCAGTCGAAATGGCGTCATTGCGGCAGCAAGTCGCCGAGCACGTTGCCGGCGCAGCGGACGGAAAGCGATGAGCAAGGTCGGCACTCGCAGGAAGTCGCGCGAATTGGCGCTGCAGATGTTATTTCAAATGGAAATGGGAAAGCAGAACCCGGACCAGGTGCGGCGATCGTTCTGGGGGGAACGTCAGGACCTCGACGATAAGGTGCGTGGCTTTGCCGACGACCTGTTCGGCATTGCTGCGGAACGCGGCAAGGAAATTGACCAGTTGATCGAGCGCAATGCGGAGCATTGGCGGATGGATCGCATGGCAGCCGTGGATCGCAATCTTCTGCGCGCTGGGGTGGCTGAGTTCTTAGGATTTCCGGAAACGCCGCCGGCGGTCGTGATCAATGAGGCTCTGGAGATTGCGCGGCGTTTTTCCACGCCCGAGTCCGTGCACTTTATCAACGGCGTACTCGACAGCGTGGCCCGCGAACTGGGAGAAGGCAAGAAGCGGGCAGAGTGATTCCCCGCCCGAGTAAGGCGTGATCCACGCGGGCCCTGGCAGCGATTTATAGCAGCTTGCTAGGGCACCACATACACCAGGTTCGGCGTGACTGGATTGCCGTTGCCGTCCTTAAGGCCAACCGCGATCTGCTGTGCGTCCGTGTGGCTGGCGGCATCGATGCGATGCACGGTGCCGTCGCTGGCGCCAACGTAAACCTGGGCGCCATCGAGGGTCACGCCGCCGTTGTAAGCTGTGGCCCCGCCGGCCAGGGGAATCGAGATTGGAGTTGAGTGCTGTAGGTTGAAGAGCAGTAGTTCCGGCAGGTCGCTGGTGATCCACGCACCCGTACTGGTGGAGCTCAAGAAAATCTGCCGGACGTTAAAAGCTCCTGCGCCCAGATCAAAACTGACGACTGAATTCGGTGCGGCTGCCGGACAGCCCGCCTGAACTGTCCCCGTCGTTACCACATCAATTGCGGGTGAATCGACCGCCACCGCGCCGGTTCCGTTGGGAATCGCCTTGATCAGGGTCGGACTGTTCGCGGCGAAGGTTTGCACTTCGCTCTGGTCGCAAGTGGAGCGTACGTCAATCCCGTTGGGATTAGTTGCGGTGATGTAGGTCAGTCCGCCCTGTCCACTGATGTCGAGGGCATTGCCGGTATAGGCGAGCGTCGTCGCGCTGAAGTCGGACGCTACGGGAATTACAACTCCAAGCTGGTTCCCATTTAGCCACTCGTTCAGCTTGCTGTCGGGAGCGAAAGCGCTCGAGTTGGTCGTGTCGCCAGAGTGTGTGAACGCGGTGGCTAGGGTACTGGCGTCAAAGTAGTAGAGAGTGTTCGACGGGGGGTACGACACCAGCAGGTAGTTTCCATCCGGCGAAATCCCCTCGATTGTCCCGAACACTGAATAAGTGCTGACTACGCCTGTACTTACGTTAACGGCCATCAGCCCCGAGCTGGCAGACCCCAGATATACCGTAGCGCCGGGCGGGTCAACCAGGATTGAGGTAGGCGGGAAGGGCAGGGTGATGGGGGTGCCCGGTGTGTTGGTGGAAGTACTGATCGGGACCAGGCTCAGGGAATTCGTGCTGGCAGCATAGACCGTGGTCGTAGTGCCGCCGGAAACCGTCGCCGTCGCTACGTTAAGGCTGTATTGCGCGCCGACATTCTTGTTGCAATCCGGATCACTGCAAGTCGCGGTGATATACGCCGTTCCCGGTGCGACGGCGGTGAGGGTCGCCGGATTGTCGCCGAGAGTTCCTTTAGCGACCTTGACGCTTGCGATAGCGGACGAGCCCCAGGTGATGGACGGTTTGATGTATTGACCCTTGGTGTCGAACACGTCGGCCGTGAGCGGCTGCGTGCCGCCAGTAGTCAGCGTAAATGAAGTATTAGAGGAGTTTGCGTCGTGCACCATAATGGATGCAACCGGGCAGGTA
The DNA here is from genome assembly GCA_049520555.1 of Candidatus Korobacteraceae bacterium. Taxonomy (GTDB): domain Bacteria; phylum Acidobacteriota; class Terriglobia; order Terriglobales; family Acidobacteriaceae; genus Bog-257. Next base: position 40,920 of record JBEKPR010000035.1, read on the forward strand.
AGGTACGGAACAGCGACGCTGTTCACTCCCGAGACGCTGCCAAAGACCGACGTCGAGCCTGGATTTTGCGCCGTAAAGACGCCATTGGCGGTTAGCGCGGTTATGACATTTGCTGTGCCGCTGCAAGTGGCTGTGCCGTTGCTTAACGTGGCCGTCGTGGGTGGCGTAGTTGCGCCGTACCCGGAGGCCGTGACGTTCAGATGGGTTCCGGCGGCAATCGTATTCGCGCCGGTCAACGTGACGGTTGCTGCGGCCCCCACGACAGAAAAACCAAGGCCTGTATTGTTAATCAGCGCGGTTATGACACTTGCCGTACCGCTGCAAGTGGCTGTGCCATTGCCGAGCGTGGCCGTCGTGGGCGGTGTTATGCCACCGGACCCCTCCGATGTGATGATCAGATGGGTTCCGCTGGCAATCGTATTCGTACCTGTCAGCGTTACGGTCGCAGTGGCGCCGGTGACGCCGTTGAAGTCTGATAGACCACAAGTTTGGCCTGCATTACCGGTGATCGTCCCTCCCGACGTGTAGGTTGGGCTATTCGTAGCCACAGAGTAGGTCGGGTCTATCCCGGATGCGTTCCCGGCGGCAAAGTTAGATAGATTGCAAGTTTGGCCTGATGAACCGTTAATCGTCCCGCCCGATGTATACGTTGGGCTGTTAGTCGTGGAAGAGTAAGTCGGCTCTACTCCGGATGAGTAGGCAACGACGGTAGGATCGTTGGAACCAATGGTGATCGGGCCCACCGTGGAAGTGATATCGCACGGTGAAGCCGGCGAGCACCCCGGCGCCGAGGTATTAAAGGCAGAGGCTGACGTAGTTACCACCTGCCCCATGGTGATGCACCCACTCAGTGGATTGACGACAACTTCGTCCACTTGTTCGTGTACGTAGACCGTAAGAGTGGCATTCACTCCGCCAGAAGAGGCCGTAATGGTGACCTGACCGACCCCTCCCTGTCCAATCGTGGCGTTGCAAACGATGAAACTGGAATCCCATACGCCGCCGCAGATCGATCCGCCAGTGGAGATCGTAGCGATGTTGGGGTTGCTGCTGCTGAAGGTGATATCGGCTGCGATGGTATTACCGGACGAGTCTTCGGCTATCGCCGAAATCGTGGTCACGCCCCCCTCATTCAACGAAACGGTCGTGGGGGAGAGAACAATGGTGGCCGGGATAGGGTTGCTTGTGGCCTTGCCTCCTCCGCAACCGGCAAGAAGGGACAGACAGATGGCCGTTAAGAGTGCGGCCAGGACACGAACCACGGAAAACTGCTGCATGCATCCTCCCCGCCGGACCAAATCCTAGCGGACGCGTCAACGCGAAATAATTTCTTGCGTAAAACTCACAGTGTAGAGACTGCTTACCGTTTCGGCAAGCGATGCTGCCGTTGGTCCTTGTCTTTGCCGCCTCTGGTGCCGACCGCGGGTGCGACGATTTCTCAAACCCGCGCAACCGGATCGAGTTGTGCTTGGGGCTTCGTCGGGGAGCCCCATACTGCAAAACTTTGTCCGGGTTTGGTTGACGGAGGGTCCGCGACTTGATATATTAAACGGGTTCTGCGAGTCATACTTTGGCCTGCCTGTAGTGTCTGGCTGTGCTGCATCGATCTCCATCCTGTAGAATTACGTTGCAGGATGTCCTCGCTGAAACGTGTCTGCGCTTCCGCTGGAGCTTTCTAGTGGGTATGCAGGCCGAGGCAACGAAACGGAGTGCCCTCGTTTTCTCCGCGCCAGCTCTCAAGCTGGTTTGCGCAACGACCACGGCGCCACCGTCGTACGCCTAACCTGATCGGAAACCAGTGTCCCCCCGTGGTGGTATGAGGGGAAGCATGGGCAGAGCGGCCCGCAAAGGCCAGGTGTTAAGGCTGCCAAGTCCCAATCGCTGGGATGAATCTTGTGCCGTAATGAGCGCCCAACAGGCTGCTGACGGTATGAATGCGAAGGTGCGGCCGGGTTGCTGCGGAGAGTTTGGCTGCGGCGTTAAGCCGTGAGGCTAGTCAGTTGGCGTGAACAACGCGTGAAGAACGAAGGAGCGGCAAAGAGTGCCTACATTTAATCAACTGGTGCGCAAGGGTCGAACGGCGCCGAAGTACAAGACGGCAAGTCCTGCTCTGCAGTCCTGCCCGCAGAAGCGCGGTGTCTGCACTCGCGTGTACACCCAAACCCCGAAGAAGCCGAATTCCGCTCTGCGCAAGGTCGCACGCGTGCGGCTGACCAACGGCATTGAAGTCACGACCTATATTCCCGGTGTCGGCCACAACCTGCAGGAGCACTCGATTGTGCTGATCCGCGGCGGCCGGGTGAAGGATCTGCCGGGGGTTCGCTATCACGTAGTGCGCGGCACGCTGGATTCCGTAGGCGTCGCCAACCGCAAGCAGAGTCGCTCCAAGTACGGAGCCAAGAGGCCGAAGGCTTAGAGGATTTATGCCGAGAAAAGGACATATCGCGAAGCGTGAAACCCTGGCGGACCCGGTCTATCAGTCCACGCTGGTCAACAAGTTCGTTAACTCCATGATGTGGGACGGCAAGAAAAGCACCGCCCAGAACATCTTCTACCGCGCCATGAAGAAGCTGGAAGACAAAGGCGGTGACGAGGCCATCAAGCTGTTCAAGAAGGCCGTGGAGAACGCCAAGCCGGTGCTGGAAGTGAAGACCCGTCGCGTCGGCGGCGCCAACTATCAGGTCCCGGTTGAAGTCAATGCCGACCGCCGGACGTCGCTGGCCATCCGCTGGATCCTGACCTACAGCCGCGGCCGCGGTGAAAAGGGCATGATCGACAAGCTGGCGAATGAGTTACTGGACGCGGCCAATGGCCGTGGAGCCGCGATCAAGAAGAAGGAAGACGTGCACCGCATGGCCGAAGCCAACAAGGCCTTCGCTCATTACCGCTGGTAAATTTGCGGCGGGATAGTGCGTCACAGAGATTGAGTTGACTGCTCCCGCGGGAGCATAGCAAGAAACGGAAAAGATTGTGCCCAGACAGGTTCCATTAGATCGTTGCAGGAATATCGGCATCATGGCCCACATCGATGCTGGTAAGACCACTACCACGGAGCGCATCCTGTTCTATACGGGACGCACGCACCGCATTGGTGAGGTCCATGAAGGCACCGCGACGATGGACTGGATGGCGCAGGAGCAGGAGCGCGGCATCACCATCACCTCAGCCGCCACCACCTGCTTGTGGAAAGATATTCGGATCAACATCATCGATACGCCCGGGCATGTGGATTTCACCGCCGAGGTGGAGCGCTCGCTGCGCGTACTCGACGGCGCCTGCGCCGTGTTCGATGCCGTGCACGGAGTAGAGCCGCAGTCGGAGACAGTTTGGCGTCAGGCCGACAAGTACGGTGTTCCGCGTATTTGCTTCATCAACAAGATGGACAAGATGGGCGCTGACTTCGAGCATGCCGTCGATACCATCCGCAAGCGCCTCAACGCGCGCCCCGTTGCCATCCAGTTGCCCATCGGCCAGGAAGACAAGTTCAAAGGTGTCATCGATCTCATGGCCATGAAGGCGATCATCTGGAATGACGAAAGCCTGGGCGCCGAGTATGAGGTCGCGGAAATTCCAGCAGAGCTGAAGAAGAAAGCGGCCGCCTACCACCAGATCCTGATCGAAACGGTTGTCGAAAACGACGATCAGGACGAGTTGATGCACAAGTACATCGAAGGCGAAACGATTGGCGAGGCCGAACTGAAGGCGGCATTGCGCCGCGCCACGCTCAGGATGAAAGTGTTCCCGGTGATCTGCGGGACCGCCTTCAAGAACAAGGGCGTTCAGCCGCTGCTCGACGCCGTCATTGACTACTTGCCTTCGCCGGTCGATGTTCCGCCGGTCAAAGGGATTGACCCCAATACGGGGAAAGAAGTTGAGCGCCCCGCCGATGACAACGCGCCGTTCTCGGCCCTGGCCTTCAAAATCATGACCGACTCGTTTGTCGGTCAGCTTACGTTCATCCGCGTGTACTCCGGACATCTGAAGCAGGGCGACAGCGTGCTAATCAGCGGTCGCTCGCGCACCGAGCGCATCGGCCGTCTGCTGAAGATGCATGCCAACAAGCGTGAGGACATCACCGAAATCTACGCCGGCGACATCTGCGCCTGCGTCGGCCTAAGGCATATCACCACAGGCGATACGATTTGCAATGAGGACCATCCGGTCGTCCTCGAATCCATCGAGTTTCCGGCGCCGGTGATCTCGGTGGCCGTCGAGCCCAAGACCAAGAGCGATCAGGAAAAGATGGGCGTCGCGCTGGGCAAGCTGGCCCAGGAAGACCCGACCTTTAAGGTCAACACCGATCCCGACAGCGGACAAACCATCATCAGCGGCATGGGTGAGCTTCATCTGGAAATCATTGTGGACCGCATGATGCGCGAGTTCAACGTGCAGGCGAACGTCGGCAAGCCGCAGGTTGCCTACCGCGAAACCATCCGCAAGCAGTCGCAGGCGGAGGGCAAATACATTCGTCAGACCGGCGGCAGCGGGCAGTACGGCCACGTGCGAATCCGGTTGGAGCCCAACGAGCCCGGCAAGGGTTACGAATTTATCAACGAAGTTGTGGGCGGCGTGATTCCCAAGGAATTTATCAAGCCGGTGGACCAGGGCATCAAGGAAGCCATGGAAGGCGGCGTGCTCGCCGGCTACGAAATGGTGGACGTGAAGGCCACACTCTACGACGGCAGCTATCACGATGTTGACTCCAACGAAATGGCCTTTAAGATCGCCGGCTCGATGGCGTTCAAGGAAGCTGCGCGCAAGGCCAGCCCAGTGCTGCTGGAGCCGGTGATGTCGGTGGAAGTGGTAGTGCCCGAGGAGTACATGGGCACCATCATCGGCGACTTGAGCAGCCGTCGCGGCCGCATCGAAGGCATCGAGCATCGCGCTGGGTCGCAGGTAATCAAGGCAATGGTGCCGCTGGCCGAAATGTTCGGCTACGCCACCAATATGCGCTCCAACACGCAGGGGCGCGCAACTTTCTCCATGCACTTCTCGCGCTACGAAGAGGCGCCGCGCGCGGTCGCCGAAGAGATCGTGGCCAAGGTGCAGGGGAAAAGTCCGGCAGGAACGAAGTGAGAAGTGGCCGCCGTTTGGCGACCCTTGGGCCGAGTTAACTTGAGTTTCAAATTCACTTGGCGGATTTAGTTCCGCAGTATTTAGCAAGATTTAACAGAGATACGGAGCTCCAATGGCGAAAGAGAAATTTGACCGCAGCAAGCCGCACGTGAACGTGGGCACGATCGGGCACATCGATCATGGCAAGACCACGTTGACGGCGGCCATCACCAAGGTATTGCAGAAGCACAATCCCAAG